>NZ_JBBKTV010000002.1:0-625236 GCF_039630945.1 Tistrella arctica
CCCCGTCAAGGGTCCCGGGTCGCTTCCCGGGCTGAGCCCGGGGGCGGGATTGGCCGCCACCCCCCCCGGGGTGTCGGGGCCGGGCGGTGGGGCCGCCGCCCGGCCACAGCGTCCAGTCCGGTCGGGGGAATGATGCGCCCGGATCGGGCGTCACGCGGCCGCGAAGGCCCAGATCAGGATGTGGTCGTAAAGCGGATCGCCCTGGATCGGCAGTTTCATGCCATGGCGCAGCGTCAGCCCCGCCGTGGCGGCCGCGGATTCCAGCGCCGGGCGATCGAGATAGCGGTTGTCGTGGCCATCGCGGGCGATGAAGGCCGGGCTGCGGATCCAGTCTGTCCCGACGATGCGGCCCCCCGGCGCCAGATGCCGGGCGATTTCGGCGATGCAGGCGGCATGGCTTGCCGCATCGGGCATGATGCCGATGGTGCCGAATGCGGTGATCAGGTCGAAGCGTTCGCCGGCCAGCGCCGACGGCCAGGTGGTCAGGGCGTTGAACACCAGATAGCCGGCCATGCGTCGCCGCATCCGCGCCAGATGGTCCGGCGGCCGGCCCAGCATCGTCATGACATCGCCATAACAGGGCGGGACATGGGATGCGCGGGCGAAACCGTCGAGCACGATCAGGGCTTCGGGGATCACATCGGCGGCCCAGATCTCGTGCACGGCGTCGAGCGCCAGCGACCAGAACAGGGTCGATGTGCCGGCGCCCAGATCCAGCCAGCGGCAGGGCCGGCCCGCGGCCGTGCCGCCATGGTCCGACAGGGCAGCCAGGATGGCTTCGGCACCCATGCCGGGCACGAAGGCATCGTTGAAATAATCGGCCAGATACTGGCGGAAATAGGCGATCCGGTCGGGATCGGCCGGCAGGGTGGCGGGCTGGCGGGTGCGTATGAGCCCGGTTTCGTTGTCGAAGCTCTGGCCGATGTCGTCCAGACGGCCCGACAGGGCTTCGGTTTCGCTCATCGGATCACCTCCTTGCGGTCGGCCGGGCGCGTGGTCAGACGCGCCGGAACTGAAAGACCATGCGCGGGGCGTGGTCGTCGAAGGCCGTGCCGCGGCGGCTGCCATCCAGCCGGTCCAGCGTCATGCCGGCGGCGCCGGCGGCGGCGATGATCCGCTCCGGGTCGGGCCGGCGCAGTTCCAGCGTCGAGACGAAGCCGCCGCTGGTGTCGCCGCCACCATCCGTGCCGCCATGGTCGTCGATCGCATAGCGGAAGCGGAACCGCATGGTCGGGCCGTCATTCCATTGCGTGCGCCAGCGGGTCATGGTCCCGCCGGTGGGAAGCGGGCGCTGCCATTCCAGGATCTCGACACCATCGGCCAGACCGGGGCTGAAATACCCCGGCTGATCGTCGATATCGTCGGGGGCGTGGCGGTCGAATGTGGCGCAATCGATCAGCAGGCGGCCGCCGCGATCGACATGGCGGGCCAGGGTGGTCACCGCCTGGGTCAGATCGTCATCGGCCAGGAACAATTGCACGCCCTCGGCCGGGCTCATCACCAGATCGAAGCGCCGGCACAGCCGCACGGCGCGCAGATCGGCGACCACGCCCTCGATCAAGGCGCCATTGGCAATGGTGCGGGCACGCGCGGTCAACCGCTCGATCATCGCCAGTTCGATATCCAGCGCGGTGATCGATCGGCCGGTTTCGGCCAGTGGCAATGTCACCCGTCCCACCCCGCAGGGCGCTTCCAGGATCGACCCCACCTCGGGTCCGACCTGTGCCAGCAGGAAGGGCAGGTCGTTGCGGTCGTCATATTCCAGCTCATAGAACGCGGCGCGATCGGCATAATCGATCGATGCCGCGGGTGCGGCTGCGGCGGTCGAGACAGTCATTCCGCGGCCTGCCCGTCCAGCACGGCATAGTCGTGCAGGATCACCGGGTGGATCACGCGGCCGCGCTCGACGAATTTGCCGGCCTGCGAGACCGGATCGGGGCGGGCGGGATTGAAGATGGCATTGCCCAGCGCCAGCAGATAAGGGGTCATGTTGGCGCTGTTGGCCTCGGCACAACTGCGGTGCACGGCCATCGGCATCACGTCGTTCTTCACATGCAGCACGCCGTGATGAACCTGCGCCGGCTCACCATAGCGGGCCACCTTGCTGGCCGATGGCAGCCAGCCGCTGCCATAGCCGCAGGTGACGTCGACGATCACAGATCCCGGCCGCATGCGCGCGACAAGCTCGGGCGCCACCATGGTCGGCGTGTCATAGGTGGAGATCAGGATCGCGCCGACCACCAGATCGGCATCGGGCACCAGCCGTTCCAGCGCCTCGGGCGTGTTCATCTCGCAGCGGATATCGGCGGGCATGGCGGCCGCGAAACGGCGCAGGGTGTCGACCCGGTGGCCCAGCACCGTCACCTCGGCGCCAAGCGCGGCGGCGGTGCGCGCGGCGGCGCCGCCGGCATTGCCATGGCCGATCACCAGCACACGCGCCCGGCGCGCGCCCGGCACATGGGCCAGCAGAACGCCGCGGCCGCCTTCGGTGTTCAGCAGCAGATGGGCGCCCTCGATCACCGCCAGCCGGCCGGATATCTCGCTGTCGGGCCCCATCAGCGGGAAATGGCCGCTGTCGGTGCGGAAGAACTCATAAGTATAAGCAGTGACATTCCGCCGGCACAGCTCATTGGTCAGGGCGCGGGTCTCGCCCGGATAGAACCAGGCGCAGAGATGCGTGTCGGGCCGGAAACGGTGCCATTCGCCTTGCGCCGGATAGCGGTATTTGACCAGAAACCGCCCCTGGCCCCAGGCCTCGTCGGTGGAGACCATGCGGGCGCCCACGGCCTGATAGTCATGGTCGCCGATATCGAGCCCGGCGCCGGCGCCCTGCTCGACGGCAACGTCGAACCCGTCGGCCACGAAGCGGCGGACCGCGTCGGGCAGCAGAATGACCCGCCGGTCGGCATCGCGGGTCTCTTTCAGGATGGCGATGTGCTTCGGTGACGCTGGCATGATCAACCCCTTCGGCTTGCGCGGACGCCGCGCCGGTGGCAGGTCCACGGTGCTCGTCTTCAAGCAGGTGCGCGTTGTCATGACCGGGGCGGGCCGGATGCGCCGATGCGGCGCCTGCGCGCGATCCCGGGCGGATGCGCGCGCCGGGCTTTCGGCCTGTGGTCTCAGATACATGACCGCCCCGGTCCGGTGCCGCAGGGGCACCGGGTCTGCCGTTCTGATCTGACCTCTGATCGGACAGCCGGCCTGCGACAGGTTCCGTCAGGCCTCACCATTCCGTCTGGTAACGACCCTAGTTCTATCTACCCATGGTAGCAAGATGTTTTACGAAAGAACTTTTAGGATAGAAACTGGTCTGTGGTCGCGGCCCGGGGATCACGGGCGCCGGCCCTCCGATGGCCGCAACAGCCGCCGCACGATACCCCGAACCCCGCCGCGGCAGACCATGCCGCACAGGCTCTCATGGCGCAGAACCCCGGTGGCCCAGGTGCCGATCAGCGCGCCGAACAGCAGTGACACGACCAATCCGGCCATCTTGGCCCAGCCGGAGGCATCGTCGAGACAGAGCTTGTCGAGCAGATCATAGCCCGCCAGCGTTACTGCCGCCGCGGTCACGACCAGGGCGAATTCCTCGCGACGCTCGGTGGCGCGCCGGCTGTCGGCTATCTCGGCGATGCTGACCGCGCGGTTGAGGTCTTCGGCCAGTTCGATGCGGCGTTGGTCCAGTGTCAGGGCCGCTCTCATCCGGTTGAACAGATCGCAGGCCTGAAGCTGGCTCGACACTTTCTCGGCATGAAGGCGGGCGGCGAAGTGCAGGAAACTTTCCCGCACCGCGTTGAGCGCATCGCGCTTTGTCATATCGCAGGCGGCAAAGCGCCCGGCGGTGACCTGAAGAAAGGCCTCATAGAACTGGGCGATCAGCCACAGCCGGTTATAGGGGCCGCGCATATGCCTGATCACGTTCTCGAAGCCGAACTTGCCATAGGCCATCAGGGCGAAGGCGTGATCGGCGATGGTGAAATGCGTGCCACTGTCGGTGAAGCGGCCATAGCGGCGGTGCTCCAGTTCGTCGCGGGCGAAAGCGGCGCTGTAGGGCCAGCCGGCGCCGGCATCCTCGACATCGGCAAGCCGCGCCAGCAATTGATCCTCGCGCTCGATCGCGGGTTCGAGATCGGAGCGCTCGCCGGCGAGGATCGCGCTGGTCTGAACACGGGCGCGTTGGTCGAGCACCAGCCGGCCCAGCGGGGCGCCGACCAGTTGTTCGGCTTGCGCGGCCAGTAAGGCCAGCCAGCCGGTCGCGGTGTCCTTGTTCGAAGCAGGACCATTGCAGGTTTCCATCTGTGCCGACTTATGCTTGTCGACTGTCAGTGTGACGACACAATTCTTGCCCGAGTCAAGGAACGTTGAATAGGTGCAACGCAGGATGGTGTTCAGCCAAAGCAGATCCGCCAACGTAACAACTGGCTCAGTCTTGTCAGGTGCGTCCAGGCAGATGTCGAGCAGTGTCTTGCTTTCTGGATTCTCGACGCGGTCTTTCCGCACCACCCATTCAAGAAGCGTGATGCCATCGAAACAGACGTGAACCAACAGTCGGGCCAACGGCACGGTCACTGGCTCGGCCCCCTTGGCGGGTTCAATCGTGAATTGATATCCGGCTGGCGGCGTCCACGCATAACTCCAGATGCCGACACGATCAGACATGTCTTTGATTTCTGCGGGCGTCTCAGGTGCTTTTGTAAAGAGTTGCCGAAGATGGGGCAGAAGATAAGCGCTGTCGAGGTGGTCGGTCGATGCCGACCGCGTCTCGGCATCATTGTCTTGCAGCGTTCGAAAACCATGGGCAAGCGCGTGGGCGGGGAGAGGCCGGTCACGATAAGCTGCGTCGTCCCTGGCGAAGACCTGGACGAACCGGCTTTCCCAGGCCAGCAGCGGCCGCAACTCGCCAAGAATTGCCGCCAGCCAGCGTGAGGCGAGGTTGGTGATGCCATCGTTACCCGGAGCGCCGCCGTCACCCGGATCTGCTGAAGACGCGCTCAGGTGGATCAGATTGCCCGATGCGTCGAGCAAGACATCGAGCTTCTGGTCCTTACACCGCGCCACGAAGGCCTCGGCCGTGTCCTGTGCCGCTTTCGGATGCCAGGCATCGAACCGGACCCGCTTCGATGTGTCGGCCGCATTCTCCGTCCAGACACAGACGAGTTCAGTATCCGCCGGCAACTCAGGGAGCTTCGCCATGACGTCTTCTCGCCGTGCCAGCGGACCTTCGACGACATGGACCATCCGCTTGCCGCGACCCAGCGTGCGATAGATCGGCAGATCAAGGGCGGTGCGGATCTTGTGGGCGGTAAGGGTCTCGTGGGCGGTCATGCGGATCTCGTCCTGCGATGGCGTTGCATAACGGGTGGAAAATATTCCCGCATGATATGCGCTTGTCCCGTGTGTCGGCGAACGGTAACGTGTTTTCCGGCTGTATGACAGGCCGCATTCTTCTCGAATAAGGTTCAGTGCCTGATGCCCTGCTATGTCCTGCGCCTGGAAGGCGTGAACTTTGCCGACACGATTTACGACACGCAGAATCTCTCGGTGATCCGGGGATCCGGGCTGGCCCTGCTGGACGCGGCTGACTGGCTAGCCTGTCGGGCAAGGGACGAATTCACATCGCTGACACTCAAACATCAGGGGGCATCGCAGGCGGTATTCACCTTTGATGCCGATGACGATGCAGCGGCGGAGGCAAGGCGCAACGCGGTCGAGCAGTGGATGCGGCAGGCGCCCGCGCCGTCGCCCCTGCGCTATCTGAGTGTCATGGTCGATATTGCCAGGATCGATGGTGACGATATCGATGCGGCGGAACATGTCGCCACCGCCTGCAACCGCGCCCGACAGATGCAGACATGGAGCCTGCCGCTGCCGGCCTTTAACCCCGAAATCAATCTGGTGGATGGTCTCAACCGGGTGCTGCCGGCCGATTCCGGCAAGATGTTCGCCTATGGGGACGGCCCGGAACGACCGGCTGCGGTCTCGGTAGAGGTGCGTCGGCAGTTCGGCATCAGCCAACGGCACCGCTTCTATGGCGATCAGATCGGATCTGGGGCTCTGGCCGGCCATAACGTCGTGACCACCACCCAGCACATGGTCGATCAGCCGCCGAACGGGCTGCCGCAACCGGCGCAGAACAAGATCGCGATCATCTATGCCGATGGCAACAAGTTCGGCACCATCCGAGATGAGTTGGCGACGAGCGGTTCGGCGCATGACGCCGCCGGCCGGATGTCGCGGGAACTTCAAGACCTGCGCAAGTCCCTGCTGAGCGCGGTGATGTCGTGGTTCAAAGCGCGCGCGGCCGATGAGGCAATACTGCCATATGTTGTCCACATGGAGACCGATGCCAGAGAGAAGAACGGCGCCGCGGAGCCACAATACCGCTTCGAGACCCTGATGTGGGGCGGTGATGAATTCGCCTGGATCGTGCCGGCATGGCTGGCGCTGCCGCTGGCGCAACTGGTCTTCGAGGTCAGCGCCGATTGGAAGATTGGCGGCCATGCGCTGACCCATGCCATGGGCATCGCGATCTGCGACCGCAAGGCATCGGTGCGTCAGGCGCGGTCGATCGCCGAGGCGCTGGCGAATGGCGCCAAGAAGGCCATGGCGGCGCCCGAGAACCGGTTGCGCATTGCCGCCTTTGAAAGCCTGTCGCTGCCGGAACAGGATCTGGACCGGCATCTGCGCGCGCGCCTGCCTGCGGCCGCTGAAGACATGGCCGCGGAGATCGACAAGCACTTGTCCTTGCCTGGGAACAAGCTGGGCGATCTGTTCGACCGCCTGCGCGTGCTGACCGGGCCGCAAGGGCTGCCGACATCGCAGGTCCATCGCCTGTTGCGCCTGCCACCGCATGATTACGAGACACAATGCGCGGCCTATTTCGACAACCCCGGTCGACGAACCGCAATGGAGCGAAAGGAGATCGACATCTGGCCCGGTGATCCGACGGATCAGATCAGGGACGAGATCCGGTCCCTGCTGCTGGCGGCGGAACTCGGGGACTATGTCAACGCCATGCCGCCGGTCTGCGATCGTCCATCGGGAGCGGTGTCATGACCCACCGTTGCCGCGTAACAATTGAGATCAGCCTGATCAGCCCGTTTCTGATGCAGGGCAACGAAGCGGGCAGTTTCGGCATCGATGCCCGCAGCCTGCGCGATGCGGCCGGCCGGCCGGTGGTGCCCGCCGATCAGGTCAAGGGGTTGATGCGCGCCGGCATGGCGACGCTGGCCCGCCATAGGATCTGCGACAGCGAGACCATCACCCGGTTGTTCGGGGCCGCGCCGACCGACGGCGCGACGTCGCAGCGCGGGGCCGCTCTGTTCGCCGATCTGGTGACGGATATCGGGTCGTCAGCCGATGGCGCGCATCACCTGACCCGGATCAGGATCGATGAGGCGACCGGCAGCGTCGCGGCCGGTGCCTTGGCCGATATCGAACTGGTGGCGCCGCCCGGGCAGGAGGTGGTCTTTCGCGGCCATGTGGTGCTGCGCGGCACGCCCGAAGACATCGCCCGCGATCGCGCTCTACTGGCCAGGGCCTGGGCATTGGTGCCGGCGATCGGCTCGTATAAATCCGCCGGCTTCGGCATGGTTGCCGATGGATCGGCGCGGCTGGGTGAGGCGACACCGCGGCCGCTGGTTCCGCCGGCGGCGGACGGCGATGCGGTGGATGACCGCGTGGTGTTCGACATCACCCTCGACCGTCCCTTGCTGGTCGACACCCGGCACACAGCCGACAATATCCGCGAGGGTGCGACCGTCATCCCCGGCGGTGTGATCAAGGGCGCGCTGGCCGAAGCGCTGCGTCGCGGCGGGTGCCGTCTGGATGATCCGGCGATTGAGCACAGCCTGTCGGCGATCCGGATCAGCCACGCCTTTCCCATGCGGCGACAAACCGAGCCGGGCGGTGACGATGGCGGGGCAGCGGAGTCCGCCCATGATCTGCCCTTGCCGATGTCGCTGGTCAGCCGCGCGGATGGAGAGATCCGTGACGCGCTGCTGCCGGGGCGCTGGCCGGAGGGTGCCTCCCGCCATGTTGGCATTCTGCATGATCGCAAGCCGGTTCAGTTCATGATGGACTGGAAGGACAAGACTTGGCGCGAGGCGCGAGATGAGGCCGGATTGCCGTCCGCGGATATGCCCCGGCTGGAACGGGTCCACACCCAGATCGGCGCGGATCATACCTCGGCCGACAAGCTGCTGTTCAGCGAGGTGGCGCGGTCGCATCTGATCGGTTCCGATCCAACACAGCACAGACGCTGGCGGTTCGAGATGGCGCGCAACGATGCCGACCCCGCATGCTGGGCGCGGCTGGTGGCGATGGTGGCGGCCGGGCTCGACGGGGTGGGCAATAACGGCGCCCATGCCGACATGACCCGGGTGACCAGCCTGTCAGCCGTGCGGCTGCGCGGCAGGGGCGCCGTGGCTGAGGGCGATGGTCCATGGGCCATCACCCTGGTGACACCGGCGGTGATGGCCTGGGGCGATCGGGTTGCGGGCGAGACCGCCCTGACCACCCATGCCGCCTATACCGAATACTGGGCCGAGGTGCTGCCCGGCGCGCGGCTGGCCAATTATTATGCCCGCCAGCGCCTTGCCGGCGGCTATCAGGCACTCGCCCACCGGCCGTTCGGCACCCATACCTATTACCCGTTTATCCTGACCGAGCCGGGCTCGGTGTTCCTGATTGAGAATGCGACGGCGAAGGATATCCAGCGCCGGCTCAACACTGGCCTGCCAGTCTGCCGCCGGCCCGGCGGCGCGCCCGACTGGACAATCTGTCCGTTCCAGCCCGCCAATGGCTATGGCGAGATTCTGCTGAACCTTGTTGACCATGACGCATTGGTGGAAGGGCTCTATCATGTCTGACAGCGCGACAGCGGAGCGGCCCCAGGAGCGACCATCCGACACTCTGTCGATGCTCCATCCGGCGCGGTTGGTCCTGACCCTGGATTTCACCAACCGGACACCGCTGCATGTCGGCAGCGGCGAGGATATCCCCGGCGTCCTGCCACCAATCGAGCGCGACGGCGCGACGGTCAAACCAGCCTTTGCCGGCATCCTGCGCGACCATAAGGGCAAGCCCTGGATTCCCGGCACCACCCTGAAGGGCATGCTGCGTCATCTGGCGGAAGGTGGCGCGCGCGACCGCCTGTTCGGCCGGTCCCGCGATCTGGGGGCGTCAGGCGAGGGCGATCTGATGGCGGCGATGATCGTCGGTGGCGCCAGCATGGTTGAGCCCGCCCATCCGATCAATGACGGCGCGCCCTATGCGGCGGCGCTCAGCGGCCCTGCGGCAAGCGGCCGGCACGACCATGCCTATGTCGCCGGCCGCACCGCCATCGATCCAAAAAGCGGCACGGCCGATGCCGGCCGGCTGTTCCATCAGGAAATGCTGCCGCCGGGCCTGACATTCCGCTGTCAGTTGATCCTGCTGGGTGGTGATCGCCAGGCGCTGGACCGCCATCTTTCCGACCTCCTCCCCCTGCTTGCCCGCTGGCGCGACGGCGTCCAGATCGGCCGGGGGCAGGCGGATGGCGACGGGCTGGTGGGTCTGGTCGGGGAGAGCATCCAAGGCGTCTATCACTGCCTGAATCCAGACACAGGCGCGCTCGACCGCACCGAGGATATCGTGGGTCTGCCAGAGGGTTATGCGCCGGACGCCCGGTGCGAGGTGGCGTTCAAGCTGTATTGCCGGGGGCCGTTCGTCAGCATCGATGCCAGCCGTGGCCGGAAGCGCCCGGCGCAGGGCATCGGCCGTGCAGAGAAGGAACAGGCGGCGCAGTTGGCGGCCCAGAGCCTCGACGGCAAGACGCCGCTGATCCCGGGCAGCGCCGTTGCCGGCGTGTTGCGTGCCCGTGCTGCATGGATCATGGCCCTGGAGGAACTGCGGCGCGGTAAAGACGCGACGGAGGACGACCGGGACGCTGTCTATTCCACCAACCTTAAGATGACACCCGTGCAGCGCTTGTTCGGCGTGTCGGGCTTCCGGGGTTTGCTGCGACTGTCTGTCCGCGAGGTCAGCGCCAAGGCGGCATGGGATGTCACCAGCGTGAAACTCGACCGCTTCTCGGGCGCGCCGATCGATGGCGGCCTGTTCGCCACCAACACCTTCATCGGCACCCGCTTCACCCTGACCCTGACCCTCGCCAGCCGCAGCGGTATCGGCGAAGCGACCGCCGAGGATCGCGCGCTGTTCGATCGGCTGGTCGAGAGCATCGATAATGATGGGCTCATGCTCGGGCATGGGACAGGCAAGGGGTTCGGGTGGTTCAAGGCGACATCGTCGGCGGAGAGCGGGAAATGACTGATCCGAGAATTCAACGCATCGAAGACGAGGCGAAGGCTGAAGCCCGCGATATTTATCGAAATAATGGAAACATATCTTCTGATGATCTTGATGGAATATTGGAGAGAACTGGAGATAAAATCAGGAAAATTGGTATTGATGATGATATCATATTTAAAAAACTAGATGAAATGGAAAGTTATTTACCAAATTTGACAAAAAGAGATGTTCGCCGTGATGTTAAAATTCCGCAGGTGAAACAGGGTACTGGGGCGCTAAAGGGCAAGAAAGAAAAAGAAGCCCGCGATATCACTGGCGACGAAGCCTTGCTCGCGAGATCCCCGTTCCGTTTCGTCGCGTTGAACGAAAGAGTCGCAACGCCTGAAATAAGCGACCTTACGCTTGACCTGCCCGTGGAAGGTGGCTTCTCGGGATGCCTGCGCGTCACCTGGGCTGTGGAAACGCCGCTGCTGATCGGGGATGAGGTGACGGAACAGGTTGTTGGCAAACCTGGTGAGACCGTCGAGGTTGCGGTGCCACTCAGGCTTGGCAGCAACGGCCCTGCTGTCATTCCCGGTGCCAGCCTGCGCGGAATGATCCGGGCGGCCACCGAGATTGTGGCTCACAGCCGGTTGGCTCAGATCGACGGTCATCTTCGGTTCGGGCTTCGCGACTTCACGCATCCACGGACGAAACCTGAAAACGAAGCGGACGCACCCCTCGCCGCCAAGAACATCAAGGCGGGCTGGTTGAGGCGCAATGACGCGGGCGGCAGCGTGACCTACACCATCACCCCATGCGACTGGGGGGCGGTGATGGTGCATGATCTACCCGTTAGCTTGACGTCAGAAGCCGATCGACACGAGAGGTGGGCCGAGTGGCTGAGTATGTCGGTTGCGGACCGATATCAGGCGCTGAAGCTTCCGAACGATCCCTCCGGTATGGTTTCAGGACAGAGGAATGGAAAGGTCATCGACTTCTCAAAGGCGCCGGAGTGGTCTTTTAAATGCGTCGATCAAGATCGCGCTCCGAAGCTATACGAGAGGGTGCTTAATGAAACTGGTCGCAGTGGGCATTTTATTTTCTCGAATAAATCACCGGCTAAAATAGATGTTCAGAAATTGAGGGATATAGATAACGAGCGACAGAAAAAAAAGAGAGGGAGGCCCGGGCAGCCAAAGGAGAGGGAGTATGTATTTTTTGGCGAAAAGGCACTCGAAAAATTTGATGTAAGGCAGGAAGACTGGGCTCAATTTGAGCGTATCAATACCAAACCGGCAAAGAACAAGCGGGTGCCGGATGGCTCATGGGCAAGCCTCGCACCGTCTTTGAATAATGGAGGCCGTGTCCCGGTCTTCTATGTCGAGCGACAAGGCGGTATCGAACTGGGACTCACGCGTTTCTTTAAAATTGCGCATGATCATGACGTTGGAACCATCCGCGATCGTACATCCAGCCATGAGCGCCCGCGGCTGGATGAGGAGGAAAGACTTCAACTCGATCTTGTCGAGTCCCTCTTCGGCTATGTGTATGAACCCAAAGATATTCTGAGCAGCGCGAATGGCCGGACCCGGCCCGAACACATTGCGAGGCGGGGGCGTGTATCCTTCGGTATGGCGTATCTCCAGCCAGGCATGCCAGCCGAAATCTGGCCGTCATTGAAATCCGATCCAATCGAAACCGTTCAGGGCGCGCCACGTGCCTCATTCGCGCCCTTCTACCTGTCCGGCACGATCAAGGATTATTCTTCTCCTCTGAGCAAACTGGCGGGACGCAAGCGGTATATTCCGCAAACGCCGGCTGATCAGAAAGCGAAGAGCAAGAGTGCTCTGGAAAAAAGATTAAGACATGAGAAAAAAAAGCAGAAGAATATATCAAAGGAGGTCATCTCGCATTTGCGCTTCCTGGTCCCGAAGACGGATGGTGAGGATCTGATCTTCACCAGCGACATACGCCTGCACAATGTAACGGCGGTTGAGGTGGGGGCGCTGTTGTGGGTTCTGACCCATGGCGGTGATCCTGAGAAACCCTATCGGCATATGATCGGCCGGGCCAAGCCGTTCGGGGCCGGGCAGTTGCGGGTCAAAGCGTTGGCCTTGACGCTTAAGGGACATGATGCCGGGGCGGACGAGATGTTGATGCCGCCCGCGTCATGGGAGTTGTCATCTGGCAGCCGCGAAGGCTGGACCGGTGAGGGTGGCCAATCCATGGCGCCGTTTCTCAGGGCGTTTGACGCGCATATGACGACGTTTCTGGGTGAAGCACTGGGCGCCAATACGGTCATCAAGGAGTTCCTGGCGGCATCAGATCCGGAGATCGGGGTGGCGCTCGCGGGTGCCGGTCGGATGAACTATCCTGACCTGAAAGACTTCAACGCGCTCCGGAAAGCCTCGAAGCTGTCGACCGGAAAGGATGGCGGCCCGACCTGGCCCGAACGCTTCCTCGGCATGGATCTGGCCGTTGATGAGATGGTCATGGACAAGGCAACACCCAAACCACGGCCCATCCGCCTGCCCTATAAAGAGACCACCAAGCCATGAACGCGCCTGCCGCGACACCGCCCGCCGCACCCGTGCCGGTGACCGCCACCGTGCCTGATATCGCCGCCTTCGCCGGCCTTTGGCGCGAGGGCTGGGTGGCGGTGCGGGTGCGGGGGCATGGGGCGGCGGCGGCTGATCCGGCGGTGGCCAATGCCGTGCGCGGGGCCATCGGCTGGCGGCTGATGGAGGGGGCATCGGCCGAGGCGCGGCGCGAGGAACCTTGCCCGTGGCAGCCACCCTGCACGCTGGACTGGCTGTTCCGCGATCAGGCGCGGATGGCGGGCGATGGTCGGCCGGTGCCGAAGCCGGTGATGATCGCGGTCGATGCGGTGGATGGCGATCTGCTGGTGCGGATATCGCTGGCGGGTGCCGCGGCCGAGCGGCTGCATGAGGTGCAGGCGGCGCTGGTCGCCGGCCTGCGCGGTGGCTTGTCACGCCCCGGCATGGCCGATGGGCTGGATGTGATCGGCCGCTATATGGGGTGGTCGGATGCTGACGGTATCCCGCTGCCGGCGATCTGCCAGGCGCCCGATCGGCTGGTATCGGTGGCGCTGGACTTGCTGACCCCCCTGGCCCTGCGGCGTGGCGGCGCGATGGTGCAGGATCCGCAAGGGCTGCTGGGGGCGCTGGCCGGCCGGATCAACGGCCTGGCCCTGTGGCACGGCGTGGCGATCGACGAGCCGCATGACAGCGTCCGCAGCCGATCGGCCGGGGCCATCTGGGATGCATCGGATTGCCGGATGCACACATGGCAGCGCCGGGCCGGCAAAGACCAGCGCCCCGCCGTTGCCATGGCCGGGCTGATCGGCCGGCTGGTGATCCACCAGGTGCCGGCGGCATTGCTGCCGGTGCTGGTGGTGGGGCAGGCGACCCATGCCGGCAGCCATGCCGCTTTGGGTCTTGGCCGTTACCGGCTGATGATCGATGATCGCTGATCGGGTGCGGTCATCCATGCGGTTTGCGGCTGGTCGGCGCCGGCGCGGCTGATGCGGGTGAGGTGTGATGCGGATCTTGTCGGTCGATGCCGAAACCAACGGGCTGTATGGCGCGCCCTTTGCCATTGGCATGGTGGTGCGCGATACCCATGGCGCCGACTGGCAGTTCATCGCGCGCTGCCCGATCGATGGCGACATCGACCCCTGGGTCGCGGAACACGTTCTGCCCGCCCTGGCCGGTGTGGCGGTCACCCACCCGACCGACGACGCGCTGCTTGCGGCCTTCTGGCAGGCATACCGGTCTGAGGTCGACGACGCGACCGCGGCTGACGAAACCCTGATCTGTGTCGCGCATTGCGCGTCACCGGTCGAATCCGGCCTGTTCCGGCGCTGTGTCGAGGCGGACCCGGCGGCGCGGCAGTTCCAGGCGCCGTTTCCGCTGCATGACGTGGCCAGCATGCTGCTGATGGCCGGTGAAAACCCGCTGTCGGTGCGCGATTTCCTGGCCCGCCACGCCATCACCGTGCCGTTCGACGGTGCGGCGCATCACCCGTTGTTCGATGCCTGGACGGCACTGCTCGCCACCGAGGCGCTGCTGGCCGGGCGGCCCCTCAATCCCTGACGTTCAATCCCCGACGTTCAATCCCTGAAGCGGGCGGGGCGCTTTTCCTGAAACGCGGCCAGGGCTTCGGTAAGATCGTCCGACAGCAGCATGGCGGCATTCCAGGTGGCGATGTAATTCAGCCCGTCGGCAACGCTGTGGTCGCGGACATAGGTGATCATCTCCTTGGTGCCGCGCACCGCCAGTGGCGATTTGGATGCGATATCGGCGGCAATGGCGGCCACAGCCTGGTTCAGCGCGTCGACATCCGGATAGACCCGGTTGACCAGATGCATGGCAGCGGCCTCGGCGGCGGTGACCTTGCGGGCGGTATAGGCCAGTTCACGCGCCAGCCCCTCGCCGATCACCTTGGGCAGACGCTGAAGCGTGCCGACATCGGCGGCAAGGCCGACATCGACCTCCTTGACCGAGAACCACGCCTCCTCGGTGCAATAGCGCATGCAGCAGGCGGTGATCAGGTCGATGCCACCGCCGATGCACGGCCCGTTCACCGCCGCGATCACCGGCTTGCGGCAGCGTTCGATCGCGGTGATCGTGTCCTGGATCTCAAGGATCTTGCGGCGCAGCTTCTCACCCTGGCGGCCGTCGCAGGGGTCGGCCACCGATTGCTTCATCTCGATCAGCATCGCCAGATCGATGCCGGCGGTGAAATAGCGCCCGGCGCCGGTGATAATGCCCACCCGCGCCGCCGGGGTTTCGTCCAGCCACGCCATCGCCGCCTTCAGCTCCGGCCACATCGGCGCGCTCATCGCATTCGCCTTGTCGGGCCGGTTCAGGATGATCCACGCCACCCCACCATCGAGCCGCAGGGCGAGGGTGGAGAAGACTGGCAGCGCGGCGGGGGGCAGGGCGGCGGGCGGCTGAGTGGCGGGGCTGGTGCCGTCCATGGGGGCGCATCCTCGGGCAAGCTGGGGCGAAGGTGACGTCGGAAAACAATCAGACGTTTGAATGATTGACGGTAATCTTGCGTGACCGGGGGCGATCACGCAAGTCTGTTCCTCGACAGTGGCGGCTCACGCCTCAGGGTTTGGGGCCGACCGCGGTGATCGCCACACCCTGGTCTTCGGACGCCGTGTTCTGGGCCGCCTGGGCGCGCTGATAGCCGTCACGCGCGGCCAGCCGGTCCCAATAGGCGCGGACATTCGGCGGCAGGTGGTGGCCGATGCCGATATTCTGTGCCAGCAGCAGCGCGTAGCCGACCGAGATGTCGGCCATGGTGAACCGGCCGGCGCAGATATAGTCCTGCTCGCCGGTGATCTGCTCCACCAGCCGCAGCCGGGCCAGGAACCATTTGGTGTAGTCTTCAACCACCTGCGGCTGCTTGCGCTCGGCCGGCTCGAAGGTGCCATAGCGCAGAACCAGGGTCTGTGGGAAGGTCAGCGTCGCCTCGCCGAAATGCAGGAAGTTCAGATAGGGGCCGAAATCCGGCTCCTCGACACCCACGGCCAGCGTCGTCGGGCCATGGCGCGCCGCCAGATACTGGCAGATCGCCGCCGACTCGGTCATCCGCTTGCCCTGATCGAGCATGGTCGGGATGGTGCCCAGCGGGTTGATCTCCAGATAGGGCTTCTGGAACACCCGTGGCGGAAACGGCAGCATCTTCAGCTCGTATTCGAGCCCCAGTTCCTCCAGCGCCCAGAGCGGGCGGAAGGAACGGGCATCGTGGCAGTGATAGAGCGTGATCAAGGGTGTGGCCTCCCGCAGCGTCGTGTTCTTGTGTCACCGGCGGTGTCATCCGGAACGGTGGGGTATCCAGACAGAGGTTTATAGCCCCATCTGCCGGCTGGCCAGATCCGTCATGATTTCCTCGGCACCACCACCAATGGCGTTGACCTTCACCTCGCGATAGATCCGCTCCACTGTGGTGCCGCGCATATAGCCCGCGCCGCCGAAAATCTGCACGGCCTGCGAGGCACAGTGCGCCATGGTCTGGGTCGCCTGATTCTTTGCCATGCAGATCTGGGCAATCGGATTGTCGCCCTGATCCAGACACCAGACCAGCCGCTCGATGAAGGCCTCGGTGACCTCGACACGCTGTGCCATGTCGACCAGCTTGTGACGGATGACCTGATGCTGTGCCAGCGGCTGCCCGAAGGTCACCCGCTCGCGCGCATAGGCGATCGCCTCGTCCACGCAGACCCGGGCGAAGGCGCAGGCGGTGGTGGCGAGCGCGATGCGCTCATCGTTGAAGTTCAGCATGATGGTGCGAAAGGCCGAGCCTTCCTCGCCGATCAGATTGCAGGCCGGCACCCGCACCTCGTCGAAATGGAGCGTGGCGGTGTCGGACGACCACCAGCCCATCTTTTTCAAGGGCGTGCGCGAAAAGCCGGGGCTGTCGGCCTCGACCACCAGCAGGCTGATCCCGCCACGGCCGGGGCCGCCGGTGCGCACCGCGACCGTATAGTAATCGGCGCGCATGCCCGAGGTGATGAAGGTCTTCTCGCCGCTGACCACATAATGATCGCCATCCAGGCGGGCTTTGGTGCGGATGCTGGCGACGTCCGAGCCGCCATTGGGCTCGGTGATCGCCAGCGCCGAGATTTTCTCGCCCGCCAGAATGCCGGGCAGCACCCGCGCCTTCAAGTCCGCCGACCCCGCCTTCAGGATTGGCGGGCTGCCGATGGTATGGCTGAGCAGGCTGGCCGGCACGCCGCCGGCGCCGCAGCGCGCCAGCTCCCGCCCGGCGATCACCGCCATGAACCGGTCGGCCGGCACGCCGCCATACTCTTCCGGATAACCGAGCCCCAGCAACCCGATCTCCGCCGCCTTGCGATAGAGGTCGCGTGGGAAGCTCTCGGCCTCGTCCCATTCGTTCACGAAGGGCGTGATCTCGCGGGCGACCCAGCGACGCAGCGTGTCCTGCCATTCCAGATGGTCGGCCGATAGAAACGGCGAGCGCAAGGTGTTCACGGCTTCATCCTCCGGTCAGCCGGCGGCCGCGGGTGCGGCGGCCTCGATCTCGACCATGACATGACCGGAGGCGACCTGATCACCTTCGGATACGGTGATCGCGGTGATGGTGCCGGTGCAGTCGGCCTTGTGGACATGCTCCATCTTCATGGCCTCCAGCGTCACCAGCGGCTGGCCCTGGTCGACCACATCGCCGATCGCGGCCAGAACCGCCACCACCCGGCCATTCATCGCCGCCTTGATCCGGCCGTCGCCCGCGGCCTCGCCGGCGCGATGGGCGGGTTCGAACGACAGATCGTCGATCCGCACCGGGCGCCCGCCCAGATGCAGGTACAGATGATTGCCGTCGCGGGCCAGATGTACGCTCTCGGCGGTGCCGTCGATGGTCACCACCAGCCGTCCGGCGCTGTCCGCGGTTTCCGGGGTCAGAACGCTGGGCGCCAGCGTCAGCACCGCGCCGTCGACCTCGGCCTCATAGGTGCCGGGGCCGCTGCGGCTGATGCTGACGCCGACCGGTGCGCCGTCCAGTTTGAACAGCACCGGCACCGGCAGGGTGTGGGTCAGGCTGCGCCCGGCGACCGGGCGGCCGTCGATGGCGATGCCGTGCAGCAGCAGGGCGGCGGCGGCGGCCGCCCGGCGGTCGGACGTCGCATCGCGCGCGAGCAGCTCGTCGCCATGGTCGCCGATGAAGGCGGTGGTCGCGCCGCCGGCTGCGAACACCGGATGGGCCAGACAGCGGCCAAGGAAGGCCTGATTGGTGGCGATGCCCAGGGCGATGGTGTCTTCAAGCCCGTGGATCAGCTTGCGGCGGGCATCCTCGCGGGTCTCGCCATGGGCGATGATCTTGGCGATCATCGAGTCGTAATAGGGCGAGATTTCCGGGTCGCCGCCCAATGCATGATCGACCCTGAGCGCCGCGGTCGGCGCCCAGGCGCGGAAGCGGCCACTCTGGGGCATGAAGCCCTGGGCGGGATCTTCCGCGCACAGCCGCACCTCGATCGCATGGCCGCGCACCTGCACCTGCTGCTGCGTGATCGGCAGGGCGGCACCCGATGCGGCGATGAGCTGCAATTCCACCAGATCCAGCCCGGTCACCGCCTCGGTCACCGGATGCTCCACCTGCAGCCGGGTGTTCATTTCCATGAAATAGAACCGGCCCTGGGCATCGAGCAGGAATTCCAGCGTGCCGGCGCCTTCATAGCCGATGGCGCGGGCCGCCTGAACCGCGGTCTCACCCATCCGCGCGCGCAGATCGGCATCGACCGCCGGCGAGGGCGCTTCCTCGATCACCTTCTGGTGGCGGCGCTGAACCGAGCAGTCGCGCTCGCCCAGATGCAGAACGTTGCCGTGGCGATCGGCGATCACCTGGATTTCGACATGGCGCGGCGCGATGATCGCGCGCTCGATGATCACATCCGGGTTGCCGAAGGCGCTCTGGGCTTCCGACCGGGCGCTGCGCAGCCGCTCAGGGAAGCTCGCCGCATCTTCGACCAGCCGCATGCCGCGCCCACCACCGCCGGCGGTGGCCTTGATCATCACCGGAAAGCCGATGCGGTCGGCCTCGGCGATCAGCGTTGCCTCGTCCTGGTTCTCACCCTGATAGCCGGGCACGCAGGGCACACCGGCCGCCTCCATCACCCGCTTGGCGCCGGCCTTGTCGCCCATGGCGACGATCGCCTCGGGCGAGGGGCCGATGAACACGATGCCGGCTTCGGCACAGGCACGGGCGAAACCGGCATTCTCGGCCAGGAAACCATAGCCGGGGTGGATGGCATCGGCGCCGGCCGCTTTGGCGGCGGCGATGATCGCCTCGATCCGCAGATAGGATGCCGATGGCGCGGCGGCGCCGATATGCACCGCGCGGTCGGCCTCGGCGACATGGGCGGCGCCGGCATCGGCGTCGGAATAGACCGCGACCGTGCGATAGCCCAGCTTGCGGGCGGTGCGCATCACCCGGCGGGCGATTTCGCCGCGATTGGCGACAAGGATGGTCGAGAAGGGGGAAAGCTTTGCCATGACCGGGCGCTGGGCCTCTGTCTTGTTGGTCCGGAACGGGACGGGAGCGGTGGTCACGGCCGGGCGACCGAGAACTGCATCCGGCGGGGTGTGCGGGCCTCGGCCTCGCGGCAGATCGACAGAACCTCGGCCAGCACGGCGCGGGTGTCGCGCGGATCGATCACGCCATCGTCGAGCAGGCGCGAGCTGGTGGCGAACACGCTCATCTGGCTGTCGAAGATGTTGATGATCCGGTCCTGAAGCGCCTGAAGCTTTTCGGCGTCGGGCTCGATGCCCTTGCGCTTGGCGGCGGCGGCGGTGACGATCGCCATGGTGCCGGCGGCCTGTTCACCGCCCATCACCGCGGTCTTGGCGTTGGGCCACGAGAAGCAGAAGCGCGGATTGAAGCCGCGACCGCACATGCCGTAATTGCCGGCACCGAAGGATGCGCCGCAATAGATGGTGATCTGCGGCACGGTGGCGCTGGTCACCGCCTGGATCATCTTCGATCCGTGCTTGATCATGCCCGCTTCTTCATAGGCGCGGCCGACCATATAGCCGGTGGTGTTGTTCAGATAGATGATCGGGGTTTCCGACTGGCAGCAGGCCTGGATGAAATGGGTGGCCTTGTTGGCGCCGGCCGGGTCGATCGGGCCGTTATTGGTGATGATGCCGACGGCGAAGCCCTCGATCCGGGCATGGCCGCAGACCGTCGCCCCGCCATAACGCTCGCCGAATTCCAGGAAATCGCTGTCGTCGACGATGCGGGCGATGACCTGCTTCATGTCGACCGGTCGCTTATGATCCTGGGGCATCACCCCCAGCAATTCCTCAGGGTCCAGCTTCGGCGGCACGGGCGCGCGCTCTGGTGCCGGTGCCGGGATGCCGGCATCCCAGTCGAGGCCTGCCACGATGTCGCGGGCGATGGCGATGGCGTGGCGGTCATCCTCGGCCAGATAATCGCCAAGCCCTGAGATGGTGGTGTGCATCAGCGCGCCGCCGAGTTCTTCCTCGGTCGCGACCTCGCCGGTGGCGGCCTTCAGCAGCGGCGGGCCGGCCAGGAAGGCGCGGGTGCGGTCGCGCACCATCACGATATAATCCGACAACCCGGTCTGATAGGCGCCGCCGGCGGTCGACGAGCCATGGGTGACGGTCACCACCGGCAGGCCGGCGGCCGACAGCCGGGCCAGATTGCGGAACATGCTGCCGCCATGGACGAAATCCTCCACGCGGTAGTTCATCAGATTGGCGCCAGCGCTTTCCACAAGCTGCACATAGGGCAGCTTGTTTTCGAGTGCCAGTTCCTGGGCGCGCAACTGCTTGGCCAGCCCCATCGGCTGAAGCGCTCCGGCATCGATGCCGCTGTCGGAGGCATTGATCATCACCCGCACGCCCGAGACGAAGCCGATGCCCGCGATCACGCCGGCGCCGGGGGTGCTCTTGTCCGGATCGGTGCTGTCCATCAGATAGCCGGCCAGTGTCGACAGCTCGATGAACGGCGTGCCCGGATCGAGCAGCAGCGCCACGCGCTCGCGCGGCAGCAACTGGTGGCGCTTCTCGAAGCGCGGCTTCGACGCCGCCGACGCCTTGCGGGTCCGAGCCTCCAGGTTCCGCATCCGGTCGATCTGCGCCAGCATGTCGCGGCGGTTCGCCTGGAAGCTCTCGGCTCCTGTCGAGATGGTGGACGATATCTGCGTCATGTTCCGGGGCGCCTCTGACGATCCTATGGGTCCGAAGAACGGTGGGGCGAGGGCCGGCCGGGGAGGGAGGACCGCGTGGGGGAGACACCCCCGCCCGTCATGCAGCCTAGCGGCGGCGATGCGGGGCGTCTTGCGTTCAGTGGCTGCGGCCCGACGAGGGGTCACCGCCCGCCATCAGGCGCACGAACCGGCCCTTCCGCTGCATCAGCTCGTCATACCTGCCGGCTTCCACGATCCGGCCGCCATCCAGCACCAGGATCAGCCCGGCCTCGCGGATGGTCGACAGGCGATGGGCGATGATCAGGCGGGTGGCGGGCAGGGCATGGATGGTCTGCATCACCCGGGCCTGGGTCGGGCCGTCGAGGGCGCTGGTCGGCTCGTCGAGGATCAGAACCGGCGGACGTTGAAGCAGGGCCCGGGCCAGGGCCAGGCGCTGGATCTGGCCGCCTGAGAGCAGGCGGGTGGCATCGGGCAGCATGGTGTGCAGCCCCATGGGCATGGCCGCCACCTCCTGATCCAGCGCGGCCGCGGCGAGCGCCGCCCAGACCTGTTCCGGTGTGGCTTTGGCAGTGCCGCGGACGATGTCGAGGATCGAGCCGGGGGGCAGAGCCTCGTCCTGGAGAACGAGCCCGATCTGTCGTCGGCAGGCGGTGGGGTGCAGGGTGCGCAGGTCGTGGCCGTCGATATAGATGGCACCGGCGCCCGGCGTCTCCAACCCCAGCAGCAGCCGCACCAGGGTCGATTTGCCGCTGCCCGACGGGCCGACGATCGCGACCATCTGCCCTGGTGCCACCCTGAACGAGATATCCGAGAGCACCGGGGCGCCGCCGTCATAGGCGAAGCCCACCGCCGCGAACGCGATGTCGCCGGCAAGCGGACCGGGATCGGTGAGGGCGGCGGTGAGCGCCGGCCGGCGTTCCAGCAGCGGACGGGCGAACTGCCAGCCGGGCAGCATCATCCAGGCGCCGAGCAGGGCGCGCAAGGTTTGCGACAGCGCGCCGGCCATCAGCCCGAAGGCCGTGGCCACGGCGGCGATGGCGGCGATGGACAGGGTGGGTGCGCCGTCGGTGTCGTCGGCCAGCCCCTGCATCACCGTGAACAGTGCCGCCGTGGCGAGGATTGGAAACGCCGTCTGCCAGCTTTCGAAGAGATTGCCGATGCGCCGCGCCCGGACCGTGCGGCGACGCATTTCGGCGAACCGGTCCGCCCAGCGCAGCACGGCGCGTTCCTCGGCGGCGGCCGTGCGCAGTTTGACCATCGCCCCCACCATCTGCAGCACCTGGGCGTCGGCGGTGCCGATCAACGCCTCGCCATTGCGATAGGCGCGGGCCTGAGCCTGGCCGGCAAGCAGCCCGATCAGGACGTGCAGGCCGGCGAGGCCGGCGGCGAGTGCGGCCAGCAATGGGCTGTGCCAGGCGATGACGCCAAGGGACGAGAGCAGCATCCCCGCTGTGCCGCCACTCAGATAGAGCAGTTGACGGAAGCCGGCGATGCTGCCGAGCCCGGCGCCCATCTGGGCGGCCGTGATCGCGGCCGGGCGCGACCGCAGGAAGGGCAGCGGCAGGGCGATGATCCGCGCCCAGGCCCGGTCGAACAACCCGGCATCGCCGCGCATGGCGACCCGCTCCCGCGCCATCTCGGAGGCGCGTTGGGTGAGATAGCCGGCAGCGGCCACCAGCAGCACCAGCACGCCCACCTGGACCAGCGCGCCCCGGAGTGCCGCCGGCACCAGCAGGCCGAAAACCAGCCCGGTCGCGATCGGCAGGATCTGGCCGATGGCGCTGCCGATCAGGGTGGAGAGCAGGAAGACCAGCGTGTCCGGCCCCGCCTTGCGCAGGCTGGCCGCCATCATCTCGACCAGACCGGTCGTCTGGGGCAGGGGCTGCAAGATCTGGTGGGCCTCGCCCGCCATCCCGGCCGCGATCGCGGCCGTCACCCGCCGCCGCGCGCCGCTGTGGTCGAGCATGTCGTAATGGCCGCCCCGCCAGACCAGCCCCACCGGCCGACCCTCATGGCGGGCGAGCAGCAGGCCGGCCTCCGTCTGCCACCAGCCATCGGCCAGGTCCACCTGGCGCAGCAGCAGCCCGGAGGCGCGGGCGATCTGCTCGATATCCGGCAGCCGGTCGAGCTGGGCGCGCCGCGCCGTGCCCGGCCGGCGTATGGGAACGTCCAGTTCGCGGCCCAGCAGGCGCAACACGTCGAACAGCCCGTCGCCGCCATCGGCGTCGGTCAGCGGTGGCACGGTATTGCCAAGCAGGCCGGCGAAGCGTTCGGCCGTCTGTCGGCGGTCCTGTGCCTCCGCCCGGTCGCGGGCCCGGACCCGGTTCAACTCATCCGCTTCGGCCAGCCCGCGCAGGATCGGCAGCAACTCGGCGACGGTGGCACCCCAGGCGGTGACGGCATCGGGCCAGTCGGTCCGGGCAAGGCCATCGGCGAAGGGCAGCAGGTCGATGCGCGCCGCGCGATCGAGGGTCAGCCAACTGCCGGCGGGCAGCGGCACCAGCCCCGACACCGGCTCGATGCCGCAGAACAGCGCACCGGCCCCGGCGCGCAGCCGCACCCAGCCGGCCTCGGCGGTGGCCCCGATCACCGATCCCGCCGCAAGCCGGCGGCCGGTCACCTTGTGGCCGGTCACCACGAGGTCGGGCCTGGGCCGGGGCTCGATCATCGCCGCCAGTCCGCCGCCGACGGCGTCGAGCCAGCCGGCAATACCGGCCGCCATTTCCGGCACGCCGGCGCCGTTGCGCCACAGCGTCTCGGGCATCTGCCAGATCATCGTCACGGCGTCGCCGACGGCGATCAGGTGCTCGCCGCCGAGCAGCGAGGGGGCTGCGCCGAACAGCACGCCGCCGCTGTCCACCCGGCCCACGGTCATACGGGCGGCCGGCCGCTCCGACGACACCGCGAACAGGTCGACCGGGCCGCCCATCACCAGATAACAGGCGCCGGGCTGATCCAGCACCAGGGGCCGTTCGGCGATCTCGCGTGGTGTCGGGCGCGATGCGGCTGGCGGCTGTTCCACCGGGTTCAACCCTCGCGCATCAGGTGCCGGAAGGGACCGGGGCGGGAGAGCAGGGCTTCGGGCGTGCCCTCCTGCACGATCGCGCCCTTGTCCATCACGATCACCCGGTCGCAATCGCGGATGGCGCTGAACCGGTGCGCGACGATGATGGTGGTGGCGCCCAGACGGCGCAGATTGGCGTGCAGCCGGGCTTCGGTCTCGTTGTCGAGGAAGGCGGTCGCCTCGTCGAGAATCAGGATGCGCGGCTCGCGGACCAGGGCGCGGGCGATCTCGATCCGGGCGCGCTGCCCGCCGGAAAGATCGGTCCCGCCCTCGGCGACATGGCCGCCATAGCCGCCGGGGCGGCGCAGGATCACGTCGTGGATCAGCGCCATCCGTGCTGCGGCGACGATCCGCTCATCGGGCAGAGACGGATCCCACAGGCCGATATTGTCGCGGATGCTGCCGTCGAGGATGACCGCGCGCTGGTCGACATAGCCGAGGGACTGGCGCAGCCGCGCCCGCGGGATCGCGGAGATGGGCGTGCCGTCGATCAGGATCGTGCCGCCGGCCAGCGGATGGATGCCGGCGATCATCGCGGCCAGCGTCGACTTGCCCGACCCGGAGGCGCCGACGATGCCCAGCCTGCAGCCAGGGCTGAGTGTGAGGTTGACGTTGCGGATCAGCGGATCGGCCACCGGACCATAGCCGGCGCTCACGTCCCGGAGGTCGATGGCGCCGATCAGGCGGCCGGGCGTCGTGCCGGCAGCGGCCGGCGTGGCGGTTTCGGCGAATTCGGGCGCGATCGGATGGCGCAGGGTGTCGTCCAGAACCTGAAGATAGGCCTGGCCGTCCTGAATCCGGGCGCCGAGTTGCACCAACTGGGCCATCGGCGCCAGAAAGCCGACCATCAGCGCCTGAAAGGCGATCAGCATGCCGAGCGTCATCTCGCCCCGGATCACCATGTCGGCGCCGATCACCAGCACCAGACCGCCCAGGGCAAGGCCGGTGAAGCCGGGCAGGGCGCCGAGCCGCATCCGCTTGCGCGCCAAGGTCTGGCGCAGGTTCAACACCCGGGCATACATCGCCGACAGGCGCTCGCGGAACAGATCCTCAAGCCCCGCCGCCTTGTAGGACGTGATCATGCCAAGGCCCTGCTTGGCGAACCCGGCCTGCATGGTGGTCGCGACCACCAGCCGGCGATTGTCGTCGGCGAGCGCGCGCGACGACCGGGCCAGCAGAGCCAGATTGACCGCCGCCCCCGCCGCGACCAGCAGGCCGAGCACGGGGGCATAGAACAGCATGGCGACCAGGAAGGCCGTCGCCGTCAGCAGGTTGAGCGCAACCGCGCCGACATCGCCGGCGATCAGTTGCGCCAGACGGTCGTTCAGCATCACGCGGCTCGCCACCTCGCCCGGATGGCGCTGGGCGAAATAGAGCAGCGGCAGGCGCACGACATGGCTCACGAACCCCGCGGCGCCGGCCAGCGCCAGCCGGGTTTCCAGCCGCAGCAGCGCCTCTCGCTGCAGAAAAGTCAGGGCGGCCATCAGCACCGCCGACAGGCACATCCCGACAATCAGCGGCCAGAGCCAGCCGGCGAACCGGTTGATCAGCACCTGGTCGACGAAGATCTGGGCGAAGACCGGTATCAGCAGCCCCGGCACCACAAGGGCGATCGACATCATCAGGATGAAGCCGAAGGCATCCCTGGCGCCGCCCAGCCGCCTGCCAAGCCCGGCCCGCAGCGAGGGCGCCCGTCCCCGGCGCCGGAAGGCAGGGCCCGGACGCATGAACAGGACGATGCCGGTGAACATGCGATCGAAGTCTGCGCCACTCACCTGACGGGGGCCGGTGGCCGGGTCGTTCAGCCAGACCCGGCCGCGATCGAAACGCTCCACCACCAGAAAATGGTTCATGCCCCAATGGATGATGGCGGGCAGCTCCCGCCGCCGGAGGTCGGCCGGCTCCAGCCGTTCCGCCTGCGCCTCCAGCCCGAGCGCGCGGGCGGCGCGCAGAATGGCCAGCGCGGAACTGCCATCGCGGGAGACGTTGCAGGCCAGTCGCAGTTCCTCAAGCGTTATCCAGCAGCCGTGATGGCCAAGGATGATGCCAAGGGCTGCCGCCCCGCATTCGGCGGCCTCCATCTGCAATACGGTGGGGGTGGCTCGTTGCCGGCGGATCATTCAGCGCGCGGCCGCATCGGCCGGCCGATCGGGGCCGGTATATTGCAGGGCGGGGATGGCGAGGGCGACCAGCGGCCCGGAGCGGACGGTGAAGCGCAGCTCGGCCAGCATACCGGCCTCGATCCGGGGCGGGTGATCGCGGGGCGACGACCAGAGCGGCTGGTCCGGCCGTGCCGGATCGGGATCGATGGCGACCATCACCTCGAAGGGCGCGCCCATGCCGTCCTGAAAGGTCTGCACCAGCCGGTCGTTCTGAAGGGTCTTGAGCATGCCGGCGCTGCTGGCCGGCACGTCGCTCACATGCAGCACATGGCCGCGCAGGAAGCCGTGTTCCTCGCGCCGGGTGGTGGTGGGGGAGATTTCAACCGGCATGCCGGGGCGGATCTTCTTACCGTCGGCCGCGGTGACATAGGCGGTGACATAGGGCAGGGCGCCCCCATCCCCCGGATGTGACGCCCCCGCATGGCGTTCAAGGGTGACCATGGCCGTGCCCGGCTGGACCATCTGTCCGACATTGACCTTGGCTTCGACCACCCGGCCGTCGAAGGGCGACCGCACGCTGCTGGTGCGTTCAAGCTGCCGGGCAAGCCCGCTGGCCTCCCGCTCCGCCTCGGCCACGCGGCGCTCCGCCTCCAGCCGGGCCTTCTCGCGCTCGGTTTCCTGGAGGGCGGCTTCCGCGGCCATGGCGACGCGCTCGTCGCGGGCATCGGCAATGCGGCTATCGACCCCCAGCACCTCCTGATCGACCTGCAACAGACGATCGCGGGTGACGGTCCCGGTCTTCAGCAACCGGCGGAGGCTGGCCTGCTGGTCGAGCAGCGAGACCCGGCGCAGCTCCAGCGCCTGGATCCGTGCCGCCAGCGACGCTTCGCGGGCGATGCGCAGACCGGCGCGGTTGGCGCCGTCGTGGTCCTGAAAGCGGGCGAGGTCGTCGCGAAAGCGGATGGCGTCGTCCATTTCGGCGCGGGCGATGGTGAGCTTCAGGTCCAGATCCGGCTGGGCGATGCGGGCGACGACGGCACCCGACCTGACCGTCGAACCAGGGCTTGCGTCGAGCGCGCGAACCTGGCCCGCGGCATCGGCCACCACGTCGATCATCCCGCCCGGCGCCAGCAGGATGCCTTGCCCGCCGACCGAGATCGGCACGTGGAACAGGACACTCCAGACCAGCCCGCCCAGGATGAGGGCCACCAGGAACAGGCCGCTCGCCCAGAGGCGCGGTCGCATCACTCTGAGCGCGTCACGATACTGGCTCGACGTCACGAAGGATTCGATGGCGGCCGGTCGGAAGAGTTCAGTCACCCCTTGCGGTCCCGTCACGTGTCACGCCAGACCGGCGGTCATGGTCAACTGATGTTTCCGAGAATGGCGTCTCGCGTGTTCTGCATCTTCTCCATGAAGCTCGCCATCAGTGCCGCCGCGTCGTTGCGCTTGTCGAGCATGGTCTGCAGGGCGGCCATGTCCATCTCCTGAGCGGCGGTGGTCGAGTCGATCCGGTCATGAAGCAGGTCGGTGATCATGTCCATGTCCTCGGCGTCGATGCTGCCATCGTCTATCCGCTCCCGATCGAGACCCAGATCCGAGGCGAGCGCGCCAAGCGTGGTTTCAGCACCCAGGTGGTGAACGACGGTATCGGTCGACAGCGACCCCTGCTGATCGAGCAGGCCGTCAAGATTGCCAAGCTCCTGCAGCGTCCCGTTCATCTGGGTGAGCGTGGTGTTGCGCTGCTCGATCTGGCTCATCTGATTGTGCAGGCTGGCGTCGGCCTGGTCCTGCCGCTGCTGCTGCACCAGGGCGAGGATGGATTCGAGATCCATGTTGGTCATGTCGATGCCGCCCGGCCCGGGCATGCCCAGTGAGCCGCCGGTGACCCTGGCCAGATCCTCATCGGCAATGATGGTGGATGCGCCGATCCTGTCTGTCATTCCTGCCTCCCGGCTCTGCGACACTGTCGGGCGCACTATGCGGGAGAAGAAAACAAGAGGTCAACCATCTGCAGACAGCGGTCAACGACCGGTGACCGACGCCCGAGAACTGCGGAACCGTGCCGAATGCCTGCTGGACATCTTTCATACCGCAACGGGTTGTTGAGCGAGCGCTTGGGAACCAAAGTTGCCTCCCATAACGCCACGGACCAGGATGGTGCCGCCGTTATGGGCCGGGCATGCCCTGGACCAACTGCGACGGGAGTGGTGGTGACGGCCGGCGCCTGAGGGTATGATCCGAAAGAGGCCACAGGGCGACACGTCGGAATGATAATGGCGGCCGGTGCCGGAACCCCAGACGGACAGGATCGATGACAGCGACCGGTATCACGGAACAGCGCTTTCAGATCGAAGCCGGGCTCCGGCCGGAACACCGGGAGCAGGCCGCCGCCGGCTATTGGGATGCCTTCGCGCGCAAGCTTCGCTATCCGCTGGGGCCGCGCGACAAGGCGATCGCCTTCATCCACCGGGTTCTGAACCCCGGTCACGCGATCAGCGCGATATCGGATGACAACCGCTTTCTCGGCGTCGCCGGCTTCAAGACCCCCAAGGGCGCCTTCGTGGGCGGCGGCATCGCGGACCTGGCGGCGGTATACGGCATGGCCGGCGCCGTCGCGCGCGGGCTTCTGGTCAGCGCGCTGGAACGGTCGTGCGAGGACGGGACATTGCTGATGGATGGCGTGTTCGTGGATGCCCGCGCACGGGGCCTGGGCGTCGGAACCGGGTTGCTGACGGCGGTTGAACGGCATGCGGCCGCCACCGGTCTGAAACGCCTGCGCCTCGACGTGATCGACACCAACCCCCGCGCCCGGGCCTTGTATGAGCGGCAGGGGTTCAAGCCGCAATCGACCCAGCCGATCGGCATCCTGCGGCACATCTTCGGCTTCAACAGCGCCACCACCATGGTGAAAGAGGTGGGGGTGGTGGTGCGGTGATCCATTGGCCATGACCGGGACACTGGCGACGGTGGCGGATGCCGCTCGACCCCGTGGCCTAAACTTGGCATCCTCCCGCCGGCAAGATGCCGCACCAGCCTGGAGAAAGAGTTGCTGCCAATGACGAACATGACTGTGGATCTGCCATTGTTTGCAGCCACGACGTCGCCGTCGACGGCGCGATCATCCGAGGCGATGGCAATGCCGGAACGGGTGATGCTGTATCCTGAACTGCGGTATATGGGCTCCAAGAAGCGTTTGCTGCCATGGATTCATGGTGTCCTTTCGACCTTGGATTTCGAAACGGCGCTCGATCCATTTTCCGGCACGGGAAGCGTCGGCTACCTGATGAAGGCGATGGGACGTCGGGTCGTCGCATCGGATTTCCTGAATTTTTCCCATGTGGTCGCCCGGGCGACGATAGAAAATAACGACACGCGCCTTGATGATTCTACCGTGGACGACTTGATTCATGGCGGTGGCGACGGCCGCCGTTTCATTCAGGATACGTTCAGTGGCGTGTTTTATACGGCTGATGATCTTCGATTTCTGGATCGGCTATCGTGCAATATTCGTCTGCTTCCCAATCCGCATGCGCAGTCTCTTGCGTTTGCGGCACTCTTTCGGTCATGTTTGAAGCGTCAGCCGCGGGGCGTCTTTACAGTATCGGGTGACCTTTCGAAATATGACGATGGCCGCCGTGATCTGCGTTTGTCGCTTGAAGATCATTTTCGGGAACAGGTGTCGGTTTATAATGACGCTGTTTTCGATAATGGTAGAAAGAACATCTCATATAATTCTGATGTATTCGATATCGATGTGAAAAATATCGATCTTGTCTATCTTGATCCACCTTATGTCCCACGATCCGACGATAACTGCTATGTCAAACGGTATCATTTTCTGGAAGGACTTTCCGCTTACTGGGAAGATATGCCTATCAAACAGGCAACAAAAGTCAAAAAAATCGAGAAAAAATACACGCCATTCAGTTATCGCCGTACGGCGATAACCGCGTTTGACGACATGTTCAGTAAATTTTCACAAAGCCAGATTGTGCTGTCCTATAGCTCGAACGGCTATCCAGGTTTGGAGGATCTGGTTTCAATGATGGGGAAATATAAAAAGAGAGTTGAGGTGTTTCAGCGTCAACATCGTTATCACTTTGGGAATCATGCGCAGGCTGTCCGCTCTTCGGTTCTTGAATACCTGATAGTGGGCCGCTGATATGCAGGTCTTCGGTCAGACCCTGGACGACATTATCGCCTCGATCGGGGCGCTTGATGTGGAATGGATGGATGAACTGGCTGCTGCTGCAATTGCCCGCCTGTCCGACTTGCCCCGCAAAGAGCGATATATGCGTGAGGATATTGCACATCTTCTGCAGCCTCCCTTCGAGGTAGGATTGCTGTGTGCCCGCCTTTTTCTGGGCCTGTCGAAAGATAAGATGACAGAGGAGCTGATGCAGCGGCTTGGAAGCGGCGGGCTGGGCATTAAGCGCTACAATGCCGATCGTGCGGCATTTCTTGATGCGTTTGATGATCTTGGCCTTCCGGATGCCATGACTGATGCAGTCAATCGCGTTCCTGTGTGGAGTGATATTCTCGTTGAAAGACTCCGATCCGGTCGAGGATCAGCAATCCAGGGCCAAAGGCGTGGCCGCGGCCTGGAGGATTTCGTAGAAGCCCTTGTTATTGAAGTTTTCGGATCAGACGGCTACGAAATGAGGGCAAACTTTAGTGGTATCGCGGGCCGGTCGGCAAAATGCGATATTGCGATCCCTGATCGCAACCGGCCCCGCATTGTGATCGAAGTCAAGGGATACGGTGCTACGGGTTCCAAGATGACAGACATCATTGGAGACTTGGGCGCCATTATTGATGCAAAGCGGCATGACACGACGTTATTATTCGTGACGGATGGCAATACATGGAGGGCGCGGACCTCCGATCTCCGGAAGATCGTCGCGAGACAAAACGATGGGAAGATTGCGCGGATCTATACGATGAGCATGCGCGAAAGATTGATCGACGATCTGCATGTCCTCAAGATCGAATATGGGCTCTGAAGATAGAGTGAATTGACGTCGTCGCCTTGAGGCCGGGGTAATTTGTCAAGGGCGGTGGTCCCGACCATGGACCCGACCGACCGGATGATCCGGCCGATGCGTCGCCGGAGCGTGCGGCGGATGGCTGTCGACCATCGGTGTATCTCCCTGCATTGCCTAAATACCTAAACACAGGCATTATGGGCGCAGAGCCGACAAGAATGCGTGTCCGCCCATGCAGGCGGGCACCAGGGAGGAACTGCCCATGCCGATTGCCGTTGAGCGTCGCGGACGGATTGCGTCCATCACTTTCAATCGCCCTGAGACGGGCAATCTGATGAATGCGACGCTGTTCGCCGCCTTGCGCGATGCGCTGCGCGAGGTCGCGGCGGATGATGTGGTGCGGGTGGTGCGGCTGGGATCGACCGGCGATGCCTTCACCCGTGGCGGCGATCTGCACGAATTCATGCACAACCCGCTGAAGGACGGCTGGGAGCGCTCGGCGCTGTATGATTGCACGCTGGAGCTGGCGCGGTTTCCGAAGCCGATCGTGGCGGCGGTGCAGGGGCCGGCGATCGGTGGCGGATCGACCTTGATCCTGAATTGCGACATCGTGGTGGCGTCGGATCGCGCAGGCTTTGTGTTCCCGTTCTCAAGCCTGGGCATCTGCCCCGAAATCGGATCGAGCTATCTGCTGCCGCTGGCGGTGGGGGAACGCCGTGCCCGCGACTGGATGCTGACCAGCCGCCGGATCAGTGCCGAAGAGGCGCGTGATGCCGGTCTGATCACCGAACTGGTGCCGCATGAGCAACTGAACGCGCGCGCCGACGCGATCGCCGAACAGCTTGCCGGTTATTCCGGCGCGGCCATGGGTGCCACCAAAAAGCTGCTGCAGGAGGTTCATCTGGCGGCACTGGAAGCGGCGATCCAGGCCGAGATGCGCGCGCTTTCGGCCCTGATGGAGGGGCCGGCGGTGAAGGAGGCGGTGGGCGCGTTCTTCGACAAGCGCAAGCCCGACTTCTCGACCGTCGCCTGATGCGCGCCGAACGGTTGACCGGTATCGGTGACGCACGACTTATGCTGATCGGCCCGGAACGGCTGTTCTATGCCGGCCTGCTGGGCCGGCCAGGGGTGCGCAACCTGGGCGGCATCGCGATCTATGTGGCGAGTGCCGGCCAGATCGTGGTCCGGGCTGGCGGCGGCCCCGACCGCGTCGGCAGTTGCGCGGTCGTGCCCGCTTATATGCCGCATGTGATCTCGGCCGAAGCCCGCGACATCCTGGCGCTGAAGATCGAGCCCGAGACTGTCGACCCCTGCGGCCTGCCGGGCTTCATCCGTCAGGTGCTGACGGTGCCCGATACCGCCGGCATCGTCGATGCGCCCGATGTGGTGGCGCGGGTCCGTGCGGCCCACAGCGCCCTGGCGGCGCGTGCCGGCAGCGCCTGCCCGCCGGCCCATGCCTTCGATCGCAGCTTCTTCGGTGCCGCCATCCCGTCCCGGCCGATGGACTGGCGGATCCGCGCCGTGGTGCGCGCGGCGCCGTCGGACGTCTCGGCCTTTCCGTCGGCGGAGGCCTGTGCGGTTTCCGTCGATTTGTCCGTATCGCGGTTTCTGCACCTGTTCCGCGACCAGACGGGGGTGAGTTTCCGCAACTGGCGCGCCTGGAAACGGGCGCGGATCTCGCTCGCCCATGTCAATCGCAACCCCAATCTGGCGCATCTGGCGCTGGATGTCGGCTATCCCGACCAGACCCATTTCAGCCGGTCCATCCGTAACATCTTCGGCCTCAGGCCCCGCGACATCGTCGCCGGCTCGCGGCGGCTCGATATCCGGCTGACCGACGGCATCCTGCCGCCGGGGCTGGCCCCGGCCGGGGCATCGGCGCTGCGCTGATCCGGTTCTGGTTCTCTCCGCTGGAGGCACCCCCCCATGACACGGCCCGAGCAGACTCTGCACGCCGCCAATCTGGCCTTTGAACACCCCCGCGTGATCGATCTGGTGGCGCGGGGGGCGATGCTGAATCCCGACGGCACGGCGCTGGTGCATCTGAACACGCCCGACGATGCCGGCACGGCACCGATCGCCCACGACCGGCTGATGGGCCTGCTGTCGGCGGCGGCAGGGCGGTTCCGCGTGCTGGCGCAGAATGAGAATGACGGCGCAGGCGACAACGGGCCGGTGGTGGCCATCCTGGTGCCGAGTTGTCCATCGCTGGTCGTGGCCTTGTGGGCGGCGATGTGGGCCGGCGTCGCCATGCCGCTGAACCTGCTGTTCAGCCGCGAGGCGATTGCCGCTCAGCTTGCCGCATCGGGTGCCCGGTTGCTGATCGTGCCGCCGGCCGGCGCGCCGGCGGGGTTGTATGAGAAGGTGGCCGGGCTGGATGCCGAGATCCCCGGCCTGCGGATCGTCACCGCCACAGTCGACGGCACGGTCGCCTTCGATGGCGAGATGCTGGAGCCCGATCCGGACTGGCGGTCCCGCCTGACCGAAAGCCGCGCCAGCGCCGATCCCGACCGGGTGGCGGCGCTGTATCCGACCGGCGGCACCACCGGCGCCCCCAAACTGGCACGGCTGACCGAACGCAATATGGTCGCCTCGGCGATCGGCTCGATGCTGTCGATCGATTATCGCGCCGACGACCGAATGCTGGCGGGCCTGCCGCTGTTTCATGTCGGCGGCGCCTTTGTCGGGTGTCTTGCCTCGCTCGCCGCCGGGGCGGCCATGATCATTCCCACGCTTGCCGGCTTCCGCCACCCGGCGGTGGTGGCGGGCTTCTGGTCGATCGTCGAACGCCACCGCATCACCATCGGTGCCCTGGTGCCGACCAGCCTGGGTGCTGTGGCGGCGGTGCCGACCGGCGGCGCCGATCTGTCGTCGCTCCGCTTCGTTGGCACCGGCGCGTCGACCTGTCCGCCCGAGGTGCTGAAGCGCTTCCTGGCCGCCTGGGGTGGCGATGCCGTGCGCCAGGTCTATGGCATGACCGAGTTTGCCGGCGCGATCGCGCAGGTCCATCATGATGTGACGCCGGATGGCGCCGCGGTGGGCCTGCCGCTGGCTCAGGCCGATGTCGCCATCCTGACCGATGACGGCAAACTGCATCAGGGCCCATCGACCCCCACCGGCGAATTGCTGGTGCGTGGCCCGCAGGTGTTCGCCGGCTATGTCGATGCCCGCCAGACCGCCGGTGCCTTCCACGACGGCTGGCTGCGTACCGGCGATATCTGCCGGATCGGCGAGACCGGCCAGTTGCACATCGCCGGGCGGATCAAGGATCTGATCATCCGCGGCGGCCATAATATCGACCCGATGGCGCTGGAGGATGCCGCCATGGCCCATCCGGGCGTGGCGCTGGCGGCGGCGGTGGGCCTGCCCGATGCTTATGCGGGCGAGGTGCCGATGTTGTTCGTGGTGCCGACGGCGGGGGCGTCGGCCGATCTGGCCGATCTGCCCGCCTTCATCGATGCGCGGATCTTCGAGGCGCCGGCCCGCCCCCGGCGGATCGAGCAGATCGACGACATGCCGTTGACCCCGGTCGGCAAGATCTTCAAACCGCGCCTGCGCGAACTGGCCGCCGAACATGCGGCACGGGCGATCATCGCCACGGCGGCGCCCGATGCCGGCGCCACGGTGCAGGCGGTGACCGATGGCACGAGGGGTCTGCATCTGCGCCTGGATCTGCCACCGGGCATCGATGCCGACAGCGCCGATCGCATCCGCGCGGCCCTGGGCGAACTGCCGTTGGCGGTGGTGGGCTGACCGGCGGCGGATCGCCGTCCTGCCGGGCCGGCTCTATGGCATGCCGGCCCTAGAGCATGCTGGCCTGGCTGTCGGTTTCGATCAGGCGGACATTGGCGTCGGCGCAGATCCGGCGGATCGGCGGCAGGTCGCAGTGATTGGTGATGAAGGTGTTCACCTGCGACAGATGGCCGATGCGCACCGGTGCCGTGCGCTCGAACTTGGTCGAATCCGCCACCAGAATCACATGACGGGCATTGGCGATGATCGCCTGCGCCACCTTCACCTCGCGGAAATCGAAGTCGAGCAGGGCGCCGTCATGGTCGATCGCCGATACGCCGATCACCGCGAAATCGACCCGGAACTGGCGGATGAAATCCACCGCCGCCTCGCCGACCACACCACCATCGGCACCGCGCACCACGCCGCCCGCGATCACCACCTCGATCGAGGGAAACACCCGCATCCGGTTGGCGACGTTGATGTTGTTGGTGATCACCATCAGGCCGCTATGGCCGGTCAGCGCCCGGCTGACCGCCTCGGTGGTGGTGCCGATATTGATGAACAGCGAGGCGTTGTCGCCGATGATGTCGGCGGCGGCGCGGCCGATGGCGAGCTTTTCATCCGAGGCGATCAGGCTGCGGGCCTCGTATTCCATGTTCTGCACGCCCGACGGAAACAGGGCGCCGCCATGAATGCGGGTCAGCAGCCGGCGTTCGCACAGATCGTTCAGATCCTTGCGGATGGTCTGTGGCGTGACGCCGAAATGACCGGCCAGATCCTCGACCAGGATCCGGCCCTTGTCCTTGGCGAGCTGGATGATCTCGGCATGGCGTGGTGACAGATACATCGGCCGTGGCCCCTCGGTCGGGTTTCGTTTCCCTATCCTATAAGCAAAAACGAAAGCCGGGGAAAGCCGAACCTCCGGCCATGCCATGCCGGAGCAGGGCGTGGCGTCAGCGGTGCCGCTGGCGCCAGCTTGCGGGCGGCTGGCCGGTCCATTGCTTGAAGGCGCGCTGAAAGGCGCTGGGTTCGGAATAATCCAGCCGTTCGGCGATATCTGCGAGTGAAAGTTCTGTGCGCCTGAGCAGCGCGCAGGCGAGGTCGCGGCGCAACTCGTCGCGGATCGCCTGAAATGTGGTGTCGTGCTGGGCCAGCCGCCGCGCCAGCGTCGATCGGGTCAGCCCCAGCCGGGCCGCCGCCTCGGTCTCGCGCAGCCCCGCGAAGGGGCGGGTGGCGGCCAGAAGATGGCGCAGCGCCGCCTCAATGGTGGTCGGCGCCGTGGGCGTGGTGGTGCGGTCGATCAGCCGGCGCGCGAAGCTGCCGGCCGTATCGGGCCGCGCGATCACCGGCCGGGCCAGGGCGCCCGGCCCGAACACGATCGCGGCGCTGTCGCCCGGGTGATGCTCGACGGCGCGGCCGAACAGGAAGCGCGATTCCGCGGCATGTTCGGCAAAAGCCGCCGGCAGGATCACGCGCTGTACCGGCACCGTCTCGCCGGCCAGCCAGCCCAGAACATGGATCAGCCCCAGAAGCTGGATATGGGCGAAGAGCAGCGAGTCCGCCTGCACGCCGCGACTGGCAAGCAGGCGGATGCGGCCACGCCCGTCGGCACGGTCATGCTCCACGGCCCAGGGCCGCGCGCCGTCGAACAGGCCGATCACGCGCCCGGCCTCGGTCGCGGCGGCATCCAGATCGGGCAGATAGGCCAGCAGGCGCAGCATCTGCGCCATCGTGCCCGGCGGCACCGGCCGGGCCAGATAGCCCAGATATTCGTCGTCGCCGGCGGCGACCGCCAGCCGGTTCAGGCGCCGATAGGCCGGCGGGGCCACCCGTGGCCCGTCGACATCCAGCAGACCCGGTGGAATACCGGCGCGGGCGATCAGCGCCTGCCGCGCGGTTGCCTGCAGCGGCAGGCGGGCGATCAGCTCCCGCGCGAAACGGACCGGGATCGTCGCCACGGCCCATGCCTGGCCATGGCCGCGGACGGGGCGTCGCTGGTGCCGCATGGGCGACGGTGGACCATCTGTCATGTCTGATGAGGCGCCCTGTCATTGCCGGACCGGCGGATTGCAGGCGATCGTGGGTGCCATCGGCCCCGCTCTCCAGGGGGACACGCCCGTACCAGCCCGAAGGATAATGCCATGGCCCCGCTGATGCTCGATGGTCTGGATGACTATGCCAACACCGGCAATCCGCGCAAGTATCACTCGACCGCCGGCAGCCAGCCGGTGCCGGATGACACGCCGGTCGACCGGCTGTGGGCGCAGCTTGAAACCAACGGCTATGTCATTCTGGAGCGGCTGTTCGATGAACAGACGGTGCAGGAGATGCGGCAGGCGGTGCTGCCCTGGATGGCGCCGCGTGGCGGCCGTAATCCGTTCGAGGGGCTGGCGACGCGCCGGCTGTATGCGGTGATCGCCAAGACGCTGGCCTGCAACCCGCTGGTCGAACATCCGATCATTCTGGCGCTTCTGGACCGGCTGTTCGAGCCGAACTATCTGCTGTCGCAATTGCAGGTGATCGACATTCTGCCCGGCGAGACCGAACAGGCGCTGCATTTCGACGACAGTTTCTACAGCCTGCCCCGACCGCGTCCGGCGCTGGGTGCCGCCACCATCATGGCGCTCGACGATTTCACGCCCGAGAACGGCGCCACCCGGATCATTCCCGCCAGTCATCTATGGGCCAATCGTCTGCCCACCGCCGAGGAAGCGGCGTCGGCGGTGCCGGTGGTGATGCCGGCGGGCTCGGTGGTGCTGTTCACCGGCACGCTGTGGCATGGCGGCGGCGGCAATCGCAGTGCGGCGTCGCGGCTGGCCCTGACCGCCCAGTACTGCGCACCCTGGTGCCGCCAGCAGGAGAATTTCAGCCTGTCGGTGCCCCGCGATGTGGTGCTGCAATGCAGCGAGCATATCCGGCGCCTGCTGGGCTATTCGATCCATGCGCCGTTCATGGGCATGGTCGACGGTATGCACCCCAAACGATTGTTGGAAGGCTGAGCCGGGAACCGCCGCCCGGCGGACGGGTTTCCCCGTGGTGGAGGCCGTGGATTGTCCGCGCGCCGGTGCCACGGGGGAAGGCTGGTGTCCGGATGCGACGACTTCAGGCCGGTCCGCTTCGCGATCGTCCATGGGATGCTCGGCTTCGGTCTGGCGCTTGTGGTGGTGGCCCTGCTGTTCTGGTTCAATGTCTCGAATCTGTCGACACTGGTTGCGACCACATCCCAGGGACTGCTGGCGGCGCTGGTCTTCACCATCCTGATGGGGCAGACATTCGCCGTGGTCCAGCTCGCCTTCGCGCTGTGGCTTCATGAAGGCGACCCGCGATCCGGCGGGGGCGGCGGCCGGCGCGATCGCCCGCGCCCGCGACATTTGGGCGTCTTGACGGTGCCGGTGACCGGCGCATAGTGGCCGGAGTTGCCGTCCGCAGCCAGCCGCTCAAGGAGCCCGGGCCATGCCGATACTTGTCCGTTTCGTGCTGATGCACGCGCTGGTGGGCTTCGGCCTTGCCTTCGCCACGGTCGGCGCCTTGTTGTGGCTCGACGTATCCGGGCTCGGCACCCTGATGGCCGCCAGCGCCGATGGCGTTCTGGCCACGGCGGTGCTGATCTTCTTCATGGGGCTGACCTTGGGCAGCGTCCAGGTGGCCTTCGCGGTCTGGTTCCAGGCCGGCGAGGATCAGGGCAGCAGCGGCGGCCGGCGCATGCGGCTTCCGGCGATGTTCCTGCCCCCGAGGCGGGCATTGGCGACCGCGCCGAACCGCGCCCCCAGAGGGTGACCGGTCAGCCGCGTGTGGCGCGGTGTTGCCCCGGCGTCATGCCGGTTTCGCGGCGGATCATGGCGATGAAGGCGCTGAGCGAGGCATAGCCCAGATCGATCGCGAGCGTGGTGACGGCATCGCCGCCGGCCAGCCGTTCCAGGGCGGTCATCGCCACCACCCGCCGCCGCCAGTCAGACAGCGACAGGCCGGTTTCGGCCGGGAAGCGGCGGCTGAGGCTGCGGCCGGACATCGCCGCGAGCGCGGCCCAGCCGTCGAGCCCGCGATCGTCGGCCGGGTCGTCGAGGATGGCACGCGCCACCTTGAGCAGCCGTCGATCGGCGGGCAGGGGCAGCGGTGGCGCCCCGCCGGCCGGGGCAGCGGCGATTTCATCCAGGATGACGGCGGCGATGCGGTCCAGACGCCGGAGATCCCGGCCCCCGGCTTCTGCCATGGCCAGGACGGCTGCGCGCAGCAGATCGCTCACGCGGATCATTGTGGTCGATCGGGGCAGGGCGGCACAGGCATCGGGCGACACCCACAGGCTCCAGCCATCGAACGGCCCGTGCAGCGCCAGACCATGTGGCGCCGCGGGGGGCAGCCAGACGGCATGGGATGGCGGTGCTGCAAAGCGCCCGGCCGGCGTCTCCACGCCCAGCAGCCCCTGGATGGTGCCGACCAACTGGCCACGGACATGGACATGCCGGCCGGTATCGCGGGCGGCGGCATCGACCTTGCGCACCGCCAGAACCACAGGCCCGCCGGTGGTGGCGGCCTGAACCGGATCGATCAACGGGGTCGGGCGTGCTGTGACCATGGCACCGGTCGGACGGGGTTGGCGTTATCGCGACAGTTTATGGCGCCGCTGGCGGAGCGGCGCCAGAACAATCGGCGCAGATTGGGCATGTCATATGCCGTTCATGGAGACCTGCCGATGCGCGCCGAAGACATCCTGCCCGATGACCGTTCTCATGCCAGTTTCGCCGGCCGGACCATCCGCAAGGGGACGGTCGCGGCCTTTCTGGCCAATGCCCGCGCGGCGACCGACCCGGCGGTGGCCGATGACGACCGTGCGGCCGCGTATCGACAGATCGTCGATGCCGTGCCCGATCTTGCGGCACTGGGTCTGTTCGCGGTGATGGAGGTTCGCGATCCGGCACTGCGCCGGCTGATCGCGGCGGCGTTGCCACGGGACTGATCAGCCGGCTGCTGGCACGGCACCCCCGGTGATGACCGGCTCGGCAATCACCACCGCACCCGGCCACAGCCGGGCGATGCCGGCGGCCAGATCGTCGGCGGCGGCGGCCAGCGCCGCGGGCGGCATGGCGCCCAGGGCTTCCAGGATGAACCACATCCGCGTCACGCCCGGCTCCAGCCGGGTGCGGATGCCCTGGCGCCAGTTCCAGCGCCGGCAGGTGACGCCGGCATCGTCGCACCACACCACCTCGCCCGGCTCCGGGGTCTCGGTGGCGGGGGCGCCATCCTTCATCATGTCGAAGGTCTCGGTACCGGCGGCGCGGATCAGCCGTGGCGTGCCCTGATAGGCATCCAGGTTCTCGCCGCCCACCGGCACGGCGTGGCGCAGGCTGACGGCGTTGTAAAGGTCGACGATCGGGTTGACCGATGGCGGCGTGCCGTCGCGCAGCACCCGCTTGCGCAGTGCTTCAGCCGAGGATGGTGTCCGCGCGGGCTTGGCGCCGAAGCCGCGAAAGGCGTCGCGCCAGGCGGCGATATGGGCCTCGGCCCAGTCCGGCCCACCGGCGCGGACCAGATCGCAGGCGGCATCCAGCGCCGCCGCCGCCTGCGACCCGGCATCGGCCACGGCCGGGCCGGTCAGCAGGGCGGTGATGCTGCGGCCATGAAAATCGGGCGCAAGCGCCATCACGGCGGGGTCGATCCGGGGCCGGACCGGGGGGATCTGCTGGGGCATGGTCAACTCCCGGCATCTGCTTCGGTGGTGTCGGCATCTGTATCTGTATCTGTATCGGTCGTGGTTTCGGCGGGGGCGTCGGCCGGCGGGCCGAAGGCGATGATCGTATCGCCGGCATGAAAGGCGATGTCGCCGGTGTCCTCGGGCATCTGCATGCGGCCACGGGCGGGGATGACCAGCACGGTCTCGCTGCCCGCCGGGCGCTGGCGGCGATAGTCTTCTTCCGTGAAATCCTCGGTGATGCGGGTGCGGCTGAACCGCCAGCCGGCCAGTTGGCGCCGATCGAGTTCGTCGATGCCGGCGGCCATCGCCAGCGGCACCATACCGCCCAGGGCAAGGCTGTGGCGATCGGTGACCGGCTGGGTCTGGGGCGCCACCTGAAACATGGCGCTGCGGCCGATATCGGGGCCGAAATGATTGCAGATCAGGGTGTTATAAGCGTCATTGTCGGTGGCGGCGATGACATGGCTGGTTGAGGCGAGGTCCAGATGGATCTCGGTCGCATCCGACAGAACCTCGCCGTGATAGACCGGCAGGCCCTCATGGCGGGCCGCGCGCAGCCGCGCCCACGACCGGTCGGCCAGCACCACCGGCACCTTCGCCTTGACCAGCGCATGGGCCAGGGCCGTGGTCCAGGCGCCGGCGCCGACCACCAGAAAGCCCGGCGGCGCATCGCTGGTCAGTTTCAGCAGCCGCGCCAGCGGCCGCAGGCTGAAGCCGTGCAGGGTGACCGTGCTCAGCACCACGGCGAAGCCCAGCGGCACCAGCAGGGCGCCATCTTCGTATCCGGCGGCCACCAGCCGTTCGCCGAACAGGCCGGTGATCGCCACCGCGACGATGCCGCGCGGCGCGATCCAGGCCAGCAGCGCGCGGTTCGACCACGGCACCCCCGTGCCGATCAGACTGGCCAGCACCGTCACCGGCCGCACGATCACCAGCACGGCGACCACATAGGCCGCGTGGCGCCAGTCCAGCGCCGCCAGGGTTTCGGCATTCAGCGTGGCGGTCAACAGAACGAACACGCCCGAGACCAGGATCGTCGCCAGCACCTCCTTGATCCGGCGCAGTTCCTCAAGCGCCGCCACCTTCGAATTACCCAGCGTCACGCCCAGCACGGTCACCGCGATCAGCCCGGTTTCCTCGACGAAGGCATTGGTGCCGGCAAAGCAGGCCAGCACCGCACCGATCATCAGCGGCGCCTTCAGGAATTCCGGCACATGGCCGCGCCGGAAGGCCCAGGCGATGGCGCTGCCCGCCGCCAGCCCCACGGCAGCGGCCAGCACCGCGCCCAGCGCCACCTGGCCCAGCGCCGGGGCCAGACCGATATCGTCCGGGCCGGCGGCGATGGCGTATTCATAAGCCAGAACCGCGAACAGCGCGCCCAGCGGATCGTTGACAATGCCTTCCCATTTCAGGGTGATGGCGGGCTTGCGGTCCAGCTTCGCCTGCCGCAGCAGGGGTGCTATCACGGTTGGCCCCGTCACCACCAGAATGCCGCCGAGCACGGCCGCGGTCGGCCAGGACAGCCCCGCCACGTAATGGGCGGCGATGGTGCCGGCAAGCCAGCCCACCGGCGCACCGACCAGGGTCAGCCGACGCACGCCCGACGCCGTGCCGCGCAATTCCCGCAGATCGAGGCTGATGCCACCTTCGAACAGGATGATCGCCACCGCCACCGCCACCAGCGGTTCCAGCATCTCGCCAAGCTGGGCATGCGGATCGAGTATGCCTGTGACCGGCCCGGCCATGATGCCGCCCACCGCCAGCAGCACGATCGCCGGAATCTTGAAGCGCCAGGCCAGCCATTGGGCGGCGATGCCCAGCGACAGCACGATGGCGGCGGTCAATACCAGATCCTGCATGCATCATCCCATTATCGCGCCCGGTCACATCCCGCCCATGCGGGCCTGCGCCGGTGCCTGCAACATGGTGCACCGTCATCCGTTCCCGCGCCAGCCCCGTGCAGCCATCCAGCGGCACTCAGCGCGGTGCTATCCCATCAGGACATCGGCGCGCGGCCGGCCGATGCGGGCGCTCGTGCGCGTGACCAGCGCGAAGCCCAGCACCAGCGGCCCCAGCCGGCCCAGATACATCGCCAGCATCAGCACCACCTGGCCGCTGATATCCGTGGCGGCGGTGGCACCGGCCGACAGGCCGACGGTCGCATAGGCGCTGACGATTTCGAATGCCGCACCGGCCAGGCTGATGCCGGGCGTGGTGATCAGCAGCGCGAAGATCAGCAGCGCGATCGCGAACAGGCTGATCAGAGCAACGCTCAGCGCCTGCGACGCCGCCTCAGGTGGCAGACTGCGGCGGCCGATCGTCACCTCGGTGTCGCGGCGCAGATAGGCGGCGGTGGCGGCGGTCAGCACCACCGCGGTCGACAGCTTGATGCCGCCGCCGGTGGAGGCGGGGCCGGCGCCGATGAACATCAGCACCATCACCACCAGCAGCGCCGGCGCGGTCAGCGCCGCCATGTCGATGGTGCTGAAACCGGCGGTGCGGGTGGATATCGACAGGAACAGCGCCTCGACCATACGCGCCGTAGACGGCAGATCACCCAGCGTCTGAGGGCTGCGCCATTCCAGCGCCGCCAGCACCAGCCCGCCGCCCAGGATCAGGGCGGCGGACCCCCAGATCATCACGCGGGTATGCAGGGACCAGCGGCTCCGGCGGGCCACCGCCACCAGCACTGGAAAACCCAGGCCACCAGTGACGATCAGCGCCGCCACCACGCCCAGCGCCGCCGTCTCGCCCGACCATGCGGCGAGACCCGCCGACGGCAGCGCGAAGCCGGCATTGTTGAAAGCGGACACGGCATGGAACAGGGCGGTCCACAGCGGCCGCGCGCCCAGGGCATCGCCCGGCAGCGCGACCGCAAGCAGCGCCGCGCCCACCAGTTCCACGCCAAGCGTGATCAGGCCGATGCTGCGCACCAGCGGCACGGCTTCGGCAAGCGATGTGGTGCCAAGGCGCTGGTTGACCACCAGCCGCTGCCCCAGCCCCAGACGACCGCCAAGCGTGATCATGGTCAGCGCCGCGAAAACCGACAGGCCCAGCCCGCCAAGCTGGATCAGCACCAGCAGCACCGCCTGACCGGCCGGGGTCAGGCGCTGACCGACATCGATGATCGACAGCCCCGTCACCGTCATCGCCGATGTGGCGGTGAACAGGGCTTCCGGCACCGACAGCGCCGGTTCCGCCATGCCCGGCGCCAGCAGCGCCAGCCCGCCCACCAGGATCATCACCGCCAGGGCCAGCGCGAACAGCCGTGGCGGCGAGATCCGCACCGATCCGGATGGCCGGTCGGAGGGCAGCCCGCCTCCGGGTCTGTGCCACATCTTGCGTGCCGGGGTGTCGGTCACAGGTGCGCCGCCACGGCTTCCAAGGCCGCGCGGGGACCCAGCAATACCAGCCGGTCGCCCTTCACCAAGGCCAGGCCGGCCAATGGCTGGTCCAGAAAATCCCGGCCGCGTTTCACCGCCAGCAGTCGCACCGCATCGGCATGCGCGCCCAGCAAGTCCTCGATCGCCACGGTGTCGAAACGCTCGGCCACCCGGTATTCCACCACGAAGCTGTCGTCGCCCAGTGCCATATAGTCCATGATCCCCTGATAGATCAGCGACTGGGCGATATTGATCCCAACCTCGATTTCCGGGATCAGCACCCGGTCGGCGCCGATCTTGGTCAGGATGGTCTTGTGCGCGGCGGTCGCGGCCTGCGCCCAGACCTTTTTCGCGCCCAGCGCCTTCAGGTGCAGGGTCACCAGGCTGCTGGCCTCGATATTGCCGCCGATCGCCACGACACAGGTGTCGAAGCTGTCGGCGCCTAGTTCCTGCAGCACCTTCTCGTCGGTGCCGTCGGCGACCACGGCATGGGTCAGAACATCGGCCAGGGCATCGACCGGCCGGCGATCGGTGTCGATGCCCAGTACCGCATGCCCCAGCCGGACCAGCTCGCCGGCCACCGTGGCGCCGAAGCTGCCAAGCCCGATGACCATGAATTGCTTCTTCGCGGCCATACCGTCCGCATCTCCGATCCGCGTGCTCCATCATCGCGGACGAGCCTACACCAGCCGGCGGGGCTGGGAAACGGCACGATCCCGCGGCCGCGGCGCGCGGCCGGTATCGGCATGCCATCGCATTTGCGCAGCATATGGAACAGATGGCACGGTTTCCGGATCATGCTGTTGACGGAACGGCTCCGGTCCTGAACAATCAACATAGATCGAACGTTTGTTCCAACTGACCGGCGGTCATGTCGCCAAACAGGGCGGCCGGTGGCGCGGACGGATCGATGTCTCAAGGCCGCGACAGACGGCCGCGACGGGAGGACTGCCGATCGTGAACGCCGATGCGCTGTTCGCGATGATGGTTGCACAGGGTGATGTGGTCATCGACCGCTTCCGCCATGCCGTGCGCCATCATCCTGACCACCTTTTCATCCGCTATGGCGAGGAAGACCACGACCAGAGCTTTGCCGCGTTCGAGGCCGAGGTCGCAACCCTTGCCGCCGCTCTTCAGGATATGGGGCTGCAACCCGACGACCGGGTTTCGGTCTTCACCCGCAATTCCAGGGTGGCGACACTCGCCATGTTCGCGGTGTGGGAGGCCGGCGGCATTTATGCCCCGGTCAACTTCAACTACACCGGTCGGCTGCTGTCGTATCAACTGGCCGACACGGCGCCCCGTGTGCTGATCACCGATGCCGCCCTGGCGCCGGCCGTTGCCGATAGTCTGGGCGATATCGCCGTGCCGCATGTGGTGGTGCATCGCCCAAGCCCCGCCGATCACGATTATGTCGCCGATCGCGCCGAGCTGCCGCCGGCGCTGATCGCCCATGGCGGCGTGCATGATCTGGCCGATCTGATGCGCACCCCCCGGCGGCACCAGCCGGCGGAGCGCGGAGCCGCCGATGTCGCCAACATCATCTATACATCGGGCACCACCGGCCCCGCCAAGGGCGTGGTCCAGCCGTTCCGCTGGATCAACCAGTACACCTTCAACAGCCGTGCCTTTCTGACCCCGGACGACACCATCTATTGCGATCTGCCGCTCTATCATGTCGGCGGCGCGATGTTTCTGGTAGCGAAGGCGTGCTGGACGGGCTGTGCCGTGTCGCTGTGGGACAAGTTCAGCCCGACGCGGTTCTGGGACCGGGTGCGCGGCCATCGGGCCAGCAATGCCGTGCTGCTGGACGTGATGGTGCCCTGGCTGATGAGCGCCGAGCCGCAAGTCACCGATCGCGACAACACCCTGATGCGGGTGCATATGCAGCCGCTGCCCGCGCAGCATCACCAGGTGGCGCAGCGCTTCGGCTTTCAGTTCTGCACCGCCGGCTTCGGCCAGACCGAGAGCGGCAACGGCTTCGTGGCGCTGATCGACCAGTTCGGCGATGTCGACGCGAAGCGGCCGGAATTCCGGGTCGGCCATGATCGAGACACCATGCTGCGCATCGCCCGTGATCGCGGCGTGATGGTGGTCGACGGCAGGGAATCCCTGGCCAAGGGCTTCATGGGCCGGCCGTCGCCCTTGCTGGAGGCGGCGGTTCTGGATGCGGACGACACTGTTCTGGGCCCCGAACAGGCGGGCCAACTGGCCTTCCGGCCGCGCTTCCCGCATCTGCTGCTCACGCATTACTTCAACAAGCCCGATGCCACCATCAAGACCTTCTCGAACCTGTGGTTCCACACCGGAGATGCCGTGCGGCGCACCGAAGACGGTGTCTATTACTTCATCGACCGTATGGGCGGCTTCTTCCGGGTGCGGGGCGAGAATGTGTCGTCCTATCAGGTCGAGGATCTGCTGAACGCACATCCCGACATCCGCGCCACCGCGGCCCTGCCGGTGCCGGCCGCTGAAGGTGACGAGGAAGACTGCGCCGTGTTCATCGAACTGGTCGAGGGCCGGGCGATGACAGAAGCGGATCTGCGGGCATTCGCCTTGACCGTGATGCCGCGTTACATGGCACCGCGCCATGTTCGTTTCGTCGACGCGCTGCCGGTGACGCCGACCAACAAGATCGAGAAGTACAAGCTGAAACAGGTACTTCTGGCCGAACTGGCCGCGGATGGCGCGGGAGCCGGCGCATGACGGCGGCGATGATGTCCGCCGGTCGCCCGGGAACCGCCCATCCGGGGCCTGACGGCGTCGCGGCGCCGCTGCTGGAACTCGACCGGGTCGGTATCCGGCTGCGCACCGGTGGTGGCGAGGTGTCGGCGACCCGCGATGTCTCGTTCCAGGTCGGGCCGGCCGAGCGGATCGGGATCGTGGGGGAAAGCGGTTGCGGCAAGACCCTGACCGGGCTGGCGATCATGGGGCTGCTGCCGCGCGGGCTGGCGCGGATCGACGGCGCGATCCGGTTTCAGGGCCGCGACCTGCTGACCCTGTCGGGGCGTGAACTGCGGCGTGTGCGCGGCACCGGCATCGCGATGATCTTTCAGGAGCCGATGAGCGCGCTCGACCCGGTGTTCACCGTGGGCGAGCAGATCATCGAAACCATTCTGGCCCATGAGCCTGTGGGCCGCAGGGCGGCGCGCGAACGCGCCATCGACCTGTTGGCGCGGGTGGGGATTCCGCTGCCGGCGCGGCGGGCCGATGAATATCCCCATCAGTTGTCTGGGGGCATGCGCCAGCGGGCGATGATCGCCATCGCGCTGGCCTGCAACCCGAAGCTGCTGATCGCCGACGAGCCGACCACGGCACTCGACGTCACCATCCAGGCTCAGATCATCGATCTTCTGGTGGAGTTGAGCGAGACCAGCGGCACGGCGCTGCTGTTCATCACCCATGATCTGGGGGTGGTGGCCGAAACCTGCACCCGCATGGTGACCATGTATGCGGGCGAGGTGGTCGAGGATGCGACCGTCGATGATGCGCTGGTCCGGCCGCGCCATCCCTATACGGCAGGCTTGTTCTCGGCGCTGCCCCGGCTGGTGGCGCGGGGCGCGGCGCTGCCGTCGATCCCCGGCCGGGTGCCGTCGCTGATCGACATGCCCGAAGGCTGCCGGTTCCGGCCGCGCTGCGCCCATGCGATCGGGCTTTGCGAATTGCCGCAGGCCTTGCTGGAACCCGTGCCCGGCCAGAAGGCGCGGTGCATCCGGACCGACGCGTTGAGCCTGCAGGGAGTGGTGCGATGATCAGCGTCAAGCCGGAGGCCCTGCATGGCGCGCGGACGGCACCGGAACCGCGGTCGCGCCCGGATGACGGGCCGCCCTTGCTGTTGGTCGACGATCTGCGCGTCACCTTCACCACCGCCGATGGTGAAAGCCTGAAGGCGGTCGACGGGATCAGCTTCGATGTCCGGCCGGGCGAGACCTTCGGCGTGATCGGCGAAAGCGGGTCGGGCAAATCGACCCTCGGCCGGGCGATCGTGCGTCTGCTGGACCCGACATCGGGACAGATCAGCTATGACGGCCAGGATCTGGCGCGGCTGAAGGGCCGCGCCCTGCGCCAGCGCCGCCGGGATCTTCAGATCATCTTTCAGGATCCCAATGCCGCGCTGAACCCGCGCATGACCATTCTCGACAGCGTGCGCGAGCCGCTGGACGTGGTGGGCAAGGGCGACCGGGCAAGCCGGATTGCCCGGGCGATGGACCGGCTGGACCGGGTGGGGATCACGCCTGAACAGGCGCGGCGCTATCCGCATGAATTGTCGGGCGGCCAGAAGCAGCGGGTGAACATCGCCCGCGCATTGACCCTTCAGCCACGGCTGATGGTGTGCGACGAGGTGGTGGCGGCCCTGGATGTGTCGATCCGCGGCGACGTGCTGAACCTGTTCGCCGAGATCCAGCGCGAAATGGGGCTGTCTTATGTGTTCATCACCCATGATATCGGGGTGGTATCGCATATCAGCGACCGGGTGGCGGTGATGTATCTGGGCCGGTTCATGGAACTGGGCCCGGTCGAGGCGATCGCCGAGCGGCCGATGCACCCCTATACCCGGGCGCTGATGGCGGCCGAGCCGGTGCCGGTGCCGTCCTGGCAGCGTGCGCCCAAGCGGCCGCCTCTGCAGGGCGAGATCCCGTCGCCGCTGAACCCGCCATCCGGCTGCCGCTTCCGCACCCGCTGCCCCCATGCCCGCGCGGCCTGTGCCGAGACGGTGCCGGACTGGCGGCCGATCGCCCGCAATCACCTGGTTGCCTGCCATTTCGCCGAGGAGATCGCCGCGGCGGAACAGTGACCAGTCTTGAAGCCCCCGGCCCCATAGCCACAACACGAACCAGAACAGCCGAAAAACGGCATCAGGAGCACCCCGCTATGCGACGGAAGATCCGGCGGGCGCCCCCCAGGGAGGAAGACAACCCAATGACCAAGATCCGCTTGCCCGAGCATGGCAGCACCCCCGCCGAGGGGCCGGTGACCATTGGTGGCCGCGCGGCCTTCGCGATGGATCGCCGCCGCTTCCTGTCGCTGCTGGGCGCCGGCGCCGCCGGCGTCGCCGCATCCGGCATGCTGCCCGGCCATATCCGCCAGGCACTTGCCGCCGGCGGCGTGCTGAAGGTGTCGGCCCCGGCCAACCCGTCGAGCCTGGACCCGATGACCGGCGGGTCCGGCCAGGATCACCCGTTCCTGTACACCGTGTTCGACACGCTGGTGGAATGGGAATTCGAAAGCCTCGACCCCAAACCCGGTCTGGCCCGCGCCTGGACCTTCCCCGATCCGAAGACCCTGGTGATGGATCTGCAGGAAGGCGTCAAATTCCACGACGGCAGCGATTTCAATGCCGAGGCGGTGAAGTTCAACCTGGACCGCAATCGCGGCGATGCCCGGTCGAACATCAAGGCCGATCTGATCAATGTCGAGGCGGTCGAGGTGACCGGGCCGCTTCAGGTCACCATCCGGCTGACGAACCCCGACGCCGCGCTGCCGATGATCCTGTCCGACCGCGCGGGCATGATGGTGTCGCCCAAGGCCGTGCAGGAGAAGGGCGAGGCCCACGACCGCAGCCCCGTCGGCACCGGTGCCTGGAGCTTCGTTACCTGGAACGACAACGAGAAGGTCGTGGTCAAGCGCAACGACGCCTATTGGAAGCCGGGTATCCCGAAGGTCGACGGCATCGAATTCTCGATCATCCCGGAATTGTCGACCGGCCTGCGCTCGGTGATGGCGGGGCAGAACCATTTCGTCTACTTCCTGTCGCCCCAGCAGGGCATGATCGCCAAGCGGGCACCGAAGCTGACCACCTTCACCGGCCCGACGTTGTATTGCATCCAGATCTATTTCAACTGGGCGCGCAAGCCGCTGGACGATGTCCGGGTGCGTCAGGCGATCAACCATGCGATCGATCGTGACGCCTTCGTCAAGGTCACCATGAACGGCATCGGCGAGAAGGCGATCACCAATCTGCCGTCGGCGCATTGGGCCTTCGATCAGGAACTGGCCGGCTATTACCCTTACGATCCCGACAAGGCCAAGGCGCTTCTGGCCGAGGCCGGCCATGGCGACGGGCTGGATCTGCATCTGGGCGGCTATCCCGATCAGAGCTCGGTGCAGCGCCAGGAATTCATCATGGAGCAGTTGCGCCAGGTGGGCATCCGGGTGCGCTATTCGATCGGCACGATCCCCGAGGCATCGGCCGCCTTCTTCGGCAACGAGAAGAAGACCGACGCGCTGGTCTCGGCCTGGACCGGCCGGCCCGATCCCAGCCTGACCTATTCGCTGATGTATCTGCCCGACGCCTATTACAATGGCGGGCGTGGCCCGGTGCCCGACGACCTGGTGCAGGCCATCGCCGACAGCCGCGCCACCCCCGACAAGGCCGAACGCAAGGCCGCCTTCTCGCAGGTGCAGAAGCTGGTGCTCGACAATGCGCTGGTCTGCCCGCTGGCCTTCCTGTCGGCGCTGGACGTGGCGGGCGACAAGGTCGAGGGCTACAAGCCCAATCTGCTGAACAAGCCAAAGCTCCAGGACGTGTCCCTCGCCTGACCACCGGCGACACCGTCGTTCCTGGCCTTGCCATCGCTGGAGGCTTTGTCATCGCTGATCGCGCGCGGGCGGGAGATCATCCCCGCCCGCGCGCCATCGAGGAGACCCGACCTTATGTCCAGCCACCGCGCGATCCGCACTGTGCGCCGCCGCCTGTATCAGGTGGTGCCGGTGATCCTGATCGTGACCTTCGTGGTGTTCGGGCTGATCCAGCTCATCCCCGGCGACATCGCCGTCACGCTGGCCGGCGACAATGCCACCGACCAGCGTCTTGCCGAAATCCGGTCGCTCTATGGCCTGGACCGGCCGTTCCTGGTCCAGTATTTCGACTGGCTGTGGGGTGCGCTGCATGGCGATCTGGGGCAGTCGCTGATCTCGGGCGAGGCGGTGATGACCTCGCTCACCCGCACTTTTCCGCTGACCCTGCTGATCGTCGTGCTGGCGATGCTGATTTCCATGGTGGTCGGCATTCCGCTGGGCATCCTGGCGGCCCTGCGGCCGAATTCCATCCTGGACGGCGCGGTGATGGGGCTGGCCTCGGTCGGCATCGCGGTGCCGAACTTCTGGCTGGCGATGATCCTGGTCGCCACCTTCGCGCTGTCGCTGGGCTGGCTGCCGGCCACAGGCGCCGTCGCCTTCACCACCGATCCGATCCGCGCGCTTGAACACGCCATCCTGCCGGCGACCGCCCTTGCCGCCGGCGGCATCGCCGAGGTGGCACGCCAGTTACGCACCTCGCTGGTCGACATTCTGGGCTCGCAATATGTCCGCACGCTGCACGCCAAGGGCCTGCCCGGCGGGTCGGTGCTGTGGAAGCACGGGCTGAAGAACGTCTCGGTCAATCTGCTGACGGTGATCGGCCTGCTGGCCAACCGGCTGCTGGCGGCAACCGTGGTGGTCGAGACGGTGTTCGCCATTCCGGGTGTCGGCAATCTGATCGTGAACGCGGCGCTGGCCCGCGATTTTCCGGTGGTGCAGGGGGTGGTGCTGACGATGATCATCTTCGTCGTCGTGCTGAACCTGATCATCGACATGCTTTATGTCGTCTTCGATCCGAGGGTGCGCTGATCCCATGACCCAGACCGCAACCCCGCCACGCGCGGCACGGCGCCGCCGCAATCCGGTTCTCGCCTGGATGCTGCGCGATCCGCGCGGCGCGCTCAGCCTGCTGGTGATCACCATCATCGCGCTGACCGGCATCTTCGCCGACCAGATCGCGCCTTATTCGCCGATCGAGCAGAATTTCGATCTGATCCTGATGCCGCCATCGCCCGAAAACCTGCTCGGTACCGACGATCTGGGCCGCGACGTCTTCAGCCGCCTGATCCATGGCGCATCCGCCAGCATGTATGCCAGCGTGCTCTCGGTTTCGATCGCGCTGGTCATCGGCCTGCCGGTGGGGCTGCTCGCCGGTTTTGCCGGCGGCTGGGTCGACGAGGTGGTCAGCCGGATCATCGACGCCCTGTTGTCGTTTCCGGCCATCGTGCTGGCGATCGGCGTCACCGGCGCGCTGGGGGTGGGGCTTACCAATGGCATGATCTCGGTCGGCATCGTCTTCGCGCCGCTGATCGCGCGCCTGGCGCGCGCCCGGGCGCTGGTGGTGAAGGAAGAGCTGTATGTCGATGCCGCGCGCTGCTTCGGCGCCAGCCCGGCGCGCATCCTGGCCCGCCATATCCTGCCCAACGCGGTGCAGCCTATCCTGGTGCAGGTGACGCTGCTGCTGGCCGGCGCGCTGCTGGCCGAGGCCTCGCTGTCCTTTCTGGGGCTGGGTGTCCAGGCGCCCGATGCCAGTTGGGGATCGATGCTGGCCAAGGCCTATCTGTATATGGAAATCGCGCCTGAACAGATGGTGACGCCGGGTCTCGCCATCCTGGTGACCGCGCTGGCCTTCAACGGCCTGGGCGACAGTGTCCGCATGATGCTGGACCCCACCACCCGCAGCGGGCGATAGCGCGCCCGATTCTGTGGATGGGGCCCGAGACGCTCACTGGCCGGGTCCCGGCACTTCCGGTAGCGTCGCGGTTTCGTGGTCTGTCTACAGAACGGGCGAGCCTGATGACCCTGCCGATACCGCGCCCGACCCGTGCGGCGCTGATGCCCTATATCCGCCGATTGTGGCCGGTCGCCGCGGTCGCGGGCGCCATCTATGTGTTCATCGGTCTGGCCGACGAGGTCATGGAAGGCGAGACTGAGGCCCTGGACCGGTGGTTGCTGTCATCCTTGCGCAACCCCGCCGACCCGGCCGACCCGATCGGGCCGCGCTGGCTGGAAACCGGCTTCGCCGATCTGACGGCGCTTGGCAGCACCACGGTGCTGGGGCTGATGACGCTGATCGTGATCGGCTATCTGCTGATGCGCCGGAGCCGCGCCGCCGCCCTGACCGTGGCGTTGTCGGTCATCGGCGGCACGGTGCTCAGCTTCGGGCTGAAACTGCTGTTCGAGCGGCCGCGGCCGGATCTGGTCGCCCATCTGGTCGATGTGCAGACGGCGAGCTTTCCATCGGCCCATGCCATGCTGTCGGCCACCACCTATCTGACCCTGGGCACGCTGCTCGCCGCCTTCGAGTCCCGGCGGCGGCTGAAGATCTATGTGCTGGGCGTGGCGATCGCGCTCACCATCGCCGTCGGCCTCAGCCGGATCTATCTGGGGGTTCATTGGCCGACCGATGTGGTCGCCGGCTGGTGTGCAGGCGCTGCCTGGGCGGTCGCCTGTGCCTATGCGGTATCCTTTGGACGTCTGCGCAAGGGCGCGCGCGGGACGGTCAGAGAATGAAATCGCCATCGGTCAGGCTGAACACGCCTTCCAGGGCCACCGCGAAATCGGTCCGACGGTCACCATCGATGTCGGCGAGGGCCATGATGCCGATCGAATAGGTGGCGACCCGCACCTGTCCACCCACCCCGGTATAGCCACCGGTGCCCACGAAGCTGAAGGCATCATTGCCGGCGGTGTCCGGCCGGGCATCGATCAGTGACAGATCGACGCGGTCGCCCTCGGCGCCGCTGAAATCGATGATGCGGTCGCGTGCGGTCATGATGCTGTCGGTGACCGCCTCATAGACGAAACGGTCGGCGCCGGCACCGCCCGACAGACTGTCGGCGCCTCCCCGGCCGCGAAGGGCGTCATTGCCCCGGAAGCCGTTGAGCAGGTTCATATCGTCGGTGCCGCTGATCAGATCGGCGGCGTTGCCGCCATCGACGGCTTCGATGGCGATATAGCGGTCGCCCTCGGCATCACCCAGCATGCCGATGCCGGTGGAGAGGTCGACGCGCAGGGCCTCGGTCGCGCCGGCATAGCTGACGGTGTCGATGCCGTCGCCGCCATCGAGCTTATCGGCGCCACCACGGCCGCGCAGCACGTCGTCGCCGCCGAAGCCCGCCAGCGTGTTGTCCCCGGCATTGCCGGTCAGCAGGTCGTCGTGGTGGCTGCCGTTGATCGCCTCGATCGCGATGAAGCGGTCGCTGGCCGCATCGCTGGCGGTGCCGCCGAGGATCAGGTCGGCGATCACGCCGCCAGCGGCATCGGTGTAGCTGACGGTGTCGAACCCGTCGCCGCCATCGAAGGTGTCGGCGCCGCCGCGCCCGCGCAGCACGTCATCGCCGCCAAAGCCCGCCAGGGTGTTGCTGGCGGCGTCGCCTTCGATCAGATCGTTGAAATGGCTGCCATTCACTGCCTCGATGCTGATGAAATAGTCGCCGGCGGCATCGCCCTGGGTGCCCATGCGCATCAGGTCCAGGCGCACGGCCGCCTTGGCGTCGGTATAGCTGATGGTGTCGAAGCCGTTGCCGCCATCCAGGATGTCGGCGCCGCCACGGCCGCGCAGCACGTCGTCGCCGCCGAGCCCCGTTAGAAGATTGGTTGTGGCACTGCCGTTCAGGACATCATTGAAGTCAGTGGCAAGCACGCCCTCAATGCCGGTCAGGGCATCGCCTTCCGCGTCACCACCCGAGATGATCCCGGATGCCAGATCGATCCTGACCGCCGCCGTCGACGCGGCATGGCTGACCAGATCGAAACCGTCACCGCCATCGATGATGTCGGCGCCGTCGCCTCCGGCCAGCAGATCGCTGCCGCCGCCGCCGTTAAGGATGTCGGCGCCGTCACCGCCCAGGATCATGTCGGACCAGACCGAGCCGGTGAGCGCATCGTCGCCGGTGCCACCCAGGAGCGCGCCGAACTCCATGGCCGCGGCGCCTGAGACGTTCATCGGTGAGGCCTGGCCATCGGCGGTCACGTCCACCCGCAAGCTGCTGGCGGCGGACTGCACGACATACTGCACCACGCCCGACAGCATCCGGTCGACGATCGCGCCGCGCAGGGCCTCTGCGGTCCAGCCATCGGGCAGCGTCTCGCCCGGCAGGGGCAGGGCGGCGATTCCGGTTGCAAGTGTCGCCTGCGCATCGTGCTGGGCGTCGCTGATCGCTGTGATCACAGCCTGGATCAGCGCGCCGGCAGAGGTGATGCCCGGGTCGATCCCGTCCCGCAAGATGCCCAGAACCGTCGCCGGCAGGCTGATCGCCGTGTCGTTGAGCGCGTCGCGAAGGGCGGCATGGCCATCGAGCAGACCCCGGTACGCGGCCACGTCATCGGCGGTATAGGACAGGTCGTTCAGAAATCGCTCGACGGCGGTGCCACCGATCTCGCGCAGGCTGTAGGCGAGCCCGCCCAGAACCGCATCGACCTCGGGGCCGGTGGGGCCTTCGGCCGAGATTGTTACGGTCGTGGTCAGGCCGCGAGGGTCGCCATCGACCGGCTGGACAACCGACCAGCCGGTGGCCGGATCGAGCGACAGAAGCGCCTGTGCCGGCGGGGTGACCGGGGGCACGCCGGCATCGTGCAGCCAGTCGCCCCACATGGTGTCGCGGGCGCCATCGATGTCGCCGGTCGTGACGAGATAGCGGGCACTGGCCTCGTAACCCGCGATCGGGGCGGCGTCGACGACCAGGTAATAGCTGTCCAGCCAGGTCGTCGTGCCGCCGTCGTCGGTGCCGATGGTCAGGGCCGATGCATCGAGGCTCAGATAGTCGAGGGTCGATCCCGGCGCGGGGTCATGTCCGGTATCCAGCGTCACATCCGGTGTGACTGCGGCGTCGACGATGCGGGCCGTATCGGTTGTGGTGCCGTCGCCATTGTCGATGCTGCCGCGCTGGACGATATAGGCGCCCGCAACCGCCACCGTTTCCGCCAGCAATCCGCTGCCTGCCATCTGCTCGAAATCGGCGCCCAAGGCCAGATGACGATCGTTCAATCGCCAGACGGCGGTGACGGCGCCATCCGACAGATCGACCGCCTCGGTCTGCGACAGGACCGGTATATCCAGGCTGTCGAGGCTCTGCCAGAACCCGGTGGCGTCGGCTTCCGGGTCAGCAAGCGTCTGGGCGGGAAGAAGAAGAGGCATGGTGTCGATCCGGTCTCTGCACTGAGGGAGACGAACAGCCGGTGAATGCTGTCTTCACTGGTGATACGGAGTCAGGCTCGGCGCATCATGCTCAGGCAGGTCTTAAAGGAATATAAATGGCGGAACGTGAATCTGTGGCAATATGCCAGGTGTATTGCTGATCACGTCCGGGAATTCTGCTCTTCTGCAATGACCTCTATGACAATGCCCCGGATGCCGGTCACCCTGACGATCGTGCCCGCCGCCAGATCCGGCCCGGTCGCAGACCAGGTGCCGTCGCCCAGGCGAACCCTGCCGCGTCCGCCCGTGATCGGCTCTTCGACGACACCGATGTGCCCGACCACGAAGCGCCGGCGGTCACCGAGTTCACTGGCCGTCGCGTCTCCGGCATCCGGCCGCCGGGCGTTGCGATGCCAGAACAGCCAACCGATGGCGACCGACGCCAGGGCGGCACCGGCAAAAACCAGAAGCTGGCTCGAAAGACCGGCGCTGTCGGGCAACACCGTCGCCGACACACCCGCCGTAACCAGCGCCGCAAGGCCGAACCACAGCAGAAACACGCCGGGCATCAGCAACTCGCCGGCGGCAAGAACCGCGCCGATGATCAGCCAGATCCAGGGCGACAGCGGCGCCAGACCGAACATCAGGACGGCTCGCCGGCCCAGGGCGCGCGGGGGGATGCCGGCGGCCGGGGGGGGGCGGCCGTCGGTGCCTTGGCCGGCGGCGCGGCCGGTGCCGGGCCGCCTGTCGGCTGCATGGCATCGCGTGCCAGTTCGGCGATGCCGCCCAGCGCGCCGATCACGGCGCCGGCTTCCACCGGCATCATCAACACCTTGTGATTGGGGGCGGATGCCATGGCCTTCAGCGCCTCGATATAGGCGGTGCCCAGGAAATAGCTGATGGCGCGGGCGTCACCGGCCTGGATCGCTTCCGACACCACACGCGTCGCCATCGCCTCGGCCTCGGCCGACCGTTCGCGCGCCTCGGCCTCGCGGAACGCAGCCTCCCGCTGGCCTTCGGCTTCCAGGATCGAGGCCTGTTTGCGGCCCTCGGCTTCCAGAATCGCGGCCTGCCTGCGGCCCTCGGCTTCCAGAATGGAGGCGCGCTTGTCGCGCTCGGCCTTCATCTGCCGGGCCATGCTGTCGACCAGGTCGCGCGGCGGCGCGATTTCCATGATCTCGATCCGGGTGACCTTCACCCCCCAGGGCTGGGTGGCTTCATCGATCACCCGCATCAGACGGCCATTGATGGTGTCGCGCTGCGACAGCAACTCGTCCAGATCCATGGCACCCATGACGGTGCGGATATTGGTCATGGTCAGGTTGGTGATCGCGGTCGTCAGGTTGGTGACCTGATAGGCGGCATCGGGCGCGTTCATCACCTGATAGAAGATCACGCCATCCACGGTCACCATCGCGTTGTCGCGGGTGATCACCTCCTGCGACGGCACTTCCAGCACCGTTTCCATCATGGTCAGCTTGCGGCCGATCCGGTCGATGAACGGCACGATCAGGTTCAGGCCCGGATGCAGCGTCCGTGAATAGCGGCCGAAGCGTTCGATCGTCCACTGAAAGCCCTGCGGCACGATCTTGACGCCGAACCAGATCGTCAGGATCACGAGCACGATGATCGCGATCGACAGACCACCGGTGATATCCATCAGCCACTCCCGCAGCAACTCCACGAAGGCGGCGATCATACCATGACCGCGGCGGCGGGTCTCATCTCCTCCCGTGTCCTGTCATCGATCATGCGGGTGCGTGGCGTGCGGCCGTGACCGTCAACTGGTGGCGAACAGCCGGCTGTCGTCGTTGAAGGCCTTGAATTCCAGGGCATTGCCCGACGGGTCCAGGATGAACAGCGTCGCCTGCTCGCCGGGCTGGCCTTCGAAGCGGATGCGCGGGCGGATCACCCAGCGGGTGCCGTCATGGGCTTCAAGCCGGGCGGCCAGAGCGCGCCACTGATCCATGGTCAGCACCACGCCGAAATGCGGCACCGGCACGTCGTCGCCGTCCACCGGGTTGCGCGCGGCGATGGCGCGGTCGAGATGCGGGTCCAGATGGGCCACGACCTGATGGCCGAACATCTCGAAATCGATCCAGTGGGCATCCTCGCGGCCGGTGCCGCAACCGAGCACGCCGGTATAGAAGCGGCGGGTCTCTTCCAGATCCAGCACCGGAAAGGCGAGGTGGAAGGGGCGAAGCGATGTGTTGGCGGGTGTGGCGGTCATTCCGGCGGTGTCCCCATCATCTTGTGGCGGCTCACTTGTCGTGGCGCGTGCCCATGATAGTGTCATGCGCTGACGGAATGAAACCGGCCTTGGAGGCATCTGCTGATGCGTATGGCGCATGACGGAGGGGCAGGATGAAGGCTGAAGCGGCGGCACGGCTGCTCGCGGCCGAACTGGCGGTGATCGAGGCCGCCTGCCGGCATCTGAACCTGACCGCGGCCGGCCGCGAACTGGGCCTGGGGCAGAGCGCCATGAGCCGCCGGATCGCGGCGGTGGAGGCGGCGCTGGGTGTGCCGATCTTCGTGCGCGACGGCCGTCGGCTGCGGTTGAGCCCGCAGGGTGCCGCCCTGCTGCCGGCGATCCGCGCCGCCGCCGGCGGCCTGCAGGATGCCGTGGCCGATGTGACCGGTGCGGCCGATACGGCGCAGGCGGCGGGCCTGTTGCGGATCGGCACGCTGCCCACCTTCGCGGCCCTGTGGCTGGCACCCCGGATCGGCCGGTTCATGGCGCGCCACCCGGCGATCGCGGTCGAGGTGTCGACCATCGGCGCCGATTTCGCCGATGGCCGCAAGGATGCCGTGACCTGGGATGGCGAGGCGGTGGATGCCGTGCTGAGCTGGGGCCGGGGTGGCTGGCTTGGTTATCGATCGCGGCGGCTGTTCGACGAACGGGTGATCGCGGTCGCGGCGCCGGGGCTGGCACTGCCGGCCGATCCGGCGCGACTGGGGCAGGCGGGGCCGCCGCTGATCCGCCACACCACCCGCGCCGATCTGTGGCCGGCCTGGGCTCGGGCGGCGGGGCTGGATCCGCGCCGCTTCACGGGGCCGGTGACGGGCCGTCCGGCCGATCCGCGGTTCGAGCATTTCTTCATGATCCTGGCGGCGGCGCTGGCAGGGGTGGGGGTGGCCCTGCTGCCGCTGGCCTTCGCGCGCGCCGATCTGAACGACGGCCGGCTGGTGCGGGTGCTGGCCGACCGGCCATCCCTGGTGACCGGCGCCGGATACTGGCTGATCACCACCCAGGCGGTCCGCCGCCAGCCACGGCTGCGCGCCTTCGAGGACTGGCTGATCGAGGAAGCCGGGATCGATGCCTCAACCCAGACGTCATAAGGGTGACATCAGGCCGACCGTCGTGAAATAATCCGGCCCGTCCAGGCAGACCAGCCAGATCAATGCGGCGACGGCGACGGCGACGGCGACGGCGACGGGGACGAGGGATGACGGGACAGAGGCCAGCACCGATTGAAACCTGCGATGTGATCGTGAAGGGCGGGATCACATCGGGCGTGGTCTATCCCAAGGCGACCCTGCGGCTGGCGGCGCGTTACCGGTTCCGCAATGTCGGCGGCACATCTGCCGGCGGCTTCGACAGGCTGGCGGCGATTCCCGATACGCTTCAAGCCCATCTGCTCGACCTCTTCCAGCCCGATCCCAGGCGCTCTGTCGCATCGACTGGCCGACGAAGCAGGCCGACGGCCCGGACACGGCCGATTTCGATTTCGACGATCACCGCTGGCGCCGCTTCCTCAGCCTGTATGCGGCGTTCGAGGCGGCATTGGAAGCGGCCGGCCCCACCTGGGGCGATGCCGGTGATCCCGACAGTTTCGCCGGCTTCATCGCCCGGGTGATGGACGACCCCCAATCCTATGCCCGGTCCAGCCCGGCCGACCGCGCGGAGGTGTTCCGGCGCATGAACCTGCTGATGACCATGGCGCAGACCGAATGGCAGGGCCGGCTGCGCGACAATCCGGGGCTGGTGCCGAAGCCGCCGACAAAGCTGCGCGTGACCCCTGAATACTGAGACGGGCTTCGGGTCGTCATGCCGATCGCTGTCCGAGGGCCTGTCATGCGGCTTGTCCGGCAACCCAGCCCGACGACCACGCCCATTGGAAATTATAGCCGCCGAGCCAGCCGGTCACGTCGACCACCTCGCCGATGAAATACAGCCCCGGCACCGCACGCGCGGCCATGGTCTTCTGGTCCAGCGCCCGGGTGTCGACACCGCCCAGCGTGACCTCGGCGGTGCGATAGCCTTCGGTGCCCACCGGCACCACCCGCCAGGCATTGACCGCATTGGCGATGCTGCGCAGGCGGGTGTCGGGCAGGTCGGCCAGGTTGAAGCGCTGGGTGTGCTCGTCCTCGGCGATGCTCTGAGCCAGCCGGCGGGGCAGATGGTGGCCAAGCCAGGTCTGAACCGACTGGCGGGCATGGCTGGTGCGGGCGGCACGCAGCGCCGCATAGACATCCAGGCCCGGCAGCATGGCGATCTCGACCGGCTCGCCCTCGCGCCAGTATGACGATGCCTGAAGGATCGCCGGGCCGCTGAGCCCGCGATGGGTGAACAGCATGGCCTCGTCGAACCGGATACCGCCGGTGGTGACCGCGGTATCGACCGCCACGCCGGCCAGCGGCTTCAGCCGCTCAAGAAGCTCGGCATCGAAGGTCAGCGGCACCAGCGCCGGGCGGGTTTCGGTCACCGGCAGGCCGAACTGGCGGGCGAGGTCATAGCCGAGGCCGGTGGCGCCGATCTTGGGGATCGACCGGCCGCCGCAGGCCACCACCAGCGATGCGCAGTCGACCATGCCAGACGACAGCGCCAGCCGGAAGCCGTCGGCCGATCGCTCCACCCGCTCGACGCGGGTGCTCAGTGCCAGCGCCACGTGATGGGCCTGCATCTCGTCGAGCAGCATGCGGATGATCTGGGTGGCCGATCCGTCGCAGAACAACTGGCCCAGGGTCTTTTCGTGGAAGGCGATGCCGTGGCGGCGGACCATGTCGATGAAATCATGCTGGGTATAGCGGCTGAGCGCCGAGCGGCAGAAATGGCGGTTGGCCGAAATGAAATTGGCCGGGCTGGTGTTGAGATTGGTGAAATTGCACCGCCCGCCGCCGGAAATCCGGATCTTCTCACCCGCTGTGGCGGCATGATCGACCACCAGCACCCGGCGGCCGCGCCGTCCGGCCTCGATCGCGCACATCATGCCGGCGGCACCGGCGCCGATCACCACCACATCCCAGGCTGTCGCCACCGTCATACCTGAAACCCCTGAAGTCATGATCGCGGTGCCAGCCTGTAGCATGGCGCGCCCGGCGGCGCAAAGGCGCAGGGCCCCCAAGGCGGGGCCATGCGGTGCTCAGGGCTTCAGGCCGATCTCGCGCAGGCGCTGGTCCAGAAACGCGCCCGCGGTCAGCCCCGGCGCCAGCACCACCTCGGGGCGCGGGTGCAGGAACATCGGCATCGACTGGCGCGCGACATCCTGGCCGGCCGGCGGGTTCACCACCCGGTGCGAGGTTGCCGGAAGGTAGCCGCCGGTCGCCACCGCCAGCATGTCGCCGCCATTGACCACGATCATGCCGGGGTCGCAGGGCACCGCATGCCAGATGCCGGCCCGGTCGCGGGCTTCCAGCCCCGGCGCCGTGCCGGCGACCAGCAGGGTGATCAGGTTGATGTCCTCATGCGCTGCGGCCCGCACCGCGCCCGGTTCGGTCTCGGCGGCGAGGGCTGGGTAATGCAGCACCCGGAACAGCGACTGCATCGATCCGGCCAGCATCGCCGGCAGGGGTTCGGTCAGCCGGTCGCGGATGGCCGGCGGCAGATGGTCCTGAAGCCAGCCCAGCAGCAGCGCGCCCAGTGTCAGCAGATCCTGATACAGCGCCATGGTGTCGGCCGCCACCGCCGGCGGCAGCCGGGTGCCGGGATAGACATGGAAGAAGGCCTTCAGATCCTTGACCGTGCTGTCGCGGGCATTCTCGGACCGGAACGGGAAATAGCCGTCCTGGGTGACCGGATCGAACAGGTGGTCGTCGATATCGGGGCTGGCGAAGAGCCCACCCCAGCCCTGATACAGCCGCGCGATCAGATCCGGATCGATCGGATGATGGCGCAACACCGCGAAACCGGTGTCGTGCAGCGACCGGGTGAATGCCATCGGCGCGTCGGGCGCGCGGACATCGACGGCGGCGATATCGAAGCGGCTGGCGGCAGGCATGAGGGTCACTCCGGCGTCGGTTCACCCAGATCGTTGCGGGTTCATCTGATGGATAGCCTCTGGCCGCAGGCCTGCCAAGAGCGGTGCCGGGTCCTGCGACAACCTGCCGGCGGTTGCGCTTATGGCGTGGCAAATCGGTCCCAGGCCGGGCGGTCGGTGAAGCGCGCGACGAGATGATCGATCAGCAGCCGCGATTTCATCGCCAGATGCCGGCTGGGCGCATAGAGCGCGAAGATGTCCAACGTCGTCGGCTGATGGTCGGGCAGCACCAGCACCAGCCGGCCGGCGGTGATGTCGGGGCCGGTGATGAAGGTCGGCAGATTGGTGATGCCATTGCCGGCCACGGCCGCGGCAGCCAGAATTTCGCCATTGTTGGAACACATCGCCGCGTCCACCGGCACCCGCCGGACCTGCCCTCCGGTCACCAGCTCCCATTTCTGCAGGCTGGTGCTGTGGCCATAGACCAGGCAACGATGCGCCGTCAGATCGTCGGGCGATCGGGGCACGCCATGGGCCGCCAGATAGGCGGGGCTGGCGACCAGCGCCCGGCGGCAGGGGCACAGCCTGCGGGCGATCATGCTGCTGTCTTCCATCACGCCGATGCGGATGGTGACGTCGATGCCGTCTTCCAGCGGATTGACGAACCGGTCGTTCAAGGTCATCTCGACCGTCAGATCGGGATAGCTGACGGCGAAGCCGGCGATCGGTTCGGCCAGATGCAGGGTGCCGAACGACATCGGCGCATTCACCTTCAGCACCCCGCGCGGCAGATCATGCAGGGCGGTGACCTGCAATTCGGTTTCGTCGATCGCCGCCAGAATCTCGATACAGCGTTCGTAATAGGCCCGGCCGGCATGGGTCGGGCTGACATGGCGGGTGGTGCGGTCCAGAAGCCTGGCGCCCAGCACCCGTTCCAGCTCCATCACCGCCTTGCTCACCGCCGACCGGGTGATCCCCAGCGCGCGTCCGGCTTCGGCGAAACTTCCCAGCGCCACGACTTTCGAAAACGCCTGCATGGCATCCAGCTTGTCCATCCAGCCCCCTCGGTTGCGCGGTGATTGTTTCCAAAATGGCGACGGTCTGCATCAATCTGGGTAGATTGTGGATGTTTGATTGTCAAGGTAGGATCTTCTCAACGCAACAGAGCAACCCGGCTTCGAATAAGGAACTCCGATCATGCAGATGGCCATTCGCCGTGCCGAAGATCGCGGCAACGTCAATTTCGGCTGGCTGAACAGCAATCACAGCTTCTCGTTCGGCCATTACTTCGACCCCGCGCATATGGGCTTCGGTCCGCTGCGGGTGATCAATGACGACCGGGTGGCGCCGGCGGGCGGATTTCCCACCCATCCGCATCGCGATATGGAGATCATCTCCTATGTTCTGGAAGGCGGGCTTGAGCATCGCGACAGCCTGGGCACCGGGTCGGTGATCCGCCCCGGTGATGTGCAGCGGATGAGCGCCGGTACCGGCATCCGCCACAGCGAGTTCAACGCCTCGCGCACCGATCCGGTGCATTTCCTTCAGATCTGGATCATTCCCGAGGCCGAGGGCATGGCGCCGGGCTATGAGCAGAAGAGCTTCCCCGCCGCCGAAAAGACCGGCCGGTTGCGGCTGGTCGGCTCCCGCGATGGCCGCGACGGCTCGGTCGTCATCCATCAGGACGTCGATTTCTATGCCACCCTGCTGCCGGAAGGCGCCGGCGTCGCCCACGATCTGAAGCCGGGCCGCGCCGCCTGGGTGCAGGTGGCGGCGGGTCAGGCGACCCTGAATGGCGAGACGGTGGGCGAGGGTGACGGCATCGCCATCACCAGTGGCCGGATCGAGCTTGCGGGCATCGACGATGCCGAGGTGCTGATCTTCGACATGCCGGCCGACGGCGTCGCGGCCTGACGACAGAGTGATGGCGCGGTCGCTTTGGTGGCGGACCGCGCCATCATCTGGACCAGACCCATCGGAATTCGGCGAAAACAGGTCATAACTGCAAAGGATGCAGGGGCATGACCGGCGCGGATCGTGGTACTGTCCGTGCCCATAATGTCCCGGCGGTCATGCCGGACCCCAAGAAGCCCACCGCCTGCAGACCGAGGATGACCATGCCCGCCTATCGTTCCCGCACCACCACCCATGGCCGCAACATGGCCGGCGCCCGCGGCCTGTGGCGTGCCACCGGCATGACGGACGCGGATTTCGGCAAGCCGATCATCGCGGTGGTGAATTCCTTCACCCAGTTCGTGCCCGGCCATGTGCATCTGAAGGATCTGGGCCAGCTTGTGGCGCGCGAGATTGAAAGCGCCGGCGGTGTCGCCAAGGAATTCAACACCATCGCGGTCGATGACGGCATCGCCATGGGTCATGACGGCATGCTGTATTCGCTGCCCTCGCGTGAGTTGATCGCCGACAGCGTCGAATACATGGTCAATGCCCATTGCGCCGATGCGATGGTGTGCATTTCCAATTGCGACAAGATCACCCCCGGCATGCTGATGGCGGCGCTGCGCCTGAACATTCCGGTGGTCTTCGTCTCGGGCGGGCCGATGGAGGCCGGCAAGGTGGTGGTGGACGGCAAGTCCAAGTCGCTGGACCTGATCGACGCCATGGTCGCCGCCGCCGACAGCAGCGTGTCGGACGAGCAGGTGACGGCGATCGAGCGATCGGCCTGCCCGACCTGCGGGTCGTGCTCGGGCATGTTCACCGCCAATTCGATGAACTGCCTGACCGAAGCGCTGGGCCTGTCGCTGCCGGGCAATGGCTCGACGCTGGCCACTCATGCCGACCGCAAGCGGCTGTTCGTGGAAGCCGGCCATCTGATCGTCGATCTGGCGCGGCGCTATTACGAACAGGATGACGTGAGCGCCCTGCCGCGCAGCATCGCCAGCGTCGCGGCATTCAAGAACGCCATGACCCTCGACATCGCCATGGGCGGGTCGACCAACACGGTTCTGCATCTGCTGGCGGCGGCGCAGGAAGGCGAGGTCGATTTCACCATGGCCGATATCGACCAGTTGTCGCGGCGGGTGCCGGTGCTGTGCAAGGTGGCGCCGGCGGTCAGCCATGTGCATATGGAAGACGTTCATCATGCCGGCGGCATCATGGGCATTCTGGGCGAGCTCGACCGCGCCGGGTTGATCGACACCAGCGTGCCGATGGTGCATGCCGAAACCATGGGCCATGCGCTGGACCATTGGGACGTGAAGCGCAGCACCGCGAAATCGGTGCATGATTTCTTCCGCGCCGCCCCCGGCGGCGTGCCGACTCAGGTGGCGTTCAGCCAGGATCGCCGCTTCGATGCGGTCGATACCGACCGCGAAACCGGCGTGATCCGCGATGCCGCCCACGCCTATTCCAAGGATGGCGGGCTGGCGGTGCTCTATGGCAACATCGCGGTCGATGGCTGCATCGTGAAGACGGCGGGCGTGGATGCCTCGATCCTGACCTTCTCAGGCCCGGCGCGGATCTTCGAGAGCCAGGACGCCGCGGTCTCCGGCATCCTGGGCGGGGCGATCACCGCCGGCGATGTGGTGCTGATCCGCTATGAAGGCCCGCGCGGCGGCCCCGGCATGCAGGAAATGCTGTACCCCACCAGCTACCTCAAGTCGATGGGGCTGGGCAAAGCCTGCGCGCTGGTCACCGACGGCCGGTTCTCGGGCGGGTCGTCGGGCCTGTCGATCGGCCATGTGTCGCCCGAAGCGGCCGAAGGCGGCACCATCGGTCTGGTCGAGGATGGCGACATCATCGAGATCGACATCCCCAACCGCCGCATCCATCTGGCGGTCGCCGACGACGTGCTGGCCGCCCGCCGCACCGCCCAGGAAGCCCGCGGCTGGCAGCCGGCGGAACCCCGCACGCGCAAGGTCTCGAAGGCGCTGAAGGCCTATGCCATGCTGGCGACCAGCGCCGCCAAGGGCGCGGTGCGCCAGATCCCCGGCGACTGACGCCGCCGGCGCTGCCCGCCACCACGACACGTCACGCCCGCGCCAACCGGCGCGGGCGTTCTTTCAAGAGCCATCGTGATGTCATGCCGGACAATGTAAAGCGACAGGAACACGCTGCCGCCTATGACCGCTGGTTTCGACAACAGGTCCAGATCGGCCTCGATCAGGCAGACGCAGGCGATTTCGTCCGGGCCGAAGAGGTTGAGGCGGAGGCCGCCGCGTGGATGGCGCGGATGCGCCGTGACATGACGCATCGATAACCATGTCTTCATAGTCAAGGGCCGCGTTGGTCGATGCGGCTTCCCGTGATTGCCGACGTCCGGCCCGTCACCCCCCGATCAACCGGATCACTGCATCGCTGAGCGGGTTGCCGGGCTCGCCGATGCGGCGGGCGATGTCGAAATGGTTGCAGGCCTCCATGGGGATATGGGTCGCCGGGTGGCCGAAGCTTTGCCAGGCGGCGCGGTAATCGTCGGTCTGGCGTTTGAATTCGGCGGTTTCCGAGCCGCCATAGCTGGTGATCAGCGGGCAGGCCTCGGCGGGCGTCGACGGGATCGCATGCAGCGGGCTGAGGGCGTGGGCGCGGGCGGCATCCAGGCCCAGCCAGTCATTCACCCGGCACAGCCGCAGCGGTTGCAGATCATAGAGGCCGCTCAGCGCAACAGCGCCTCGGATCACATTGTCGGGCAGCCCGGCTTGCGCGCGCCAGCCATCAGCGGCCAGCAGCATGCCGACCAGATGACCGCCGGCCGATGATCCACCGATATATATGCGCTCGCGGTCGATGCCGAGACCATCCGCCTGATGCCACAGGAAGGCGAGGGCGGCGCGGGTCTGGCGGGTGATCTCTTCCAGGGTGACGGCGGGGGCGAGGGTGTAGTCGATGACCGCGACGCTGATGCCGGCCGCCACCAGCGCCGGGGCGACGAAGGCGTTCTGGTTCTTGCTCAACGCCCGCCAATAACCGCCATGCACCCACAGAAACACCGGCGTGCCAACGCCGGCCGGATACAGGTCGAGCGCCGATCCTGATGCCGGATCGAAGACGATATCGGCGCGCCGCTCCAGGCTGGCGATCGCCCGGGCGCTGGTCTGGTCGTAAGCGGTGGCCTCGGCATCGTAATCGGCGACGGTGCCACGGGCGTCATAGGCGCGGTCGAGCGCCGCGCGGTCGAGCCCGCGCCAGACCGGCTGCGTGGGCGTGGGTGCGGTATCGGTCATCGGGCCGGTTCCTTGCTGTGGCCTGCGTCCTGGGAGGCGATGTGGTCGGCCCAGGCCGGCCGGTCCATCTGGAACATGTCGGTGCCGGCGCGGTCATACCAGCCGGCGCCATGCATCCGCGCCACCAGACCCAGCCGTTCCGTGGCGAAATGGCAGCGGGCGGCATCGATCACCGCATCATCCCGGATATGGGCCATCAGCACCTCGCCCACCACCAGCACCTGCGACGGGCCGGTGGCGATCGCCGCCCGGCTGATGCATTCGAATGCGACCGGTGCCTCCACCAGCCGGGGCGGCGCCACCCGCAGCGACGGCGCGGTCGCGAGCCCGGCCAGCGCGATCTCGTCGACACCGGGTGGCGCATCGATGCAGGTCAGGTTCATGGCCTGGGCCAGTGGCTCCGACACCAGATGCACCACGAATTCGCCGCCCTGAATGATATTGGCGGCGGTGTCCTTCAGACTGCCATCGGGGCGGGCAAGCAGACCCAGTGCCACGATCGGCGGCTGCGATCCCATGACATTGAAGAAGCTGTAGGGGGCGGCATTGGCGATGCCGGCTGCCGACAGCGTGGTCACCCAGGCGATCGGGCGCGGCACCACGGTGGAGGCCAGAACCTTGTAGCGATGGGCGGTGTCGAGCGTTGCGAAATCGAATTGCATCATCGGCCCTCAGACGCGGCCATCGCGGCGGATGACCGCGGGCTTCGGGTCGGTATCCACCGCCAGCCGGAAGATGTCGGGGCGGGCGTAATGGCCGGTGACGTCGAAATCATATTTGGCGCGCGGGATCTCGGCCGGGTCGATGCGCGCGGTCAACAGCGCTTCGCCGTCGAAATCGGGGCCGGCCAGCACCTGCCCCAGCGGCCCGACGATGGCGCTGCCACCCCGCATCAGCACGGTGTCCGGATCGTCGCCCATACCGCAGGCATAATCGGCCGGATAGGCGCCGCGGCGGATATGCTGGCAGGCGGTCAGCACGAAACAGCGGCCCTCGCAGGCGATATGGCGCATGCTGCCCAGCCAGGTGTCGCGGTCATCGGCGGTGGGCGCGCAATACAGATGCACACCTTGGGCGTACATATGCATGCGCAGCGCCGGCATGTAATTCTCCCAGCAGATCACCGCGCCAACCCGGCCGAGCCGGGTGTCGACCGCCGCCATGGTCGATCCGTCGCCGAAGCCCCAGATCAGCCGTTCGGCGCCGGTCGGCATCAGCTTGCGGTGGCGCGACACCAGACCATCGGCGCCGTCGAAGGTGAGGGCGGTGCAATAGAGCGTGCCGCCATCGCGCTCGATCACGCCCACCACGACCACCATGCCGGTGTCGCGCACCGCGTCGGTCACCAGCGCCAGTTCGGGGCCGTCGAGGTCGATGGCCGCATCGAAATAGCGCCGGAATGCCTCGCGACCCTCGGGCAGACGCTGGCCGACCGGGGTCGAGAAACTGGCGCCCTTGGGATAGCCGCCGATACAGGCTTCGGGGAAGACCAGCAGGGCCACGTCGCGGGCGGCGGCCTCGCGGATGGTGGCGGCGACCTTGGCCGCCGATGCCATGGGATTAAACGGATCGGCGGCGATCTGCGCCACACCGGCGGTGAAGGGCAGGATCGATGAGGGCGAGGTCATGACAGAGTGTCCTGGCTGGCTGAAGCGGATGCGGGCGTCACAGTCCCAGATAGCGATGGGCAAGATCCGGCTCGCCGGCGAGCGCCTCGGGCGTGCCGGCCCAGACCACGCGGCCCTTTTCGATCAGGTGATGGCGGTCGACCAGACGGGCCATCTCCTTCAGGTTCTTGTCGATCACCAGAATCGTCTGGCCGCTGGCCTTCAGCGTGCCGAGGCAGGCCCAGATCTCCTGGCGGATGATCGGCGCCAGACCTTCGGTGGCCTCGTCCAGGATCAGCAGGCGCGGATTGGTCAGCAGGGCGCGGCCGATGGCCAGCATCTGCTGTTCGCCGCCCGACAGGGTGCGGGCCGATTGCCGGCGCCGTTCCAGCAGACGCGGGAACAGCTCGAACACCCGGGGCAGGGTCCATTGGGCGCTGCCATCGGCGCCGTGGCGGTCGCGACGGATGGCGGTGGCGACCAGATTTTCTTCCACCGACAATGATGCGAACACCCGCCGGCCTTCCGGCACCAGCCCGATGCCGGCACGGGCGATCCGGTTGGGCGCGCGGCCGGCGATGTCGTGGCCATCGAAGCCGATCCGGCCGCGACGGGCGGGCAACAGGCCCATGATGGTGCTGACCGTGGTGGTCTTGCCCATGCCGTTGCGGCCGACCAGCGAGATGACCTCGCCTTCCGCGGCCGTCAACGCCATGCCGAACAGCACCTGCGACCGGCCGTAACCGGCTTCCAGTTCCTCGACCGTCAGCATCAGGCACCGTCTCCGAGATAGGCGGCACGAACCTCGGGATGCGCGCGCACCTCGTCGGGCGTGCCGGTGAACAGGGTGCGGCCATAGACCAGCACCGTCACACGGTCGGCCAGGGCGAACACGGCATCCATGTCGTGCTCGACCAGCAGGATGGCATAGCTGCCCTTCAGCCGTTCCAGGATGGCGGTCATCTGAAGGCTTTCCTCGTGCCCCAGGCCGGCCATCGGTTCGTCCAGCAGCAGCAGCGAGGCACCGGCGGCCAGCGCCACCGCCAGCTCAAGCTGCCGGCATTCGCCATGGGCCAGATCCGACACCCGGATATCGGCGCGATCGGCAAGCCCCATCTCGTCGAGCCGGGCCATGGCCGGATCGCGCAACGACAGATCGCGCCGGGCGCGGCCCCACAGGTTCCAGTTGCGGCCCTGCCGGGCCTGAACCGCCATCGCGACATTGTCGAGCGCGGTGAAATCGGGGAACAACTGGGTGATCTGGAACGACCGGGCGAGGCCGGCGCCGGCGCGGGCATGGGCGGCCATGCGGGTGATGTCGCGGCCATCCATCAGGATCCGGCCCTCATCGGGCAGGATCTCGCCGGCGATCTGGGAAATCAGCGTGGTCTTGCCGGCACCATTGGGGCCGATCAGGGCATGAACCTCACGCGGGCGGACGTCGAGATCGACACCGGCGGTGGCGGCGACCGCGCCGAAACGCTTGTGCAGGCCGCTGATCTGAAGGCGGGGGATCTCAGTCATGGCTGCGTTCTCCGACCAGGAAGCCATACAGGCCCCGACGGGCGAACAGCACCACCGCCACCAGCACCGGCCCCATGACCAGCATCCAGTGCTCGGTCCAGATCGCCAGGATCTGTTCAAGGCCCAGGAACACGGCGGCACCGATCACCGGGCCGAACAGCGTGCCGACCCCGCCCAGGATCACGATCGACATGAATTCGCCGGATTTCGACCACGCGGCCATGTCGGGGCTGACATAGAGCGCGTAATTGGCCCACAGCACACCGGCAAGCCCGGTGCCGGCGCCCGAGATGACGAAGGCGGCCAGCCGGTGCGGCAGCGGCGCGAAGCCCAGATTGACCGCGCGGCGCTGGTTCTGCTTCAAGCCGCGCAGAACCATGCCGAAGCGCGAGCCGACCAGCCGCCAGCAGAACCCCAGCCACAGGGCCAGCATCGCCAGACACAGGTAATAGAAGCTGACCGGATCGGCGGAATCGATCAGCGGCAGGCTGTTGCGCTGGCCGATCAGCAACCCGTCATCGCCGCCATAGACTTCAAGCGACACCAGCAGGAAATAGACCATCTGCCCGAAGGCGAGCGTGATCATGATGAACTGCACGCCGGTGGTGCGCAGCGACAGCCCGCCGATGATCAGGGCCAGCACGGCCGACAACACCACCGCCACCGGCCAGATGATCAGCGCCGAATTGCTGGTGGCGATGCCGAAGAGCATGCCGGTTTCGGCGCCATGATGGGCGACGATGCCGACGACATAGCCGCCGAGGCCGAAAAAGGCCGCGTGGCCGAAGCTGATCAGCGCGCCATAGCCCATCACCAGATCCAGGCTGACGGCGGCCACGGCATAGATGAGAAAGCGGGTGAACAGGCTGATCATGAACGGCTCGCCCACCAGGGCCGCGAACAGCGGCACGCCGGCGAAGATGACGAAGGCGACGATATGGACCAGCAGGCGGCGGGACACCGGGGGGGAACCGGTGGCGCCGCCGGTGGTGGAGGAGGAGAGCATCGTGGACATCGGGCGCATCCTATCCGCGTGCCGGCAGCAGGCCGCGCGGCCTGACCAGAAGGATCGCCGCCATCAGCACATAGATGCTGGCGGAGACGAGACCGGCCGCTAGCGTGCTCGCGATCTCGGGCGGCAGCAGGTCATAGAGCGTGATCGGGATATAGGCGCGGCCCAGGCTGTCGACCATGCCGACCAGCAGCGCGCCGACCAGGGCGCCGCGCACCGAACCCACGCCACCAACCACGATGACGACGAAGGTGGTGATCAGGATGCGTTCGCCCATGCCGATCTCGACCGCCAGCAGCGGCGCGGTCATCACCCCGGCCAGCCCGCACAGCACGGCGCCCAGCGCGAAGACCAGGCTGAACAGCCGGCGGATATCGACCCCCAGCGCATCGACCATCGACCGGTCGTCGGCGCCGGCGCGGATCAGCATGCCGATGCGGGTGCGGGTGATCAGCGCCCACAACCCGATCGCGACCAGCGCGCCGACCAGGATGAAGGCCAGTCGCACAACCGGATAGGACAGGTCCGGCAGAAGCTGCACCGTGCCCGACAGGAAGCCCGGAATGTCCATGAAGGGCGGGGTGCGGCCGAAGACCACGGTCACCAGCTCGTTGGTGAACAGGATCATGCCGAAGGTGGCGAGCACCTGATCCAGATGGTCGCGGGCATAGAGCCTGCGGATCACCACCAGTTCCATGATCAGCCCATAGAGCCCGGCGCCGACCAGGGCCGCCAGGATCGCCGCGGCGAATGATCCGGTGGCGGTGGCGGCATGGGCGGCACAGAAGGCGCCGACCATATAGAACGAGCCGTGGGTCAGGTTGATCACGCCCATGATCCCGAAGATCAGGGTCAGGCCGGAGGCGAGCAGGAACAGCATCGCGCCGTATTGCAGACCGTTCAGGATCTGCTCGATCAGCAGCGTGGACATGGCCTCTTCCGCATGGAGGTTGCCGGGCGACATCGGGCTGGCAGGGATGCGGGGCGGGCGCCAGGGCCCGCCCCGCCGGCGATCAGAACTTGCAGGATGCGGCGTAGCTGTCCGGCATGCCGTCCGCCACCTTGCGCTCGACGACATGGGCGAGCTTGCCGTCGGCGCCGGGCGCGATCTTCATCAGATACCAGTCCTGAATGGCATGCTGATTGGGACCGAAGCGGAAATTACCGCGCACCGAGGCGAAATCGGCCTTCATCATCGCGGCGCGGAAGCCTTCGGTGTCGTCGAGATTGCCGTCGACCGCCTGCAGCGCCGAGCCGATCAGCCGGGCGGTGTCATAGGCCTGGGCGGCATAGACCGTTGGGGTGCGGTTATAGGCTGCCTCGAACGCCGCGACGAAATCCTTGTTCGCCGGATTGTCGAGCCCGGCGCTCCAGTTGGCGGCGACATAATAGCCCTTCGATGCCTCGCCGCTGGCGCCCAGCATGCGCTGATCCATCGAGAACATCGGCAGCACCATCGGGATGTCCTTGGCGACACCCGAATTGGCATACTGCTTGGCAAAATTGATGCCGGCGCCGCCCGGGTGGAACTGATAGATCGCGTCGGGCTTCATCGAGCGCAGCCGCGCGAACTCCACCGAGAAGTCGGTCTGGTCGAGCTTGGTGTAGATCTCGGCCAGCACCTCGCCCTTATAGGTGCGCTTGAAACCGGCAAGGGCGTCGCGGCCGGCCTGATAGTTCGGCGCCAGAATGACCATGCGCTTATAGCCGAGTTCGTTGGCGGCGAGGCCGCCTGCCTCGTGGTAGCTGTCGTTCTGATACGAGGCGACGAAATAGTTCGGCCGGCAGCCTTCGCCTGCGAATACCGAGGGTCCGGGATTGAGGCTGACATAGAACGCGCCGGCATCGAGCACGGTGGGTGCGACCGCGGCCAGCACGTTCGAGAAATTGACCCCGCTGAACAGCTTCACGCCGTCGCCGGCCATGCGCTCGGCGATCTGCTTGGCATTGGCGGGCTTCAGCCCGTCATCCTCGACCAGCAGTTCGACCGGCACGCCGCCGAGCTTGCCGCCTTCCTTGTTGATCACCAGGTTGAAGGCGTCGCGCAGATCCTCGCCGATATAGCCGGCGGGGGTGGACAAGGTGGTGATGAAGCCGATCCGCACCGGATCGGCACTGAGTGCCGGGGCGGTCAGCGCGGTCGACGCCAGGGCGGCGAGGGTGACCGTCGTCAGCCAGTTCCGCATGGTATGAGCCTCCTGTCAGGGCCGGATTGAACAAGGGTGGCGGGGGCCGGCTCTTGGGTGGCCGGCCTTCCGCGCAGAGGTTCGGGGGCGTGGGGTTGGGCGGGGGCGTGGGTTCGGGTGGAGGTTCGGGCGGCGTGGGGGCCGCCCGACGCTGTCGTCAGACGGCGACCACCGGGTTGCGCAGCACGCCGATGCCCTCGACCTCGACCTCGACGACGTCGCCGGGCTGCAGGAACTGCGGCGGCGTGAAGCTGATGCCGACGCCCGAGGGCGAGCCGGTGGCGATGACGTCGCCCGGCTCCAGCGTGATGCCGGAACTGAGATGCGCGATCAGATCGGGCACGCGGAAGATCATCTGGCCGGTATTGCCATCCTGCTTGGTGACGCCGTTCACCCGCAGCCCGATGCGCAGGGTGTGCGGGTCGGGGATCTCGTCGGCGGTGACGATGCAGGGGCCCATCGGCGCGAAGCTGTCCTGGCCCTTGGCGAAGCACCACTGACCGCCATGGCGCAGGTCGCGGGCCGAGATGTCGTTGACGCAGGTATAGCCGAACACCATGCCCATCGCGGCATCGGTGCCGACATTGCGGCAGGTGCGGCCGATCACCACGCCGAGCTCGCTTTCCCAATCCATCTGCCGGGTCTGGGCTGCGTTGTGCAGGATGGGGGCCTCGTGCCCGACCACGGCGGTCGGCGGCTTGAAGAAGATCACCGGATGGCTGGGGCGCTCGCGCGCCGTGTCCATGGTCCGGCTCGATTCCTCGACATGTTCGGCATAATTCAGGCCGACGCCGATCACGCCCTTGGGCAGACGCGGGATCGGGGCCAGAAGCCGGGCGCCTTCGATCGGCCGGGCCGTGCCGGCCGGCCAGTTGCCGTCATGGGCGGCCATCAGCCGCCGGGCGCTGGCAAGGCCGTCTTCACCCAGCGCGATCAGGTCGATCATGGCGCAGGGCAGGGTCTCGCCGGCCGCATCGGCCAGCATGGCAAGATCGACGATCTGGTCGGCGGCGACGGCACCGAGCCGTGCCGCGCCATCCCGGTCATAGGTGACGAGCTTCATCTGGTCCTCGGATGGATCGGGGGAGTGGTCGGATGGGAGGGGGCGGGAGAGCGGCCAAAGCTCTCCCGCAGCCGGCATCGCGGGGGCGGATGCCGGCCAGGATCGATGATGGAGGTGACGGTCGGGGGCGGGGTTGCTGGACCGCCGGTCAGGCGGTGATCAGCGGCTGCCGGCCATCGGGCGTGCCGGTGAAGGCTTCCTCGTGATAGATGCCAAGCGCGCGCATCACCGGCAGATCGTTGAACGAGAACAGGCAGGCATCCTCGGTCTCCGACAGATTGGCGTGCTCATGCACCGACCATGACGGCACCACGAAGATGTCCTTCTCGGACCAGTCGTAGCGGCGGCCGTCGATCACCGAGAAGCCGCGGCCCTTGGTGGCCTGATAGACGATCGATCCGGTGTGGCGGTGGGCGCGGGTATGCTGGCCGGGGCGGAGCATCTGAAGGCTGGCGCCGATGGTCGGCATCACCGGCCCGCCGGTCAGCGGGTTGACATATTCCATGATCACACCGTCATAGGGCGAGCCTTCATGGATCTTCGATGCCTTGACCAGCGCGTCATAGGCCGGCTCGAAGGCGTATTTCAGCACCGGCGACCAGGGCTTGTGCCAGTTGCGGCGCAAGTCGGTCGGCTGGATGATCCCGCCCGACCACAACGCGGCGGAGCTGTCGACCGGCTTGGTCTCGACCTGCTGAAGATCGGGATGGACCGCATAGAAATTGGCGTCGAGCGCATTGATCATCGGGATGTCGAGGCCATCCTGCCAGATGCTGCGTGAGCCATCCTCCGCCACGCCGTGCTCATGCCAGGTGCCGTTGGGGGTCAGCACGAAATCCCGTGCCCCCAGGGTCATCCGCTCGCCCTCGACGATGGTATAGGCGCCGGTGCCCTCCATGATGAAGCGCAGCGCGCTGGCCATATGGCGATGGGCGCTGGCGCATTCGCCGGCATCCATCACCTGCACGCCGGTATAGAGCAGGCCGACCGCGGCCGAGATGTCGCGCCGGCCCGGATTGACCAGCATCACCACCCGGCGCCCGGCATCTTCCGGCCGCACCAGCGACGGCGCGCGGTCGACAAACGGCCGGACATCCGCCCAGCGCCAGATCATCGGCACCGATTTCGGCTTGGGGAACCAGGGTTCGATCTCGTTGGCGACCGTCCACAACGCGCCCATCTCGCGGGCGGCGAGCGCATCGTAATAGGCGGCGAGTTCGGGCGTATCGGCGACATTCGCCCGGCCGGGAACATCCTCCCGCATGGGTCTCGTCCTCCCTGAAGGCGGCGGTCCGGCCTGGGCCGACCCGGCGCCTGAAAATCTGTGGGGGCCGGTCTCCCGAGCCATGCCCCTGACTGAACGCTAGGGTCCGCTTCGTAGAAAGTCAAAAGGATTGTCGAAAATCCTGATTCTTGCGTTTATCGGATGGATCGGGGAAAATGAGCGGCTTGCAGGATGCGGGCAGTGATGCACATTCTGTGGCACCAGCCCGCCTGCGCCAGCCCGCTCCCCGCCTCACCTTGTCCCCGCCTCATCTCGCCCCCGAACAGACATACCGATTGGAGCCGCCATGGCCGATACCAGCGCCATCCGGGCCGCCGACGCCGATGCGGAGCCGGTTCAGACGCTCGCCGAACAGGCTTACCGGTCGATCCGTCGCGATATCGTGGCCGGCCGCCTGGCGCCCGGCCAGCCGATGCGGTTCGAGTTTCTGAAGGAAACCTATGGCCTCAGCTTCTCGCCATTGCGCGAGGCGCTGGCGCGGCTGCAGAGCGAGCGGCTGGTGACGGCCCATGCGCTGCGCGGTTTCCGCGTCGCCGACATGTCGCTGGACGAGATGTGGGACACGATCGAAACCCGCATCCTGATCGAGCGGGAGGCGCTGCAAACCGCGATCGCGCGCGGCGATGACGATTGGGAAATCGGCGTGGTCAGCGCGTTTCATGCGCTCAGCCATTGCAGCAAAAGGCTGCGGGCGGCCGGCGACTGGCCCAGCGAAACCGCGATCGAGGAAATCGAGCGCCGCCATCAGGCGTTTCATCGCGCCCTGATCGGCGCCTGCCCGTCGCGCTGGGTGCGGGAACTGGCTGAAATGCTGTATGTCCAGACCGAGCGTTATCGTCGCCCGGTGCTGATGCGCGCCGGCGCCGCCCCCGATGACGAGGGCGCGGCGCCCGGCGGCCGTGATATCGAGGCTGAACACCGCGCGATCATGGATGCCGCCATCGGCCGCGATACCGAGGCGGCCATCACCCTTCTGGCCGCACATCTGCGCGACACCGGGCGGTTGATCGAGCGGTTGGGGATCAAGGCCGGCTGATGGTCTGATGCCGACCCGTGTGTGACCTGGCGTCTGCGGAGGGGCGCGCGCTGTCGGCGGGTCGCCGGGGGGCCGGGCGTCCGGACCCCGTGGTCAACCGACCAGCGCCAGACTGATCCAGGGTATGAACGTGATGCAGACGAGCGCGACGAGGCGGGCCAGGTAGAATGGCAGGACGCCGCGTATGACCTGTTCGACCGGCAGCCGGGCAATCCCGCTCATCACGAAGAGGTTGAGGCCGACGGGCGGCGTCAGCGTGGCGATCTCGACATTCGCGGTCATGATCACGGCCAGGTGAATGGGATTGACGTCGAAATGCGGCGCCATCTGGAACAGGGTCGGGGCCGTCAGCACGATGAGTGACACGCCGTCCACGAACATGCCCAGCACCAGCAGGACGATGTTGACCGCGATGAGGAACATCCACGGCTCCATATTCGCCGCCTGCGCCATGCCGGTGAGCTGATCGGCGAACCCGATCCGGGTCAGGACGAAGGCCAGCAGCGAGCCGCCGATGACGATCAGGTAGATCATGCCCGAGGCGAGCGCGGTCGATTTGCACGCCGCCCAGACCGCGCGAAGGTTGGCGGTGCGATAGACGAACAGGCACAGGCACGCCGCATAGGTCGCCGCGACGGCCGAGACCTCGGTGGGCGTGAAGATGCCGCCGTAAATCGTGCCGATAATGAGGACCGGGAACATCATGGCAGGCAGCGCCGGGCCGAACGACCGGCCGAACAGTCTCCAGTCAGGGCGCGGCAGCGTGGTGCCGTATCCCCGGCGGCGGGCGATCAGCGTCGCCACCACGGCAAGCACGAGCGCTTCGAGAATGCCGGGCAGGATGCCGGCGATGAACAACCGGTCGATCGGAAGCCCGATCATCGACCCGATAAGAATGAAGGTCAGGGACGGCGGGATCATCAGACCCAACGTGCCGCCAACGGCCACGATGCCGGCCGCGAATCGTCGGGGATAGCCGTCGTCGGACAGGATCGACACCGAGGATTTACCGATGGCGGCGGCGGAGGCGACCGAGCTTCCGGACACGGCGGCGAAAAACACGCAGCCCAGCATGACCGTCAACGCCAGCCCACCGCGTATCACGCGGACGATCGACCCGATCAGCGCGACGAGGATGTCGGCGATACGACCTTTCATCATCAATTCGCCGGCGAGGATGAAGAACGGCACCGCGACCAGGGCGTAACTGTCCACCGTCTTGAGCGCATTCTGGGACACGACCGCCATCGGCAGCCCTTCCAGCCACAGGATGATCACGGCGGTGATGCCCATGGCGATGCCGACATGCGTGCCGATCGCAAGGAGCAGGAGCAGGAGAATTACGGCGAAACCGATCACAGCAATGGCTCCCCCGCCTCAGGGGGCAGGAACGGATCCTTGCGCCGTCTGATCAGGCCGACGAGGCGACTGACGTAGAAAATCGTCAGAAGTGCGGCACCCACCGGTATGAAGCCGGCAATGATCCACATCGGCAGTTCAAGGCTGCTTTCGCTGCGCATCATCGTTCGCATCAGGTGCGTGGTCTGGCCCCAGCCCGACCACGCCAGAACGCCCGAGAAGACGGCCCCGGCAACCCCTGCGATCGCCCAGGCCGCAAGCTGGAGGCGTCGGGAAAACAGGCTCACGAAGAACTCCGCCCGGATGTGCCGGCCTTGTACACCCGCGACGGCCAGTGACAGAAAGGCCATGGCGATGATGGCGAACCGGACCAGCTCTTCCGCCCAGAAAAAGCTCTTCGAGGCGAAGACGCGCGACAGCGATTCGAACAGCATCGTTCCGAGCGAGATCAGAAGGGCAAGCGTGGCCAGGATCAGCAGTCCCCCTGAAAGGAGACTGCGCAGTTTTTCAAAGCCGCAGGTGGTCGGATTATTCGGCATGTTTCGCGGCCTCGCCCAGATAGGCCTTCCAGGTACCGGGATGTGCTTCGGCATAGGCGTCGATCACCGGCTGCGCCGCGGCGCGAAACGCGTCGAATTGAGGCCCGTCGATCAGGTGATACCCCTTGCCGGCGTCGATCATCGCCTGGAGATCGGCATTGTCCTTCTCGACCGCGTCAGCCCATTGTTCCGATGCGACGTCGCGTGCCGCAGAGGTGACCGCCTCGCGGTTCGTGTCGCTCAACCCTTTCAGCCACGTGGCATCCACGACGATGGAATAGGTGGCCAGGAACATGCCGGGCACCAGCGCCCCCTCGGATGCGGTATCCGCGAGGATGGTCTTCCAGCCTGCCGGAGACGTCAGAACACCGTCGATCACACCCTGGGACATGGACGTCACCATCTCCGAGGCGGGCAGGCTGATCGGGCTGGCGCCCATCTGCGCCACCATCTCCCGCGCGATCGCGCCGCCGCCCGACCGAATGCGCTTGCCCGCGAGATCCGACACCTGTGTCACCGGCGTGTTCTTCATGACGATGATCGCATCGGTGGCGCGCAGCAGACCCAGAATGGCGATGCCACGGTCCTCGACCTGCGCCGATACGAGCCTCGCGATATCGGCGCTGAAGTCGGGGTTGCTCATCAGGTCGTCGGACAGCGTGAACGGCAGTCCCAGCAGGCCCAGCCGTGAATCCAGCGCATCGAGGTTGCCGCTGATCGGCCAGACCATCTGGACCGAACCCGTGCCGATCGCCGCAATGGCATCCTTGTCGCTGTAGAGCTGCCCCGCGGGATAGAACTTGACCTCGATCTCGCCACCCGAGCGGTCCTTGACCATCTCGGCGAATTGATTGACGTAGTCGCTTTTCCAGTGGCTCGCCGGGACTTCCGACGTGATGACCAGATCCTCCGCAGCCGCCGGTGCCGTGAGGCCCAGCATGACCAGTCCGAAAAGTGCTTGTTTCATGATGCATTCCTCCCCTTGGCCTTGCGGCCATTATTTGCGATCGGCCGTTTCCATGGCCAATCGTCCTTGCATGATCTTGATAACCGCCTCGTCGACGAGTTGCCCCTCCACCAGTATTGCGCCGATCCCCTGCGCCACGGATGCCTCATAGGCGTTGACGATGCGTCGCGCTTCGGCCAGCTCGGCCGCCGTGGGCATGAAAGCCGCATGAAGGGCGTCGATCTGCGCGGGGTGGATCGCCCATTTGCCGACATAACCAAGCGCCGCGCCGGCCTCCGCATTCCTGACAAGCCCGTCGGCATCCTTGACGTGCGGCCAGACATGGTCGATCGGATCGATCCCCGCGGCGTGGGCTGCAAGCGCCACCTGGGCGCGGGCCAGCTCCGGCCCCGCCGTGCCGAACCGCATGCCGGTTTCGGCGATGTAGTCCCCGATCCCGAACAGCAGGGCCACGTTGCGCGGGCTCGCCGCCCCGATGGCCATGGCCTGCAGCACCGCATCGGGCGTTTCGATCATCGGTTGCAGGCTCACCTCAGCCAGCCCGTGCTGTCGCAACTGGTGTGCCACCCGATCGATGCAGACGACATCGCCGGGCGCCCGGACCTTCGGGATGACGATCGAGCTGACGGGCAGGCCGCACAGCGCGCGCATATCGTCGAGCCACCAGTCCGTGTGCAGCCCGTTGATCCGCACCGCGACCTCGCCGACCCGGATGGTCGCATCGGCAAGCGCCCGCGCCAGAACGGATCGCGCTTCGGCCTTCCGGTCGGCCGGAACCGCATCTTCGAGGTCGAGAACCACGCTGTCGGCGGCCGAAGCCAGCGCCTTGGCGATCACGCCGGACTTGGCGGCCGGCGTGACGAGCTGACTGCGCCGCAGAACGGTGTCGCGTTTCACGCCGGTCTCCGGGCCAACGCCATGACCCGCGCCACGTCATGTTCGTCGGCAATGCCGGCGATCGATTGTGCCAGGCTGGTTGCCTGTCCGGTCCCGAGAACCGGCCCCGCGAGCCCCATATATTTTGCCAGCACCCCGTCCCAGCCAAGTGGGCGGCCGGGTTCGCCCATCGGCTCGTCGATCTCGATCCTGTCGGAGCTGTCGCCGAACCGGGTCGTCAGGATTGTCTGGCCGACCTTGAGCGTGGCGTCCGAGATCACGGTGATCCTGCCGGTCAGCTTCTCGATCTCCGCATTGCCGAGCAGGGCATAGCTGTCCCAATCGCTGCGGCCTGTCAGCATCGCCACAGCCACCTGGAAATACACGCTGAACTGGCCGTCCACGATGTTGCGGGGCGCGCGTTTGGCAGGAACGTCTTCGCCGACAAGCCGATAGGATGTCGGGTCGAGCCGCACCTCGACCGTGCCATCCTGAACCGACCCGATGCGGGCGCCCATCTCGATCGCCGCTTCGATCGCGCTGTGGTTGAGGCGGCAGTTCGGAAACGGTTTGATGGCGGTTTCGGCGGCGGCCCAGCGGGTGCCAAGCCCGATACTCAGCCGGGTCGGATCCGGCTTCGGGGAATAGCCCTGAAGGACGCCGGCGCGGCCTTCCAGCGGCTGCGCCGCTCCGACGACGCCGGCCTGGGCCAGCCGCGTCACCATCAGCGCGTCATGCGCGGCGAAGCCGGGATGGAGACGTTTGTTCCAGGCTCCGTTCTCCATGTACTGCATCGATCCGGCCGCCCGGCTGCCCGCCAGACCGAAAGCGGCCTCTATCGTCTCGCCGGTCAGCCCCAGCAGGCGGCCGGCTGCTGCCACCGCGCCGAACAGTCCGCCGATCGGCGTGGGATGGAACCCGCGTTGGTAGGTCGCTTCACCCAGGGCGCCACCAACACGGCAGGCCACTTCGTAGCCGATGGCGATGGCCTCGATCAGATCGCGGCCCGTCGCATGCGTCTCCTCCGCCACGGCCAGCGCCGCGGGGATGACCGTCACGCCCGGATGCAGCTTGCCGAAGAAATTCGTGTCGTCGAAATCCATCGAATGCGCGTAGGTGCCGTTCATCAGCACGGCCAGCGCGGCGGGCCGCGTCGTGGCTTCGCCGATCACGGTCACCTCGCCGACGGCATCGCCCGCGAAAGTCAGCAATCCCTTGCGCACGGCCTCGGTGCTGTCGGCATTGACCGCGGCGAATGCCGTATTGCCGATGAAATCGAGCAGGCACTGGCGCATGAGCGCCAGGACGGATCCGGGGATGTCCGAACCGCGGGTCGACGCGGAAAATGCCGCCAGGGTCGCGCTGGCCGCCGGCGCGGCGTTTTCACCGTCAGCCATTGTTCGTCTCCGACATCGTGCCGATAATCCCGCGGCTGGCGAGGTCCGCGATCTGGTCGCCGGACAGCCCCATCTCGCTGAGGATGCTGCCGGTATGCTCGCCGACCAGCGGCGGGCCCAGGCGGTTGACCGAGGGCGCGTCCGACAGGCGCGGCGGGAAATCGAACACCTTGACCGGCCCGACGGCGCTTTCGACCTCCAGCACCATCGCGCGGTCCTTGAAGCGCTGATGATTCAAGGCATCCTCCAGCGTGTTCAGGGCCCCTGCCGGGATCTGGCATTTGTGGAACTGGTCCAGCCAATAGGCCCGATCGTGCCTGGCGAAGGCCGCGCCGACCCGTTCGTCGAGCGCTGCGCGGTTCTCCAGCCGTTCCTTGTTGCCTGCGAAGCGCGGATCGTCGAACAGGGCGATGTCGCCGATCGCCTCGCAGAACTTGCGCCACATGACCGTGTGTCCCCCCCCGGCCGCGACGATCACCTGCTTGCCGTCGCCAGCCATATAGGGGCCATAGGGCGCCATGGTGTGATGATGCAGGCCGACCCGCTGCGGCGCCTTGCCACCATACCAAAGCATGTAGGGAAAATATCCGGTCCATGTCATGATCGCGTCGAACAACGCGACCTGCACTTCCTGCCCGCGCCCGGTCCGCTCGCGGTGGAACAGCGCCTCGAGGATGCCGACCGTGGCATACATCGCGCCGGAGATGTCGCAGACCGACAGCGAAATCTTGGCCGGTTCATCCGGTGTGCCGTTGGTCGAGATCAGGCCGGTCTCGCCCTGCACGATCAGGTCGAGAGCGGCGCGGTCGGAATAGGCGCCCTCCTGGCCAAAGCCCGAGATGCGGCAGAAGATGACTTTCTCGTTGCGTGCCTTGAACGCCTCGTAGCCCAGGTGCCAGCCTTCCAGCGTGCCGGGCACGAAGTTCTCGATGACGATATCGGCCTTCTCGACAAGGTCCATCAGGATCTCGCGCCCGGCCTCTTCCTTGAGGTTCAGGGCCAGGCTCTCCTTGCCGGGATTGACCCAGGCGTGCCCGGAACACATGCCGTGCACGATCGTGTCCCAGAACCGGATCAGGTCGCCAGTGCCAGGGCGTTCGATCTTGATGATCCGCGCACCCATCTGCGACATGAGACGGGTGCAGAACGGCCCTGCCACACCCTGTGTCAGGTCGAGCACCGTGATCCCGTTCAGCCCGGCGGGGGCCTGCGCGTTCATGCTGTCTTCCTTCCGAAAGCTGCGTCGCGGTCCGCCCAGTGACTGGCGCGTTTCACCAGGACCGTGCGCTCACCCGATGCGATGTCCGTGCCGTGCTGATTGCGGCCGGTAAACCGATAGCGCATCAGACCGGCATCCGCGCGGTCCGCCTGCCGCAGATCCAGTACTTCGGAGCGCGCATAGAGCGTGTCGCCCTGGAACACCGGCGCATGCAGGCGGATTTTGTCGAGGCCGACATCCATGAACGCGTTCTCGCTCATGTCCTCGGTCGTCAGCCCGATCACGATGCTCAGCGTGCAGGGCCCGGCCACGATCCGCTCCTTGAAGCGTCCGTCCATCGCCGAGGTCGACAGCAGCAGGTCGAAATGCGCCGAAGCCGTATTCATCGACATATGGGTCAGCGCGTAATTGTCCCAGTTGGTGATGGTGCGCCCCCGGGCGTGGTCGTAGACCTGACCGACCTGAAAGGCTTCGAAATAGGTGTCGCGGCCGGTGATCGCCATCAGCCCCGCCCTTCGATCAGTCGGCGCGCGATGACCTCTCGCTGGATCTCCGACGTGCCTTCGCCGATGGTCAGCAGTCCCGAATCCCGCCAGTAACGGTTCACCGCGGTTTCGACCGCGAACCCCATGCCGCCGTGGATCTGGACGGCCTCATGGCAGACTTTCTGCGCCATGTCGGCGGCGAAAAGCTTGACCATGCCGGCGTCCAGATCAGCCCGCTCGCCCCGGTCCAGCTTGCGTGCGACCATATAGCCAAGCTGTCGTGCCGCCTCGATACCGGTGGCCATATCCGCCAGTTTGAAGCGGATCGCCTGGAAATTATCGATGGTCTTCCCGAATTGTACGCGTGTGCCGGCATAGTCGCGGGCCTTCTCGAAGGCGGCCTGCGCCAGACCGATGCACCGGAAGGCAAACTGCATCCGGGCGAATTCATAGGTGGCCATCAACTGCTTGAACGCCAGACCTTCAACGCCACCGACGAGGTTCGCGGCAGGAACCCTCAGCCCGTCGAAGAACAACTGGTATGAGTGCATGCCATGATAGCCGATGGTGTTGAGCTTCCGGGCCGTGAACTCCGGTGCCGGAAACGTCCCACGCGGCTTTTCGATAAGCAGGAGCGAAATGCCGGAATGCTTGTGCTCTTTCGACGTCCGCACGAAGCACGAGATAATGTCGGCGCGGCAGGCATGGGTGCACCAGAGCTTGGTGCCGTCGAGCACATAGTCGTCGCCGTCCTTCACCGCCATCGTCTTGATATTGGCCGCGTCCGACCCGGCCTCCGGCTCGGTCCCGGAATGAGCCGCCTGCAACGCACCCGAGATCAGGCCCGGCAGGAACCGCGTCTTCTGGTCCGGCGTGCCATTGCGCGAGATGATTTCGATCAGCCCCCAGTTGCGCGCCGGCAGCGCGCCCACCGAGAACCAGCTCCGCGACAGCTCTTCAGTCACGACGGCTGCCGCGAGGTTACCCATTCCCAGCCCGCCGTCGTCTTCCTTCGCCATCAAGCCGAAGATACCCATGTCGCACATCTTCTTGAGGACGCCGTCTGGAATTTCCGCATCGGCGAGGTGCAGGTCCTGGGCGATCGGCTCGACTTCCTTTTCGGCAAATGATCGCGCGGACGCCTGCATCTGGAGGATGTCATCGGGGAGGTCGCTCATTTTTTCTTTCCTTACTTTGCGCGGCACTTCGAGAGGTTCCGGCGTTTGAAGTCCACAACCTCGTCGCCTCGCTGAGTGGTGCCGATCGTATGCCATTCGGTGATGCCCCAGCCGGGACGGCTTTCGGTCAGGCGCTGCGACAGAACCGTCGAGCGCGCGTAAACCGTATCTCCCGCATAGACCGGCAGTCCGAATGCGACATCGTCCACGCCCAGAAACGGCCCGCCCGCCTCGGATAAATCCTCAACCGACAATCCTAGAACCGTTGCGAAAACGAACATGGGCGGGATCAGGATGTCGTCGTATCCAAGCGCCTCGGCGTAGGGGCGGTTGAAGAAAATCGGGTTCATCTGCAAGAACATATTTCCGAAGGTGCTGGCATCGGATGCGTTGAAAGTGCGTCCCCAATGGTGGTCGAACACCTGCCCGATCTCAAAATCCTCATAGAGCAGGCCGCGTTCTTTCCGGATCATGTTCATTCTGCTGCCAATTCCGTCATCTGGTGTTCCGAGAGGGCGACCAACGCCGAGACGTCCTCGACCGTGCCGACGTCCTGGAGCAGTCGTTCCAGCGTGTCCACCCGGACGACTGGCAGTTCACGAGACGCGTTCGCGCGGAATTTTGCGATGATCTCGCCCGGGGTCAGTCGCAGGCCGGGCGTCCCCCGGCTTTGCGGCTTTCGCAGGACATGGCGCGTTCCGTCGGTCATCTCGATCCGGACCTCCCCGGGGAAATGCGCGGGAAAATCGCTCTTTTCGTCGATGCTGCACGTCACCTTGGCGGCGATATCCAGAACCTCGGGATCGGCCAGATCGCCGTCATAGAACCCGGCCACGTCCACCCGGCCCTTGGCCAGAGCCAGACCGATCACATAGGGCACGCTGAAAAGTGCGTCATACTCCGTCTGTGGTGCGCGCTTCTGGTTCTCGGGCAGGTAGACCATCGGGTGCAGCCGCTGCGAAAGCGGCGCGTCGATCCGCGCGATCGCCGCCACATCGATCGCGTTTGTTTCCCGCAACGCGATGGCGGCATCGACGAAGGCGTGGATGAAGTGGCAGCAGGGATAGGGCTTGATCGCCAGACCCATCAGTTCCCAGCTCTGCCCCAGCCCGGCCAGCAGGGTCTCGCGGTCGGGCTTTCTGCCCAGATGTGCCGCGAAAAATCCGTGATCTCCTTCAAGAACCTGGCGCGGCCCCTTGAATCCCGCCCGGCCCATCGCGGCCGCCGAAAGCCCCGCATGCGCGGCCCAGCCCGGGTGAAGGCGCTTCATCCAGGACCCTTCCAGCTCCAGTATCCCGCCGGCAAGAGAGCCGCACAGGCCGAGAGCATTGGAGAGCGCGGCATGATCCATTCCATAGAGCCGGCCGGCTGCGCAGGCGGCGGCAAATGGACCGCAGATGGATGTCGGGTGCAGATGCCGGTCATGGAATTCGCCATTGGCGGTCAGCGCCAGCCGACATCCGACCTCCAAGGCCACGACATAGGCTTCCAGAACCGCGGCACCTGAGGACTTCGTTGCCTCGCCGGCGGCCAGCGCGCTCGCAAAGGCTGTGGCGCTGGCATGGTAGATGGCCGCGATGTGGGTATCATCGTAGTCAAGGCCATGTGCCAGGACGCCATTCACCAGGGCGGCCGACGGAGCTGGCAGTGCCCGACCGGTCCCGATCGCATGCGCATCCGCACCCGATCCAAGCTCATTTGCCGCACTGTTTATCGATGCAGCGAACGGGAAACCAGACGATGCCACGGCAATACCGAAAGTGTCCATGAAGTGAAGGCGCGCGAGCGCAAGGACATCATCCGGTATTGAAAGCGTCGATAAGGCAAAAGAGGCGATTTCTTCTGAAATACTGGTCATTCTGGGCGTCCCTCAAGTTTCTTGGGGGCGAATGGCGACGCCTGATCGTCGTCGACCGCTTCTTCCTCCCACGGCAACTTTGTCGGTGGCCCATTGACAAAACAAACGAATAATTATAATAAACTCATGAAAATAGGTGATAAATGTCAAAACTCCCCATGAATTTGTCGATACTGGAGGCCGTCGTCGCGGTTGCCGAAACCGGCAGCTTCAGTCAGGCGGCGGATGTGCTGGGTGTCTCCCAGTCCGCCATTTCCGCAAGAATTCGTACCGCCGAAAATATACTTGGAGTTGAGCTATTCACCCGCACGACACGCAGGGTATTGATCACACCGCATGGTGAACGGCTCCGGTCGCGCGCGGAGAATGCGATCGCGGACCTCAAGGCCGTGTTTGATGAATTCCGCGACGAGGAAAAACTGATCCGGGGCCGGGTGAGGGTCGGCGCGACGCCGACGGTCTCGGCGATCATGCTCCCCGAGATCGTCCGCGATTTTCGCAGCGCCTATCCAGGGATAGACATCATCATTCGTGACGATTTTTTTGGCCAGGCTCTGGAGCGGGTCGCGGTCGGCGACGTCGATTTCGCGTTGTCGCCATCGGTCGATCCCTCGCGGGTGCCGCATATACAGATGGAGCATCTTCTTACCGAAGACATGGTCCTGTTGCTGCCTGTGGATCATCCGCTCACGCAAATGCGTGAGCCCGGTTTGAAAGACATTGCCGATCATGCGATCGTATCGATGCCGGCGCAAGCCGCCATCCGCGCGCAGTTGGATCAAGCTTTCGCGTCTGAGGGCCTGACCTTCACACCGGCTATGGAGACGATGCACGCGCTATCTTCCATCGCCATCGTGAAAGCTGGCTTGGCTGTCGCCATTGTTCCCGAAGGACTTCTTAAACTTCTGGATCACAGAGATCTGGTGGCTCTGCCTGTACCGCATCTGCGCCTGGGTAGAGGAATATCGATTGCGACGGCCAAAGATCGCAGTCTGCCGCCCGTGGTCAATGCGTTCATCAATGTCATTCGACACAGCGTCAAAACCAACGGCAAAAGCTCTCCCTGTTCCAGACCATGATAATGAAGCCCAGGAACCAGCCGGGCGGCCGCCGCCATCCGGCTGCCAGCCCGGCTGCCCGATCAACCGGCGCTGGTTTTGCCCCGGATGGCATCGACGCTCCAGATCCCGGCGCCATATGTTGAGATGAACAGGAAGACGAAGGCATAGAGTGCCGCAAGCTCGCCCTTGTTGACGATCGGCAGCAGGCCGCCATTGGCATGGCCGAGCCAATAGGCGGCGGCGGCCATGCCGCTGCACAGGAAGGCGGCGGGGCTGGCGAACAGGCCGATCATGACCAGTGCGCCGCCGACCAGTTCGATCGGGCCGGCGATATACACGATCCAGGCCGGCGCTTCATAGCCGGCGGGCGGCAGGTTGAACAGTTTCTGGGTGCCATGCCAGAGAAACAGGAAGCCGGTGACGATGCGCAGCAGCGCGAAGGCATGGGGACGGTAGGGCTGAAGCAGTTTGGTCATCGTGGGCATGTTCCCTGGGTGCGGATGGGGTGATTCAGCCGCAGCATGAGACGCCGGACGAGCGAATGCTGTGCAGAAGCCCACACCGCGGACGCATCCGGTCAGTGAATACCGCGCAAGGCATCGAGCATGGCGCGGCTGGCGACCAGCCTGACCGGCAGCACCCCGTCGCGGCCCCGGATGTCGAGCAGGCGATGCGGCACCGCCGCCAAGGTGCCGGCCGCCGGCCCCTTGCCGCCCGCGACGATGCCGGCGATCACCGCATCCGACATCACCACCGTGCAGTCGTGGTCCTTGGTGGCGGCTTCCAGGCGTGCCGCGACATTGCCGGTGTCACCCAGGAACTGGATCGGCCGCGGCTCCGCCATGCCGATGGTGCCGACCACCGATGGCCCCAGATGGATGCCGATGCCGATCTTCAACGGCGCGCCCAGATCGTGGCGCAGTTCCAGCGACAGCAGGTCGACGCCGTCCCAGATGGCCGCCGCCGCGGCCAGCGCCGCCGCACAGGTGCCGGGGATGTCGTCGGTGGCACCGGTGCCGCCGAACACGCTCATCACCCCGTCACCGGCAATACCGGTCACCCGGCCGCCGGCCCTGCGGATGGCATCGGTCACCGTGTCGACATAGCGTTCGATCAGATAGAGCGCGTCATAGGCGGTGCGTTCAGCCGCAAGCCGGGTGGAGGCGCGCAGATCCACGAACAGGGCCACCACCACCGCCTCACGCGCGCCACCCACCAGCCCGCCATGCGAGGGACCGCCGGGCTCGGACGCGGCCACCGATGCCGCGCGGTCGCCGGCGGGGATCAGCGGCAGCACGGTGACATCGCCCATGGGCCTGATCCGGCAGGCCAGCCGGACATCGGCGGGGGCGCCGATCCTGTGCAGCATCACCGCCTCCACCCCGTCGGGCGCGGCCAGATGGCCGGCACCGGCCAGGATCCGGACCCGGCAGGTGGAACAGCGGCCACGCCCGCCGCAGATCGAGGCATGGGGGATGCGGGCCCGCAGGCTGGCTTCCAGCACGCTGTAGCCGCGCGGCACCACTGCGACCCGCTCGTCGGGCGCCACCCGGTCCTCGGGTGCCACCCGGTCTTCGGGCGCGACCCGGTCTTCGGGCCGGCCGGCGCCGCCGGTGGTATGGCCGGCATAGCGGATGCGGATCGCCCGGAACTGGCGCGCATGGGCATCGCGCAACAGCCGCGCCGTCAGCACCGCCGCCACCAGCGCCACATAACCGAAGGTCAGCAGCTCGACCAGCCCGACCAGCCGGGGGATGGCCGCGGCCAGAACCTCGGGGGCAATGGCGGTTTCAGCGGCAAGTCGCGGATCGCCCGCACCCGCCCGCAACTGGATATCGGCGCCGGCGACGCTGATCCCGATCACCGCCAGCACCGGCAGAAGTGTCGCCGCGACCAGCAGCCCGTGCGACCGGGCCCGGAACCAGGATTTGAACCGCAGCCAGCGATGCAGGCCGATACAGCCATGCACCCAGACCATCACCAGCAGCAGCAGTTGCAGCACCAGATTGATGCCGGCTTCGGGCAGCCAATAGCCCGACAGCATCCGCCAATAGCTGTCGTCCAGGCCGTAAAGCGCATCGCCCAGCCGCACGCTGATCGCGTGGCGGATGACGATGACCGGGATCAGCAGGCCCAGCGCCAGTTGCCAGGCTTCCGCCACCGGCATGCGCAGATGGCGGCGGCGATACAGGCTGTGCAGCCCGATGGCGACATGCACCAGAAAGGCGCCATACAGCGCGGTCTGGCCGATCCAACTGTGCCAGGGCACCAGCAGCACCCCGCTGGTGGCCTCCATCGCCGTGACGGTGAGGATGCCCGAGGCATGAGTGGTAAAGTGACAGCCAGCATAGAGGAACAGGATCAGGCCGGATATGATGCGCAGCCGCGGCAGCCATGGCGCCGGGGGCGCGCCGGTGCCGGCAGCCGGACGGCGCAGGTGCGGGGCCCTATTGCCAGATCGGAAGGACAGGTAGCGCAGCATGGTCAGACGCACGGAAACCCTGTCACGATTCCCCCTGTTCGGGAGCCTTGGCGCCGATGAGATCGCGGCACTCGACAGCCGCTGTGCCTGGCGGCGTGTCGCCGCCGGCGCCTCGATCATAGACCATCAGGATGACGGCACCGATGTTTTCTTCGTGGTGCAGGGCCATGTGCGGGTGCTGATCCGCCAGCCGGGCGGCCAGAACATCATTCTGCGCGATATCCGCGACGGCGAGTTCTTCGGCGAACTGGCCGCCATCGACGGGCGCCCGCGATCGGCCGGCATCCTGGCCATGACCGCATCCACGGTCGCGCGCATGCCGGCGGCGGTGTTCCGGGATGCGATCCACCGCCATCCCGGCGTCTGCGACCGGGTGCTGGGCCTGCTGGCCGCCCAGGTGCGGATGCTGGCGACACGGGTGACCGAGTTCTCGGCGCTGAATGTCCGCCATCGGCTGTATGCCGAATTGCTGCGCCAGTCGCGCCCCGACCCGGCCGATGCCGGGCGCGCGATCATCTCGCCGCCGCCGATCCAGACCGACCTTGCCGCCCGGATCAGCACCCATCGTGAGGCGGTGTCGCGCGAACTGGCGGCGCTGACCCGTGCCGGGCTGATCGAGCGGCGACGCGGCGCTCTGGTGCTGACCAGTCCCGGCCATCTGCGGCAGTTGATCGAGGAGGCGTATGCGGCGGGATAGAGGTGGGCTGCGGGCCAGGGGGGCTGCGGGGGGCGGAGGCTAACCGCGCAGCGCCGCCGCCATGATCCGGGGCAGGTGCCGCCAGCCGGGCCGATAGGCGAAGCGGGTGAGGCGACGGCCGATCTCGGCGGCATGGCCATGGGTGACGAACCAGGGTGGGCGCGGCAGCATCGCCAGCGACCCCGACAGCAATCCGCGCGGGAAGGGCCGGAACGGCGCGGTCACCACCGCGCGTTCGGCCGCATCGAACATCAGCGTGTTGTGGACGAAACCGATGCCGCTGCCCGGATCGGCGGGCGGGCGCCCGGCCATGACGGCGTCCAGCGCGCCGCCGTTGAAGGCGCCCCAGGGCGTGCGGGCCAGCAGAAAACCCAGCCCCGACCAGGCATTGACGGCGATGCAGCCGTAATGCAGATCGGCCAGAAGGGCATCGAAGCGCGGCCCCAGCGCTTTGGCGGTGCGGGGATGGATCAGGATATTGGCACCCAGCGTGCCCGACAGCCGGTCGTTGCTCCAGGTGATCGCGCGGCGCAACCAGGCCTCGATCTCGGCGGGCGTGGCGCCATCGGCACCGGCCGCGGGCGCGAAGGGCAGGCGGGTCACCGCCAGAACCGGCGCGAACACCTCGTCGGTTTCCATCGGCCGGTCGCGGGTCAGACGCGGCGGCTCCACCACCGCGCGGCCCTCGGTACCGGCACCCAGCCGGCGCACGACATGGCCGGCGCCATCCAGCGCCGCCGCGATGCGCGCGGCGGCCCCCGGATACCACAGCGCCCGCCGGGGCGCCGCCGCCATCACCCGCTCCACCGCGGCCAGCAGCCGGTTGCCCGCGGGCCAGTCCTGCGGCAGAACCAGCATCTGGCAGGCAATGCAGTTGAAGCCGCCATTGTGGAGCTTCTGGCTGGCGATGTTTTCCGCCTGAAACGCGATATCGGCGGCGCTCCACGGCCCCGGCACCACGATGGTCGGCGACACGCAGCCCAGTTCCGCCGTCACCGGTCGCGGATTGGCCGGCGCGTCGGCGGCGCGGTTGCGCTGGCCCGTCGCACCGCAGCCCCAGACGATCGCCCCCCAGGTGGCGGCCGATCCGGTGACATGGATACAGGCGATGCGCGGATGCCGGCACAGCCACGCCCCCAGGGCGCCATCGCCGGCAACGATCGCCAGCGCATCACGCGCGATCAGCGGCGCGAACACCCGCTCCAGCACCGGCTTCATCGCGTCCAGCACCGGGTTCAGTTTCAGCACGACCACCGCATGGTCGATCAGCAGCTTGTGCAGACAGTCCAGCGGCGCGATGGCGGTGATGTTGCCGGCCCCCAGAACCAGCGAGACCCGGCCGCTCCGAGAGGCCGCGGGGGATGACTGGCTGGCGGCGACATGATCCTTCAACCCAGGGGCGGTGATGCCCGGACGCATCCAGACCTCGGCCTTGACGCCGCTAAACAGTATTTTATCCCAATGGGTTGACGGCAGAACCTCGACCGCAAGCTGACCGTTGGGCAACGCCCGCGTCTTCAACCCGCGCAGATGCCGGGGCCTGGCGCCCGCGCCCTGCGCGGCATCGGCCGCCAGACCGCGCAGGGTGTGGAGATAGTCGTTGCAGCCGCTCATCAGCGCATAGGGGCCCGATTGCCATTCCTCGCCCAGGGCCGCCGCCTCCGGTGTCAGTTGCTTGGCGGTTGCCGCCGCCTGCACCCAATCCTCGGCGGCGGCCATCAGGGCATCGCGCACCGCCTCGATCACGCCGATCCGCTCGACCAGCGTGGTGCGTGCCCAGGCGGTGCTGGCGGCGTCGAGCCGGGCGATCCTGTCGTTCAGGATCAGGGCACCGGGCGGCGCACCGGCATCCGGTGCCGCGGGGGCCGTGTGCTCGTGGCTCAGGCTGTCCATCATGACCGGACCTTCGATGAGGGGCGGGAGGCGATCAGGCGGCGACGGTGGCGGCGGTGGTGGTGGCGGCGGTGGTCTGGCCGCTGCCGCTGCCGCTCAGGCGGTCGCGGCGGATCAGGTCGGCGGCGCGTTCGGCGATCATGATCGTGGGGGCGTTGGTGTTGCCGCCGATCAGGTTGGGTATGATCGAGGCATCCACCACCCGCAGACGGTCGATACCGCGCAGCGTCAGATCGGGCGTGACCACGGCGTTGTCGTCACTGCCCATCCGGCAGGTGCCGACCGGGTGATAGATGGTGTCGGCACGGGCGCGGATATGGCGGGTCAGTTCCTCGTCGCTTTGCGGGCCCTGCATATAGAGTTCCCGGTCGCGGAAGCCATCGAGGGCCGGCGCCTCCATGATCCGGCGGGTGATGCGGGTGCCGCGCAGCATCAGCGCCATGTCGTCGTCATCCGACAGGAAGGCCGGGTCGATCAGCGGCGCCATCATCGGATCCGGCCCCGCGAGTTCCAGCGTACCGCGCGATTTCGGCCGCAACACACAGACATGGCAGCTGAATCCATAGCCCCGATGCAGCTTGCGGGCATGATCGTCGACGATCGAGATCACGAAATGCAGTTGCAGGTCGGGTCGGTCGAGATGCGGTTCCGATTTGAGGAAGGCGCCGCCCTCGGCGAAGGGGGTGGTGAGCATGCCGGTGCCCTGGCGCCGCCATTCCCGCAAGGCCCGCATCAGGTTCATGGTTCCGGCCATGCCGATGCCGAACATATCGGTGATCCGCGAGCGATAGGACAGCACGAAATCCGGGTGATCCTGAAGATTGCGGCCGACGCCCGGCAGATCATGCAGCACCGGAATGCCCATGCCGCGCAGATGCGCCGCCGGGCCGATGCCCGACAGCATCAGCAGTTGCGGCGAATTGAACGCCCCGCCCGACAGGATCACCTCGATCCGGGCCTGCACCTCGGCGGGCTGCCGGCCGCGACGATAGGCGACGCCGGTGGCGCGGCCATCCTTGACGATGATCCGGGTGGCATGGGCCCGGGTCAGAACGGTCAGATTGGTGCGGTTGGCCATCACCGGGTGCAGATAGGCGGCGGCGGCGGAACAGCGTTCGCCACGGCGCGGACCACTGTGAAACTGGGTCACCTGATACAGCCCGACGCCGTCCTGGCGCGGGCCGTTGAAATCGTCGTTGCGCGGGATCTGGCATTCGGTCGCGGCCTCGATGAAGGCCCGGGTGACACCGCGCGGCGAGGGCTGATCGGCCACCTGCAACGGCCCGTCGGCGCCATGGAAATCGCAGGCACCCCGCTGGTTGCCCTCGGCCTTGCGGAACCAGGGCAGGACGTCCTGGTACGACCATCCGGTGCAGCCGGCGGCCGCCCAGCCGTCATAATCCGACGGATGGCCACGGACATAGAGCATGGCATTGATCGCGCTGGAGCCGCCCAGACCCTTGCCGCGCGGCTGATAGCCCTTGCGGCCGCCCAGCCCGGCCTGCGGCACGGTGTCGAAGGCCCAGTTGTTCAGCTTCGGGCGCCCGGGCAGCATCGCGACCACGCCGGCCGGCGTGCGCACGAACAGGTCGCGGCCCTCGCCGCCGGCTTCCAGCAGGCAGACGCTGACCGTGGGATCCTCCGACAACCGCACGGCGAGCGTTGCACCAGCCGAACCACCGCCGACGATCACATAATCGAAGATCATGCCCAGTTCCTCCCCCATGACTGCGCAGATGCGTGTCGGCGCAATTCGCTTAGGGACGATTGGACATCCAAACCGGGCAGGTGTCCAGATACAACAAACACCTTGCGGTTGAGTTGAGGGGGTGTGTCAAGCCATTGTCGGACAGGCGTATTCCCGCCCGACGGGTCAGGTGGCGCCGGTGCTCGCCAGCGCCTGACGCGCGGCCCGCAGTGCGGTATCGACATCGCCGCGGAAATGTGCGGTCGGCGGGGTGATGCCGTGGCGGTGCAGCATCTGGCGCACGGCCGGCCGGGCAGCGGCGATCCAGACCGTGGCACCGTGGCGCATGGCTTTGCGCAGAAATCCCTCGATGGTGGCGGCACCGGTGGAATCGAGCAGCGGCACCGCGCTCATATCCAGAACATAGGCCTTGGGCGTGGCGCCGATATTGTCGAGCGTCGCCCCCACCGTGGCGGCGGCGCCGAAGAAGAAGGCGCCCGAAATGCGATAGACCACGATATCGCGGTCGGTGGCGCGGCTGGGGTCATAGGCGGTGCGGCCGCCGGTTTCGGCGCGATCATTATCGGCCAGATCCGGTTCGACCAGCGGGGTTCCGCCCTGAACCTCGACCGCCTGCGCCATCCGGTGCAGGAAGATCAGCGCGCCCAGCGCGAAGCCGGCGACGATGCCGGCGGTCAGGTCCTTGAACACGGTCAACAGGAAGGTCGTGGCCAGCACCAGCGCATCGCCGCCGGAACTGCGCAGCAGAACCCCGATCGCGTGGCGCTCGATCATGTTCCAGGCCACGATCGCCAGCACCGCCGCCAGGGCGGCCAGCGGGATATAGCCGGCCAATGGCGCGGCCAGGATCATGAAGCCCAGCAGGAACAGGGCATGCAGCATGCCCGCGACCGGCCCCCGCGCGCCGGCGCGGACATTGGTGGCGGTGCGGGCGATGGTGCCGGTGACACAGAAGCCGCCGAACAGGCCCGAGGCGATATTGGCCACACCCTGCGCCACCAGCTCGCAATTCGACCGGTGGCGCCGCCCGGTCATGCTGTCGGCGACCACCGCCGACAACAGGCTTTCGATGGCGCCGAGCAGTGCGAAGGACAGCGCCGCCGGCAGCAGCGTCACCACCCGGTCGAGCGTGATGGTGGGCAGCGCCGGCGCGGGCAGCATCTGCGGAATGCCGCCAAAGCGGCTGGAAATGGTTTCGATCGGCAGATCAAGCAGCCAGGCCGCGATCGCGGCGCCGGCCACGGCGACCAGCATGCCCGGCACGCGCGGCGCCAGCATCTTCAAGCCCTGGATGACCAGAATGCAGACAAGTGCCACCAGTGTTGCCGCCGGCGTGATGGTGGGGGCCGCATCGGCCAGCATGGCGAGCTTGGGCAGGATCTCGCCGGGTTCGGGTCCGCTGAGCGTCAGGCCGAACAGATCCTTGATCTGGCTTGAGAAAATGATCACGGCGATGCCGCCGGTGAAGCCCACGGTCACCGGATAGGGGATGTATTTGATGAAGGTGCCAAGCCGGAGCGCGCCGATCGCCAGCAGGATCAGCCCCGACATCATCGTGGCCAGGATCAGCCCGTCGACGCCGTGGGCCGCGACTGTGGCCGCGACCAGCACGATGAACGCGCCCGCCGGCCCGCCGATCTGAAACCGGCTGCCACCCAGGCACGAGACGATGAAACCGCCGACGATGGCGGTATAAAGCCCGCGTTCAGGGCCCACACCCGATGCGATGGCGATGGCCATCGACAGCGGCAGCGCCACGATCGCCACCGTCAGGCCGGCGATCGCATCGGCGCGCAGGCCGGCCACACCATAGCCTTCGCGCAGCACGGTGATGAGTTTCGGGGTGAAGAGGTCCGCAAGACGCGGGCCCGCGAGACGCGCGGCCATCGGTTGATCCGTCCTTCCGTCGCATGGCGATGCGGTCGGCGATCGGCGTGCCCGATGCGCCGGCGTGTCCGATGTGGAGGTCATGCGCCGGCGCGCGGCTGTTTCAGCCGCACGCCCCGCCCCTGGCCCTGGCTGGGTGCGCCATCGCCGATCAATTCGATGCCGGCCCGGTCGAAGGCCTCCACCACCTTGGTCAGCGTGTCGATGACCCCGCGGACATTGCCGTCGCTGCCCTCCATCCGTTGGATGGTAGGCAGCGAGACGCCCGACAATTCGGCCAACTGGCGCTGGTCGATGCCGAGCAGGGCCCGCGCGGCCCGCATCTGTGCCGCCGTGATCAAGCTTGCCTCCGGTCTGAACTGGCATTGATCATGCTACAAAAATCAGAAGTGATGTACAAAACATCAGTATCTGCGTCTGAGACATGGATGTTCATCGTCTGATGCATAGCTTGTGGCATATGCATCATCCGGCCGGCAGCAGGGCCATCCGGGCATAGGCATCGAACGCCGCCGCATCATCGGCGCGGCCACGGGCGCCGATGAACTGATCGGGGCGGATCAGCACCCAGTCGCCGCTGCCGGGACGAGCGTCATAGCGGGCCGCCAGCGTGCCATCCGGATCATCGGTCAGGGCGACGGTGACCACGGCGATGGCCGTGCCGCAATGGCTGCGGCTCTGCGCCAGGGCCGGGGGCAGAGCGTCGGCGAAGACCAGCAGACAGTGATGGCTGACCGACAGATGCCGCCAGAACGGCCCCTCGCCATGCGGCCCGTCGAGCGCCCGTTCACCCGGCGCCGGATGACGATGGGCCGATTGGGGCGCAGGCCGGCTGATCAGGGCCCCGGTATCATAGCGCAGCGCCGTTTCCGACAGCTCCACCTGCAATTTGCGGCGCAGCATCGGCAGCTTCGAGACCACCGACACCGCCACATCGCGCAACAGCCGCGTGGCGGTGCCGCGCGCGACCATGCCGACATGCAGCTTCTGTGCGGCGCCGTCGATCACCTGCCGGGCCACCGGCCGGCGTTCCGCCTCGTAACTGTCGAGAAGCGTCGTCGCGTCGCCACGGCCCTGAAGCACCGCCGCCAGCTTCCAGGCCAGATTGACCGCATCCTGAATGCCGGTGTTCATGCCCTGGCCGCCGGCCGGGCTGTGGATATGGGCGGCATCCCCGGCCAGCAGCACCCGACCACGGCGATAGCATTCGACCAGCCGTTCATTCACCCGGAAGGCCGACAGCCAGGTCGGATCGCCGGCGACCAGACCGGGCGGGCCGCAGCGGTTCAACTGCGCCTGCATCTCTTCAAGGTCGGGCGGCGACTGGTCGTCTGGATCGTCGCGCATGGCAAAGGTCCGCCAGACCCCGTCGCCGATGGGAAACAGCGCGACACTGCCGCCCTGGCCCCACCAGACATAGAGCGATGTCGGATCCAGCGGCCCCGCCATCGTCGTATCGGACAGGATGAAGGTCTGCGGCTCGGTATAACCGGTGAACGGAATGTCCATGGCATGACGCGCTGCACTGCGCGCGCCATCGCAGCCCACGACATAGGCGGCGGTCACGGCGCTGTCGGCGCGGTCGTCGTCATGGCCGGCCGGCCGCAGCACCGCCCGCACCGCATGGGCGGTCTGGTCCACCGCCACCAGGTCCAGGCCGCGTTCGATCGTCACGCCCCTTGCCGCCAGATGCTCGGCCAGCAGGCGCTCGGTTTCAGACTGCGGAATGATCACCACGAAGGGAAAGGCGCTGTCGACGCCTTCGGCGATCGGCATCGCGGCCAGTTCGCGGCCGCCATCGCCCACCCGCATATGGGTCATGCGGATGCCGGCATCGATGATGCTGCGGGCAACCCCCAGACCGGCGAAGGCTTCAAGGCTGCCGCTCCACACCGCCAGGGCCTTCGAGACCTGCGTGCGCTCGGCCGCCTTGTCGACGATCCGGCAGGCGATGCCACAGGCGGTGAGCGCCAGGGCCAGGGTCAGTCCGGTGGGGCCGGCGCCGACGATCAGTATCGGTGGAGTGGTGGGAGTATGTGCTGTCTCTGACATGGGTGTCGCCCCTCCCGTGCCGCAACGTCCGGCCGGGTGCGGCCGGGTCGCCCTGATCGGCGGTTCTTCCTGCATCATAAGCGGTTTTCCCGCCCGGCGGCGCCATGTGTCGAGGCGGCTGGCGGACAGCCGTTGACGGCGTGACCTTTGAATTGTATCAATTAGTACAGTGTTTAACGTTCGATACAAAAGATAGGAGCCGATCGATGCCCGAACCCCGTCCACCCCTGCCGCCCTTCACGCCCGAAACCGCCGCCATCAAGGTGCGTCTGGCGGAAGATGGCTGGAACAGCCGCGACCCTGAGCGGGTGGCGCTGGCCTATACGCCCGATTGCCGGTGGCGCAATCGCGCCACATTCATTGAAGGTCGGGCCGAAATCGTGCGATTCCTCACCGACAAATGGCGGCGCGAGCAGGATTATCGCCTGATCAAGGCGCTGTGGGCGGTGAGCGGCGACCGGATCGCGGTTCGCTTCGCCTATGAATGGCACGATGACAGTGGTAACTGGTTCCGGTCCTATGGCAACGAGAACTGGGCTTTCGACGCGGACGGCCTGATGCGGCAGCGGATCGCCAGCATCAATGATCTGCCGATCGCCGCGACCGACCGGCTGTTTCTGTGGCCGCAGGGGCGCCGGCCGGACGATCACCCCGGGCTGTCGGCGCTTGGCCTGTGAGGCACAAGGTGACGACGACGCGATGGTGACGGCGAGGCGATGGCAAGACTGATCCATGAACGCGCCGACGTGGTGCGATTGCTGGCCGAGGTGTTTCGCGCCCACGGGTTCGAGGGCGCCAGCCTGGGCATGATCGCATCAGAAACCGGTCTCGGCCGCGGCAGCCTGTATCACTTCTTTCCGGGCGGAAAGGAAGAGATGGCGGCGGCGGTGCTGGCCGAGATCGACCGCTGGTTCACCGAGGCGGTGTTCGCGCCGCTGCGCGCGGCCGCGGCCAGTGGTGACGGCGATGCGGCGCGGGCGGCGATGCAGGGAATGTGCGCCGTTTCCAGCCAGTATTTCCGCTCAGGTCGGCGGGTGTGTCTGGTGGGGGCGTTCGCGCTCGACAGCGTGCGCGACCGGTTCGCCCTGGCGATCCGGTCGTATTTCACCGCCTGGATCGACGCCCTGGCGGCGGCGATCGAGACGACCGGTGTCGCGGCGGCGCCGGCGCGGCAGATGGCGGCCGATGCGGTGGCCGATATTCAGGGCGCGGTGGTGCTGGCCCGCGCGCTCGATGATACGGCGGTGTTCGAGGGGCGGATGCGGCGGCTGGCGGCGCGGCTGACCGGTGATGACGGGGCGGTGCTGCCACCCGACATCAAGCCGATGCAAGCCAGCCCCGCGTAGGCGGGCTATGGTCACGACGGCTGGCAATGCATATATCAAGCTTATGCTTGTCAGAATATCCAAGGCATGCCTCCCGGCGGCACCGCCGCTCCCCCGCAACACCGTTTCATGTCAGGGAACGTCATGACCGCGTCCAGATCCGGCGATCGTGCCGCCCCCGCGGCACCTGCATCCGCCGACACCGGGCCGCCCCGCCGCGGCGGCCCGGTGTCGCGGGTGATGGGCTGGTTCGAAGGCCGGCTCGACCCCTATCCGCCGGCACTGCCCGAACAGCCGCCGACCGGGCTGATCGCGTTTTGTCGCCATTACACCCGCGGCTCGGAAAAATGGCTGCTGATGATGGCGGCACTGACCACGGCGATTGCCGTCTCGGAAGTGCTGTTGTTCTCGTTCGTGGGCTCGATCGTCGATCTTCTGTCGGGCACCACGCCCGAGGCGCTGTTCCAGACCGAGGGCTGGAAACTGGCGGCGATGGGCGTGCTGGTGCTGGTGATCATGCCATTGCTGGCGCTGGGCAATTCGCTGATCATCCACCAGACCCTGCTCGGCAACTTCCCGATGCGCATCCGCTGGAGCCTGCACCGCTATCTGGTGCGCCAGTCGATGAGCTATTTCCAGGACGAATTCGCCGGCCGCGTCGCCACCAAGCTGATGCAGACCTCGTTGGCGGTGCGCGAAACCGTGATGAAGCTGCTCGACATGGGCAATTACGTGCTGGTGTATTTCACCGGCGCGCTGATCGTCGCGGCCTCGGCGGATTGGCGGCTGATGCTGCCTTTCGCGGGCTGGCTGGTCGCCTATGGCTCGCTGCTGCGCTATTTCATTCCGCGCATGCGCCGGGTGTCGCGCCGTCAGGCCGATGCGCGCTCGGAAATGGCCGGGCGGATCGTCGACAGCTATACCAATATCGCGACCGTAAAGCTGTTTTCACACGCAATGCGCGAAGACGTCTATGCCCGCGACGCGATGGACCGCTTCCTCGGCACCGTGCATACCCAGATGCGCATGGCGACCTTCGTGCAGGTCGCCAATCAAACGATGAATTACATCCTGCTGGCGTCGGTCGCCACCATCGGCATCTGGCTGTGGAGCGAGGCGGCGATTTCGGTGGGCGCGATCGCGGTGGCGGTGTCGTTCGTGCTGCGTCTGCTTGGCATGTCGCAGTGGATCATGTGGGAGATGTCGGCGCTGTTCGAGAATATCGGCACGGTGCAGGATGGCATCAACTCGATCTCGCGGCCCCACAAGGTGGCCGACCGGCCCGATGCCCAGCGTCTGGGGCGGGTGACGGGTGCCATCCATTTCGATGGCGTCGGCTTCAATTATGGTGGTGATCGGGCGGTGGTCCGCGATCTCGACCTGTCGATCCGGCCGGGCGAGAAGATCGGCCTGATCGGCCGGTCCGGCGCCGGCAAGTCGACGCTCGTCAACCTGCTGCTGCGGTTCTATGACGTCGAAACCGGCCGGATCACCATCGACGGTATCGACATCAACGATGTGACGCAGGAATCCTTGCGCGCCAATATCGGCGTGGTCACCCAGGACACCTCGCTGCTGCACCGGTCGGTGCGCGACAACATCATCTATGGCCGGCCCGATGCCAGCGATGACGACATGATCCGGGCCGCCCGGCGGGCGGAAGCGCATGACTTCATTCAAGGCCTGGCCGACAGCGCCGGCCGCACCGGCTATGACGCCCATGTCGGCGAACGGGGTGTGAAGCTGTCGGGCGGCCAGCGTCAGCGGGTGTCGATTGCCCGCGCGATGCTGAAGGATGCGCCGATCCTGGTGCTCGACGAGGCGACGGCCGCCCTCGACAGCGAGGTCGAGGCGGCGATCCAGGCCAATCTGGACCGGTTGATGGAGGGCAAGACCGTGATCGCCATCGCGCATCGTCTGTCGACCATCGCCGCCATGGACCGGCTGATCGTGATGGATCAGGGCCGCATCGTCGAGGAAGGCAGCCATGACGCGCTGATCGCCCGCAACGGGCTGTATGCGCGGCTCTGGCACCGCCAGTCGGGCGGCTTCATCCAGCTTGATGACGATCGAGAGGGTGACATGGCACCGGACGGGGTGGCGGCGCAATGAGCGCCGCCACCTGTCGTGGTCAGCCGGCCGCGGCGGCCTTCGCCTTCTCCTGGTTGCGCAGGATGAAACGCTGCAGCTTGCCGCTCGGGGTCTTCGGCAATTCGTCGACGAATTCGATCTCGCGCGGATAGGCATGGGCCGACAGCCGCGCCCGGACATGGCGGCGCAATTCCTCGGCCAGTTCCGCTGTGGGCTCGTATGCCGGCTTCAGCACCACGAAGGCCTTCACGATCTCGGTGCGCTCCGGATCGGGCTTGCCGACCACGGCGGTCTCGACCACGGCCTTGTGTTCGATCAGCGCGCTTTCCACGTCGAACGGGCCGATGCGATAGCCCGACGAGGTGATCACGTCGTCGGACCGGCCGACAAAGCTGATGCTGCCATCGTCATTCAGCTCCACCGTGTCGCCCGACAGGTAATAGCGCTCGGTCAGCGACCTGGTCGGCATGTTCCAATAACCGTCGAACCAGAACAGCGGCGAGTTCCGGCGGTCGACCGCAAGAATACCCGGCTCGCCGACCGGCAGTTCTTCAAGCGTGTCTTCGTTCACCACCACGATGCGGTGGCCCGGCACGGCGAAGCCTGCGGCACCGGGCTGCACCGGATGGCTGAGGCCGTGATGATTGCACAGCACCATGCCCAGTTCGGTCTGGCCGTAATGGTCGTGGATGGTGACGTCCAGATGCTCGGCGAACCAGCGGATCACCTCGGGGTTCAGCGGCTCGCCAGCGCTGCTCACCGCCCGCAGCCGGCCCTTCACCGGCAGCGCCAGTTCGGGCCCGGCCGCCAGCAGCAGGCGATAGGCGGTGGGTGCCCCGGCCAGATTGGTGATGCCAAGCTTCGCAATCAGGCCATAGGTGCTCTCGGCGGTGAACGGGCCGTCATAGAAGGTGGTCGCCACCCCCAGCGACAGTGGGCCGGTTACCGCGTAATACAGGCCGTAAGCCCAGCCGGGATCGGCGATGTTCCAGAACCGGTCGTCGGCGCGCAGATCCACCGCCTGGGCCATATAGCCCTTGAAGGCGGCGATCGCCCGCAACGGCACCATCACCGGCTTGGCCGGGCCGGTGGTGCCGGAGGTGAACATGATCAGGAACGGGTCGTCGCCCCCGCGCATGACCGGCGCGACATCAGGGCTCTGGCCGGCCAGTTCGGTATCGAAATCGAGATCCGTGCCGCTGGCGCCGCCGTTGGTGACAACGATCGTGGCGGGCACGCTCAATTCCGCCAGCTTCGGGCGGTTGGCGGCGTCGGTCACGATCAGCTTGGTGCCGGCGGTGGCGGTGCGATGCTCGATCGCCTTGGGGCCGAAGGCCGTGAACAGCGGCTGATAAACCGCCCCGGCGCGCCAGGTGCCAAGGATGGTGACCAGCAGTTCGGGCACCCGCGGCAGCAGCCCGCCGACCCGGTCGCCGGCTTCGATCCCGCGTGCCGCAAGCAGGCCGGCGAAGCGTGCCGACAGGTCGCGCAATTCGCCGAAGCTGAGCGTGCGGCCGGTACCGTCGCGGCGTTCGAAGCGCAGCGCCACCCGGTCGGGATCGGCATCCGCATGGGCGTCGCAGCATTCGATACAGGCATTGATCGCCTGCATGTCGCCGTGAAGCGCGGTGCGCAGGGTCTCGTCGAGGTCGAAACGCTCTGCGGCATCAGCCCAGGCCATGGTCATCGGTTCAGGTCTCCCCCGGTTCAAGAGTGGCGGCCCCGGCGCCACGGACACCGGAACCCCGACCGCCGCTTATACCGCGGCGTGACAGATCGATCGCGACGTTATGCGCGGCCGCCCGGGCGGGCAATGGCCGTTCGGATCACCGGCGCAGATCGGTTCTGTCATATGGACCCGCTGCCGCTATGCGACGATGAAAATTGGTTGACCGGGAAACGGACAGGTATATTGTTTCCCGGGAAACAAAAGCAGGGCCACCATGTCCGTACCAGCATCCGATACGCCGCTGCGCGGCCATCTTGGCTATTGGCTGCGGCTGGTCTCGAACCACGTGTCGCAATCCTTCGCCCGGGCGCTGGCGACGCGCGATATCGGCGTCGCCGATTGGGTGATCCTGCGCATGCTGCATGAGGCCGGCCCCGCCATGCCCAGCCGGCTGGCGGCCGATCTGGGGATGACCCGGGGCGGCTTGTCGAAACTGGCCGACCGGCTGATGGCGCGCGGGCTGATCGTCAGAACCGGCGCCACGGCCGACAAACGCCGCCAGCTTCTGGCGCTGACCGATGCCGGAAGCCGGCTGATCCCCGATCTGACGGCGCTGGCCGATGCCAATGATGCGGCCTTCTTCGGTGATCTGCCGGCCGCCGACCGGCAGGTGATGGAGCGGGTGCTGACCGGCATCGCCGGCCGCCATCACCTGACCACCGTGCCGAGCGACTGACCGGCACCGCACCCTGACCCGCCAGCCGACATAACCCGAGAGATGACAGAGGGATGACGTCATGACCGATATGGCGCATGCGACCGCGGTCGCGTGCACGGAAGGGTCCGATCGTGGAAAGCTGAGCTTTCCGGACGTGATCGGCCTGTTGGGCGCGGCCGGCATCGAGCGCTATCACGCCGATCTGCTGCGCGCGGAGAAAACCTATTACCGTCCCGACGGCTGGTCGACGGTGGTTGCGGCAGAGCCTCTGGCGCATGCGCCGGCCGGCCGGTTCGATGCGGCGGGCGTGGCGGTGGCGATCGGCGCCGTCCAGCGCCGGGCGATCGATTATGGCGGCTTCTGCGCGCGGATCGCCGCCGCCGGCTGTGTCGGTTATCACGTCACCCTGGCCGGGCGCCGGGCGGTGTATTACGGGCGCGACGGCGCCTGCCATGTCGAACTGTTTCCCGCCACCGACTGACCATATGCCCCGGCCATCCGGTCAGGGGCGCGGTTTGCGCCCGCGCCTCGCAACCCGTTCCGGCTTTGCCGCCGGAGTGGCCGCCTGCGGCATCGCCGCTGGGGGCGGATTGACCATCATGCGCGCGCCGCGGCCACGGGCGGCGGCGCTTTCGTCGTAATAGCGGGCGGCGACGGCGATGGAGCGGTGCAGCGACTGGGCCATGGCCTGCTGGATCGGCACATCGCGGTTCGCAGCCTCGGTCATGAAGCCCGATCGCAGGCCATGGGCGCTGATCCCGCGCGGGTCCAGCCCCGCCTGGGATGCGCGCGCCTTGACGATGCGGGCGACCGCCTGACCACTCAACCCGTCGAGGCCACGGCGGCCGAAGCCGCGACCGTCGGGGGTGACCCGCGGATTGCCATGGCGGTCGATCGGCACGAATACAGCGCCAGAGCGGATGCCAGATGCCGCAAGCCAGGCATCGAGCAGTTCCACCGGCCGGCCGATCAGCCAGACCCGCGCGCCATCGATGGCGCGGGTGGTCTTGGTGCGGGGCAGGGCGATGGTCATGGCCGGCAGCCAGCCGCTGGCGGCGCCTTCGGGCGTCAGCGCGCCATCGGGGGCGATCTCGGCCGGCTGCGGCCGCTCGCGGCGCAGATGTTCCACCCGGATCATCCCGGCCTCGCTGCGCCGGCGCCCGCCGGAGGCCCACATCACCGCCAGCAGGGCCGCATCGCGTGCCGCCCGCAGCGGCTCGCGGTCGATATCGATCTCGCAGGTCTGGAGCAGGGCTTCCAGCGTGTCAGCCAGAACCGGCGCCGGCGCCTTGCGGCCGGGCATGTGGTCGGATGACCGGAACAGCCGCCGGCGCAGTTCGCGCACCGACGGATCTTCGGTCGGCGGCTTCATGCCGCGCATGCGATGCAGCGATGCCCAACTCGCCAGCCTGCGGGCGACGGTCGCCGGGGCGGCCGGACCGGGGGCACGCTTCAACCCTGAGGCCACCATCCGCTCCTCGACCGCCTGCGGCATGCCATGATCGGGGTTGCGGCGGCGCTCTTCCGGGTCGTAGAGGTGATGGACCAGAAACCGCACCACGGCCGAGGGCGGCGCCGGCCACGGCATCGGCCCGCCATTGACCGCCGCCCACCAGCCGGCCAGATAGCGGGCATCCTTGACCAGCGCCAGCCGGCTGTTGGCGGCGATGCCGGCCCCCAGCAGCACATGCAGGGTTTCGCGCTCCGCCGCATCCAGATCGCCCAGCCCGCCGGTTTCCACCGCACCGGGCAGGCCCATATGCACGGCATCCTGGGTGGCGACCATGCGTGAGACCGGCCGCAGGATCTGCCCGTCCGGGGCATCGGCCACGGTCTTGCGGCGGCCGCGCGGCTGCGCCCGACCGGCACGGGATGCGGTGGTATCGCCGGCACCGGCGCCATCGGCGCCCGTCCGTCCGGTTCTGCCCTTACCCCGCCCGGCCATTGCCGCCATGCCGCCCGCTCCTGCACCTGATCAATTCCGCCAGCACCGCCCAAGGCTAGGCGGTTGGGGGGCGCCGGTCAATTTTACGCGGGCGTCGACCGGCGGCGACAGAAGGGTAATCCGCCCAACGCCGCAGAACGCCTTGGGGCAACAGATTATATGGCCACATAAATCACGATAGTTTCCGCATATACACGCGGCGGCAGGCAGGCGCGGATACTGCCTGACAGGTGAGACGGATGGTCGTCAGATGCCGCATTTCGTGACATGCGCAAGAAACCGCGCGGTCAAGTGTTAGGATTGTGTTAACTTTCGGTCATCCGCTGCCTCATCCCCCTCAGCGCACGGCCGATCCCTTGCCGAAATGGTCTCCGAGCCTCGTCATTCTCTGCGCCCTGGCCGCCGGTCTGCTGCTGGGCGGGCTGTCGGTCGTGGCCGCGGTGGGCCAGCCCTGGCTGGGTCTGCGGCTTGTGGCAACCGCCGAGACCGAGACGGCGCTGGAACCCCGACTGGCGGTCACCGGCGTTGCCGCCGAGGGCCCGGCCGCTGCCGCCGGGGTGACGGCTGGCATGCACCTTCAGGCGATTGCCGACGGCCAGGGCCGCCAGTTGACGCTGAGGGCCGAGGATCTGCTGGAAGAGCCGGATTTCCTGCCGACCTATGAGGCGATCGTCGATCTGCTGGCCCGGCAGGATCTGGCGGCCGGGATCCTGGCGCATGACTGGGTCCAACTGTCGCTGATCGACCCGGAGGGCGAGCCGCAGACGGTGTGGCTGGCACCGGCGCCGATGCGGCCGATCGGCCAGCTTCCAGCGCTGTTCTGGGTGCAGATCGTGACCGGTGTCGGCGCCATGCTGATCGGCGGCTGGGTTCTGGCGCTGCGTCAGGATGATCGTGGCGCCATGATGTTCGCGCTAAGCGCGCCGACCCTGGCGGTGTCGGCCTTCTGCTCGGCCATCTATGGCACGCGGGAACTGGCGCTGGATGGCAGCCTGTTCCGGGTGCTGGCGGCGCTCAACCACTGGGGCGCGCTGGGTTTCGGCGTGGCGATGATCGCCCTGTTCCTGGTGTATCCACGCCGGCTGGTGCCCGATATCGTGCCCGGAATTCTGGCGGTGGCCATGACCGCGCTGTGGGTGCTGGATACCGCACGGCTGCTGCCCGCGCCGGCGATGGGCATTCATCTGCCGGTGATGATCGAGATGATCGTGATCCTGGCGCTGATCGGCGTGCAGTGGCGGCTGAACCGGCGCGACCCGCGGGCGCGGGCGGGCTTGCGCTGGCTGGGACTGTCGGTGGCGCTGGGTGCCGGGGTCTTCGTATCGGCCATGGCCGTGCCGCTGGTGTTCGGCGGCGAACAGTTGATGTCGCAGGGCCTGGCCTTCGGGTTCTTTCTGCTGATCTATATCGGCATCGCGCTGGGTGTGCGGCGCTATCGGCTGTTCGAGCTGGATGAATGGGCGTTCAGGGTGATGTTCTATACCCTGGGCGCCATGTTGCTGCTGGTGCTGGACGGGGCGCTGATCCTGGTCATCGGTCTGGATCAGGGGCCGTCGCTGGGCCTGTCGCTGATCGCGGTGGGCTTCGGCTATCTGCCATTGCGCGATCTGCTGTGGCGCCGGATGGTCTTGCGCCGGCGGATGCCCGATCATGAACTGTTCCGGCGGGTGATCGAGGTTGCCTTCACAGCCACCCCTGCCGAGCGGGCGGCCCGCTGGCGCGACCTGATCCGCAGCCTGTTCGATCCGCTGACATTGGCGCCGTCGCGAACCGCCGTCGCCGTGGCCGTGGCCCGGGACGACGGCGTGCTGCTGCTGTTGCCGGCGGCGGCCGATGCGCCGGCGCTGGCCATCGGCTATCCCTGGCGGGGGCGCGGCCTGTTCGGACCGGCCCATCTGCAACTTGCGCGTGAGCTGACCCAGTTGATGGTCCATGCCGACGAAGGCCGCGCCGCCTATGAACGCGGGGCGTCGGAAGAACGTCACCGGATCGCGCGGGATCTGCACGACGATGTCGGCGCCCGGCTGCTGACCGGTCTGCACAAGCCCGATCTGCCGCAGACCCGACAGGTCATCCGGTCGGCCATGGCCGATATTCGCACCATCGCGGCCGGTCTGGCCCGTGGCGCCATGCCGCTGGGCCGGGTGATCGCCGATCTGCGTCACGAGACCGGGGGCCGGCTGGAGGCCGCCGGCCTGACGCTGGACTGGCCGCTGGACGATGGCGCCGACGACGAGGTGATGCTGGACTATCCGGTCTATCGCAACCTGTTCGGGGCATTGCGCGAGATCATCAGCAATGTCATTCGTCATGCGCAGGCGACGACTGTACGGGTGGAGATCGGCATGAGCGACGGATGGTTGCGGCTGGTGGTATGCGATGACGGCATCGGGCTGGATATCGCCGCATCGGAGGCTGGGGCATCGGAGGCCGGTGCAGCCGGTTCGGGCGGTCTGGGCCTGGGCAATCTTGCCCGCCGGGTGATCGAACTGGGCGGCGTTCTGCGCTTTCCCGAAACCAGCCAGGGCACGCATGTCGCCCTGGATCTGCCGCTGTGCCACCCGGCCAGGGGCACCGTCGGGGCGAGCGACACCACGGGAGGCCGGACATGACCGAGGCCGGCGCGGGACGATATGGGTTTGTGATCGAAGACCTGAAGCCGACCCGGCTGTGGCTTGAGGACACGCTGCGCAGGACGTTTCCGGGGATCGAGGTCGCCAGCGCAGACAGTCTGGCGCGCGCCCGCGCGCTGCTGGCCGATCGTCTGCCGCCGGCGGATACCGGCGCGGCCGGCGGTCCGCATCTGGCTCTGGTCGATCTGGGACTGCCCGACGGATCGGGCATTGACCTGATCCGCGATCTGGCCGAAAGCCGGCCCGATGTGATGACGATTGTCACGACCATCTATGACGATGACGGGCATCTGTTCGATGCCATCGCCGCCGGCGCCCAGGGTTATCTGTTGAAGGATCAGGATGCCGGGCTGCTGATGCAGTATCTGCACCGGATCGAACAGGGCGATCCGCCATTGTCGCCATCGATCGCCCGGCGGATGCTGGCACGGCTGCGTCAGCCCGACGGCCATGGCCATGTGCCGGCTCCCCATGTTCCGACCACACCGGAGACCGTTCTGACCCCGCGTGAGGTGGAGGTGCTGTCCCTGCTGGGGCGGGGCCTGCGCAATGCCGAGGTGGCGCGGCTGCTGTCGTTGAGCGACCATACCATCGCAGGCTATGTGAAGGCGATCTACGCCAAGCTCAACATCTGTTCGCGGGCGGAGGCGGCCTTGGAGGCGTCGAGGCGCGGGCTGGTGTAGACCAGCGCAAGGCGACACCTGACGACTGGACATTTTTCATGATACACAGGCGGGGCATCGGAACCGGACCAGAAAGGCCGCCGCCCATGACCATGATAGACCCTGCCACACAGGCGGCCCGCGCCGATGCGTTCCGGGGTTCGCTGGATCTTGAGCTCATGTCGGGCGATGCCGGCGGCGAGCAGACCTGGAGCGGCCGCACCGACCCGCTGTGGCGGAACATGATCGGCCCCTTCGGCGGCTGGATCGCGGCCCTGCTGGCACGGGCCGCCGAGCGGGCGGCAGGCCTGTGGCTCGCTGGCGCCGGAGCCGGGGCTGGCGTGGTCGCCACCAACACCAGCTTCATGGGGCCGATCGCCGAGGGGCCGCTGCGGATCGTCACACGGCCGCTGCGGATCGGCCGGTCGGTCGGGTTCTGGCAGGTGGATCTGATTCAGGCGGGCGAGGGCGGCGACGTTCTGTGCTGTCAGGCGACCGTCACCACCGGCGCGCGCCGCGATACCGGCGACTTCACCGAGCCACGCTCGGCCATGCCCGCCGTGCCGCCGGCGGCCGAGGTGCGGCGCTTCAAGCCGCTGCCCGGCATGCCCGGCTGGTTCAACGCCTATGACATGCGCGTGGTGGATGGCCAGCCGTTTTCGGGCGCCGCCAGCAGCCGGGGCCTGACATGGCTGCGCCATGCGCCTGACACGGATCATGCACCCGATGGCTCCGGCGACTGGCCCGCGGGCCACGAGCCGGCATTCGATGTGGCCGTCATCGCCGGGCTGGCGGATGCAGTGTTTCCGCGGGTTTTTCTGCTCGACCGTCGCCCGCGGCCGGTATCGACCGTTATGCTGTCGACCTATATTCATGCGCGTCCGGAGGTGCTGGCGACCATCGGCGGAGCGCCGGTGCTGGCTGAAGCGGTGGCCCGGCGGGCGCATGACGGTTTTTTCGACCAGCAGGTGACGCTGTGGGACGCGGCCGGCACGGTGCTCGCCACATCTGAACAACTGGTCTGGTACAAATGACTGGCCCGGCGCAAGTGACTGGCCCGGCGCAAGTGATTGGCCCGGCGCAAGTGATTGGCCCGGTCCAAGTGATGTGTCTTGTACAAGTGACATCGGCCCGATGACCACGCGTCCCCGCTCCCCATCCGCCCGGGCCCGTGCCGCGTTGGAGGCCATGGCGGCGAAGCTGGAAGCCAGCGGCGATTATCGCGTTCTGCGCCGGATCACGCCGCGCGAATGGTTTTCCACCGCCGCCGCCAAGGGTGATTTCCAGCGCCGCAGCGAGGTGCGAACCGGGCTGATCCTGGATGTCGAGACCACCGGCCTCGACCCCAGGACCGATGCGATCATCGAATTGGGTATGATCGCCTTCGAATATGAACCCGGCGGCACGGTGTTCCGGGTCACCGGCAGTTTTTCGGCCTTTCAGGACCCGGGGCGGCCGATCCCGCCCGAGATCACCCGCCTGACCGGCATCACCGACGAGATGGTCGCCGGTCAGTCGATCGAGCCGATCGAGGTTGCGGGCTTCGCCGAGCCGGCATCGGTGGTGATCGCCCATAACGCCGGCTTCGATCGCCGGTTCGTCGAGCGGGTCTGGGATATTTTCCGGATGAAGGCCTGGGCCTGCTCGCAATCGGGCATCGACTGGTCGGGCGAGGGCGTGGAAGGCACCAAGCTCGGCTATCTGCTGGCACAGGCCGGGCTGTTCCATGACGGTCATCGGGCCGCCGAGGATTGCCGGGCCCTGCTGGAGGTTCTGGCCCGGCCGCTGCCGGTTTCGGGCGTCACGGCGCTGGGCAGCCTGCTGGCCGGGGCGCGCCAGGCGAGCATGCGGATCCGCGCCGAAGGCAGCCCCTTCGACATGAAGGACGCCCTGAAAGCCCGCGGCTATCGCTGGAACGACGGCTCCGACGGTCAGCCCAAGGCGTGGTGGCGCGATGTCGCCGAGGCCGATGTCGAGGCCGAGCTGACCTTCCTCCGGCTGGAGATCTATCGACGGGCCGAGCTTGATATCCCTGTGCGGCGGTTGACGGCTTTCGACCGCTACTCCGACCGGGTGTAAGAGGGTGCTGGCGCCATGGCGGCGGCTGTCGGTCCGATGCAGTTTGCGCCACGTGCTTAACCCTTCATTCAGTTCGCCGTGGCAATATGGTGGAGATCGGGGTGCCCCGGGGACAATGAGGGCGCCATAGATGAGGAGGGGCGATCGCCGATGATCGCGGAACACGACATGCTCGACACCGATCCGGCCGTGGCACCGCGTGACGCCGCGGCTGAACGCATGCGGCTGGCCCATCTGGATCGTCTGGGCGTGCTCGATACCCCGCCGGATCCGGGGCTCGACCGCATCGTCGACATCGTATCCACCATCTGTGCGGCACCGATCGTTCTGGTGTCGCTGATCGATGCCAGCCGGCAGTGGTTCATGGCGCGCACGGGGCTCGATGCCCGCGAAACCCCACGGGAATGGGCGTTCTGCGACCATGCGCTGTGCCAGAAGGGCATTCTGGAAGTCCGCGATCCGGTGGGCGACCCCCGGTTCCGCAGCAATCCTCTGGTTACCGGCGCGCCGTTCATCCGCTTCTATGCCGGTGCGCCGATCCGCCTGAACGATGGCACCGCCCTTGGCACGTTGTGCGTGATCGACACCAGCCTCCGGCCCGATGGTCTGACGCCGACCGAATCGCGGCTTCTGCTTGCCCATGCAGCGCTGGTTGCCGACCGTCTGCACCTGATGGGCAGTCATGCCCGCCTCAGGCAGCAGATCGACCTGTCGAGCCGCGTTCAGGCGCGTCTGGCCGACATGGTGGCGGTGCCGGGCCGGGCAGTGCCGGAACTGGTTCACGAACTGCGCACGCCATTGTGTTCAATCATGGGCTACGCGGCATTGATCGCTGTCGACCCGATGGTGCCGGCCGAGCCGCGAAAATGGGCGGGCGCCATCGACGAAGGCGGCCGCTGGATGCTGAAGCTGGTCAACACCCTGCTTGATACGCCATCAGCCGGCCGCCGTGGCGACGCCGCCGCTCTCGGCGCCACCGACCTGCGCGAGCCGCTGGACGCGGCCCTGCGGCTGGTGCACGGTCTGGCGCTGGATGCGGGCCTGCGGCTCGATGTGCGGATGGGGGCGGCGCCGCTGCCGATGCGCGCCGATCCTGCGACCGTGCAGCAGATCGCGGTCAATCTGCTGGCGAATGCGATAAAATACACAGCCTCCGGCGGTACGGTCTGGCTCGACCTGTTGTCCGAGCCCGCCGGCACGGTCGGCTTCTCGATCAGCGATGATGGACCGGGGGTGGCGCCTGAGCGCGTGCAGGGAGGCCATGGCGTGCTGGCCCACGATCTGGAAGATCCACGGCAATTGCCGGAGGCGTCCGGGGCGGAGACAGCCCAAAAGGGGGGAAGCTCCGGCATGGGGCTGCGGATCAGCCGGCGCCTTGCGGAAGGGCAGGGCGGGGGTCTGTCGATCGTCAACCGGCCCTCCGCCGGTATCGGATTCATGGTGCGGGTGTCCCTGCCGGGGGCCTAGCGGCGACGTCCCGTGCCTGCAAAGGCACGTTCAGCGGACAATCACACCGTCGACGAATGCCATCTGGCAAAACGATTGCATTTGAGGCGTATCCTCGCATGCGACCTGCCTCAACCCTGGTGCCGTGTCTGACTCAATGAATGTGATCGGCCTCAACTTCAGCTTTCTGCCGCCCGGCATTCCGGGGGGCATGGCCACATATTCCTGGTCGCTTCTTGACGCTCTGGTGGCGCTTAACCGTTACCGGTTCGTGCTTTATGCACAGGCGGGACATGTGGTGCCCGAACACCTGGCAGACCATGTGCGTCTGGTCACGGTGCCGCTTTTCGGCGGCCGTTTGAAGCGGGTGATGTGGGAACAGACGGCGCTGCCGGTTCTGGCGCTCAAGGATCGCGTCGATCTTATGTTCAGCTCCGGCAATGCCGGTCCGGTCCTGGGCTGGTTTGCCAAGGTGGTGACCATCCATGATCTGATCTATGCGATGGTGCCCGACCGTGTCGACCGCCATCAGGCGCGCTATCGCCGCGTCATGGATGTGATGACGGCGAGGACGGCCGACGCGGTTATTTCGGTGTCCGAGGCCACCGCCAATGATATCCGCTTCTGCAAGCTGCCGGTCGGTGGAAGACTGCATGTGGTGCCGGAGGCTGCCGGGCCCGGCTTTTCGGCGGCGACACCCGATGATGATCCGATAGACAGGGCCATGATCACGGTGGCCGAGCCGTTCGTGATGATGGTCGCCAGCGTGCTGCCGCATAAATCGCCCCGGATGGTGGTGGATGCTGCCGCGACATTGTGGCACGGGGCGGGCATCCGGACCGTGATTCTGGGAACGGATCCGCGTGGGGCACTGGCGCAGACGCTGATGGCCGCGGGCGATACCGGCATCGTCTGCCTCTACGGGGTTCCGACACCGGTGCTGGCTGCCTATTACCGCCGGGCGCTGTGTCTGGTAATGCCGTCGGAATATGAAGGCTTCGGGCTGCCGATCCTGGAAGCGCAGATCAGCGGCTGCCCGGTGATCACCACCCGTCGCGGGGCGCTGCCCGAAGTGGCCGGGGATGCGGCGATTTTCGTTGAGCCGGGTAATGCGGCGGCCATGGCCGATGCGGTTCTTGGCCTGTATCACGACACGGCGGCGCGTGCCGCGCTGGTCGCGCGCGGGTTTCCCAATGCCGCGCGCTTTTCGTGGGAGCAGGCGGCGGAGCGGACGGCCGCGATATTCGACGACTGTCTGGCGCGGCGCCCGCGGGGGCTGGCGCGGCGACCTGCAGACCCGCGGGGGCTATGACCGCGCCGGCCTGCGGCCGCGCAGGACCGTCATGCATATCGCCGCCTGGACCAGCGATCCGGCAAGGCTTGCCGCCTGCGCACCGACCATGCCGATGCGCGGGATCAGGGCCATGCCGGCCAGCACGATGATCACGGTGCTGCCCAGGCTGAGCCAGGCGATCCGGCGTTCCCAGCCGCGACGATAGCCATGCAGCAGCACCGGCAGCACATAGAAGCCGGGCAGGGCCGCAAGCCCGCCCAGAACCGGCAGGAGGGCCGCGACCTCGAACCCCATACCAACGGTCAGCAGCCCCCATGCGGCGGGAATGGCCACCGCGATCAGCCCCGCTCCGATCAGCAGATGGCGGCGGGCCATGCGGGCGACGGATGCCGCCTGCAGGCGATAGATGCTGCGGGTCGCGGTCATGGCCATCAGCGCGCTGATCACCTGCACCGCCTGGAACACGCTGGCATTGACCTGATAGATGCCCAGATCGGCGGCGGGCAGGTAGAGGCCGACCAGATAGGTGTCGGCGCGGCTGGCCAGCAGCCCTGTCAACGCCACCAGACAGAACGGCCAGGTGCGCCGCAGATGGTCGCGGTCGATCATCTGCTGCCAGCCGCCGCCGGGGGGCAGGGTCTGTGGCGGTCGGCCGACCGTGTCGCGGAACACCCGGAACCGCCAACTGGTGCGCGCCATATCGGCCAGGGTGAACAGCAACAGCAGCCGGCCGGGCGACAGATGGCGCCCGGCATCGGCCACCGCCGCCACCAGCAGCACCACGATCACCACCGCGCCGACCACCAGATCCGCCTTGAAACCGCCCATGAACCGGCCCTGATGCACGCCCAGGCTTTCGAAATGGCCGGCGGTGACCATGGTGATCAGCCAGATGCCCGATAGGACGGCGTCGGCGCTGCCAAGACGCTGGCCGGGTTCGGCGGTCAAGGCTAGGGCCAGCCACATGGCGACCATGGCCGGCGGCAGCAGCAGCAGGCTGCGGGTGGCGACATCGCGCTGCCAGATCTGCACCCGCTGGCCCGGGTGGTGAGCCATGGCGCGGACCAGGTAATCGCGCACCCCCCAGTTCACCACCGCCGCCGCCAGCCCGATGATCAGCATGTGGCGGACCACTTCGCCCCACAGGCTGGCCCCGCCCTGGCCGGCGCCGCCGCTGCGCACCACCAGCACGCTGGCGACCAGTGCCATCAGTGGCGGTATCAGATGCTGGCCGCCGGCGCCGACAAGGCGGTGCAGGCGACGCATCAGGCGGCTATCGGCTCGGTCGGCAAGCAGCACGGCGGTGGGGTTCCGGGGGCGGTATGGTATGCGGATCAGATGGCGGCGCTGAGTGTCTTCAACTCGCGGTTCAGGATGCGGTCGTTGTCGGAATAATCGATCGTGCAGTCGATGACATGAACGCCCGGCGCCTCCAGGCAGGTTCGCAGCAGATCGGGCAGGCCGGCCGCATCGGTCACCCGGTGGCCATGGGCGCCATAGGCCTGGGCATAGGCGACGAAATCCGGGTTGCCATAGCTGAGGCCGAAATCCCTGAAGCCCATATCGGCCTGCTTCCAGCGGATCATGCCATAGGAATTGTCGTTCAGGATCAGCACCACAAGCTGCATGCCCAGCCGGACGGCGGTTTCCAGCTCCTGACTGTTCATCATGAAGCCGCCATCGCCGCAGATCGCCATGATCCGGGCCTCAGGATAAACCAGACGCGAGGCCATGGCCGATGGCAGACCGGCGCCCATGCTGGCCAATGCGTTGTCGAGCAGCACGGTGTTCGGCTGATGCGCCCGGTAATTGCGCGCGAACCACAGTTTGTAGACGCCATTGTCGAGCGCGATGATCCCGTCGGACGGCATCACCCCGCGCACCACCTCGACCAGATGCTGTGGATAGATCGGGAAACGGGCATCGCCGGCATCGCGGGCGATATTGGCGGCACCGGCATCGCGGGCGGTGTGCATGAACGAGAAGTCCCATTCGGGATTGGGGACGATCTCCTCGGCCATCTGCCAGATGGCGTTGGCGATGTCGCCCACCACCTCGATCTGCGGGAAATAAACCGGGTCGACCTCGGCGGAGCGGAAGTTGACATGGATGACCTCGGTGCCGCCGGGCTTCATGAAGAAGGGCGGCTTCTCGATCACGTCATGGCCGATATTGACGATGACATCCGCGGCCTCGATGGCGCGGTGGACGAAATCGCCTGAGGACAGCGCGGCACAGCCGACGAAATGGGGGCTGCGCTCATCGACCACGCCCTTGCCGAGCTGGCTGGTGACGAAGGGAATGCCGGTCTTCTCGACGAAGCGGGTCAGCATGCGGCTGGTCTGGGTGCGGTTGGCGCCGGCGCCGATGACCAGGATCGGCGCGCGGGCGGCCTCGATCCGCCGGATCGCGGCACTGACCGATTTGGCCTCGGCGATCGGCCGGCGCTTCAGGCTGGCCGGGATCGGCTGGCTGTCGGTGATCTCGCGCGCGATATCCTCGGGCAGTTCCAGATGAACCGCGCCGGGCTTCTCCTCTTCGGCCAGCCGGAAGGCTTCGCGCATGCGCGAGGGGATGTTGTCGGCGGAGGCGAACTGATGGGTATATTTGGTGATCGGCCCCATCATGTCGACGACGTCGAGGATCTGGAACCGGCCCTGCTTCGATTTCTTGATCGGCTTCTGGCCGGTCAGCATCATCATCGGCATGCCGCCGAGCTGGGCATAGGCGGCGGCGGTGACCAGATTGGTGGCGCCGGGGCCCAGGGTCGACAGGCACACGCCGGCCTTGCCGGTGTGGCGGCCATAGGTCGCGGCCATGAAGCCGGCGGCCTGTTCATGCCGGGTCAGGATCAGGCGGATGGTTTCCGACCGCGACAGGCTGTCGAGAAAGTCCAGGTTCTCCTCGCCCGGCACGCCGAACACATACTCGACCCCTTCACTTTCCAGGCATTGGACGACGAGATCGGAGGCTTTGGTCATGGTCTGGTCTCCCTGAGCGGCACGCGCACAGTTAAACACGGATCGCCGACCGATGCCCGCATGTGCGTGTCACACAAACACGAGATTTTCTCCGATCAGGCGGCCGATACGGCCAAGGGCATCGGCGAGCACGTCGTCGGCGGCGGCGAACGAGAGCCGGAGATGGCCAGGCAGGCCGAAGGCCGAACCCGGCACCAGCGCGACGCGCGCGCCGTCGAGCAGCCAGCGCGCGACATCCGCGTCTGTGGCAAGCGCCGTGCCATCGCGTGTCGTGCGCCCGATCAGGCCGCTGATATCCGCAAAGGCATAGAACGCGCCCTCTGGCGGCGGGCAGGTGATGCCGGGGATGGCGTTCAATCCCGTCATCACCAGATCGCGCCTGCGGGCGAACACCGCCAGATGATCGGCCAGCACGGTCTGCGGGCCGTTCAGCGCCGCCGTGGCCGCCGCCTGCGACGGGGTGGCGGCGCCGGAGGTGCTCTGGCTCTGGATCGCGGCCATCGCGGCGATCAGGGCGCGCGGCCCGGCCCCCCAGCCGATCCGCCAGCCGGTCATCGCATAGGCCTTGGACACCCCGTTGACGGTGAGGGTGCGGCCGGCCAGCACCGGATCGGCGGCGGCCATGGTGGCAAAGCGCCGGCCGTCATACAGAATGTGCTCATAGATATCATCAGACAGAACCCAGACATGCGGATGCAGATGAAGAACACGCGCTAATGATTTGAGTTCACTGTCTGAATAGATAGCCCCGGACGGATTCGACGGCGCATTCAGCACCAGCCAGCGCGTGCGCGGCGTGATCGCGGCGGCGAGCGTGTCGGGGGTGAGTTTCCAGCCATTGCCGGCCGTGGTCGCGGGGGTCACCGCATGACCACCGGCCAGTGTCACCTGATCGAGATACGACGTCCAGAACGGCGCCGGAATGATAACCTCGCGGCCGGGATCGAGGCTGGCCATGAAGGCGTTGTGGATGACCTGCTTGGCACCCGCGCCGATGATGATCTCGTCGGCCGCATAGTCGAGCCCGTTGTCGCGGCGGTGCTTGTCGCGGATCGCGGCCTTCAGCGCCGGGGTGCCGGTCAGCGGCGCATAGCGGGTGGCGCCGGCCTCGACCGCATCGGCCGCCGCTTGGCGGATATGGGCGGGGGTCGGCAGATCGGGTTCGCCGGCGGCCAGAATGATCACGTCACCGCCCATAGCTGCCGCGCGGGCGCCGATCGCCAGAATCTCGGAGACGCCGATGCCGGCCAGGCGCCGCGCCGGGTTGAAGCCCGATGCCGGCCGTGTGTGGACATGGCTATGCGATCCGGCGGCGGCAGGGCCGCCGGTGAGGTCGGGCGCGGTCATGGGCGGGGGCTCCGGTTTCGCCGCCGGGTGGATGGCGGCGGGTGCCGGATCAGGGCACCCGCCATCGCCAGGCGGGCAGGTCAGGACGGCATGGGGGGCACGGACGGGTGGGGCCGGCCGTATGTCAGCCGATGTCGAAGGTGACGCCCTGGGCCAGCGGCAGGGTGCTGCCGTAATTGATCGTGTTGGTGGCCCGGCGCATATAGGCCTTCCAGGCGTCGGAGCCGGCCTCGCGGCCGCCGCCGGTTTCCTTCTCGCCGCCGAAGGCGCCGCCGATCTCGGCGCCGGACGGGCCGATATTGACGTTGGCGATGCCGCAATCCGAGCCGGATGCAGAGAGGAAGCGTTCGGCATCCCTGATGTCATTGGTGAAGATCGACGAGGCAAGCCCTTGCGGCACATCGTTTTGTGCGGCGATCGCCTCGGCCAGATCATGATGGCGCATGACATAGAGGATCGGCGCGAAGGTCTCGTGGCGGACGATGTCGGTCTGCCGGGGCATCTCGACCAGCGCCGGGCGGTAATAGGCGCCCTGGCCCATCACCTCGACCTTGTCCCCGCCATGAACGGTGCCACCGGCGGCGCGGGCGGCGGCCAGCGCGCGTTCCATCGCCTCACCGGCGGCGCTGTCGATCAGCGGCCCGACCAGCACACCCGCTTCGCGCGGATCGCCAACCTTCACCGAGGCATAGGCCGCCTTCAGCCGGGGCAGGAAGCTGTCATGGATGCTGTCATGGATGAACAGCCGCCGCAGCGTGGTGCAGCGCTGACCGGCGGTGCCCATCGCCGAGAAGGCGATGCCGCGCAGCGCCAGTTCCAGATCGGCCGAGGGCTGAAGGATCGCGGCGTTGTTGCCGCCCAGTTCCAGGATCGAGCGCGCGAAGCGGCTGGCGAGCCGGGGGCCGACCATGCGGCCCATGGCGGTGGAGCCGGTGGCCGAGACCAGCGGCACCCGCGGGTCGTCGACCAGGATCTCGCCGATGTCGCGCCCGCCGATCAGCAGGGCGGCCAGGCCATCGGGAACATTGCCGTGGCGCTTGGCCGCGCGCTCGAACAGGGCGGTCACCGCAAGCCCGGTCAACAGGGTCTTCTCCGACGGCTTCCAGATCACCGGATTGCCGCAGACCAGCGCCAGTGCTGCATTCCACGACCAGACCGCGACCGGAAAATTGAACGCGGTGATGACGCCGATCGGCCCCAGCGGGTGCCAGGTCTCCATCATCCGGTGGTCGGTGCGCTCGGTGGCGATGGTCAGGCCATGGAGCTGACGCGACAGGCCGACGGCGAAGTCGCAGATGTCGATCATCTCCTGAACCTCGCCCAGCCCCTCGGCCGGCACCTTGCCGGCTTCCAGGGTCACCAGCCGGCCCAGATCCTCTTTGGCGGCGCGCAATTCGTCGCCGATCAGGGCGACCAGCCGGCCGCGCTCCGGCGCCGGCACCAGCCGCCAGCGGGCGAAGGCATCGGTGGCGCGGCCGATGGCGGCGCGCGCCTCGTCGGCGGAGGTATCGGCAAGCCGGGCGATCTCGGCGCCATCGAGCGGCGAGCGGGCGATGCGGTCGCCGGCGGTCAGCACCGCATCGGCAACGCCCAGACGCTTCAGAACGGCGCGGGCCTCGTCTGCGGGGGAGGGCCGGATGGCCGTGTCGCGGGTCATGGAGAGCGTTCCTTGAGAATGGGGGCGGAGACTTCTGGTTGGGCGTGATCATACGCCGCGCGACCCGTCAGTCCGAGTGTCAGTTGATCATCGCCGGGACAGGAGGCATCACCGAAATCAATGATTACGTTTTTTCAATAGGTTGTTCGGCGATCTTTGGTTCTGACGTCTGACGTGCCGGCTCTCGCCCGCAGGCCGGCCGACAGCGGGGCGGGTGGTCTGCGGAGGTGATCAGGCGGCTGTGGTCATCTTGAAGATGCCCTGGGCATTGCTGCTGTCGAAGCCCAGATCGAGCCGTCGCCCGGCTTCCACCGCCGCCGCATCGGGCAGCGGATCGCGGGTGATGAACTCATAGAAGCTGCCCGGCACCACGCGGTTGATCACCCCGCCATCGGGCAGGCGGAAGTCGCGCGCGACCTCGGCGGCACGATAGGCGGTCTGGCGCACCCGGCCCGACCCCGAGACCTCGACCTTGTCCTTGATCGGCCGGCCGGCGGCGCGCTCGGCCGCGGCCAGGGCATCGACATCGGCCACCCGGTCGGTGGCGTGATTGAAGGCATTGCCCTCGGTCGCGATCCAGGCCATTTCGGCCGAAGCGGCCTTCAGTGTCTGATAGTCGGCAAGGGCGGGGATGTCGTGCTGGCGATCGAAGCAGCCGACCAGAACCGGCAGGATCGCCGCGGCCTCCGCCACCGGCAGGGTGCCTTCGGCGGCAAGCCGCGCCAGGGCATCGACGGCGGCGGGGGTCAGCGGATCGCGGGCGGTGCCGGTGACGCGGCGCACCACGGCCTCGAAATCGGGACCGAAGCGTTCGGGGTGCAACTCGCTGATGAAGAACTGGGCGATGTCTTCGGGCAGATCCTTCTGGGCATAGGACCGGCCGGTCATCTTCAGACGATCGAGCGGATAATGGCCGGCGCGGGCATAGCCCAGCGGCTCCAGAATGCGCAGGATGGCGGCCTCGCCGCCGGGCAGGGCACCCTGGCCGGCGATCGCCACCGTGCGCACCGCGCCATGATCGTGAAACACCGTGCCGCCGGCGGCGATGCGGCCGGCGACATAGGCGGCGGCGGCCGGCACCCGGTCGAGCAGATCGGCGAACAGCAGCATGTTCAGGGCCTGGGCCACCAGCGCCCGCGATGCCTTGTCGCCGGTGGCGCCGAGCAGGGCGGGGTGCACCACCATGGTATCGAGCAGCGCATCGGCCCGACTGGCGCCGAGACCCGGCGCGATGAGGCGATGAAGGATGGTGGCATGACGATTGGTCATGAGAGGCATCGTTCCTGCAAGCATGTGTCTGAAGGTCGGGCGTCTGGGTGCTGTGGTCGCGGTCGCATCCGGGGGGCGTGATACACGGATCGGACTGCCGCTTCCGGCCCGTCCGGCGGGGATCAGGATGCGACCGCGGGCAGAGTGTGCGATGCTGCGGGCCGTTGGTGAAGCGATGAAAGCTGAGGGGATCATGAGTTTTGGGAATGACCTGCCGTCGAAACGCGGTCTGATCCCGTCACTGGGCGCGCTGCTGGCTTTCGAGGCGGCGGCCCGGCACGAAAGCTTCACCCGTGCCGCGGCCGAACTGAACCTGACCCAGAGCGCGATCAGCCGGCAGATCCGGCAGATCGAGGCGCAGCTTGGGCTGGCGCTGTTCGTGCGGGTGCGTCAGCGGGTGACGCTGACCGATGCCGGCCGGCTGTATCTGGCCGATGTCCGCCGGGCGCTGGGCGAGCTGGGCGAGGCGACGCACCGGGTGATGGCGCTGGCCGGGCGCGGGCGGATCCTGAACCTTGCCACCCTGCCGACCTTCGCCACCCGCTGGCTGGTGCCACGTCTGCCCGATTTCTTCGCGCGCCACCCCGACATCTCGATCAATTTCGCGACCCGGTTGTCACCCTTCGATTTCGCGGCGGAGCCGTTCGATGCCGCGATCCATTTCGGCGGCCCCGACTGGCCGGGCGCGCGCGGCCATCATCTGATGCGCGAGGTGATCGTGCCGGTGGCGAGCCCGGTCTGGCGGGCGAGCCACGCGGCGGGGCTGACACATGGGCGGCTGGCGATGGCCGATCTGGCCCGCCTGCCGCTGTTGCAGCAATCGACCCGGCCGGCGGCCTGGCCGGCCTGGTTCGCCATGCATGGCATCGAGGCGCCCGAGGCGATGCGCGGGCTGGTGTTCGAGCAGTTCGCCATGATCGCCCAGGCGGCCGCATCGGGGCTGGGGGCCGCCCTGCTGCCACGGGTTCTGGTCGAGGATGAACTGGCATCCGGCCGGCTGGAGGTGCTGTTCGACCGGGCGGTGGTGTCGGATCAGTCGTACTGGATCGTCATTCCCGATGCCAAGGCAGGCCAGCCGGCGGTCGAGACCTTCCGCGACTGGGTGCTGCAGGCGGCGGGTGGTGACGGATGAGACATAAAGCGGCCGGGGCCGGCGGTCGTGATCACAGGTCGTGGCAAATGTCGGACGGCCCTCGCATCTTGCAATGCCTGGGTTCACACTGATCAAATCAAACGTCGGCGGGGCCGCCAGCACCACAGGGATGACCAGCGCCATGCTCAATACAATGCTGACAGGGACCGGGGCTCCGGGATTGGAGGTCGAGACGGTGGTCGCCAACCGTGAGGTCATGGTCGGCCATATGCTGGAAGGCCTTATTGAAATCGCAGGCGGCACCAGCATCCTGCAGATCCAGGCGGTGACGCTGGATCTGGTGGTCCGGGCGCTGATCCATGACGACAAGGGCGGTGAGCCGCATCACGGCCTGATCCTGCTGGCGGCGGCGACCGCCGCGACCGATATGACACTGGAGCCCGGCGGCGCCATCACGCTGCCGTTCAAGATGGAGATCCCCCGGCACGCCCCCCTGTCGCTGGGCGTCAGCACCGCCGGCCTGCGGACCCATGTGGTGGTGGAGGGGGCCGCGGATGCCGGCGATGGCGACGCCGTGCGCCTGCTGCCCGACCGCTGGACCGCGGCGGTGCTGGATGCGATGGAGGCTCTGGATTTCCGGCTGGCCGAATCGGATGTCGAGCATGTGCCGGGCGATCCGTGCCCGTTCTTCCAGCGGTTCCGCTTCCGCCCGATGTCGTTGAAGGACGTGCGGGTCGAGTGTGTGGATCTGAGTTTCACGCAGAAGGACGACGGTGTCGACGTTGCGGTGACGGTGGAAAATCGCGGTGGCCTGTTCAGCCGCGCCCACGAGGAAGAGGGCAGCCTGCAGGTGAACGACCAGGTGCTGGCCGAGGGGCCGGACAGGGTGCTGGATCTGCTGCGCGACGAGATCGGGCGCCTGAAGGGCTCGATGGTCGCCTGAGGCGCGTGGTCGCCTGACGCCTTGATCGTCTGGCGTCTCAGCCCGCCGCCCATGTGGTCAGCAGCCAGGTCCACAGATGCTTGGCGCGCCGCTGATAGGCGGCGACGGCTGCCGCCAGCCGGCGACGGTCGGCGGCGGGCAGCATCGCATCCGGCAGCAGCGGGTCGCGGATCAGGCTGCGGATGACCACCCGCCCCAGCGTCAGCGCCTGGGCGGCGGCCTGTTCGGCGGCAAGCTGCCCGGCATCGCTGGCATCCAGCGCGGCATCGCCGCTGGCGACCAGATCGAGCAGGGCATGATAGCCCGCGGCCAGACAGGGCAGATCCCACAGATCCCGGGCACGGCGCTCGTCGTCCGTCGACAACTGGTCCAGGCGGCAGACCAGCGCCGTCGGGGCCAGCCCCAATGCCATCAGATCGGACCGCACGGCACCGGTGCCGCCGGCCAGATTGTCGGGCCGCAGATGCAGGCCCGGTGCGAAGCCCTGAAACCCCCGCAGCCGCAGCGCCCGTTCATGCCGGCGCAGCAAGGGCCGGTCGGTGCGGTCCAGCCCGCCATCGGCCACCGCGATCCAGGCGCCGGTCCAGGCGACCGCGCGGGCTTCCTTGGCCCCCCAGCCTTCCACCTCGCGCATCAGCAGCGACCCGCCGGGCGGCAGGGCGTAAACCCCGCGCGCGGTGGTCACCACCCGGCCGTCGCGCTTCAACCGGCTCAACGCCACCCGGATGGTCTGGTCGCTGAAGCCGAACAGGACGCCGGCGCGCAGCAGCGGCCGCAGCGGCAGGCTGTGGGCATCATGGGTGGCCAGCAGGTCCAGCACCAGCTCATTGGCATTGGGCGGCGTCAATGTCAGGCCGGCCGCCGCCGCCGCGGCTTGTGCGGCCGCCCATTCCGGCGTCCGATCAGAGGCTTGTGGAGGGATGGCTTGAAATGTTTCACGTGTTGTCATTAAATGTCACAAACAGAAGCATTCAACGGGAGGGCATCGGATGACGGAGCAGACAGAGGTTGAAAACGGGCCGACGCGCCCGCCGGTGCGGGTCGAGGTGGCCGACACCATCGCCACGATCATCCTAGATCGGCCGGAGCGGCGCAATGCGGTGGATGGGCCGACGGCGCTGGCGCTGCGCGACGCCTTCGCCGCGGCTATGGCCGATGATGCCGTGCGGGCGGTGGTGCTGTGGGGCGATGGCGGCTGTTTCTGCGCCGGTGCCGACCTGTCGGCGCTGGGCGACCCCGCGCGCCGCAACCAGATCGAGGCCGAAGGCACCGCCCCCGGACCGATGGGGCCGACGCGGATGGTGCTGGACAAGCCGGTGATCGCGGCCATCGCCGGCCATGCCGTGGCCGGTGGCCTGGAACTGGCGCTGATGTGCGATCTGCGCGTCGCGGAACAGGATGCCGTCTTCGGGGTGTTCTGCCGCCGCTGGGGCGTGCCGTTGATCGATGGCGGCACCGTGCGCCTGCCGCGGATCGTGGGCCATGGCCGGGCGATGGACATGATCCTGACCGGCCGGCCGGTCGCCGCCGACGAGGCACTGGCCATGGGGCTGGCCAACCGGGTGGTGGCGAAGGGCCATGCCCGCGCCGCCGCCGAGGCGCTGGCGCGTGAGATCGCGGCCTTCCCGCAGGCCTGCATGCGCGCCGATCGGCGCTCGGCCGTCGCGCAATGGGATCTGCCGGTGGCGGAGGCATTGCGCGCGGAAGGCGCCGGCGGCTATCCGATCGTGTTCCAGGAGGCGATCGCCGGTGCCGACCGGTTCGTCGCCGGCGCTGGCCGCCATGGCCGGTTTGAAGACTGAATCCCGGCATGTGCCGCCCATAGCGGCGCGGCGCTGTCCTTGTTCCGGCATCTTCCAGGAAAAGACCCCATGTCTGCCGTCGCCATCGATACCATCACTGCCGGCGCGTCCGGCCCGCTCTATCGCGACCTGATCGACCGCGGCGCCCGTCAGCATCCCGACCGGGTCGCGATCGAGTTCGAGGGCGCCACCCTCAGCTTTGCCGATGTCGACCGGCAGAGCGCCCGGCTGGCCAATGCCTTTCATGCCCTGGGTCATGGTCATGGCGCCCGCGTGGCGCTGCTGGTCGACAACGGCCTGCTCAGTGTGCCGCTGGATTTCGCCTGCGTGCGAGCCGGCATCAACCGCGTGCCGTTGAACAGCCGGCTATCGGCGCGCGAACACACCCAGATGCTGCGCGACACCCGCGTCTCGGCGCTGGTCTATGGCCCCGATCTGGCGGCCCGGGCGGCGGAACTGGCTGCCGCCGTGCCCGGCCTCGCCCTGCTCAGCCTTGGCGCAGCCGAGGGCGGTGGCACCGATCTGCTGGCGCAGGCGGCGAGCTTGGCCGAGACCCCGCCCGCGATCGCGGTCAGCCCGGATGATGTCGTGCTGACGCTGTTCACCTCGGGCACCACCGGCACTCTGAAGGCCGCCCAGCACACCCAGAGCTCCTATGCCGCCATCTGCCGCAACGTTCTGCTGAACCTGCTACCCGCCGGCCCCGACGACGCGATGCTGCACGCGGCATCGCTGATCCATGCCAGCGGCGTGTTCGTGCTGCCCTTCTGGCTGCGCGGCGGCCGCACGGTGATCATGCGCGGCTTCGAGCCCGATGCCTTTCTGGCTCATCTGGCCAGCGGCCGGATCAGCGCGATCAATCTGGTGCCGACCATGCTGGCCATGCTGCTGGACCGCCCGGGTGCGGCCGCGGTCGATCTGGGGCGGCTGCGCTACATCATCTATGGCGCCTCGCCGATGCCGCGACCGGTGATCGAGCGGGCGATGGCGATGTGGGGGCAGGACCGGTTCTGGCAGTATTATGGCCAGACCGAATGCCCGCTGACCATCGCCGTGCTCCGGCCCGAAGACCATGTGCCCGAGCTTCTGGGCGCCGCCGGCCGGCCGTCGCTGGATGTCGAGATCCGGATCATCGACGAGGCCGGCCATGACGTGCCGCCGGGCATGCCGGGCGAAATCGCGCTGCGCGGTCCGTCGCGCATGATCGGCTATCTGGACGCCCCGGCCCTGAACGCCGAAACCCTGATGCCCGACGGCTGGATGCGCACCCGCGATATCGGCCGGATCTGCGACCGCGGCGTTCTGCATCTGCTGGACCGGACCTCGGACATGATCGTCACCGGCGGCTATAACGTCTATCCGCGGGAAGTGGAAGACGTGCTGGCGGCGCATCCGGCGGTGGCCGAATGCGCGGTCATCGGCCTTGCCGATCCGCAATGGGTGGAGGCGGTGACCGCGGTGGTGGCGCTGCGCCCCGACCACGCCCATCTGGCGGCGGATCCGGATACGCTGGCCGAGACCCTGCGCAGCTTCGCGGGTGAGCGGCTGGCCGGCTACAAAAAGCCGAGGCAGGTGATCGTGGTCGACGCGGTGCCGAAGACTGCGGTTGGCAAGATCAATCGCAAGGCCTTGCGCGACACTCACCGCAGACCTGGCTGATACCGGCACGGAGCCGGTCAGCCGCGCATCGCCTGGGTCGCATCGAAGCCCCGGGCCGCGTCCTGAAGTGCGGGCAGGCCCACGGCCAGCAGCCGGTCGGTGGACATGCGGGCACTATGGGTGCTGACCGCCATGGCCGCGATCACCGTGCCGCTGCGATCATGCAGCGGCACGGCCAGCGCGCGAAGCCCCGGCTCCAGTTCCTGATCCGACAGCGCATAGCCCTGGTCCCGGACCTCGGCCAGCCGGTCGCTGAGCGATTTCATGTCGGTGATGGTGGCGGGGGTGCGCGGTTCGAAGCCCAGGCTGCGCAACAGCACGTTGCGGCGCGGTGGCGCCAGATGTGCCAGCAGCACCTGGCCCATGGCGGTGCAATGGGCCGGCAGCCGTGCACCGACCGCCAGGTTCACCGTCAGGACATGCGGCGGGCCGCCGGCGCGGGCGATATGGATGACGTCGCTGCCATCCAGCACGGCGGCCGAGCAGCTTTCGTTCAATGCGTCGCCGGCCCGCTGCAACCATGGCTGAAGGGTATCGGCCATGTCGAGCGACGACAGATAGGAAAATCCCAGATCCAGCACCAGAGGCGTCAGCCGGAAATGGCGGCCCTCGCTCTGTGCATAGCCGAGCGCTTCCAGGGTGAGCAGGAAGCGCCGGGCGGCGGCCCGGGTCAAGCCGGTCCGCTCCGCCACCTCGCTCAAGGTCTGGCGCGGCGCATCGGCGCTGAAGGCGCGCAGCACCGACAGACCACGGGCAAAGGATGCGACGAAATCAGGCGAGGTCTGGTCGATCATCGGACGCTCCGCGGCGGTATGACCGCCGTTCGTGACGTGAACGGCGTTCATGCTAAGCGAACGGGGCGCCCGGGTCCATCAGCCGCTTGCGTCGGGCTCAGACGTCGCTAGGCCGGATCGACCACCGGCATGGTGCCGGCGCGGGCCTCGATCGCGGCGCCGGCATCCAGCATGGTCGCTTCCTCGTAGCGGCCGCCGACGATCTGCACGCCCAGCGGCAGGCGGCCGGTGCCTTCAGGCGCGGGGGCGAAGCCGGTCGGCACCGACAGGCCCGGCAGGCCCAGGATGGCGGTGGCGTTCAGCGGCGCGAAGGCGTCGATCAGCGGCCGAAGTTCCGCCGCCGGGTGCTCGTCGGCACCAAGCGGCATGGCCGGTTCCAGCGAAACCGGCATCAGGATCAGCGGATAGCGTTCGAAGAAGATCAGCCAGTCGCGCAGGATGGCGTTGCGGCGGGCAAGGCTGGCGATGAAACCGGCCATGTCCAGAGGGTTGGCGTGCATCGCCATGGCGTCGAGCATGTTGAGCAATGTGGCATTGCCATATTTCTCGGCCGTGGCACGGGTGCCGAAACGGTTCTCGGCGGCCAGAAGGTCCAGCCACAGTTGATGGGTCGCGGCGAAATCGGGCGGGGATGCCTCGTCGACGACATAGCCGGCCGCGTCCAGCCAGCCGGCGGCGGTGCGCAGGGTGTCGGCGATCAGCGGATGGGTGCCGTCGGGGATGAACAGGGCCACGCGGATCGGTGCCGCATGGGCGCGGGGGCGTTCCGGCACCGGCACCCACCACGGATCGCGCGGATCGCGCGCCGCCATGGCGGCAAGGCCCATGCGCAGGTCGCGGATGCTGCGTGCCAGCGGCCCCTGGACGGCGGCGAGGTTCGATACGATCATCCGCTCGACGCCGAGCGAGGGGTTGAAGGCGGGCACCCGGCCCAGCGTCGGGCGGATGCCGGCGACGCCGCACCAGTTGGCCGGCAGGCGGACCGAACCGCCCAGATCATTGCCATGGGCCAGCGGGCCGATGCCGGTGGCAAGGGCCGCCCCGGCGCCGCCGCTGGACCCGCCGGGGCTGCGGCCGGCGTCATGCGGGTTCAGGGTGGCGCCGAACAGCGGGTTGTCGGTGAACCAGCGCAGCGACATCGATGGCGCGTTGGTGCGCCCGAAGGGAATGGCGCCCGCCGCCTTCCAGTTGCGCGACACCGGCGCGTCCTCGGCGGCGATGTTGCCGGCCAGCCCCGGCAGGCCGTTGCTGGTGGCCGAACCGGCGAGGTCGATATTGATCTTGATCGTGACCGGCACGCCATGCAGGGGCCCGAGCGGCCCGCCGGCCGCCACGGCCTGGTCGGCCAGATCTGCCGCGGCCAGGGCGGTGTCGTCCAGCCGCTCGACCACGGCATTGACCCGGCCGTTCACCGCATCGAGCCGCTCAAGACAGGCGGCCACCGCCTCACGCGATGAAATCGCCCGGCTGCGGATGCCGCGCGCGATGTCGGCGGCATCCCAGCGCCACAGCGGCCCGGTCGGCAGAGGGGCTGGCGCCAGAGGATAGGGAGCCGAGGGATAGGGAGCCGAGGGATAGGGGGGCAGGGGGGATGATGTGGTCATGAGCGTCACTCCCGAATGGCTGTGGTACCGCCCGGTGCATCCGGGCCGTCGATATCGAAGGCACGCAGCATGGCGGCGACGGCGTGACCCTGGGGGTCTGCCGCCGCGTCCAGCGCCGCGATCACCCCGGCACGGTCGGCCGGGGTCTTGTCCTGGTTCATCTTGATTTTGGCCTCGACCCGGTCGAGGGGCATGGAGAGGGCGACGATCCGCTCCAGCCGCGGCAGGATCAGCGCATCGGGCATGGCATCGAAGGCCCAGGGGCCGCCGAGCGGCGTGTCATAGAGCGCGATGGTGCGGCGGAGCACCGTCAGGATCGCCTGCGGATCCTCGATCACCCGCGGCCGGCCGGTGGCATGGATCGCGGCATAATTCCAGGTCGGAAAGGTCATCCGGTCGGCATACCAGCTTGGCGAGATGAAGGCATGCGGTCCCTGGAAGATCGCCAGCGCCGGTGCCTCGCCACCGATGAAGTGCCGCCATTGATCGTTGTTGCGGGCCATGTGGGTGATCAGGCGCGGCCGGCCGTCATCGCCATCGTCAACCGTGTCGACCAGCATCGGCAGATGGGTGGCGATAGGGACCGCCGGAGGCGGGGCGGCCGGATCGGTCGAGATCAGGGTGGCGAAGCTCCAGGCCCGCATCAGCGCGGCGATGACGTCGGGCCGGGTTTCCTCATAGGCGCGGGGCGTGTACATCGGTGCCGGCCTTCCGTCAGCGCGCCAGCGTGGCGTTCAGCCAGCGCGCGGTGTCGTCCAGCGCCTCGCCGGCCACACGCGCGATCGACACCGCTTCCAGAAAGCTGTGAACGGTGCCGGGATAGACTTTGGCGTCGACCGAAACCCCGGCTGCGATCAGCCGGTCGCGCATCTCGATATTCTCGTCGTAGAGCGGATCGCAATCGGTGATGACCATCCAGGCCGGCGGCAGACCGGCGAGGTCGGCATCCAGAACCCTCAGCCTCGGGTCGAAGCGCTGATCGGGATCGGACACGTAATGCATCAGGAACCACAGCATCATATGGGTGGTCAGCAAGAAGTTGCCGCCGCCGAACCGCGCCACCGACGGCGTCACCAGCTCCATGGAAAAGCCGCCATAATTGAGCACCATGGCCGCGACCGGCGCCTCGCCGGCATCGCGGAAGGTCAGGCAGGCCGAGACGGTGAGATTGCCGCCGGCGCTGTCGCCGCCAAGCGCGATCCGCGCCGGATCGATGCCGAATTCGGCCGCGCGGGCGTGCAGCGCCCGCACGACATCGACCACCTCCTGCGGCGGCCGGGGGAAGCGCGCCTCCGGCGCCAGCGCGTAGTCGACGCCGATCACCACCATCCGCGCACGGCTGGCGTATTCGCGCATCAACCGGTCGTGGGTGTCCAGGCTGAACAGCACGAAACCGCCGCCATGCAGATAGATCAGCGCCGGCGCCGGTGTCGCCACCCCGGCCGGCCGGTGGATGCGGATACGGACATCGCCATGACGGGTGGCGATGGCATGCTCGGTGGTGTCGGCCATCACCGGACCGCCTTCGGTCCAGCGCCGGCGCACGGTTTCGGCGATCGCGCGGGCTTCGGGCGGGGTGACCTGTTCGCGCGGCGGATGGGCGGCGGCATCGGCCATCATCTGGCGCACGAAGGTCGCGATCTCAGGGTCGAGGATATCGAGCGGCGAGGCTGCGGTCATGGGATCGTCTGTCCTGAAACGGGGGCGGTGGTGCTGTGGGCGGCGAAGACCGACCGGCCGGGAATGGCCGCCAGCAGCGCGCGGGTATAGTCGTGGGTGGGGTTGGCGAACAGTGCCGCGGTCGGCCCCTGTTCGACGATGCGGCCATGGCGCATCACCACGGTGCGGTCTGAAACCTCGGCCGCGACCCTGAGGTCATGGGTGATGAAGATCATGGCCAGGTTCAGCTCGCGGCGAAGCTCGGCCAGCAGCGCCAGGATCTGCGCCTGAACCGAGACGTCGAGCGCCGAGACCGCCTCGTCGGCGACCAGGATCGCCGGATCGGGGGCCAGCGCCCGTGCGATGCAGATCCGCTGGCGCTGCCCGCCTGAGAATTCATGCGGATAGCGCCCGGCCGCCGAGGCATCGAGCCCGACCCGTTCCAGCAGCCGGCGGGCGATCGCCATCGCCTCGTCCCTGGAGGTGCCGAAGGCGATCGGCCCGCGGGCGATGGCCTCGCCCACCTTGTGGCGCGGATTGAGCGAGGCGAACGGATCCTGGAACACCATCTGCACCCGGTGGCGATAGCTTTTCAGCGCGGCACCGCCCAGCCCGGCGATGTTGCGGCCATCGAACAGGATCTCGCCGGCATCGGGGCGGGTCAGCGCCATCACCATGCGGGCGAGGGTGGATTTGCCCGAGCCGCTTTCCCCCACCACCGCCAGGCTTTCGCCGGCGCGCAGGTCCAGCGAGATATCGTCGGCGGCGGCGACTGTGCGGCGACTGGCGAAGCCGGTGCGGCTGGTGAAGGTCTTGCGCAGGCCCCTGATCCGGAGCAGCGTGTCGCCCGCCGCCGGATCGCCGGCATGGGCTGCATCGGTGGCACGCGGGCCGGCGCGCCCCGGCACCGCATCGATCAGCGTGCGGGTATAGGCATGCGACGGCCGGGCCAGCACCGCGCCGCCGGGGCCTGTCTCCACCACCTGCCCGTGGCGCATCACCACCACCCGGTCGGCGATGTCGGCGACCACGCCGAAATCATGGGTGATGAACAGAACCCCCATGCCGCGCGCCTGTTGCTGGGCCCTGATCAGATCCAGGATCTGGCGCTGGGTGGTGACGTCGAGCGCCGTGGTCGGCTCGTCGGCGACCAGCAGGGCGGGATCGTTGGCCAGCGCCATGGCGATCATCACCCGCTGGCGCTGACCGCCAGAGAGCTGGAACGGAAATCGCCGGACGATGGTGGCGGGATCGGGCAGGCCCACACCCTCGAACAGCGCCCGCACCCGTGCCCGGCGCTCCGTGGCGGTGAAGCGGCCATGGATGGCCATGGCCTCGGCCACCTGATCCCCCGCTTTGGCCAGCGGATTGAGCGCGCTCAACGGTTCCTGGAAGATCATCGCGACGTCGCGGCCCCGGATGCGGCGCATGGCATCGTCGGTGAGCGGCGCGACATCGCGGCCGTCGAGCAGGATCTGCCCTGATGTCAGCCGCACCCGTGGCGGCAGCAGACCCAGAACCGCATGGGCGGTCATCGATTTTCCCGAGCCGCTTTCGCCGACCAGGCAGACGATCTCATTGCGCCCGACGCTCAGCGATATGTCGTCGACGGCGCGGGCCCGGTCGCCGCCGCTGGGCAGGGTGATGGTGAGGTCGCGGATGTCGAGCAGCTTGGTGGCCGGTGTGGCGGCCAGCGCGGCCATCGGAGCGGTTGCGGTCATGTCGGTCATGGCTGTCAGCGCCCCCGCCGCGCGATGCGCGGGTTCAGCGCGTCGTTCAGCGCCTCGCCCACCAGATTGACCGCGACCACCGTCAGCAGGATGGCGATGCCGGGGAAGACGCTGGTCCACCAGGCCTGACGGATGACGGTGCGCGCCGATCCGACCATGAAGCCCCAGGACATGTGGTTGGGATCGCCCAGCCCCAGGAACGACAGCGCGCTTTCGATCAGGATCGCGGTGGCGACGGTCAGCGAGGTGGCGACCACGATCGGCGACAGCGCATTGGGCATGATGTGGCGGATGATGATCGCCAGCGCGCTTTCGCCCTGGCAGCGGGCGGCATGCACGAAATCGCGGGTGGCGATGCTCATGAACTCGGCGCGGGTCAGCCGGGCCAGTGGTGGCCAGCTCACGATCGCGATGGCGAAGATCACCGTCGCCATGCTGGGCGAGAGGATCGAGACCAGCAGGATCGCCAGCACGAAACCCGGAATGGTCTGGAACAGCTCGGTGATCCGCATCAGCACGTCATCGACCAGCCCGCCGAAATAGCCGGCGGCGGCGCCGACGATCACCCCGATACCGGCCGCCGACAGCGCCGAGGCGATGCCGATGATCAGCGAGACGCGCGCGCCCCAGGCGATGCCGGCCGCGACATCCCGGCCAAGCGTGTCGGAGCCGAAAGGCAGGCCTTCCGACAAGGGTGGCTCGAACGGCGCGCCGATCATCTCCCACGGGCTTTCCGGAAACAGCACCGGCGCGCCCAGGGCCATGGCGATGACCGCCACCAGCAGGATGGCGCCGACGATCCCGCTCGGGTGACGGAAGAAGGTGGAGGCAAGCTCCCGCATGGGTTTGCGTATCCTTGATCTGACGATGGCCGAGGATCTGACGATGGCCGGGGGCGGCGGGCAGGGCCTAGCCGGCGCGGGCGAGGCGCGGATCGATGATCCGGGTGATCAGGTCGGTCAGCAGGTTGATCGCGATCACCAGCACCGACATCACCAGAAACACGCCCAGCAGCACCGGATAGTCGCGCTGCATCACCGCCTCGAAGGTCAGCCGGCCAAGGCCGGGCCAGGCGAAGACGGTTTCCACCACCACCGATCCGCCGATCAGCGCGCCGGCCTGGACGCCGGCGAAGGTGACCACCGGCAGCAGGGCGTTGCGCAGCATGTGGCGGCGGATCACCTGACCGCGGGCGAGGCCCTTGGCGCGGGCGGTCTTGACGTAATCCTGATGCTCCACCTCGATGATCGAGGCACGCATCAGGCGGGCATAGATCGCCAGATAGATGGCGGCCAGGGTCGCCACCGGCAGGACCATGTGGGTCGCCACATCCAGCACCAGATCGATGCCGGTGATGGTGGGGCCGATGGTGCTGAAACCGAAGGCGGGCAGCCAGTCCAGCCGCACCGAGAAGATCAGCACCAGCATCAGCCCCAGCCAGAACACCGGCATGGCATAGAACAGCAGGGCGGCGATCGAGATGACGGTGTCGGTCCACTTGCCGGCGCGCACGCCGGCAAGCGTGCCGAGCAGGCTGCCGATGGCCAGTGCCAGAAGGAAGGCGGTCACGGTCAGCAACAGGGTTGCCGGCAGGCGTTCGCCGATCAGCACCGAAACCGGCTGGCGCTGGCGATAGGAATAGCCCAGATCGAAGCTGGCCACTTTCGCCAGATAATCGGTCAACTGGACATGCAGTGGCTGGTCGAGCCCGTATTCGGCGCGCACCTGCGCCAGCAGCTTTTCATCCGACGCGCCCGACTGGCCGGCGATGACCGCGGCCGGATCGCCGGGGGCCGCATGGACCAGCAGGAAGTTGAAGGTGGCGATGATCAGGATCATCACCGCGATCTTGATCATCCGTGCGGCGATGCCGCGAAGGCTGTCGAGCATGGATCGCATCTCCCGGAAGCGTGCAGGGTCGCCGCGGCGTCCCGCGACAGGCACCCGACCCGGAGACCCGATCCGGGGCAGGTGCCATGTGTGGCGGGATCGCCGCGGCGGCGGGGGAGGATCAGCCTTCGTAATAGGCGGCGTCGAAATCGTCGTTGACGCCGATGGCCGAGACGATCAGATCGTGGAAGCGCTTGTCATACATGGTCGGGAAGTCGAGCTCGACCAGCCAGCCCACCGGCACATCCTCGACCAGCAGGCGCTGCACCTCGCTGTAGAGTTCCTGGCGTTTGGCCGGGTCGACGGCCAGCGCCGCCTCGGCGAACAGCCGGTCGACCTCTGGGTTGCTGTAGCCGGCGGTGTTCGAGAACAGCACGCCCTTGCGGATATTGCTCGACACATAGGTGCGCGACACGCCCAGCGCCGGATCGCCGAACTGATACAGCCAGGGCGCGGTGATCTCGAAATCCCAGTTGCCGGAGCGGGTCGCCCAGCCGGCGATATCGATCGCCTCGATCACGATCTCGATGCCCACCTTCGACAGCGCCTGACGGATGTATTCGGCGAACCGCATCCAGACCTCGCCATAAGGCGGCACCAGATAGGTCAGCGATACCCGCTTGCCGTCGCCATCCGGCTTCAGCCCCATCTGATCGAGCAGCGCCGTCGCCTTGGCGGGGTTGAAGTCATAGGTCTTGACCTTGGGGTCGTAGAATTTCGTCGCCTTCGAAATCGGCCCGGTGGCCGGCCGCGCCAGCCCGAACAGCACCTTGCGGACCAGAACGTCCTTGTCGATGGCGTGCATCACCGCCTGACGGAAGCGCTTGTCGTCCATGGGCTTGATGCGGTTGTTGAATTCCAGCCACAGCAGCGGCGCATAGAACTCATAGCCCTTGGTGGTGAACTCGACATGCGGCAACTGCTTCAGGCGCGGCACGTCGAACATCTCGACATCGCCCCACTGAGTGAGGTCGACGGTGCCGTTCTCAAGCGCCACAGATCGCGAGGCGGCATCGGGGATCACCCGGTACAGGATCTCGTCCAGATAGGGCTGGCCGGGTTTGTAATAGGCATCGTTGCGCACCAGCCGGATATAGGAGCCGCGCACCCATTCCTTGAACTTGTAGGGCCCGGTGCCGATCGGGGTGGCGTTGTGCGGGTTGTTGCGGTAATCGGTGCCCTCGTACAGATGCCGGGGCATGATCGGGCAGGACGACATCTCGAAGCATTGCAGGAAGGGACCGAACGGCTCCTTCAGCTTGAACACCACGGTGTGGTCGTCGGTGGCGGTGACGCTGTCGCAGCGGGCGAAGTTGCCGCGCGCGCGGGGATGGGTTTCGGCCAGAAGCACGGTGGTCGTGAACACGACGTCGGCGGCGGTGAAGGGCGCGCCGTCATGCCAGGTCACGTTGTCGTAGAGGTGGAAGGTATAGGTCAGGCCGTCTTCCGAAATCTCCCAGCTCTTCGCCAGCCCCGGCTTGGGCGTCTGGTCGAAATCAAACTTCAGCAGGCTCTGATAGATCTTGCCCGCGACGGTCAGGGTCGGGGCCTGCTGGTTGATTGCCGCCACCAGAACCGGCGGCTCGGGCTGGATGATCACGTCAAGCGTGCCGCCCCGGGTCTGACCGGCGGCGCGCCGGATGCCCAGCGGAATGCCGGCGGTGCCGACGACACCGGCCATCAGCATCAACTTGTTGAAGTCACGACGGTTCATGATAAGCCGCACCCCTGGTTTCTGGTCTGTCTGATTGATCTTCAGCGTCTGCGCGCCGGTTCTCCGGCGTCGCGGTGGCCTCCCTGGCCCTTGGTCTTCGGCAAACAGTGTAGGACCGGGACGGCGTGGCCCGCGTCGCGGCATGGGCCAAGTTTCGTCGCGTCCGGGCCATTTCGGCGGGCGGCGGCTCAATAGCCGCGCATGCGCAGCACGGGGTTCAGCGGCGGACGTCCGCAGGCGGTGCGCCAGGCATTCTCGACAATCTGGCCGATCACCGCCTCGTCGCGGGCTATGGCCGCCATATGCGGGGTCACCAGCACGCGGGGATGTGTCCACAGCGGATCGGCGCGGTCGAGCGGCTCATGGGCGAAGACATCGAGCACCGCGCCGCGCAGATGGCCCGCATCCAGCGCCTGGATCAGATCGGCCGGAACCAGATGGTCGCCACGGCCGACATTGATCAGCGCCGCCCCTTGCGGCAGTTTCGCGAAGGTTTCCGCGCCGAGGATGCCACGGGTCCGGGCGGTCAGCGGCAGCAGGTTGACCAGAATGTCGGTGCGCGCCAGCAGCGCGTCGAGGCCCGCTTCGCCGTCATGGGCCTGAATGCCGGGCAGACGCCTGGGTGTGCGCGACCAGCCGGCGACGTCGAAGCCGTGGCCCGCCAGCGCCAGCGCGACCCGGCCGCCGATCTCGCCCAGCCCCAGAACGCCGACGCGGCAGGTGGCGGGGCTGTGCTGCGATGGTCGCCGCCAGATCTGCGCCGGATGATCGCGCCGCACCACCTGATCGAACCCGCGGTGGAACCACAACACCGCCCAGTGGACAAATTCGGTCATGGCGGCGGGCAGGCTGTCATCGACGATGCGGGCCACCGGCAGTGACGGATCGAGCCCGGGATCGTTCAGCACGCCATCGACGCCGGCCGCGATCGACTGCACCAGTTTCAGTTTGGGCATGGTGGCGAGCAGGCCGGCGGGTGGGCGCCAGCACACCGCGATTTCGGCATCGGCGCCGTCATCTTCGGGCCAGACGGTGATATCGAGCCGGGGATCGGCTGCGAGCAGCGGCTGTTTCATGAAGCCGAGATCGAGGACGCCGCCGATCAGGATCAGTTTCGGCATGGGGGCTCCCGCATGTGATGCCAGATGGGCGCGGGACCGATGGCACGCGCAGGCCGGTTGCATCCGGCGCATGCCCGAAGGATACTGAACCGGCATCCGACCTCCGCCGGGTCTCGGGCCATTTATCGTCGAGGATGGGCCATATGCTCGGACATACCGGACACCCGGCGCGCGAGGTCACCGCGCCGGTGCCATCGCCGCCGCCGCATGACGTCGACGTGTTCGGCCATTGGGCGGCGCGTTCGCTGGCCGAAAAACTGCAGCGGATCGACCGGCCGGTGGTCGCCATGGCGGCCGAATTCGCCGAGGGCAATATCGGCACCCATCACGATCATCCGCGCGGCCAGATCGAATATGCGTTGACCGGGGTGATGACCGCGATCACCGATGACGGCACCTGGGTGGTGCCGCCACGCACGGCGCTGTGGATTCCCGCCCGCACCATGCATCAGGTGCGCAACTGGGGGCCGCTGTCACTGCGCACGCTGTATCTGGACATGGCCGTGTGCGCGGCCTTGCCGACCGGCTGCCGGGTGTTCCGGGTGTCGGACCTGCTGCACGCGCTGATCGTGGAGATGGTCGCGGTTCCGCATGAATACCCGCTGGACGGCCGCGAGGCGCGGATCGCCGATCTGCTGATCGGCGAGCTTGGCCGCATGCCCGATGTCGACCTGCATGCGCCGATGCCGCAGGACCGGCGCCTTGCCCGGATCTGCCGAGAGGTGCTGAAAGATCCGGCGGCCGAGCATGATCTGGATCACTGGGCCGGGATCGGCGGCATGGCGCGGCGCACGCTGACCCGGCAGTTCCGGCGCGAAACCGGGCTGACCTTCAATGAATGGCGCCAGCAGGTGCGGCTGCTTGAGGCCCTGCCACGGCTGGCCGCCGGCGAGACGGTGACCAATGTGGCGCTGGATCTGGGGTATGAAAGCCCCAGCGCCTTCACCGCGATGTTCCGGCGCACGCTGGGGGCCACGCCGCGCGACTACCTGCGCACCACCACCGATGGCGGCGCGCAGGCGCGCGGCGGGCCGGGGTGACCAAAACCCGGGTGACTGAACCCCGGCGATGACCCCGTTCAGTTGACGAAGGGCGGATTGCAGTCTTCCTTGCGGGTCATGTCGACCGTGTCGGCCCGGCGGTCGGGCTCCAGGTTCCATTCCGCCTTGTGACGGGCGATCTCCATATGGCAGGTCAACTGCGCGGCCATGCCCTGCGCGTTGTGCCATTGCGGGGTGTTGCCGAATTTCCGCTGAATCTCGGCAAAGACCTCGCCGGAGGCCTGCGCCGACAGGTTGCGCGCGCAGGTGGTCGGCACCAGGCTGAGGCTGAGATGCGGCGACCCCGGATGGGGCGTCCAGGCGCCGCTCTGAATGTATTCGGGGCAGGACGCGGCGGTGCTGACCGGCTTGATCGCCTGATCGGCATCCAGATAGTGGAAGGTGGCCTGCTTGCCGGCCGCGGTCGGCAGGGTCATGCGGATCACCGGCACGAAGCGGCCGGTGGTGCGGTTGTAGTCCAGTTGGTCGTTGCGCGCGTCGATCAGCGCGGCATCGCCCGCATCGGCCAGGTAGAAGAAGGATTCGATCGGTAGTTTCTCGCCGATCCCTTGCGCCCAGGTCGCCGCGCGCATCTCGTTCTGTTCGCCAAGCGAGACCTGCCCCAGCATGTTCATGATGTCGATGACCTGGGCGAACGCATAGGCCGTGCCATTGGGTGGCGAGGAATGATCGCCGACATCATAGCCGCAGGCGTGATAGCCCGTCTGCGCATTCACCGGCGCATAGCGATTGATCCATTGCTGGGCGCTGAGAATGCCCTGCCCCTGGCAGGGATTGCTGGCGCCGCTGGTGTCGTCGGTACGCCGCCCGCAGCCCCGGTCCGTGCGGGCATCCGTGGCGCCATCGAGCGGAAAGGCGCAGAGGAAGTCGAGATCGATCGCCCAGGAGGGGGCGCCGAAGATCGGATAGACCGTAAAGCCGTTGTGATAGCCATAGGCCAGCTTGTCGAAGCGGGCATCGGCCCGCAGATACGAGAACGACACCCCGCCATTCTGCACCGACCTTGGGCTGGGATCCCAGGAATGATAGGCCGTGGAGTAGCGGGTGCCGCGGAAGATGACGCCTGAGCAGAGGAAGGCGGGGCGGGATGGTCCGCCGCAATCCTGCGGGGTGTTGTAATACCGGTCGGTCAGGTCCGATGCCGTATGGGTACTCTGCGCCTGCCCGGGCAGGGCGGCGGCTATGGTCAGCAGCAGGGCCAGACCGATCGATCGCCAGATGACCTTCATCGCAGCCTCTTTTCGATGACATGTATTCGGCCCGATCATCACCTCCCTGCCCGGCCATACAGGCTGGCCGGCGGATCACGCAGAGGCAGGGGCAGGACCACGGCACGACTGGTGGCGACGGGTCATGTGCACGGGAGACGATCGGTACACACAGGTGCGCGTGTCACGGAAGTGTCCCGATTTGCACCTCGAAAAACAACCTATAAGTTTTTATATCTGATGTTATAAATATTTTTTAACACGCGCGCCTGCCCGCGATATGTCGCGTGGACAATGCCCTTGCGACGAGGTCGTTGAAGTGTGGCTGAGGCAACGCCATAACGAAAAGACGACGTCGCGTCATTGACGGAAACTTTACCGACCTCGGCATAACGTGAAGCCGTGAGCATTGCCGGACAGCCATACAGGATCGATTCATGGCCGCCGATTTTCCAGTCCCCGAAGATGAAACCGACCGTCTTGAGTCGCTGGCCTCCTATCATCTGGTCGATACGGCGCCCGAGGCCGATTTTGATCGTCTCGTATCGCTGGCATCCAGGCTGTTCGATGCCCCGATTGTTCTGGTTTCCCTTCTTGCGGCGGACCGGCAGGTCTTCAAGGCCCGGATCGGTCTTGATGTCTGCGAGACCAGCCGCGCGGTTTCATTCTGTGCGCACGCCATCATGCGTGACGAAATCATGGTCGTGCTTGATGCCATCAAGGATTCGCGCTTTTCCAGAAATCCCCTGGTTCTGGGGCCGCCCTTCATCCGGTTTTATGCCGGCAAGCCGATCGCGGCGCCGGATGGGCGGCGCATCGGCACGCTTTGTGTGATCGATACGGCGCCGCGCGGCGCATTTAGTGCCGCCGATCATGCCAATCTGGAGGATATGGCGACGCTGGTCATGGATCGCATGGAGATGCGGCGCCTCGATCATATCCAGTCGAATAATCAGATGCGGTTCAAGAACATCGCGGCCACCTCTCCCGACGCGATCATCTGCGCGGATGCGGATGGCAGGATCGGCTTCTGGAATGCCGCGGCGGAACGGCTGTTCGGATACACGGCCGACGACATCGAGAACCGCACCGCCGATGTCATCATTCCCGATCGCTGGCGGCCTGCCTATCATACCGTCCTCCGCCGGCTTCGGACTGGTCGCCGGCTGGCCTTTGCGGACCGGACCCTTGAGTTGTCGGGTATGCGCAAGGATGGCAGCGTGTTCCCGGTGGAATTCTCGTTCTCGACCTGGAGCGAGGGCAGTGTCGCCCGCATCGGCGTGATCCTGCGCGACGTGACGGAGCGGCACAGAAGCGAGGAGCGGTTGTACAGGCTGGCATCTTTCGATGCCCTGACCGATCTGGCCAATCGGGGCGCCTGGACCGCGCGTCTCACCGACATCATTGATGCCGGCAGCCCGGCCACGGTGCTGCTGATCGATCTCGACGGCTTCAAGGAGGTCAATGACAGCTTCGGACATGCTGTCGGCGATCTGGTGCTGAAAGGCGTGGCGGACCGGCTCAAGGCGTCTTGCTGTGACGCGATCATGGTCGGCCGGCTGGGCGGCGATGAATTTGTCGTGTTGCTGCCCGGATCCGACCCGCGCCGGGCCAATCTGATTGCGGCGGATCTGGTGACCACGATCGCGCAGCCGTATCTGGCGGGCACGGAGCGGGTCGCCCTGGGGGCGAGTATCGGCGTGGCGCTCAGTCCGCAACACGCCACACGCCCGGAAGATCTGCTGAAAGCGGCCGATCTCGCGCTGTACCGGGCGAAGGCATCAGGCAGATGCCGGTATGAGATGTTCACGCCATGGATGCGCGAGGTCGCGGTGCAGCGGCGGGCTTTTGAACAGGAGCTTCGCCGCGCATTCGAGCGGGAGGAATTCGCCCTGTTCTATCAGCCGCTGATCTCGACGGCCGATCGGCGGGTCACTGGCTGTGAGGCGTTGATCCGATGGAATCATCCTGAGCGCGGCCTGTTGTCGCCGGCATCGTTCATCGACGTTCTCAGCCAGAAGCCGTCCGCCGCCGATATCGGCAACTGGGTGATCCGGAGCGCCTGCCGCCAGTTGGCTGAATGGCGCAAGATCCAGCCCGACCTTCGGGTGAGTGTCAATCTGTTCGAGGCGCAGCTTCGCTCAGCGCGGTTCCTGACGGTGGTGCGGGACATTCTTGAGTCGTTCGGCCTGCCTCCCGAGGCCTTGGAACTGGAAATCGTCGAAACGATCATTCTGCGGGATGACCGGGCGACAATGAAATTGTTGCAGGATCTGCGCGAGATGGGTGTCGGCCTTGCCTTTGACGATTATGGAACCGGCTTTGCGTCGCTCAGCCTGCTGAAGACCTATCCGGTTACCCGTCTGAAGATCGACAAGTCATTTGTCCGCAACGTGACCAGTGACGTGGAAAATGCTGCCCTGGTTCGGGCGGTTCTGTCTCTGGGGCGCAGTTTCGGAATGGATGTCATCGCGGAAGGTGTTGAAACGCAGGAACAGTATGACTTTCTTGTCCAATATGATTGTGCCGAGGTTCAGGGCTATCTGTTCGGAAGACCTGTACCGGCCGATGAATTCCATCGCGATGTTCTGCTCCCGGCGATAGAGAACGCCGGCCCCCCATGACAGGCGGGCCGGCGTGGATCGATCGGATGGACGGAACCGGCTTGCGGTGATCAGCTCTTCGCCAGCGCCGCCGAGGCGTTGGTGATTTCGAAGGTGCCCTGGGCGCTGCCGCTGTCGGGGACGATTTCCGACGCGCGGTCGCTGATCGCGTCGATGCGGGCGGCGACCTGATCGGCGGCGTCGGCGGCATCGCCGATATAGACGCCGTCGGTGAGGGTCACATAAGCGCGTTCGAAGCTGCCGGCGCCGGCATTCAGGATCATCCGGGTCGGCGCATCTTCCGACACCAGATAGAGCAGGCCGGGCGACACGGTTTCAGGGCGCAGCATCGCCAGGACGTCGGCGGTCATCAGGCCTTCGGTCATCCGGGTGGCGGCGGTGGGCGCCAGGCAGTTGACCCGGATGTCGTTCTTGGCGCCTTCAAGCGACAGGGTCTGCATCAGCCCGACCAGCGCCATCTTGGCGGCGCCGTAATTCGACTGGCCGAAATTGCCATAGAGGCCCGATGACGAGGTGGTCATGGCGATGCGGCCGTAATTCTGGCCACGCATGATCTCCCACACCGCCTTGGTGCAGATCACCGCGCCCATAAGATGCACATCCACCACCAGACGGAAATCGTCCAGGCTCATCTTGGCGAACGACTTGTCGCGCAGGATGCCGGCATTGTTGACCAGGATATCGACCCGGCCCCAGCGCGCCATGGTGTCGGCAACCATCGCCTCGACGGCGGCGGCATCCGTCACCGAAGCACCGCTGGCCATCGCCTCGCCGCCGGCGGCCACGATCTCGTCGACCACCCCGGCCGCCGCATCCGACGACCGGCCGTCGGCACCGAGATCGTTCACCACCACCTTCGCGCCACGTTCGGCCAATGCCAGCGCATGGCACCGGCCAAGCCCGCCACCGGCACCGGTAACGATGGCGACACGGCCGTCGAACCTCATGCTCATGAATTCCACCTTCCTGTCGGGTGTCTTTTTACCGCTGCCCGTCCAGGGGCGGGCGGGCGCGATCATAGCCGCTGCGCGCCGCAGTGCAAAATATACGGTGTTTGAAAGATATAGCGGCCGATCGGCTTAAGGCCGGATCATGCCATAGGCACCGCCGCCGCCCGATTCCGCCGTGACCTCCCGCGCTGCCGCGAAGATCGCCTGCCGGTCGTCGCCGCCGAGGTCGCTGCCGGCGGTGGTGGTCAGCACGCAGGCGATTTCGTGCTGGGCATCGAAGACCGGCGCCGCCTGACCGGCGATGCCTGACAGAAGATGGCCGCTGCGCTCGCAGCCGAAGCTCTGGCGGATCCGGGCCAGATCCCGTGCCGGGGGTGCCTTGCCGCGAAAGGCCGCCGGCTGCAGCCGCCGGGCGACCTCGATGTATTGCGGCGGCAGGAAGGCCTGAAACACCAGGCCGCAGGCGGTGTTGTCGATCGGCAGCACATCGCCCAGGCCGATCGCGCTGATCGAGAAATAGGCGCTGCGATACCAGCGCACGATCGTCGGCCCCCGATCGGTCCAGATCGCGACACCGCCGCTGGCCGCGATCCGCATGGCCAGCGCCTTCATGTGGCGGGCGGCCACTTCCACCGGATCGATCCGCCGCAGCGCGCCGATGCCCACATCCAGCGCCGCCGGCCCCAGATCATACTGGCCGCTGGCCGGATCCTGGGCCGCCAGCGCCTCTTTCACCAGGCTCTGCATGTAACGGTGGGCGGTGGAATTGCCGGTGCCGGCGCGGCGGGCCAGTTCCCCCAGCGCCATCGGGCCTTCGGCATCGGCCAGGATCTTCAGGAACCGGGCCGCGATCGACACCGATTGAATGGTGCCCGACCGCCGCTGTTCATCCTTGCCGGTCATGTCCCCATCTTCGGTCATGCGTCCATCGGTCATCGCAGCACCGATGGCAGCCAGAGGGATATGGACGGGACAGCGATGAGCAGAACCATGACCACCATTTCCGCGAGCAGAAACCATAAAGAGCCGCGAATGACCCGGCCGAGCGAAATATCGCGCGGCATTAGACCATGGGCCGCAAACAGGTTCAATCCGAGCGGCGGGGTGATCAATCCGATCTCGATATACTTCACCGCGATGACGCCGAACCACACCATGTCCAGGCCACGGTCCTGCACCGCCGGCAGAAAGATCGGCAGCGCCAGCAGCATCACGCCCATCGGGTCGAGCACGGTGCCGAGCGCCAGCAGCACGATCGAGACGATGACGATGAAGGCAAGGTCGCTGTCGGCGAAGGAGGCGAGCCCGCCCGCGACATAGTCGGGAAAGCCGGTCAGGGCCAGATAGGTGGTCAAGGTGCTGGCGCCGACCGCGATGATCAGGATCGCCGCCGTGGTCTGCGCCGTCTGGGCGATCGCCGCACGAAAGTTCGCAAAACTCAGCGACCGGCGCAGCATGGCGATGATCACCGCCGCCAGCGCGCCAAGCCCGCCGGCCTCGGTGGGGGTCGCGAACCCGCCATACAGGCCGAGCATGATGGTGCCGGCCAGCAGCAGAACCGGCCATGTCGCCAGGATCAGCCGCCAGGTGACCGGCTGATCGTCGGGGCCCGTCGCGCGTCGGGGCCGTCCACCCGCGATATCGGGCTGAAGGTGGGCGCGCAGGATGATCATCGCCGCATAGGCGATGGCGGTCAGCAGCCCGGGCAGCACACCGGCCGCGAACATCACCAGCACCGATTGTTCGGTGAGGATGGCGAACATGATGAACGGAATCGATGGCGGGATGACCGCGGCGATGGTGCCGGCACAGCCGCAGACGCCGGCGATCAGGCCGGGATCATAGCCGCGCGCCAGCATCTGGGGCACGGCCAGCCGGCCGACACCCACGGTCGCGGCAAGGCTGGAGCCGGATGCCGTGCCGAAGGCCGCACAGGTGAAGCTGGTCGCCACCGCCAGCCCGCCGGGCACGCGTCGGGTAAGGATCTGGATGGTCGCGAACAGCACGTCCGCCAACCCGGCGCGGGCGACGATATTGCCCATCAGCAGGAACATCGGCACGGCCGACAGCTCCCAACTGGCCGCGAATTCCAGCGGCGCGCGCGACAGCAGCGCGAAGCCGGGTCCGATGCCGATTATGGCCACAGTGCCGGCCAGCCCGGCCGTTAACAGCGCGAAGGCGATCGGGATTCGCAGCACGACCAGAGCCAGGAACAGGATGATGACCAGAATGGCCTGATGTTCGGCCATCATGGCACGGGCTCCGTCCGATCATCGCCGGGGACGGCCAGAAGCTGGCAGAACGCCACCAGCGACAGGGCGCCGAAGCCGGCCACCACCGCCCAGCGGCCGGGCCATACCGGCAGCGAAAACGTGGTCAGCACGATCCGCTCGCCGCGGATCGTGGCCGTCCAGGCGACATCGGCGGACAGCCAGGTGAAGATGGCGGCAACGGCCATGGTGACCAGGGCCGCGAAGCCACGCTGCAACCGGGCTGGCCGGCCGCGCAGGCGATCGGCCAGGAAGGTGACCTCGATCTGTCCGCCGGATGCCTGCAGGCCGGCCAGCGGCAGAAACACCACCATCACCATATAGATGCGTGCCACCGCTTCGGGCATGCCCTCGGGCGGCGCGCCGGTGATCAGCCGGATCACGATGTCGAGCCCCATATGGGCGAACATCAGCAGCACGGCGATGGTGCCCAGCGCATCGGTCAGCCCGGCCGCGCGGGCGGATAGATGCCGGATCACTGTGCGCATTGCAGATCCGCATCCCGGAAGACGGTCTCGGCCAGAAGCCGGGTCATTTCGGCGGGGTCGGCCTCGATCCGCGGCAGATAGTCCTGATGCCACTTGCGATAGATGCCGGCCACGCGATCGGCGAAGCCCTGCGGGTCGGGCATGCCACGTTCAGCCGCGCGGGCCGCGAGGGCCGCGATTTCCCGCTGCTGATAATCGGGCCAGAGTGCCTGCATCGCCGCATCGCCGGGCGATATGGCGGCCACGGCCTCAAGTTTCGGCCGCACGCTGTTGTCGGCATCGATATAGGCTTTCTGCACATAGGGCTGCACCGATGCCGCGGCGTAGTCCAGGATGGCCGCGCGGTCGGCCTCGCCGATCCGGCACCAGGCATCCAGGCTGACCGATACCGGCACCGCGCCGCCGGGAATGCCCTGCGGCATATCGATGACGCCCGTGATCACGTCGAGCAGGCCATAGCTCTGCGCCCAGCTCAACGGCACCAGCGCACAATCGGTCTTGCCCGTCTGCAGCGAGATCAGCAGATCGGTGATCGCGGTGCTGACCGGGATCATGCCGAGCGTCGTGGCCCAGCGCGCCTCCGGGCCGGCAATCACGCTGACCCGGCGGCCCTGCAGATCGTCCAGACCAGCGACCGGCCGGGTGCATTGCAGCGCCATCGGGGCGGTCGCGTTCAGGAACAACGGGATCTGACCTTCCTTGCGCATATCCGCCAGGCATTGCGGGCAGGCGACATAGAACGCCTCGTTCAGCGCGCCGGTGGTGGCAAGCGGGTCGCTGCCGAAGCCGGTCGCCTCGGCCATCAGTGACGCGAACGGCAGATCGGACGGATAGAAATTCAGAACGACGAACCCGGCATCGACCACACCGTCACGCACCGATGGCAGCACCGTCGGCATCTTGACCACCGTGCCGCCGAACAGGCCGCGAAACCGGACCCGGCCCTCGGTGACGGTCTCGATCCCCTTCAGGAAGGGTACCACGCCCTCGCGGTTGAACAGGGCCTGTTCGGGCACCGGTGAGCCATAGGTGAGGGTCGCGGCATCCGCATCTTCAGGCGTGCCGGATAGAGCGAGGCAGATAGCGGCCGCCAGCGCGCCGCTCAGCCGTTTCAGGTGATGCCTTGTCGGGTGCTGCATGGTTCGATCCCCTCGCCCTTGATTGCTTGCCTGTCCTGTATTGCAGAATGTATTCTGAATGGTGGAATACGTGACACTCTCTGTCAAGGAGCACATGCCGTGCGTAACGAATTGATCGGCCTCGATCATCTGATGATATCCACCGTGGATCTGGCCCCGGTCAGGCGCTGCTATCAACGGTTGGGCTTCACCGTCACACCCTATCGGACCAACGAACCGATGGGCGGCGGCCGCACTGGCGGGCGTGGGGGCAATCATCTGGTGCTGTTTCAGCCGACGGATGATCGCATGACGAATTTCCTGGAACTCGCCTATGCCGACCCGGTCCATGCCACACCCTATATGCGCGAGCTTCTGGGTCGGCCGCCGGCGCTGGCGATGATCGTGCATGCCGCGACCGATCTGGAACGGCTCGATGCCGGCTGGCAGCAGGCCGGATTTCCGCCCTGCACCTTCTATGAACTCGACACGGTGTTCCGCGACCCGGACGACGGCACCGAGGACCGGATCCATTTCAAGGTGCTGGTGCCCGATCGGCCGCGCGGGCCGCTGGCCTTCAATGCCTGCGAGGTGATGGATCGCAGCCATTATCTGCGGCCGGCCTGGATCGCACATGAAAACACCGCCCGCCATTGGGCGGCCGCCACGATCGCGGTGCCCGACATGGCCGCGATCCGCAGGCAGTTCGAGGGCATCTATGGCATCACGCTGGATGGCGACGCGCCGGTTGCCGTTGCGATGGGCGACCAGCGCCTGAGCGCGGCCGAGGCGGGATGGTTCGCCGATCGCCACGGCGATGCCGCACGCCGCGCCGACGGGACGATGGCGGAACTTGCGGTCGAGATCCGCGTCGCCTCGCTCGACACGGCCCGCGCGGTGCTCACCCGCAACGGCGTGGCGTTTGATGAGCGGGGCGATCAGATCGTGGTGCCGGCCCGTGAAGCGGGCGGCATCGTGCTCTGCTTCGCCGGAGCCGTGGCATGACCGCGCCGATCGGGTTGGTGGGCGGGACGGGCTGGCCGTCGACCGCGCTCTATTATACCCGCCTCAACCGGCTGGTCGAACCCGACACGATCGCGATCCTGGTCGCCAGCCTGTCGTTTCAGCCGATTCTGGATCATGCCGAGCAGGGCAGGCTCGATCTGGTGACGCAGGCCTTCGTCACCGCCGCACAGCGCATCGAGGCGGCCGGGGCCGGTGTGGTCGGTCTCTGCGCGGCCACGGCCCATCTGGCCTATGATGCGGTCGCGGCGGCGGTGTCGATACCCTGCTGCCACATTGCATCGCCCTTCCGCCAGCCGCAGGCCTTTCTGCCGGCCGGCGCGGTTGTGGGGGTGCTGGGCACGTTGACGACGCTTGATCAGGGCATTTTCGGCGCGCCGCTCGCCGCGGCCGGGCATGTGGTCCTGTCCCCCGCAGGCCCGATCGCCATGGCGCTGGACCGGGCGATCAAGCACGACATCTCGGCCGGTCATGCCGGCGATGCGGCCCTGGCGGTCGTCCAGGCGGCGATCGATGATCTGGCCGCCAGGGGCGCCACCCATATCGTTCTGGGCTGTACGGAACTGCCCCTGATCCGCGACCGGTTGGCGGTGACTGTGCCGCTGCTCGACGCGGTGGATCTGCACTGCCGGGCCTTGCTCACGGCCGCCGGCGCCGCGCCCGGGGGCGTGGCGTGATCAGCGCTCGACCCGGTTCCATTCGATGGCGCGGCGGCGCCAGTGCTCACCGATCGCCTGGGTGAAATCGGCCCGCACCAGCTTGGCCCGGGCGATCAGATGCGTGTCGTCCTGACGGCGGATCACGATGCCCTCGGGCGGGCCGGCGCGATAGCGGCTGCGGGCGCCGTGCAGCAGATCGACCAGGGCCGGGATGCCGTCGATTTGGCCGGTGAACAGCGCCGGCACGCTGGCGAGGCCGATCTGCCGCGCCAGCGCGTCGCGGGCCATGGTGCTGCGGAAGCGGCCGGTCGCGCGTTCATAAACGTCGAAGGCCAGGAACCAGTCGGGCAGGTGGTCGTAGTCGAGCGAATGGCGCGCGGCCAGCCATTCGCCGAACAGGATCAACCGATCCGTCGCCAGCGCATCGAACAGCCGGTCTTCATGCAGCGCCAGCCAGTCGGCCAGCCGTTCGAACTGGCCGGTGAACGGGCTGTTCAGATACTGGCCGCGGTTCTGGGCCCGGATCAGCCCGGTATCCGGGTCGACCGACAGGCCCAGATTGGCGCCGTCGACCTTTTCCTCGACCACCACCGGGCCGTCCAGAAGCCGGGCGACCTCTTCGGCCGACAGCAGCTTGTCGTCGCGCGGCAGGCCCGTGCCCAGCCACGCGACATGAGCGGTCTGCGGAAAGCGGAAAAATGCGGTCATCGGCCGAACTTGTTCTGGTGGAAACGCCGGGCCTCCGCCTCGCAGATGAAGCGGACCACAACCCCGTGATGCGCCAGATCCGGGGCCCAGTCGAGCCATTTCGAATCGGCTGCCTGAAGAATGGGCGGGTGTTCCGGATGCGCCACCGCCACCGCCACGAATTTGCGGTCGGGCGGATCGAACCGGGCCAGGGCCGGGTCGTCGGGAAATTCGGCCCAGCCGCGCGCCGCATCCGGCGTGATCGTCACCTGTTCGACCCGCTCAGGATTGCCGGCCTGACGCAGCAGCCATTTCAGGAACACGTCGCCCGCGCCCTTGCCGCGGTTCGGGCGCAATTTGTGGCTGTATTCCTCGATCACCGCCCAGCCGTCATCCACCACCACCCGGCCGTTCGCCATCACCGCCTGCAGGGCGACGGCACAGGCCGCCACACATTCGGCGCCGACATCGGCATGGGCGTTGTTGGCGATCAGCATCACATTGGTGTCGATGATCCGGGGGCGGCGCCGCGCGGTCATGCGCCACCGCCTTTCGGGGGCTGGGCGCGGCGTCGCGCGGCCGCCATCGCCCGGGCGGTCAGTTCGGCCATTTCGTCGCCGAACACGTCGTCGGGCCAGTTCAGGATCTCGCCGGCCTCGTCGACATGAAGCCGCTCGATCGTGGCCGGCACCGTGCCGGGGCACCAGTGCACGGCCAGTTGATCCGCCGCCAGCATGCCTTCGGCAATCCGCCGCTGAAGACGATTGAGCAGCGCTTCGGAATGGGTCTCCAGAATGATCTGTACCGCCCGTGGCCGGCCGTTTTCCCAGGCCGAGACGGCATCGACCATCAGGTCGCCCAGGGCGGTCTGGGCCGCCGCGTGCAGATGCAGTTCCGGCTGTTCCATCCATAAGGTGGTGTCCGCCGGCACGTGGAAGGCCGCGACCGCCGCCGGCAGGATCTGCGAGACCCCGAAACCGGCATCGGCCAGCGACACCGCCGGGCCGCCGGCGCGGCCCGTCACCCGCACCACCAGGCCGTCGCCGCCGGCGCCATGATCGGTCGCGAGCGTCAGATCGTCGATCAACCCCAGCCGGGACAGGCGTTCGGCGATGAAGCGGATGAAGCCCTGCGGCGCGGCATCGGCGCGAGCCGCCAGCCGCCGGCCGGCGGCATCGGCCGCGGCCATGGCGGCGATCGCAAGCTGGCCGCGGCTGCCGACATCGCCGGGTGGCTGCTGCGGCATGGGATAGCGCCGGCGCGGCCGGGCGCGCAGCGGCCCCAGATGCGAGAACCGACCGATGGCGTCGCGCGCGGATGTCACGAGGCCCGGCAGCCGTGTGGCGGGCGTGGCGGTGCCGCCGCTCTGTCCGTCCACGGCAAACACTCGGCTGCGGCCCTGATCATCCAGGCCCAGTGTCAGCGACAGGCGCTGCGTCGCGTCATGCGCCGCGTCCCGCCAGCCCAGATCGATACCGATCCGCCGCCGTGGGTCGTGGTCTCTGACGACGTCGAGAAATTGTGCCGCCGGAACGGCATCCGCCACGGCGTCCGGTCTGGTGACATCGGTTGCCAGCACGCTCCGCAGGGCCTGAAGCGCCTGGGCGATGCTGCTCTTGCCGGCACCATTGGCGCCATAGAGCAGGGTCAACGGCGCGAGCGCGATGTCGCCGCTGTCCTCCCAGGCCTTCAGATTGCGCAGACGGATCGAGGTGAGCATCGGGGGCGCGGGCTCCGGACCGGTTCAATCTGGCCGGAGCCTATCAACCTTGCCCCCACGCCGCCAGCACCGCGACGCCCCGGAATATTGCCCGGAGTCCATCGTCAGGTGTTTGGTTCCAGCGCCGGTGCTGTGCCGCCCGGAAACCACGAGGTGTCGATGCGGTAATACCGGTCCTGGAAATCCGCCATGTCCTTCAGCGCGCGTTCGTCGCAGATCCGGATCGCGCGATCCATGCGCTGGATCAGCCCCGCGCGTTCCATCAGCGACATGGTGCGGCTGACATAGACATTGGTCAGACCCAGGGCGTCGCCGATCAACTCCTGGCTCAACGGCAGATCGAAGGTGTCGGTGATATCGGAACTGGTGATCCGCAGCCGGCTGACGATTTCCAGCAGGAAATGCGCCACCCGTTCATCGGCGTTCATGCGGCCGATGGTGCGGATGCGATCGAGCAGAACCACATGGTCCATCATGCCCAGGGTCATGATCAGGGCGGTCAGGCGCGGCGAGTCGCGAAAAATTTCGTCGAGACGATTTTTGGGGAACGGACACAGGCAGATGTCGGTTGCAGCCTGCAGACCGGTAACCGCGCGTTCATAGGCGACGTCGGGAATGCCGATCACATCGCCGGGATGGTGGATCTGCAGCACCTGCCGGCGGCCGTCGACCATGATCGTATAGGAGTAGCACCACCCGGACTTGACCACATAGAGCAGATCGGCCGGCGCGCCGCTTTCGCGGACGATGTCGCGCTGCCGCCAGGTCTGCTCATGCTTCTGAAGCGACGCCAGATGGGCGATATCGGGATCGGACAGATCAAGATAATAGCCCATTTTCTCGATCAGACAGTTGGTCTTCTGCGTGCGCTTGGAAGAAGTATTGCCAGGCATTCCAGTCGGCATCCCACTATCGTTCATGGTGAATGAATAATCCAGACTGCCACAAGCGGTTCCTGAAGCGCCTGTGACCTTGTCATGACGTAAATTGGCACATAAAATTATTGTATGCCACACCAATTTTTCTACTTAAGTTTAAACCAGTTTAAAGCCGAAGTCTCTAAACCCCATCATTGTCCCTGGGTCCAATTGGGACAGTAGAGGAAGGACGTGAACAGATGGCTACCCCTGCAACGACCGAAACCTCGAACCTGATTTCCGCCGACCGGGTGGAAGGCACCTCGGTCTATGGCGCCGATGGCGAGAAGATCGGCTCGATCTATGGCCTGATGCTGAACAAGCTGTCGGGGAAGGTCGCTTATGCCGTGGTCTCTTTCGGCGGCTTCCTGGGCATCGGTGAGAAATATCACCCGCTGCCCTGGGACGTTCTGAAGTATGACACCAGCAAGGACGGCTATGTCGTCGGCCTGACCCGCGATCAGCTTGAAAATGCGCCGACCTATGACCGTGGCGACGAGCGGCGGTTGTATGACCGGGATTATGAGGCCCGGGTCCATAGCCACTACGGCACCGCGCCGTACTGGTTGTAACAGCAGGGCGGCACAGCGTCGCCCCGCCGTCGCCGCCCGGCTTGTGGAAGAAGGCCCGGACACGAGGGTGCGTCCGGGCCTTCTTTTCGTTCAGGGGTGGGGCCGTATCGGGAGATGGCGTCAGTGCGCAGCACCCGGTGCCGGATGATACAGGCGGTCGACGATCTGCTTCAGCACGCCATGGGCCACGGTCACGGCCGGCACGGTGCTCATCCGTTCCAGATAGCGCAACCGGGCGTGATTGTCGGCCGCATCGGTCGCGGGGCCAACGCCGGTCAGGCCCGCCACGGTGGTGACATGCCCGGCCACGTCGTCGACATGCGGCGGCGGCAGGCGGCGCGTGCTGCGGTTCTCGTCAATCGCCAGGATGGTGTTGGAAAACGCCTTCAGCCAGACGAATTGCGGGTGGTTGGACACCAGATCCAGGCGCTGATACGGGTCGTCGACGGCGCCGAAGCTGGCAAGCTCGGCATCGATCAGCGCCTTGTGCACGTTGATCAGCGCGGATGACAGCAGCTTCAGCGCGCCGCGCGGGTCGCGGGCGGCCAGGCTGTTGGGGCCGAAGCTGGCCGTCGGTGTGGCCGGAGCGGGGGGGGTGGCCGGGCTCGTGGTCATGGGGATAACGGCTCCCTGGGCATGGGCGGCGACGGAATTGCCCCGCCGGGTCCGCCTTCATGTAGCCATCCATGAGCGTGTTGTCATCCGCCCCGTCCCGCAGGGCGCCCGCGCCGGGGCTGCAGGGCAGGTCAGCCCTGCGTGGCCAGAGGCGGCCCGCACCGTGCCGCCATCTGCGCCACAACCGCAGCGGGCTCGGCGATGTGGCGGGTCATCCGTCCGTCCAGAACCACGCCGGCGCCGTCTTCACCGCGCACCTCGAACAGCAGCGACCGGCCCACGGCACGCAGCAGCCGGGCGGTGATCACCACCTCCATCCCTTCGGCCGTGGGGGCCGTGTGGCGGACGTCGAACCCGACGCCGACGGTGGTGGCGCCCTGGGGCAGATAGTCCGCCACCGCCCGCATGCAGGCCAGTTCCGCCAGCCAGATCACCGGCGCCGAGGCCAGGGCCGCGACATGACCCTGCCACGCGGTCGCCAGATCCTGGGCGCGGACCATGTGGCGGATCTGGCCTTCCAGCCCTGGGGTGATGCCGGCGGGCGGGGTCAACAGGCTTGCGATATCGGTCATGGAGACACCTTGTCGATGGGGGGCATGGACGATGAGGGGTCACGGGCGATGGGTTCTCGGGGCGTGGTGGCCAGGGTGACGGCGCCGAGCCCCGCCCCCAGTACCAGAAAGACCATGCGCATCGCATCGGCGCCGGCCGGGCCTGAAGCGGCGGTGAGGCCCTGAGTGGCGGCGCCGCTATCGGCGATCAGCCCGGTCAGCACCTGCCAGACCGCGACACCGGCGAAGAAGCAGAAGATCAGCCCCGACAGCGCCCGGCCCATGGCCTCTGGCGGCACGCTGGCGCGCACGACCGCGAATTGCAGCACATAGAACGAGCCGGCGGCGGTGATCAGCGCCAGAACTGCCAGATCGAGGGCGAGCAGATGGCCGCCGCCAAGCCCCAGCGCCACCAGCCCGGCGGCCGCCGCCAGACCACCGCCGCGCATCAGCGCCCGCCGGCGCGGGCCGGCCCGGTCCAGCCGCCCGAAGGCCAGCGGCGCGGCAACCATCACCACCGACAGCCCCAGCACGATATTGCCGATCGCAACCGGGCCCAGCCCGTGGGCGGTTTGCAGGAACGGGCCGAGCCACAGGCCGCGCAGGGTGATGAGGGCCGGATACGACATCGCCGCGAGCAGGGCCGTGCGCCGCATCGGCCGTGACACCAGAATGGCGAGCGTGCCGCGAATATCGGCCACAAGGCCGGCCCGCGACCCCGGCGCCGTGGCGGCCTGCGGGCGCGGCGCCCGGGCGAGGCCCAGCCAGATCGCCGCCGCCACGGCCAGTGTCAGCACGCCACAGGCGGCGAAGGCCCCCCGCCAACCCCCGAATTCAATGGCGAGCGCCAGCGGCGTGCCGGACAGAAGCATCCCCGCGCCGCCGATCGACACCACAGCCGCCGATACCGCGGCGAAGCGATCGGCCGGCCAGGCATGGCTGGCGAAGACCAGCGGCGCCATCAGCAGGCCCGAACAGCCGATGCCGATGATCGCCTGGGCCGCCACCAGCACGCCGAAGCCCGGTGCCACCGCCGACAGGCCGGCGCCTGCGGCCGTGATCAGCAGCAGCACGCCGGCGGTGCGCCGCACCCCCAGACGGTCGACCGCCAGCCCGACCGGCAACTGCACCAGCGCGAAGGCGAGGTGAAAGGCGGCGGCGAACACGCCAAGCCCGCGGGGGCCGATATCGAAGGCCTGTACCAGCGGTGCGGCCATCACCGCCGGCAGGGTGCGGTAGAGGTGGCTGAGAGCGAATCCGGTGATCAGCAGGCCAAGCATCACCGTGACACGCGGTGGCACATGTCTGGCCGGGGTGGCGGTGGTGGAAAGGCTGTCGGGCATGGGCGGGGCGATTCCGAATGAAGGGCCTTGCGGTGGCGCGGCTTGTGACAAAGATTAACCCTGACACGAAGACTCTGAGCTTATGGGTAATATCTTCACGAAAAAAGCCAGGAAATCCAAATATGGACCGAGATGCGGATATATACTGAGGATGATCCGTGGATTTTGAATACAAACGCATGATGATTATACCGGTCCGTTGCGCCATGCGATCTGAACGGCGATCGAGATGGGCGCATTTTGCAGCGGCGGGTGCCGTTTCGAAAGAAAGATGACGTGCCGGCGATACGACCACAATATGAACCATTGGACGCTGAAATTTTTGGCAGGCCGGCGGGTATCGGCGCGCATGGCGCAAGATGCAGCAGGCCTGGCGGTGGCGGGTCACCCGGTGATCCGCCGGGTAATCTCGATCTAGGGCAGGTATGCTGCCCTATTTACACCGTTTGATTCGATATGGCGGGCGTGAAGACCCCATCCTTATCTGTCACGACTGGAGCTTCCTGTGCTCGGACCTGCCGCTTTCCATGTTGCGCAAAAGGTCTATATTATGGATCTAACTCGATTCTTTTGACAATCATGCATTGAACCACCCGTCCAGTGGTTGTATTTATGGTAACGGCAACGCCTAAAGCGATCATCTTGCGGAATGACCCATCCAAAATGGATCAGGTGTCTCTGCAAATAAAAATAGATTGATCGCAGCTTCCGGGGAGAAACGGATGAGCACGCCCAGACCGCCGATCGACCAGACATCCGCAGACTGATCCGCCGCACCGGGCCTGACCGCTTCTGCCGCGCGGCTCTGTGCGTGGGGATGCCGCCGGCTGCCGATGCGCGACAGATGGCCCGCCTTCGGCGGGCGGATGTCCGCGCCGCCTTGCCTCTGACATGTGGAAACGATCGAGCCGGCACCACCGCGAGCGGTGATGCCGGAGAAGGGGACACTTCATGCTTAACACCAGCACGTCATCAGCCCTGCCGCCGGGTGTTCTGGCCCAGCCGGCCTTCGCCCGTGCCATCGACCGGTTGTCGAAACTGTCGGTCGACGGCTATTACAACCCGTATCGCAGCTTTGCCTGGCCCGACGCGATCGACCCGGCAAGCTGGTGGATGCCGCCCGAACTGTTGTCGGTCTGGGGCACGGATGCCGCCGATACGCTCGACGAGGCGACGCTTCGCACGCTGGCGAAGTGGGAGAGCATCAATTTCTACAGCCTGAACGTTCACGGCATTCGCGAACTGCTTCAGGCCGTGATCGCCCGGCTGCACGAGCCCGGATATGAAGTCGCCTCGCGCTTTTTCCATCACTTCGTCGGCGAAGAGAATGACCACATGTGGTTTTTCGCCGAATTCTGCCTGCGCTATGCCGGAAAACTGTATCCGGACCGGCAGGTGCGGATTGAGACCGCGCCCGATCCGTTGATCGAGAACTTCCTGGTCTTTGCGCGGATCACGATCTTCGAAGAGATCGTGGATTTCTATAACACCGCGATGGGCGCCGATGAGCGGCTCGACCCGGCGATCCGCAAGATCAATCAGGTTCATCATGTCGACGAGAGCCGCCATATCGCCTTCGGCCGCAAGCTGATGGTGTTGCTGCACGAGGATCTGTGCCGCCGTGGCGACGAGGCGCTGCTCGACCGGGTCTCGGATTATCTGCGCCGTTATATGACGGCCAGCATCCGGGGCTTCTATTCGCCCGATGCCTATCGCGATGCCGGGATCGCCGAGCCGCTGGCGCTGCGCCGCGGCCTGTTGAGCCATCCGGCACGCGCGGCCTTCGATGCCCGCGTCCTGCGCCGGACGACCGATTTCATGACCGCAACCGGAATTCTCCGCCCTGTACGGGAGGCCGCATGATGACCGATCAGACCCCCGCCACCAATGCCGAAACCCGTGTGGTCGATTGGCTTCTGGCCCGCAATCCAGAGCTCGACACGATCCCCGACGACCTGGACCTGATCGAGAACCGGGTGATCGACAGTCTTGATTTCATGGAGTTCGTCTTTGTGCTGGAAGAGGTGACCGGCCGCGCGAACCTGCTCGACGGCGTCTCGGTCGACGCGTTCCGCACCCGCGCCGCGATCCGCCGCACCTTCCTGGCCGGTTGAACCCGCTCTGGCGCTGGATGCAGCCGTTCCGCGCCGCACTTCCTGATGGTGACCCCCGATGTGCAGTGAACATGGCAGTGAACATGACTGTGGCCACGGCGCCGCGACCGGCGCGGAGCCGTTGTTTCGTGCCGCCGAAGACGGGCTGGTGACGCTGGGCCCCGACGTGACCGAACTGATGATCGCCCTCGACGACCATATCCGTGGCTGGGCGCGCGGCGTGCCGGCACGGCCGATGATCTATCCGCCGCTGATGCGTGCCGCCGATCTCGATACCCTGGATTTCTTCCACAACTTTCCGCATCTGGGCGTGATGACCGCCGGCATCGACGAGGTCCATCACGCGACCGTGGCCGACGAGGCCAAGGCCGGTCCGGTGACTCGAATCGCCGGCGACCGTCTGACCGATGCCACCCATGTCCTGCCCACGGCCGCCTGTTATAACGTGTATCTGGATCTGCGCGGCGCCAGGCTGGATGCCCCCCGCTTCGTGACCACGGTCGCGCGCTGCTTCCGTCGTGAAGCCTATTACGACGGCCTGCGCCGGCTGACCGGGTTCACCATGCGGGAAATCGTCTGCGTGGGGCCGCAGGATGCGGTGAAGGCGCATCTGAAAACCTTCCGCGCCCGGGTTCTGGCCTTCGCCGACCGGCTGGACCTGCCGCTGAAGATCGAGGCGGCGACCGATCCGTTCTTCTCGAACGATGCCGCCCGCACCGCCATGCAGAAGCTGTTCCCGGTGAAGGAGGAATTCGTCTATGGCGACACGCTGGCGATCGCCTCGGTGAACTTCCATCGCAATTTCTTTGGCGAGCGTTGCGACATTCACACCAAGGATGGCAGCCACGCCTTCAGCGGCTGTGTCGCCTTCGGCCTTGAGCGCTGGATGCATGCGCTGCTGGACATGCATGACGGCGATGTCCGGCGCGCCCGCGCGGCACTGGAGGTGGCGATCGCCGATGAGGCGGCCGAACTGGCGGCATCGGGCCTGCTGCCGGGCGATCTGGTGGCGCCGCCCCCGGCCGACGAGGCCCAGCGCCCCAAACCGCCACGCGCGACCGGGGGCGCCGCCAATGCAAGGCGGGAGAGGGGGCCGGCCGATGCCGGGGCGGGCGCGTGATCCCGGCGGGCCTGGGCGATCCTCGCATGGGCACTGACACGACGGCACCGGGGCGGGCGGCCGCGCTGGTCGGCGCCCGGTTGCCGGTGTTTCAGGCCGGCATGGGTGGCGTTGCCGGTCCGCGTCTGGTGGCGGCGGTGGCGGAGGCCGGCGGGGCGGGTATCATCGGTCTGTACAAGCACAATCCCGATGAGATCGCGGCCCTGATCGCCGAGGCGGCGGCGCTGACCGACCGGCCCTTCGGCATCAATCTGGTGCCGGAGGTGGTGTCCGAGCCGACATTGCTCGATCAGGTGCGGGGGGTGACGCAGGCGCCCGCCGCCCGGCCGTTCGTGACCTTCTATGGCCTGCCGCCCGCGGCGGCGATCCGGCTTGCCCGCGATGCCGGCCGGGCGGTGATCGTGCAGGCCGGCAGTGTGTTCGACGCGGTGGAAGCCGTGCGCCGGGGGGCTGGCGCCATTGTCATTCAGGGCCACGAAGCCGGCGGTCACCATCTGTCGGCACGTGGTGTGCTCGATCTGGTGGCGGCGGTGGCCGAACGCCTGCCCGACATCCCGCTGATCGCGGCGGGCGGGATCAGCGATGCCAACGCCGCCGCGATGGCGGCGGAGGCCGGCGCCGACGCGGTCCTGGCCGGCACGGCCTTTATCTGCGCCACGGAAAGCGCCGCGCATGACCATTATCGCGCGCGGGTCCTGGCCGCCACCGACGCCGGTCAGACCGTGATCACCGACCGGTTCGAGATCGGGTGGGCCGGCCGGCGCCACCGGGTGCTGCGCAATGCGGTCACCGAGGCCGCAGCCCCGCCGGCTCCGACCTTCATCGGCCGCACGGTGCTGTTCGGCCGGCCATACCCGGTGCCATGCGGATCGGCCGCCGTGCCCACCATCCACACCAGCGGCCGGATCGACGACATGGCGCTGTATTGCGGCACCGGCTGCGATGCCGTGACCGCGATCGAGCCGGCGGCCGATATCGTGCGGCGGCTGGCTGCCGGTGTCGCACAAGGTCGTGCCGCCAGGCGGCGGGATGCCCGCCCGGCCGCCATTGCCGCCCAAAGCTAGGGAGACGCAGACATGGACATTCCCTTCATGACCCTGAGCCGGCTCGCCTTCGGCTATTGGGAGGGGCAGCCGCTTTATGCCATGGCCGAGCTTGGCGTGTTCGATGCCCTGGCCGACGGTCCGTCGCGCGCGACGGCATTGGCCGACCGGCTGAACACATCGGTCGACGGCATGACCCGGCTGCTGGATGCGGGCGTGGCGCTGCGTCTGCTGACCCGCGATCCGGAAACCGATGGCCGCTATCGCAACAGCGATCTGGCGGCGGGGCTGCTGACCAGCGCGTCGCCCGACACGCTGATCCACTGGGTCCGGGTGATGGGCCGATGGTCGCGGCCGTGGAGCCAGCTTGCCGATGCCGTGCGCACCGGCCGGACCGTGGAAGATCAGGGCCTCCGGCTGGGCGACGATCCGGCCTATATGCGCGACTTCATCCTGGGCATGCATGAGTATGCCCGCCGTGGCGCGGCCGAACTGCCGCGCGCCATCCCGCTAGACGGTCTGCGCCGCGCCGCCGATATCGGCGGCGGCGCCGGCACCTATGCCATGGCGCTGGCCCAGGCGTCGCCGTCGCTGCATGTCGCGGTACTCGATCTGAAACCGGTGCTGGACATCACCCGCGCGATGGTGGCTGAGCACGGGTTGAGCGATCGCATCTCGACGGCTGTGATCGACTATGCCCATGACCGCTTCGGCGCCGATCTGGATCTGGTGCTGATGTCGAACGTGCTGCACCAGGAATCCGACAATGTCTGCCTGTCGATGCTGGGGCGGGCGCGCGATGCGTTGACGCCGGGCGGGCGGGTGGTCGTGCAGGGGCATTTCGTGCAGCCGGACCGCACCGGTCCGCTGTTCGCCACCCTGCACAACCTGTCGGCGCTGGCCCTGTGGAGCGGCGGCCACAGCCGGACGCTTCAGGAGATGGCGGATCTGGCCGCCCGCGCCGGCTTCACCGACATCACCTATGGCCCGGTCGGCCAATCGGGCCTGTCGATGGTGACGGGTCTGCGTGGCTGACGCGGGTTGAAACAGTCTGGCGGCCCGGTCTGTTCAGAGATCGTCTGATCAGAGATCGATGGCCGCCATACGGTCGGGCGCATAGCGCGCCCCGGCCACGAGACCGGGCGGCACAGCGGCACTGATCGCCGCCCGGTCCTCGTCGGTCAGCGATACCGAGAGTGCCGCCAGGTTATCGTCGATCCGCGCCGGCCGCGAGGCGCCGAACAGCGGCACGATCGGGGGCGATGCGGGCTGGCGGTTCCGGTCCAGCACCCAGGCGATCGCCAGCACGGCGGTGCTGATGCCCAGCCGCCCGGCGATCGCCCCAAGCTGCCGGACGATATCGAGATTGCGGTCCAGATTGTCGGCGGCAAAGCGCGGATAGTTGCGCCGGTTGTCATCGGGTGCCAGATCGGCGGCGCTGGCGAGCGTGCCGGCCAGCGCGCCGCGGCTGAGCACGCCATAGGCGACGAAGGCCGTGCCCAGATCGCGGCAGGCATCCAGCAGCCCGTCTTCCGGATCGCGCGACCACAGGGAATACTCGCTCTGCACCGCCGCGATCGGATGTATTTTTGCGGCACGAGAAAGAGTTATGGCCGAAACCTCGCTCAAGCCCAGATGCCGGACATGGCCCTTGCGGACCTGATCGGCCATCGCGCCGACGCTGTCTTCGATCGGCACCTGCGGGTCGACCCGGTGCAGATACCACAGATCGATGCAATCGGTGCCAAGCCGCCGCAGGCTGGCTTCGATCGCCCGGCCGATATGGGCCGGGCTGCCATCGATGCCGCGCCCGCCATCGGTGCCGCCTTCGGGCGGGACGAAACCCACTTTGCTCGCCAGCACCACCCGGTCGCGGCGATCGCGGATGGCCTGTCCGACCAGGGTTTCGTTCGCACCCCAGCCATACATGTCGGCGGTGTCGATCAGGGTGATGCCGCGGTCGATGGCATGGTGAATGGTGTGCAGCGCCTCGCCGGGGTCGCGCGGACCATAGGATCCGGTCATGGCCATGCAGCCCAGCCCGACGGCCGAGACCACAGGGCCATGGCTGCCGAGGCGGATGGCGGGGAGTGATGACGGCATGTCGGTCATGATCGATCCTTGATTGCGGGTATGGCCTCGTCTGCGGATGCAGGCGCGGCGGCGCGGCCGACACCGCGCAGACTGTCCCAGACAGCAGGCGTCCAGCCGCGCAAGGCCGCCAGATCTGGCCCGGCCGCCCCTTCAAGCCGGCGCCCGCCATCGATCGCCAGCACCTCGCCGGTGATATAGCCCGCGCCATCCGACACCAGGAAGGCCGCCAGATCGGCCAGTTCGGCGGGCTTGCCGGTGCGGCCCAGCGCCACCCCCGCCTCGGGCGGCGGCATCTCGGTGCCGGCCGGCCGCAGCCGGCCGAAGGCGCCTTCGGTGGGGAACGGCCCCGGTGCGATGCCGTTCAGGCGGATGCCATGCGGCCCCCATTCCACCGCCAGCGAGCGGATCATCGCCAGCACCCCGGCCTTGGCCATGGCCGATGGCAGTTTATAAGGGGCGCCGGTCAGGGCCGACTGGGTGAGGATGCACAACACCGCCGCTGGCAATCCCGCGCTGACCCAGCGCCGACCGGCGGCGAGCGTCACATTTGCCGACCCCTTCAGCACGATATCGATGATGGCGTCGACCGCGCGCGGCGACAGCGTCTCGCTGCGGGCCAGGAAATTGCCGGCGGCATTGTTGACCAGAATGTCGACGGGGCGGGTGGCGAAGGCCCGGTCCATCATGGCATCGACCGCGATGGCATCGCGGACGTCGCAGGATATCGCGTCGACGGTGACGCCATGGCGGGCGGCGAGGCTGGCGGCGGCATCATCCAGCACGTCGGCGCGACGCCCGACCAGCACCAGATCGGCGCCGAGTTCGGCATAGCGGCCGGCGATGGCGAGGCCAAGGCCGGTGCCGCCGCCGGTGATCAGCGCGCGGCGGCCCTTCAGGAGATCAGCGGTGAACATGGATGCGGGCTCCAATCCGAACGGGGATCAATAGGCGATCAGGCCGGGCAGCCAGAGGCTGAGCTCAGGCAAGGCGATCAGCAGGCCGAGAACGACGAACTCGCCGATCAGGAACGGCATCACACCCTTGAATCCGGTTTCGACCCGGGTGTTCGACGCGCTGGCGGCCACGAAGACATTCATGCCCAAGGGTGGCGTGACCAGCCCGATTTCGGCGGTTTTGGTGACGATGATGCCGAACCAGATCGGGTCGTATCCCAGCGACATGACCAGCGGGAAGGTCAGGGGCAGGGTCAGGATGATGATCGCCAACTGGTCGATGAAGAAGCCCAGCACCAGATAGATCAGCACGATCACCAGCAGGATGCCCCAGGCGGGCAGGGGCAGTGTGCCGACCCAGTCGATCAGCTCCTGTGGCGCGCGGGTGGCGGCCAGGTAATAGCCGAAGATCATCGCGCCGATGACGATGGCGAAGATCATGGCGGTGGAGCGCAGGGTGTGGCGCAGCGCCTCGGCGAATTCGCTCCGGCGCAACCCGCCCCAGCCGATGCCGATGATCAGCGCGCCCATGGCGCCGACGGCGGCGGCCTCGGTGGCGGTGATGGCGCCGGAGTAGATGCCGCCCAGAACCAGCCCCACCAGCACGGCCGCCGGCCAGACCGGCCTGATCGATGCGACGCGCTCGGCGCGCGCGGCCTTGGGGGCGGCGGGCGCGATCTCGGGCCGGCGCTTGACCCACAGCATGATGACGGTGACGTAACCCGCCGCCGTGAGAATGCCCGGCACGACACCGGCCATGAACAGGCTGCCGATCGAGGTTTCGGTCAGCACGCCATAGATGATCAGGCCCAGCGATGGCGGGATCATGATCGACAGCGTGCCGGCCACCGCGACCGTGCCGACCGCCAGACGGTCGTCATAGCCATAGCGGCGCATCTCGGGCACCGAAATCCGCGCCATCGCGGCGGCGGCGGCGGTGCTGGACCCGGCCAGGGCCGCGAAGCCGGTGGAGGCGGCCACGGCGGCGAGCGCCAGCCCGCCGCGGATATGGCCCAGCCACAGGAAACACATCCGATACAGATTGCGCACGATCGACGATCGGGCGAGCAGTTCCGCCATCAGGATGAACAGCGGGATGGTCGACAGCAGAAAATTTGCGGCGGTGCGATAGGGCGTGGTCTGCAACACGCCGAGCGTGGGCATCCAGCCGATCGCCATTGCGGCACCGACCGCACCGGTCACGCCAAGCGCATAGGCGATGGGCATGCCAAGGCAGATCAGCACCACCAGCGCCGTCATGGGAAGGGCGACATCCATGGAACCGTCTCCTTTAGCGACCCGGCCGGGCGGGGCTGGGCGTTGCGGGGCCATCGCTCATCGGGGCGGCATCTGTCGGGGCGGACTGCGGCGGGTCGGTGACGATCGCCGGTATCAGCAGGCAGGCGCGCAGCACCAGACGCAGGCTGAGCACGCCGGCGCCCAGAGAGACGATCGCCCAGGACGGCGCCGTCGGCAGCGGCATGGCGCCGCCGGTCCAGCGATTGGCCTTCAGGTTCATCCAGGCGGTATCGCCGGCCTTCCAGGCGATCAGCCCGAACAGCACCGCCGCCGCCAGCAGATACAGGGTGTCGAGGCCAAGGCGCAGGCGCCGGGGCATCATCGCCAGCACCAGATCGACCCGGACATGGCCATTGGTGCGTTCCGTGCCAGCCAGGCCGAAGAACACCACGGCGATCATCAGATAGAATTCGGTGATCTCATAGGCGCCGGTCACCGGCGAGGCGAACAGATAGCGGCCGCCGGCATCGGCGACGGTGAGCAGCATCATCACGATCAGCGCCAGCATGGCGGCGCCGTCGAGCAGGGTCTCAAGGCGCTGAACCGCGCGGTCGATCAAAGTCACGGGCGTCATCCTCGTCGTCGGTCGCCATGACCGGAACGGTGGGGGTGAAACGGGGGGCGCCGCGATGCCTTACGGCATCGCGGCGTCGCCACCGCCCTGAAGGGCCGGCCCCCTCAACGGGTCAGCAGGGCTTCCCATTCCTGATAGACGCGTGAGGCGGGCATACCGCGACCGTCGAATTCCTTCACCCAGGCCGCCTGCACGGGCTGCAGGCGTTCCGCCCACAACGGCAGATCGGCCTCGGCGATGTCATAGACCGCACCGCCGCGCTTCTCCAGATCGGCGGCGAAGGTTTCGGCACGCTCGCCATACAGCTTGTCGACGAAGACATCCATCTCCTTGCCGGTCTTGATCAGCAGATCCTGAAGATCCGTGGGCAGCTTCTGCCAGACGGTTTCGTTGATGACATAAATCGTTGGAAACAGGCCGAAATTGAGGTTGTTGGTCGAATAGCGCAGTTGCTCTTCCAGCTTGTAGCCACCGGCGGTGGGCACGTTGAACAGCGAGCCGTCGACCGTGCCGCGCTGCAGGGCCGGATACAGATCGGGCGCCGGGATCGCGACCGGGATGGCGCCCAGCGCTTCCACGCTCCGTTCCTGAATGCCGCCCGACGAGCGCAGCTTCACGCCCTGAAGCTGGTCCGGCCGTTCGATGCGGGTCTTGGTGGTCATCAACTGATAGGGATAGGTGACGGCGGCCTCGATCACCCGCACACCCTGCGGCAGAAACTCAACCTCGTTCAGCGTGCCGAGGGCGAGGGCGGAGAAGGCCTTCACCTGGGCGCGCGGATCGGTTTCGTTGCCGACCAGCGGCACGGCGGCGATGGTCGACAGCGGCAGCCGGTCGGAAATATACAGCGGCGCCGCATAGGTGATATCGGCGATGCCGTTGATCGCCGCGTCGAGAAGATCCGATGATTTCGCAAGCTGTTCAGCGGGATAGATCTCGAACTTCAGACGACCATTCGACTGTTCGTCGACCAGCTTGCCCCAATATTCCATTGCCTGGGCACCGGTATGGCGCACCGGATAGGAATGGGCGACGCGCAGGGTGATGGTGTCATCCGCGGCAGCCGGCCCGGCCGTGATGGCCTGGAACATGGCGGCGGCGGTCAGAATGGCGGCGGCACCGGTGGTGCGGCGGGTCCATGACGACATTGTCTTATTTCCTCCCTGGGCCGGGGGTCGCATCTTCTGGGCGGATGTCTGCCCGGCCGGTTTGTCTCTGGTTCGGCGGTGGATCACGGCCGGCATGCGTGCCGGTCGTGATGCTGTGCAGGGGTTATTCACCGGCGGCGGCCGTGGCCACCATAGGGCCGATGGCGCGTCCTCTGTCGGTAGTGTCTTCCATCCGCGCCAGGGCATCGACGGCGATCAGCCCGTGGGTGTGGACGAAGATCGGATTGATGTCGATCTCCTGAACCCTGCCGGCGGCGGCCACCGCCAGATGCGACAGGCGGACCAGAAGATCGGCCAGGGCCTCGACATCGGCGGCCGGCCGGCCACGAGCACCGGCCAGCAGGGCGGCGGCCTTCAGCCGGCCGATCATCCGCCGGGCTTCCGCATGGTCGACCGGGGCGGGGGAAACGGCGACATCGCGCAGGATCTCGACGAAGATGCCGCCGCTGCCGATCATCACCAGCGGTCCGAAATCGGGGTCGACCATCACGCCGGCGATCATCTCGATACCCGCCTGTGCCATCTTCTGCACCAGCACCCCATCGATGCGGGCATCGGGCAGGGCGGCCGCAACCGGGCCGGAGAGCTTGTCATAAGCAGCGGTTATGGCCTGATCACCCTGCACATTCAGCAGAACGGCGCCGGCATCGGTCTTATGTGGCAGATCCGGTGACATCAGTTTCAGCGCCATCGGCCCACCCAGCGCGCGCGCGGCCGCGACCGCCTCGGCAGCCGACCCGGCAAGCCGTTCCTCGGTAACCGGAATGCCGGCGGCGGCCAGCAGGCGCTTGGCCTGAAACTCGGTCAGCAGGCCGTCACGCGGCAGGGTGTCGAGCGCCTGCGCGGCGCGGCCGGCGATCGCGTCCATGGCCGGAATGGCCACAGAGCTTGCGCTGGCCAGACGGTCCATCGCCTCGCCATAGCGCACCAGATGGGCCAGGGCCGCGGCGCAACCGGTCAAGGTGGTGAAGATCGCGGTGCCGACCTCGGCCATCAGCGCGGTCATCTCGGGGCTGGGGGGCGTATAGGAATAGAATACCACCGGCTTGCCGGCGTGGGCGATCGCGTGTTTCAGGGCATCGGCATCGAAGGGCAGCTTCGCGCCGATGCTGCCCAGCGGCGCCACGATCACCACCGCGTCGGCCTCCGGCGACGATGCCAGGGCCTCGATCACCTGATCGAAGGCATCCAGCCCCTGGGCGGTGATATCGACCGGGTTCTGGGTGGCGCCATAGCTGGGGATCACCGGTCGGATGCGGGCCTGAAGCGCGTCCGACAGCAACGGCACCTCCAGACCGGCCTGTTCGATCGCATCGGCCATCCACGATCCGGAGCCGCCCGACGAGGTGACGATCGCCACCCGCCGGCCACGGGGCAGCGAGGCCCGGCCGTTCGGGCAGACCGAGAAGGCGGCGGCGATGTCGATCATCTCGTCCTGATCGTCGGCGCGGATCACGCCATAGCGGCCGAAGATCGCATCATAGGCGGCATCCGAGCCGGTCAGGCTGGCGGTATGCGAGGCGGCGGCCCGCTGGGCTGCGGCGGAGCGCCCGACTTTGGCCACGATCAGCGGCTTGCCGAGACGGGCCGCTTTCTCCGCCACTGGAACGAGTTTGTGGCCGTTCTTCACACCTTCGATGAACATCATGATCTGGGTGACCGCCGGATCGTCGAGCAGATGATCGGCGAAATCCAGCGCCTCCAGATCCACCTCGTTGCCGGTGGCCACGACATGGGTGAAGGGCAGCTTGCGGCGCACGCCCCGGTTATACAGCGCGAAACCCAGCCCGCCGCTCTGTGCGACAACCGCAATGCCACGCGCGGGGGCGGGCAGGTCGACCGGCGCGATCTCGGCGGCCGGGCTGAAGGTGGCGGCGGTTTTCGACAGAATGTTGTAGAAGCCCATCGCATTGGGGCCGATCACGCGCAGGCCGCTGTCGCGGCAGAGCGTGGCGATCCGGGCCTGAACCTCGGCCATGGCGCCGCCTTCCTCGGCGAAGCCCGAGGAATAGACCACGGCGGCGCCGACACCGGCGGCGGCGCAGTCTTCCAGCACGCCCAGCACCGCCGATGCCGGAACCGCGATCAGGGCCAGATCGACGCCGCCCGGAATGTCGCCGATCCGCGCCCAGGCCTTGATGCCCTGAACCTCGGCCCGGCTGGGGGTGACGGGAAAGACGGTGCCGTCGAAACCGCGTTTCAGCAGCAGATGCATCACCCGGCCGCGGATCCGGACGATGTCGTCGGAGGCGCCGACCACCGCCACCCGGCGCGGGTTCAGCAGGCGGTGGATGGCATCGGTGGTGGTGACGGTCTGGAGAGGCTGGGTCGTCTGGGGAGGAGAGGTGGTGGTCATCTGGGTCTGGTCGCCTTGGGGCAGAAAGGTCATCATCCGCGGTCAGAGCCGCGACAGCATCGGCCACAGCGCGTCGCCGCCGGCCCGCACGATGTCGGTGCCAAGCCGGGCCTGCCACAGCGCATCGCTGCCGAATTCGTCGCGCCAGCTCCACAGCCGGCGGGTCTGATAGTGAAGGCTGTGCTCACGGGTGAAGCCCATGGCGCCCATGATCTGATGGGCCAGGGCGGCGCCATCGGTGGCGGCCTGTCCCGCCCGCGACTTGGCCAATGCCGCGCGCAGGGTATCGGTTCGGCCGGCGTCGTCGAAGCCCAGATCGGCCGCGGCACTGGCGGCGGCGGTTTCGGCCGCCAGCACCGCCAGCATGTGCTGCACCGCCTGGAATTTGCCGATCGGCCGGCCGAACTGCTCGCGTTCGCCGGCATAGGCGACGGTCTGGCCCAGCGCGCCCGACAGGGCGCCGGCGATCTGGACCGCGCGGAATGCAGCCCCCATCGCCATCACCTGATCGGCGGCATCCGCGACCGGCCGGGTCTCGACGACCGATGCGGCCTCGAAGGCCAGATCGTCTCGGGCCTCGCCGGCCAGATTGATATCGGTGTCAGCAGGGGCGGGCGCCTCGGCCACCACCAGATGTGCGGTGCCATCCGGGCCGGTCGCGGCAAACACCACCTGGCCAAGATGGCGGCCGAACGGCACCCGATGCAAGCGACCGGTCACCCGGCCGGCATCGTCCAGCCGGGGCAGGTCGTCCACGTGGTCGCGGGCGGTGGTGCCGATGCCGGTGATGCCCTGTGTTGGCACCGCCATGCCGGCGGCCTTCAACAGGCGGCGCGCGGCCATCACCTCGGCCAGTGGTACCGGCAGGGCGTGGCGGGCGGTGTGGCGGACCAGCGCCTGCATGTCGGCGGCATCGGTCATCTCGTCGTCGATGGCATCGGCGTCGGTCAGGCCGGCGGCTTCCATCGCCTGCCACAGCCGGTCGGGGAAACCGCCGCCATCGGCATCGCTGCGCATCTGCCGGGTGGCTTCCACCGCCACCAGCCGGTCGACGGTGCGCAGCATCATGTCACGGATATCGTGGCTCATCTGAGGCCGAGCCCCCTTGCGATCATGCCCCTCAGGATCTCGCGGGTGCCGCCGCGGATGGTGAAGGCGGGTGCGGCCACCACGGTGTGGCCAAGAAGGGCGGCCAGATCGCCGTCCTCGCGGTCGATGCGCGGCTCGATCGCCAGCAGGCGGCGGGCGACCTCGGGGATCGACTGTTCGAAGGCGGTGCCCAGATCCTTGACCAGGGCCGCTTCGGTGATCGGCCGCAGATCGCGATCGAGCATGCCGGCGATCGAGGTCGACATCCGGCGCAGGGCCGCCAGTTCGGCGACCTTGCGGCCGATATCGATCGCGGCCGCCCGATCGGGTTCGGGGCCTGATGCATCAATGACTTCCAGCAGCAACTGCACCGTGCTGAGGAAGCGGTCGGGGCCCGAGCGTTCGAATGACAGCTCGCCCGTGACCATGGTCCAGCCGCTGCCTTCCTCGCCGATCATCATGTCATCGGGGGCGAAGACGCCGTCGAACACCACCTCGTTGAAATCATGCCCGCCATAGAGATTATAGATCGGCCGCACCTCGATGCCCTCGGCATCGAGCGGCACGATGAACTGGCTGAGGCCGGCATGGCGGTTGGCGTCGCTGCGCTGTTCGGTGCGGGCCAGCACGATCAGGTAATGGGCGCGATGGGCGTTGCTGGTCCAGACCTTGCGGCCGGTGATCGACCAGCCACCATCGACACGCACCGCCCGGGTGCGGGCGGCGGCAAGGTCCGACCCTGAATCGGGTTCCGACATGCCGATGCCGAAGAAACAGGTGCCGGCACAGATCTGCGGCAGAATCAGAGCCTTGGCCCGCTCGCTGCCGTGGTGAAGGATCTGGTGCCCGCTCTGGCGGTCGGCGACCCAGTGGGCGCCGACCGGCGCGCCGCCGGCCAGCATCTCTTCCGTCATGACATAGCGCTCCAGCGCCGAGCGGCCGCCGCCGCCGAACGCCTTGGGCCAGGTCATGCCGATGAAGCCGCGCCGGCCGCACTCGGCGCTGAACGCGGGATCGAAGCTCGACCACGAATGCCGCCTGGGCGTGAACAGGCCACGGGCGCGGGCATCGGCGAGGAAGTCGCGCACCTCGGTTCTGAGCGCTTCGGCGGCCGGCGGCATGACGGCCGGCGCGAAGGTGAATTCCTGCATCTCGGGAGGTCTCCGGGGGATGCGCACGAGCAGCCGGCGCCGGATGGGCATGGACACGCGGCCCGCCGGGCGGCAGGCATGCGTCCGCCCTCATGCCGCAAGCACGAATGCTTGCGACATCAATGGCATGAACCGGATGCTCTTGTGCTTGATCTGCCAGCTCATGACAGCCCGAAACCGGCCCGTCTGTGTAGGCTAAAATTCATTTGTGCGGTGCGATTTCACATATGTACTTTGACAGAAGATATCGCGGCCTATAGGGTCTGAGCAACGAAGGGTGGGTCATATCCGCCGCGCGCCACCAACGATAAGGAACGCCACGCATGAGCCGGGACGTGGTCAAATCAGCGGCGCGGGTCATTCACGTGCTGGAGTATTTCGACGACGTCCGGCGCGCGGCGACGGTGTCGGAGATTGCCGAGCATCACGACTGGCCGCTGTCGAGCACATCGGTGCTGATGCGCAGCCTGGTGACGCTGGGCTATCTGGATTATGAGCCGGCGACCCGCACCTATATGCCGACCACGCGGGTGGCGCTGCTGGGCAACTGGATCCAGGCCAACCTGTTCAAGGACGGCCAGTTGATGCACCTGATGGAATGGTTGAGCGAGCAGACCGGCGAAACTGTGGTGGTGGCGGCGCGCAATGGCCTCGGCGCCCATTACATCCAGGTGTTGCAGGCGACCAACCCGATGCGGATGGTGGTGAGGCTTGGCACGGTCCGGCCGCTGTGCTGGTCGGGATCGGGCTGGATGCTGCTGTCGACCATGGATGACGACACCATCCGCAAACTGGCCCAGCGCCACAATGCCGATGTCGCCCCGGGCAATTCCGCGATTCCGGGCCGGCGGATCGACATTCCGCGGCTGATCGACGTGATTGCCGATGTCAGGGCCAGAGGCTATGCCTTTTCGGCCAATCAGGTCACGGCCAATGGCGGCCTGATCGCCATGCTGCTGCCGACCGCCCCCGGCGACAAGCCGCTGGTGATCGGGCTGGCGGGGCTGACCAATGTTCTGGAAGCCAATCTGGACCGCTATGTCGCGGTGATGCGCGACGGGATCGCGCGCCATATCGGCTGACCCGGCCGGCCGTGCCGTGTAAGACAAATCAACACAACCAGACCAAACCGGAGGAACTCCCCCATGTCGGAAGCCGTGCTCTATGACGAGGCCGATGGCGTCGTCACGCTGACGCTGAACGAGCCCGAAACCCGCAACGCGATTTCCGAGGCGATCATCGAGGCGCTGGTCGGCCATGTCGAGCGGATCAACCGCGATATGCAAGTGCGCTGCGTGATCGTGACCGGCGCCGGCGCCGGCTTCTCGTCGGGCGGCAACGTGAAGCAGATGCGCGACCGCGAGGGCATGTTCGGCACCAAGCCGGTCGATATCCGCCGGGGCTATTGGTACGGCATCCAGCGGATTCCGATGGCGATGTATTCGCTGGAGGTGCCGGCGATCGCGGCGGTCAACGGGGCGGCTGTGGGCGCCGGCTGCGACCTGTCGATGATGTGCGATATCCGCCTGGCCAACACCAAGGCGGTGTTCGCCGAAAGCTTCATGCGGGTGGGGCTGGTGTCGGGCGATGGCGGGGCCTGGTTCCTGCCCCGGGTGGTGGGCTATTCGCGCGCCGCCGAGATGACCTTCACCGGCGATTTCGTCGATGCCGAGGAGGCGGCCCGGATCGGCCTGATCTCGCGCGTCGTGCCCGATGATCAGTTGATGGACGAGGCCCGCAAGCTGGCCACGCGCATCGCCGCCAACCCGCCGCACAGCCTGAGGTTGAATAAACGCCTGTTGCGCGACAGCCAGGGCGTGCCGCTGCCGACCGCGCTGGAGATGGCAAGCTGCATGCAGGCCCTGGTCCAGAGCACCGATGATCAGATGGAAGCCGTGAACGCCTTCATCGATCGGCGCAAGCCCGACTTCAAGGGTCGCTGACCGCCGTATTGTCACTTCTAAAATGGTAGCAATTACGCTACCATTTTAGAAGTTTATGTAAAAACAATTAGTTATGAAGCGTCCCTACCCTTGATCTCGCGCCGCCAACGCTCTGCCCAGAACGAGACCGGCGTCAGGACCGCCACCAGTTCCTGGCCGGGTGAGGTCAACCGATAGCCATCCCCACCGCCCGGCGGCTCGATCAGCCCCATCTCGCGCAGCTCGGCCAGCCGCCGGGACAGCACGCTGGGCGACATGCCGTCGCAGGTCTCTTGAAGATCGCGGAAGTTGAGCGGCCCACCGCGCAGGGCCCACAGCACCCGCAGCATCCAACGCCGGCCCAGCATGTCGAGCAGGGCGGTGACCGGCGGCGGCCCGTTGCCGGATTCCGGAGGCGCCGAGGGCTGGGGGCCGGTGCGGCTGGTCTGGCGCGGCATGGCAATGGTTCCATCGATCGCGGGCATGATGGGGTCGACGATGACAGCGCCGTCATCCTCCGGCAAGCGGGGCGGTGCGGCCGTGTCCGCCCCGGTCACTATGTCAATGTCGGTCACCGTGTCGATGTCGGTCACCGTGTCGATGTCGGTCACCGGGCCGGCTCCAGCCAGGTCAGCCGGCACCATTCGTCATCGGTCAACGGCCGCACCGCCGCCTTGGGCAGATCGCCCAGCGCCACCCCGCCCACGGCCACCCGCACCAGCCGCAGCACGCCGGCCTCACGCTCCGCCAGCAGGCGGCGGATCTGACGGTTGCGGCCTTCCGTCAACACGATTTCCAGCCAGGACGACCGGCGGCCACAGCGTAGCAGGCGCGCCGAGCGGGCGGCAAGCCAGCCTTCGGGGCCATCGATGCCCTGTTCGAGCGCCCGCAACAGGTTGCTGTCGGCCGGGCGGTCGATCTTGACGTGATAGGTCTTGGCGACGTTCGAGGCCGGGTTGAGCAGGCGTTCCGCCCACAGCGTGTCGTTGGTCATCAGCAACAGGCCTTCGCTGGCCCGGTCGAGCCGGCCCACCGCCGAGACGAAGGGCAGATCGAGCCCGGCCAGACAGTCATGGACCGTGCCGCGCTGGTCGGGATCGCTGCGGGTGGTGATCAGCCCGCGCGGCTTGTTGAGCATCAGATAGACCAGGCCTGCCGGCACCACCCGCCGGCCATCGACCTGCAGAACGCTGTTTGCAAGATCGACGCGTTGGGTGAGTCCGCGTGCGGGCCGGCCATCGACACTGACCCGGCCGGCCGCGATCAGGGCCGCGGCTTCGGTGCGGGAACAATAACCGAGTTTCGACAAGGCGCGCGGCAGGCTGGCCAGATCGGGCGAGACCGCTGGCGTCTGGCGGGGCATGGGCATGGGGGCGGTATCCGGGGGCGCTGCATGCGGCGGCGGCGGCGCCCGTGGGCGGGGCGGCGGCCACATGACCTGACAGGGGACTGGCGCGCCCGACGGGTCGGGGTCGGACGGCCGAGGTCAAGAACCCCGGACCCAGCCGCTATACGGCGAACCGTTATGCGGCCAACCGTTATACGGGCTGTATCCGGGGCAGAGTGCCCGCGATGAGATTTCCGGACCGGTTCAGGCCGCGGTGAACATACCGATGATCCAACATGGGGCGGAAGGTGCGTCGGCCGTGCCGTTCTGTCAACGGTCATTATCCGGCGCATGCCGGCATCCGCCCCGGTCTTGCGGACGTAAGCTGTCTTGCGGACGTAAGCTGCCTTGCGGACCTAAGCTGTCTTACGGACGTAACTGGCGTGGTGTCGGGATGTCTGCAAGACTGCCCGGCGGCCCGCCTGTGGCACAGGTGCCAGCCAGCGTGTTCATGGATTGCGGGTATTGATGAGAACCGGAACCGAGACCGTTCGGCTGGGTGCGGCGATGGATGGCGGCGGCAGGTTGCCCCGGCCACCACGGTTGCTGGTCATCGCCAATCCGCTGGCCGGAACCGGATCGGGCCGGCGGTTGCTGACCGCGACCCTGGAGCTGCTGCGGGCGAATGGCTGCCAGTTGCTGATCGCCGAGGCCCGCACACCGGAAGAGATCGGCGCGATTGCCGGCGGCACCGGGCCAGAGGACGCCGATATCGTGGTCGCGGCCGGCGGCGACGGCACCATCAATGCCGCCGCCAATGGGTTGATCGCCGCGGCCTCGCCACTGCCGCTGGGCGTGCTGGCGGTGGGCACCGCCAATGTTCTGGCCCTGGAGATGGGGCTGACGCGCCATCCGCAATCGCTGGCGGAACCGATCCTGCATGGACAGGTCAGGCCGGTGACGCCGATCGCTGCCGCCGGTGGCCATGCCCTGCTGATGGTGGGGGTGGGGTTCGACGCGGCGGTGGTGGCGGCGCTGGCAGACCGGCCGCAGATGAAATGGCGGCTGGGCAAGCTGGCCTATCTCCAACCGACGCTGACGCAGGCCTTCCGCTATCGCTTTCCCCCGATCGATCTGCTGATCGACGGACAGCCCGCGCGGGCCGTGGCCGCCATCGCGGTCAATGGCCGGTTCTATGGCGGCGCCTTCCGCGCCGTGCCCGATGGCGACATCAACCGGCCGGGCATGAATGTGGTGCTGCTGGGGCGGGGCGGGGCGATCAATCTGGCCCGATATGGCGTGGCCCTGAGCCTTGGCCGGCTGGCGCGGCTGGGCGATGTGCGCGTGGTGCCGGCACGGTCGGTGGATATTCTGGCGCCGCATGGCCTGTCGGTGCAGGCCGATGGCGACCCGATCGCTGTCACGCCGACACGCATCCGGGTTGCGGACCGCAGCCTGAACCTGCTATGGCCCATAACGCCCCGGCGCTGAAGCCGATTGCCTCGGGTGGATGCGTCCGGGTTGTGTGATTTTGGCGCCATCACTGGAAAACAATGCGAGTAAGTTGCAGTTGCACGCATCTGCTGGCACAGTGTCTGGCGTCACCGCACCCCAACCCATGAGCGGCAGAATGGCGACCCCGTCCGTGACCGATGCCGATCAGAAGCTTCAGGTCTATCTGGCCCACAGATCGGCGCTGGTGGATTATGCAGCGCCGCTGCTGGGCAGCCGTGCCTGGGCCGAGGATGTCGTTCAGGAAGCCTATCTGCGCTTCGCGGGCACCGCAAGCCTGCCCGCCGACCGCAAGCCGATCCTGCATCCGGTGGCCTATCTGTACCGCATCGTGCGCAACATCGCGATGGATTGGGAACGTCACCGGGCCTTGGGGCGGATCACCGATCTGGGCGATGATGCCTTCCACGCGCTGCCATCGGCCACGCCGACGCCGGAACAGGAGGCGATCGACCGCGACGAGTTGCGGGTGGTGGCCGAGGCGCTGGCCGAACTGCCCGAACGGACCCGCATCGCCTTTGAACAGCACCGCATGGGCGGGCGCTCGCTTCAGGATGTGGCCGACGGCCTGGGCGTGTCGGTGACCCTGGTGCACCAGATGGTCAAGAAGGCCATGACCCATTGTGCGGCCAGGCTGGACGCGCTGGATTGACCGGCCGATCCGGCTGCTGGCGGCGTGTGTGCATGACAGGCGGTTGCAGGCACGCATAATAATCTTGCGTCCGCTGGTACATTGCCTGAAAAAACAGGCGGCCGGCCCGTCTTGAATGGGTAGGGCGGACCAATCATGGTCCGTGCCGCGGAGCGGCTGACAGATCCGGACGCCTGAGGGGTATGACGGGGCATTCCGACGACAAGACTGATCCGGTGTGGGACGAAGCACTGGACTGGCTGCTGAAAATTCAGGCGGACCCGGACGATGCCCGGCTGCGCGCGGCCCTCGATGGCTGGCGCGCCGCCAGCGACGCCCATGACCGTGCCTGGATGCGGGCCGTGCGTGTCTGGCGTCTGACCGGTGCCGTGGCCGATATTGCGTCGCGGCCGGAACCGCCCGGCCGGCATCAGGCGGCGACCGGGGAGCCGGCGCCGGCTGCCGTTGAGCCACCGCCCGCATCGGTGACCGCGCTGGCCCCGCCGCGGCGCCGTCGGCGCGCGGTTCGCGTCGTCGCGGCGGCGACCGCGCTTGCGATCGCGGCCTCGCTGGCGGTTGCGGTGCTGCCGCAGGCCGTGCTGCATCTGCGGGCCGACCATGTCACCGGCGCGGGGGAACGCCGCGAAGTGGTGCTGGAGGACGGCACCGTGGTGATCCTGAACGCGGCCAGCGCGATCACCGTATCCTATGATCAGAGCCAGAGACGCGTCGAGGTTTTGCAGGGCGATGCCTTCTTCACCGTCGCCGAGGATCGCAGCCGCCGGTTCGCGGTGACCGGCGACGCCATGACCGTGGTCGATATCGGCACCGCCTTCGGCGTGGGGCTGGACCCGGCGATGTTGAGCGTGGGGGTGGAAAGCGGCGCGGTGCATGTCCGCTATGACGGCGCGGTGCCGGCGGCGGCCCCGCGGGAGACGCGGCTGGACCCCGGCGGACGGCTGCGGATCGACCGCGCCACCGGCCGCTTCACCGAAGACCGCCTGCCGCCGGTCCAGGTCGCCGCCTGGCGCGATGGCCTGCTGGTGGTGGAAAACATGCCGCTGGGCCAGGTGATCGACCAGATCCGCCGCTATTACCCCGGCATGATCGTGGTGCGCGACCGGGCGCTTGAAGACGGCCGCGTGACCGGCGTCTATGACCTGCGCAACCCGGTGTTGGCCCTGCGCACCGCGCTGACGCCCTATGGGGGCAAGGTGACGACCATCACGCCCTACGTGCTTATTGTTGGTTAATTCTGACTGCCAGTTGCAGAAAAATCTGCCGCGGCCCTGAAAATTCCTGAACCGCATCCGTCCTAGCTACGACTGCAAATGAGAATCGTTTTCATACATGCAACTGGACGGAGATCTACCCATGAGCTGGGGCGACGATAATACGGTGTTCGACGTGGTGGTGAACCACGAGGAGCAGTATTCGATCTGGCCGACCTACAAGCCGGTGCCGGCCGGGTGGCGCGTGGTGGGCAAGCAGGGGCCCAAGGCCGACTGCCTCGCCTATATCGACGAGGTCTGGACCGATATGCGGCCATTGAGCCTGCGCCGGGCCATGGATGGCGCCGAGGCCGCGTCGTGATCGCACCGCGCGGACAGCCCTACCGCCCCTGACATGTCTTCAAGCCGAAGGGTCATTCCCTTGATCGTCACCGCTTCCGGAGGCCCCCCGGCCGGCGCGGACCTGACCGTTGGCGCGCTCCAGCAGGCCGGCACACGTCTGGTCACCGTTCAACCGGCCGATGCCGTCACCGCCCGTCCGATAGAGGCCCATGCCGAGCAGTTGCGCCATCTGGCGGCGCTGCATCTGGATGATTGCGGCGCGGTGCTGTTTCGCGGCTTCACGGTCGCCGGCGCCGCCGCCTTCCACGCGCTTGCCCGCGGCTTTGCCGGCAGCGGTGGCGAAGGCGGCGGGCTGCTCGATTACGAGTTCGGCTCCACCCCGCGCAGCCGGATCGAGGGCGGGGTTTATTCCTCGACCGAATATCCCGCGCATCAGTGGATCCCTCAACACAACGAGCAATCCTATACCCGGCGCTGGCCGATGAAGATCTGGTTCTATTGCGATCTGGCACCCGACACCGCCGGCGAGACGCCGATCGCCGACAGCCGCGCCGTGCTGGCGCGCATCGATCCGGCGATCCGGCGGCGCTTCGCCGATCGCGGGCTGATGTATGTCCGCAATTATGGCGGCGGGCTGGACCTGCCCTGGTCGCAGGTGTTCGGCACCAGCGACCGGCGCGCGGTCGAGGGCTTCTGCCGCGCCCAGGGCATCGCCTGGGACTGGCTCGACGACGACCGGCTGCGCACCCGCCAGATCTGCCAGTCGGAGGCGGTGCATCCGCAGACCGGCGAGGCGGTGTGGTTCAATCAGGCCCATCTGTTCCATGTTTCGGCGCTGGACCCGGATCTGCGCGAGACGTTGCTGTCGGTGGTGGATGAGGAAGATCTGCCCCGCAACGTCTATTACGGCGATGGCGCGCCGCTGGAAAACGCGGTGCTCGACGAGATCCGTGGTGCCTATCAGGCCGAGATGCTGCGCTTCGCCTGGGCGCGCGGCGATGTGCTGATGCTCGACAACATGCTGGTCAGCCATGGCCGTGCGCCATTCAACGGCTCGCGCCGGATTCTGGTCGCCATGGCTGAACCGCATGGCGCGGTCGAACTGCATGGTGTGGCCGGCGGCTGACCGGCATCACCGCCCCCTCGCGCCAGTCCCCTCGCGCCAGTCCCCTCGCGCCAGTCCCCTCGCGCCAGTCCACTCGCGCCAGTCCACTCGCGACTCTATGGGAAACCCGACGACATGTCCGATACCCCCGCCCGCTCTGCCAGCCATTCCGCCGGCAATCCCGCGCCGCTGTTCAGCTTCGACCGCCATCGGGGCCAACAGGATGCGATGCGCGATCTGGTCGCCGGCTTCGCCGATCTGCATCCCTATCGCAGCGCCATGGTCGACGAACTGGTGCTGGACGAGGATTTCTATCGCCGTCCGGCGCGGCCCGAGGATCTGTCCTTCATCCGCTTCGACGATGCCGTGACGCCTGAGACGGTAACGCTGCTGCCGTCGCTGGCGGCCCAGCGGCTGCTGCTGTCGATCAACGAGATGGATATCTGCCGCCTGCCGCGCGACGGCAGCCCGGAGGCCCTGGCCGATTTCGAGCGCTTCTATGGCGCGGAAAGCCGGACCATGGGTGCGCGCATCCGACCGTTCCTGGAAGATTTCGTCTTCGATCACCTGTCGGATGCCCCGGCGCCGGTCGATGCCGGCGATCAAGCCAGCCTGCTGCGTGACATCCTGAACCGCGAGGCGGGGTTCTGGGGGCTGGTGGCCGGCCATCTGCGCCGCAAGGATTTTCTGGAACAGGGGCTGCGCTTCATCCTGATCCAGAAATGGAGCCTGGCCGAAACCCGCCGCGCCGCCCTGGCGCGGGCCGGGGCCGCCGGCTTTTTCCAGCCGCTGGGCACCGATGGCGCGCCGAAGCTGGCGCTCGATGCCGTGGATGACCGGCTGATCGCCCGGCTGGCCCGGCATTGCGATGTCGACCTGAAGCCGCATTCCTATTGGCAGTTCTATCTGTCGACCAGCCTTGGCAGTTGCAACCTGCTGCATGCGCTGGCGGCAAGGCCCGATCGGGCGCTGGCCTTGTGGGGTGCCGCCTTCGCGGCCGAGGCCGAGTGGATCTCGTTCGGCTGCCTGCTGGCCCAGGCGGCCGAGGGGCTGGGGATCGATGCCGGGGCGATGGCGGGTGGTGCTGGCGCCGGCCTTGCCGGCCATAACCTGACCCCGGCCGCCGCGATCGAGGATCTGGGGCGGCGTTTCGCACGGGCGCAGGAGGTTGCCGAGGCCCGTTTCGGTCAGGCGGGTCTGGCCCGCATCGGCCAGGGGCTGGCCGCGGCATCGGCGATGCGGATGGCGGCGGAGCGCGATCTGTCGGAACAGGTGCAATGGCTGTCGTCGATCGACCGCTATCGCGACATCGCCGGTCTGATCGACCGCCGCATTCAGGCCGAATGCCCGGATATCGACCGCGAGACCTTCGTGGAGCCGCGCGAGATGTGCTCCACCACCCATGTTCACGACGATCACCGGCTGGTCGCGGTGGAGACCGGCGACATGGTGTTCTGGGGCAATCTGGGCATGTCGCTGGCACTGGCGCCCGGCGAGATGGTGCTGGTGCCCATGGGCCGGCTGCACGGCTCGTCGATCCTGTCGGATGAATGCGTCTACCACCAGCCGATCATTCCCGAGGACTGGATCGAGCCGCTGGTGGCCGAGCTCCGACTTGGTGCGCGCGGCTGATCTGCGCCGGCAGATCCCCGGCGGCATTCTTCCCTGATCTTTCTTTCACGGCACTGCGACAGACGGCTGGAGCACAGGCATATGAACAGCGGGCAGATCGTTCCCGAGAACCGGCGTCGCAAGGTGGCGCCCTGGACCGAACGGCTGATCCGGGGCGCCCGCGTGGGGCAGGATCCGGCGCCGTCGTGGTTGATGGCGGCCTATGACCAGTTCCATGCCAAGGTGACCGATGCCGCCTATCCGTGCTTTTTCGGCACCCAGGCCGAGCGGCGCGGCGAGATGTTCTATGCCTGTGTCGAGGGTGGGGATCTGGCCGATCTGCCGGCGGCGATGACCCGCTTCCTCAATCTCGCGGCGGCGCGGCCGTCCGAGAAGAACAACTTCGCGTTGTTCTTCGAGCCGGACCCGCAGCCACTGTCGCATGGCGCTTATCGCGACCGCTTCTGGCGGGTGCTGCAGCATCTGCACGACCATGATCCGGCGCCCAGCATTGAGGCGCTGGAGACCGAGCCCGACGATGCCGCCTGGGAATTCAGCTATCAGGGCGAGCAGATGTTCGCGGTGGGCTGCACACCATCCTATCGCCAGCGCGACAGCCGCAATCTTGGGCCGGGCATGGTGATCCTGTTCCAGCCGCGATCGGTGTTCATCGACACCATCACCAAGCGCGAGATCGGCGCCGAGGCCCGCAGCCAGGTGCGCAAGCGCCTGCTGGCCTGGGATGGGATGGAGGTGCATCCCGATCTGGGCGTTTATGGAGACACCGAAAACCGCGAGTGGAAACAGTATTTCCTGGGCGACGACAACGCGCCGGAAACCGACCGCTGCCCGTTCCTGGTGCGTCGCGACCGCAGCTTCGCCGACACCATGTCGGGCGTGCTGGCGGGGCGCGGCCGTCACCAGCCCGATGCGCCGGCGATCTGCTTCCTGGCCGATGGCGAGACCGATGAGCGGCGGTTGAGCTATGGCGGCCTGGACGCGCGGGCGCGGGCGCTGGCGGCACGGCTGCGCGCCCATGCCGATGCCGGCGACCGGGCGATGCTGCTGCTGCCATCGGGGCTGGATTACGTCACCGCCTTCTTCGCCTGCCTGTATGCCGGCATCATCGCGGTGCCGGCCTATCCGGCCGAGACCGGCAATGCCCAACATCTGGCCCGGCTGAAGGCGATGGCCGATGACTGCGCGCCGCGCCTGCTGTTGACCGACGCGGCCCATCAGGGGCTGGTCGCCAACCTGGGTGCCGTGGAGGGCGCAACGACCCTGATCGTGGATCAGGAGACGGAAGCCGATGCGGCTTTCGAGCCGGTCGTGGCCACCCCCGCCGACATCGCCTTTCTGCAATACACCTCCGGCTCCACCGCCACGCCGAAGGGTGTGATGGTCAGCCATGGCAATCTGATGGCCAATCAGGTGCTGATCCGCAATCTGATGGGCTTCAGCCGTCATGACATCATGGTCAGTTGGCTGCCGCTCTATCACGACATGGGGCTGATCGGCGGGCTGCTGTCGCCGATCTTCGGCGGCATTCCGCTGATATTGATGGCCCCGCAACATTTTCTTGAACGGCCGGCGCGCTGGCTGCGGGCGATTTCGCGCCATGGCGGCACCGTCACCGGCGGCCCCGATTTTGCCTATCAGCTCTGCCTGGACCGGATCACCGTCGCCCAGATGGCCGATATCGACCTTGGCAGCCTCAGGCTCGCCTATTGCGGCGCCGAACCGATCCGGCCCGAGACCATGGCCGGGTTCCGCGATCGGTTTCTGGGCGCCGGGCTCGACCCGTTCGCGCTCTATCCCTGCTATGGGCTGGCCGAGGCCACGCTGTTGATTTCCGGCGGCCGCCCCGGCGCGGGCGCCACGGCGCTCAGCTTCGATGCGGCGGCCTTCGCCGCGGGCCGCGCGGTGCCGACCGACGGGACGGCCGATGACGTCGCGGTGCAGATCGATTGCGGCATCACCGCCGGCGCCCATGCGGTGGCGATCGTCGATCCCGCAACCGGCCGACGCTGCCCGGATGGCATGATCGGCGAGATCTGGTTCACCGGCCCCAGTGTCGCCACCGGCTATTGGAACCGCCCCGAGGCCACAGTCGAGACCTTTCATGCGACCATCACGGATGAGGAGGGCAGGGCAGCAACCCGCTATCTGCGCACCGGCGATCTGGGCGTGATCAGCCAGGGCCGGCTGGTGGTTTGCGGCCGATTGAAGGATCTGATCATCCTGCGTGGCCAGAATCTGTGGCCGCAGGATGTGGAGGCGACGGTCGACCGGCTGGGTCTGGTGCGCAAGGGCCGCATCGCCGCCTTCGCCGTGCCGACGGCGGCGGGAGAGGCGATCGGCATCGCCGCGGAAGTGTCGCGGCCGATGCTGCGCAAGCGCGGTGCCGATGCGATCCTGGCCGATATCCGCCGGGCGATCGCCGATCAGCATCAGGAACCGGCGGCGGTGGTGCTGTTGCTGGCGCCGGGCGATCTGCCCCGCACCACCAGCGGCAAGCTGCGCCGTTCGGCCTGTCTGGCGGGCTGGCGCGATGGCAGCCTTGTGCCGGTCGCCGTCCATGATCAGGGGGAAGCGGCGCCGGCCGGCGTGTCGGCCGCGGGCACCGGCAGCGACATGCCGACCGCGCGGCTTCAGGCGGTGTGGCAGTCGGTGTTCGGCCGGCCGGTCGGGCTGGACGAGGATTTCTTCGATCTGGGCGGCCAGTCGCTGCTGGCGGCCCGGCTGCTGGCCGAGGCCGGCGACGCGCTGGGTCTGATTCTGCCGCCGGCGGCCGTGTTCGATGCCCGCAGCATTCGCGCCCAGGCCGCCTGGATCGCCGATCACGGCGACCGGCTGGCCCGGCCATCCCTCGCTACGGTCGACACCGTGGTCTCGGAGGGCGGAGCCGATACAGCCGGGGCCGGCGGCGCCGGCCTGGCCCTGACGCCGGGGCAGGAGGGGCTGTGGTTCCTGTGGCGGATGGCGCCGGAGGCCGCCACCTATAACGTCGCGGGCGCCGTGACGTTTGATGGCACACTCGATGCGCCCTGCATGCGCCAGGCATTGCTGGCGGTGGTGCAGCGCCATGACGCGCTGCGCTGCCGGTTCGTCGAGGTGGCGGGCCGGCCCCGGCAGGTGATCGACCGGGACGCCCGCATCGACTGGGCGAAGGTCGACGCCGATGCCGTGGCCGACGGGCTGCGCGCGCATCTGGCCGCGGTCGCCGCCCGGCCCTTCGATCTGGAGGCGGGGCCGCTGCTGCGCGCCTGTCTGGTGCGGATCGCGCCCGACCGCCACGTTCTGCTGCTGGCGCTGCATCACATCGTCACCGACGCCTGGTCGGGGGATATCCTGCTGCGCGATCTGCTGACCGCCTATGCGGCCCTGGCCGGCGGTGCGGCGCCGGCATGGACGGCCCCCGCCGGCGATTACGCGGCGGTGATCGCCGCCGCCTGCGCTGCCGCCGATGACCGGCGGCTGGCCGAGGATCTGGCCTGGTGGACCGGGCGTCTGGGTCATGAGCACCCCGACGTGCTGCTGCCGGTCGACCGCGCCCGCCGGGGCGGCCGTGGCACCGCCGGCCGGCAGGTCAGCCGCACATTGCCGGCGGATCTGGTCGCACGGCTGGCCAGCCTGTCTCATGCCCGGGGCGCCACGCCGGTGATGGCGCTGCTCGCGGCGTTCAACGCGCTGCTGCACCGTATCGGCGGCCAGCCGGATATCCGTGTGGGTGTGGCGGTGGCGGGGCGTGGCGATGCCGCGCGTCGCGATCTGACCGGCTTCTTCGTCGATACCCTGGTGCTGCGGACGGATATCGCGCCCGGCCTGGGCTTCGATGCCCTCTTGCGGCGGGTGCGCGACGGTCTGCTGGATGCGCAGGCCCATGGCACGGTGCCGTTCGCGCGCCTGGTATCGGCCCTGCAACCCGACCGCGACCCGGCGCGCACGCCGCTGGTGCGGGTGATGTTCAATCATCATCCGGTGATGATCGGCGCGCAACTGCCGGCCGGCCCACTGACGGTTGCCGGGGTCGAGATCAATCCCGGCATCGCCCAGTTCGATCTGTCGCTGACCGTGGCCGAGGCGCCCGATGGCCGGCTGATCCTGGGCTTCGACTATCCGACCGACATCTTCGAGGATGCGACCGTCGAGCGTCTGGCCGATGATCTGGCGGGCGTGATTGCCCGGATCGTGGCGGCGCCGGAGACGGCACTTGGCACCCTGTCCCTGACCTTGCCCGCTCCCATGACGGCGCGGCGTCCGCGCGCTGCCTTCCGCCCCGTCGCCGATCGGCTCGCCGAACAGGCGGCGGCGCGGCCGCACGAGACCGCTCTGGTGGTCGATGGCGTCGCCATTGCACATGACGTGTTGGCGCGGAGGGCGGCCGGCATTGCCGGCAGGCTGATCGCCGGCGGCGTGGCGCCGGAAGAACCGGTGGGCCTGTGTGTCAGCCGGGGCGCCGGCATGGTCGCGGCATTGCTGGGGGTGTTCCGGGCGGGTGCGGCGGCGGTGCCGATCGACGCCGCCTATCCGCCGGCGCGGATCGGCGCGATGCTGGCCGATGCCGGTATCCGCCGGGTGATGGTCGATGGTGGCACTGCGTCGCGGCTGCCCGATCTGCCGGATGGCCCTGTCGCCATCGATATCGACACGGTGGATGGCCGGACCGGGGCGGGCGATGCCGTGCCGACGGCTGCCGTCATTCATCCTGATCAGCTTGCCTATGTCATCTATACCTCGGGCTCGACCGGCCGGCCCAAGGGGGTTGCGATCAGCCATGGCGCGCTGGCCGGCCATGTCGACGACTATCTTGAGCGGTTCGCGGTCAGCGCCGCCGATCGGGTGCTGCAATTCTCGACCATCAGCTTCGATGCCGCCTTCGAACAACTGCTGCCAGTGCTGGCGGTGGGCGGTGTGGCGGTGCTGCGCGGCCCGGATCTGTGGGATTTCGACACGCTGAACACGCGCCTGCGGGCCGATCGGGTGACCCTGGCCTATCTGCCCACCGGCTATTGGCGGCAATGGCTGCGGCGCCTGCCGGATGATCTGCCCGATCTGCGGCTGATGGCGGTGGGCGGCGAGGCGCTGTCGGGCGACGCCCTGGCGGCGTGGCGGGGGGGGCCGCTTGGGTCTGTCGCCTTCCGCAACAGCTATGGCCCGACCGAGGCCACGATCACCGTCACCGATCATGTGCCGGGCGATGACGAGGCGGCGGCGGCGATGGTGGCGATCGGCCGGCCCTGGCCGGGGCGGCCGGCGCTGGTGCTGGACGGCGCCGGCAATCCCGTGCCGCTGGGCGGCTATGGCGAGCTGTGCCTGGGCGGCGATCTGCTGGCGCGGGGTTATCTGGGCCGGCCGGGGCTGACGGCCGAACGCTTCGTGCCCGATGCCTTCGGCGCGCCCGGCGCCCGGCTGTATCGCAGCGGCGATCTGACCCGCCCGCAAGCCGGTGGCGTGATCGGCTTTCTGGGCCGGATCGATAGCCAGATCAAGCTGCGCGGCTTCCGGATCGAGCCGGGCGAGATCGAAGCGGCGCTGCGGTCGGTGGCCGGCGTGCGTGATGCCGTGGTCAGCCTGGTGGATGGCGCGGGTGACGCCCGCCGGCTGGTGGCCCATGTCGCGGCCGATGCCGATACCGTCACCGCCGATATGCTGTCGCAGGCGCTGGCGGCCGGTCTGCCCGATTACATGCTGCCATCGGCGATCGTGGTCATACCGGCGCTACCGCTCTTGCCGAACGGCAAGGTCGATCGTCGGGCGCTGGTCATACCGGATATGGCCAGCGGCGCCGGTGCCGCGCCGGCGAGCGAGATCGAGGCGCGGTTGCTGGGCATCTGGCAGGCGGTGCTGGGCCGCACCGATATCGGCATCCATGACAGCTTCTTCGATCTGGGCGGGGATTCGATCCTCAGCCTGCAAGTGGTGGCACGGGCGCGGGATGCGGGCCTGAAGATCACCCCGCGACAGGTGTTCGACCATCCGCGCATCGACCGTCTGGCGGCCCATGTGGTGCCGCTGGCGGCGGTTGTGGTGCAGCCCGAAATCCACGATCGCGACCTGCCCCTGACCCCGGTTCAGCGCCGCTTCCTGGCCCGCAACCCGCAGGGGCCGGGGCACTGGACGCAGGCGGTGGTGCTGGAACTGGCGGATGGCCTTGGCGCCGATGCGGTGTCCGTGGCGCTGGATGTGCTGACCAATCGCCACGACGCGCTGCGCCTGCGGTTCCACCGTGATGGCGACGGCGCATGGCATCAGCGGCTGACCGCCGCCCCTATCCGGCCGGTGCTGGAAGAGCTGATGGTGGACGACGCGGCCATGGATGCCGCGGCGCTCCGGCTTCAGGCATCGATCGACATCACCAGCGGGCCGCTGGTCGCGGCCGGCCTGTTCCGGCGCGCGGTTGGCCCGGATCTGCTGATGGTCGCCATCCATCATCTGGCGGTGGACGGCGTGTCATGGCGGGTGCTGATCGACGAACTGGGCGTTCTGCTGGCCGAGGCACGCGCGCCGGCGGTGCTGCCGGCGCTGACGACGCCGTGGAGCCATTGGACCCACGCCCTGGCCGATCATTGCGCGGCGCCGGCGGTGCAGGCCGAGGCGGATTGGTGGCGCCGGCATCTCGCGGGGGCAGGGCAGGTCTTCGGTCCCGCGCGGTCCGGCATGCGGTGCGCTCTGGACTGGCAGATGGATGGCGACCGGCTGACGGCGCTGCTGGCCGGGCTGTCGGGGCGCGTCGGCGTCGACGAGCTGGTGCTGGCGGCGGTGGCCCGGGCGCTGGCGCCGCTGGCGGATGATGGCGATGCCGCCATTCTGATCGATCTGGAAGGCCATGGTCGCGAGGCCACTGCCGTCGATCTTCTTGCCGCCGATCTGGATCTCAGCCGCACGATCGGCTGGTTCACCAGCCGGTTCCCCGTGGCGCTGCCGCTTGTGCAGGACGAGGCGGGGCTGCTGGCCGGCGTGCGCCAGAGCCTGCGCGGCCTGCCGGCCAGGGGCCTCCATCACGGCTGGCTGCGGGATCTGGACGAGATGGCGCCGCCTTCGGTCAGCGTCAATTATCTGGGGCGGTTCGATCAGCCGGCCGGCGACGTCGTGGCTCGCCTGACGCCGATGGTGCTGGGGCGGCCGGCCGGCGATGTGCAGCCGGAACACGCGCTCGACATCAACGCCATGATCATCGGCGGCGCGCTTCGGGTGCGGATCGATGCCGACAGTGCTGCACTCGATACCACGGCCCTGGCGGATTTCACCCGCCGCTTCGGCGCCGCGCTGGCGGCGCTGACCGACAATCTGGCGGCGACGGGTCCGTTGCCGGTGCCGGCGGATTTCCCGCTGGCCGGGCTGTCTGGGGCCGATCTGGCGCGCATCATGGCCCGAGGGGCACCGGTCGACGACATCTATCCGGCCACCGCCATGCAGCAGGGCATGCTGTATCATGGCCAGCGCAATGCCGGTGACGGGTTGTATGTCAATCAGTTGCGGCTGACGCTTGCCGCAGGCGGGCTGGATCCGGATGCGCTGGGGGCGGCCTGGACGGCGGCGATCGCACGCCATGGCGCCTTGCGCAGCCGGTTCGACTGGGGCGATGACGGCATCTGCCGGCAGGTGGTGCAGGGCGCGGCCGCGCTGCCGCTGGTGGTGCACGACCCGCTGGCGGCCGACACGGTGGGCCATGACCGGGCGCTTCACGACTGGATGGCGCGCGATGCCGCCGCCGGTTTCGATCCGGCGCAGGCGCCGTTGATGCGCGTGGCGGTGTTTCCGCGCCCCGATGGCGGCCATGATCTGGTCTGGACCTGCCATCACGCGATCACCGATGGCTGGAGCACGGCGGCGCTGCTGGCCGAAATCGCGGCCGATCATGATGCCGCGCGCGCCGGCACGCCGCTGGACCTCACCCCATCGCCATCCTGCCGCGATTATCTGGTCTGGCGCGACCATCAGCCCGATGACCGCGACTGGTGGCAGGCGGAACTGGGCGGCGAGGGCGATCCGGTGACCTTGACCGGAACGCTTGGCCGGCCGTCGCGGCCGGAGCCGGGCATTTACCGCCAGATCACCCGGATCGATGCCGCCGGCACGGCCCGGCTGAAGGCGGCCGCGGCCGCGGCCGGTGTGACCTTGAACACGCTGGTGCAGGGCGCATGGGCCCTGACACTGGCCCGCTTCGGCGGCGGCGGCCCGGTGGCCTTCGGGGTGACGATGTCTGGCCGACCCGCCGGCCTGGCGGGGGTCGAGCGTATGCAGGGGCTGTTCATCACCAGCCTGCCGGTGCGCGTGGCGGTGCCGGGATCGATGGCGCCTGCCGCATGGCTGCGGGCGCTTCAGGATCGGAACACCGACCGCCAGGATCATCAGCACGCCAGCCTGGGCGATATCCGGCGCTGGACCGGCCTTGCCGGCGATGCGCTGTTCGACAGCCTGCTGGTGTTCGAGAATTATCCGGTCGCCGAGGGCTTGCGTGAGACCGGCTTCGGTGGCCGGATCACCACCATCGACATGGCGGAGCGCACCGAATATCCGCTGACCCTGGCGGTGCTGCCGGGCGACGGCCTGGATCTGCGCTGGGACTGGGACGGCGCCCGCATCGACCGGGCCGCGATCGGCGAGATGGCGGCGGCCCTGACATATCTGCTGGAGGCGCTGGCCGATCAGATCGACCGGCCGGATAATGGCCTGCCGCTGGGCGCCATCCACCTGCCACGGTCGCTGCCACAGGCCGGCATGGCCGTGCCCTCGCCGTCAGTTCCCTTCCGCTCCGTCGTCGAGCGGATCGCCGGTCTGGCTTCGGCGGCACCCGACCGGCCGGCGGTCTCTTGCGGCGCCGAGCGGATCGACCGTGCCGGGCTCGACGACTGGTCGAACCGCATCGGCCAGAGCCTGAAGCGCCATGGCATCGGCCGCGATCAGCGGGTGGGCCTGTGCGTCGAGCGGTCGATCGGCCTGGTGGCCGGTGTTCTGGGGGTGCTGAAAGCCGGCGGCGCCTATGTGCCGCTGGACCCCGCCTATCCGGTGGAGCGGCTGCGGGCGACGGTGGCCGATAGCGGCATGCGGGTGATCCTGGTCGACGCGGCGGGCGCTGCGGCGCTGGGCGCCATGCCGGACGATGTCGTCATCCTGCGGCTGGACGATCCGGCCGACGCGCCGGGCGAGGGCGAGGGGGGGCGCGGCTTCGCCCCGATCGAACCCATCCATCCGGACCAGCTCGCCTATGTCATCTATACCTCGGGCTCGACAGGCGTGCCCAAGGGGGTTGGCATCACCCATCGCAATCTGGCGCGGCTGCTGGATGCGACCGCGCCCTGGTATGGCTTCGGCCCCGACGACGTCTGGCCGCTGTTCCATTCCTTCGCCTTCGACGTGTCGGTGTGGGAGCTGTTCGGCGCCCTGGTCCATGGCGGCCGGCTGGTGGTGGTGCCGTATTGGACCGCTCGCGCGCCTGAAGAGCTTCATGCCCTGCTCAGGGCCGAACGGGTGACGGTGCTGAACCAGACGCCATCTGCCTTCCTGCCGCTGATGCAGGCGGATATGACGGCATCACAGCGATTAACCGACATCCGGGTGATCGTGTTCGCCGGCGAGAAGCTGGAGCCGGCGGCGCTGGCGCCCTGGCTGGCGTTGCGCGGCGCTTCGGCGCCACAGATCATCAACATGTATGGCATCACCGAAACCACGGTGCATGTCACCTATCGCGAGACGACCGCGGCCGATGCGCGCGCCCTGCCGCCGCGCAGCCTGATCGGCGTGCCGATCCCGGATCTGGACCTGCATGTTCTGGACGCCGACCTGAACCCGGCGCCCCGCCATGGTGTGGGCGAGCTGTTCGTGGGCGGCCCCGGCCTTGCCCGTGGCTATCTGGGCCGGCCGGCGCTGACGGCGGAGCGCTTCATCCCCGATCCGTTCGGGGCGCCGGGCGCGCGGTTGTACCGGTCGGGCGATCTGGCCCGGCTTCTGGCCGATGGTGACCTCGACTATATCGGCCGCAGCGATTTTCAGGTGAAGATCCGGGGCTTCCGGATCGAGCTGGGCGAGATCAATGCCGCTTTGTTGAGCCATCCTGCCGTGCGCGAGGCGGCGGCCCTGGCGGTGCATGGTGCTGCCGGGGACGGCCGGCCGGGCGACCCGCCGCGCATCGTCGCCTGGGTGGTGGCCGATGCCGACGGGGATGTCGATGCCGCCGGCCTGCGCGCCCATCTGGCCGACCGGCTGGCGCCGCATATGCTGCCGCAGGCCTTCGTGATGATCGACCGTATGCCGTTGACGGTGAACGGCAAGCTGGACCGGGCGAAGCTGCCGGCGGCGATGCCGGCGGAACCGCGCATCATCGATGCGGGAACGGTTGCTGCGACGGAAACCGAACGGCGGCTGGGGCAGATCTGGGCATCGGTTCTGGGGGCGGGCGTTGCGGCCGGATCGGACGGCGTGGCACGGCTGGGCGCCGGCGACGACGTGTTCCTGCATGGGGCGGATTCGCTGCTGGCCATGCGGGCGCTGGCACGGATCCGCGCCGAATTCGGCGTGTCGCTGGCGCTGAAGCTGCTGTTCGACCAGCCGGTGATCGGCGATCAGGCGGCGATGATCGATGCCGCCGCCCAGGCGGTCGACGCCCCTGTGCCGCGGCGCCCGGCGGCGATGGCCGATCTGGTGCCGTTGACCGCCGGCCAGGAAGGGCTGTGGTTCCTGTGGCGGATGGACCCTGCGAGCGCCGCCTATAACGTCTCGGGCGCGCTGGAGATCGCGGGATCGCTCGACATCGAGGCCTTGCGGCAGGCGGTTGCCGCCGTGGTCGCGCGGCACGAGGCACTGCGGGTGCGGTTTGTCGAGACCGATAACGGGGTGGCGCAGCGCATCCTGGCCGATGCGGCCTTCGACTGGTCGGTGGTCGATCTGGCGGTGGTCGATCTGGCCGGGGATGATCTGGCAGGAGATGATGCGGCGCCGCGCGGATGCCTGCACGACGCCGCGATGCGGCCCTTCGCGCTCGATCGCGGCCCGATGCTGCGGGCGATGCTGGTCCGGTGTGGTGAGACCCGCCATGTGCTGGCGCTCGGCGCCCATCATATCGTCTCGGACGGCGCGACCATGACCGTGCTGGCCGAAGAGGTGGCGGCGGTCTATCGCGCAGGGGTTGTGGGCGAGGCAGCGACGCTGCCGGTGCCGGCGATCAACTGGGGCGACTGGGCGGCGTGGTCGCGCGCGGCGCTGGATGGCGGCGCGCTGGATGATCAGATCGCCTATTGGCGCCGGACGCTCGGCACCGATCATCCGGTTCTGCGGCTGCCGCAGGACCGCACGCGCCGGCAGGCGGCAAACCCCGCCGGCGGGCGGGTGACGCGGCATCTGGATGGCGTGGCGACCGCCGCCCTGCGCCGGGTGGCGCAGGGGCAGGGTGCCACCCTGTTCATGGTGCTGCTGGCGGGGCTCGACCTGCTGCTCTATCGCAATGGCGGCGACACCGAGATCCGCGTCGGCGTGCCGATGTCGGGCCGGACCCGGCCCGAGGCGGAGCGGATGGCGGGCTTCTTCGTCAACACCCTGGTCATGACCGCAGACCTCACCGGATCGATGCGGCTGTCGGCGCTGATCGCCCAGATCCGTGACCGCACCCTGGCGGCACAGGCCAATCAGGATGTGCCCTTCGCGCATCTGGCAACCCGGCTGGGCGGCCCCGGCCGCAATCCGCTGTTCCAGGTGATGTTCAACCTTCAGCAGATGGATGCGGCCGCACTCGACCTCGGCCGCGGCATGACGGTTACGCTCGCCGAGACGCCGGTTGAAACCGCGCGCTTCGATCTGGTGCTCGACATCCTCGAGTCCGCCGGCGGCCTGCGGGTCGCGGTCGACTATGCCGCCGATATCTTCGATGCCGCCACCGCCGAACGGCTGGCCGATCAGTATCTGGGCCTGATCGACATCATCACCGCCGGCGATGATCCGCAACTGGCGGCGATCGCCATCGGCGGGCCGGCGCCAGCGCCGGCCCGCAGGCTTGCCTTCAACCCGGTTGCCGGGCGGATCGCCGCCCGCGCCGCCATCGCCGGCGATGCCGAGGCCGTGGCCTGCGAGGGGCAGCGCCTCAGCCATGGCGACATCGACCGGCTGTCGAACCATATCGCACGGGCCCTGCTCGACCGGGGCTTGGCGGTCGAAGAGCGGGTGGGGCTGTGCCTGACCCGCACCGCCCGGTTGCCCGCCGCCCTGATCGGGGTTCTGAAGGCCGGCGGCGCCTTCGTGCCGCTGGATCCGGCCTATCCGGAAGACCGCCTGCGCGACATGATCGAGGATGCCGGTATCGGGCTGATCGTCACCGATGCCGCGACCGAAGCGGCGCTGCCCGATCTGCTGGCGGGCCGGCAGAGGCTGCGGATCGAGGATTGCGCGGCGGATGACGGCAGGGCCTGCGCGCCGGTCGCCATGCCGGTGCACCCGCATCATCTGGCCTATGTGATCTATACCTCCGGCTCCACCGGCCGGCCGAAGGGGGTGGCGATCAGCCATGATGCCTTCAGCCTGCATATGGATGATTTCATCGCCAGCTATGGCATCAGCGCCGACGACGTGGTGTTGCAGCAGTCGACGATCAATTTCGACGTCGCCCTGCACGAGATGCTGCCGGCGCTGATCATGGGTGGCCGCATCGTGATGCGCGGTCCCGATCTGTGGGATCTGGCGACGCTGAGCCGCACGCTTGCCGATGAGCGGGTGACGTTTTCGCGGATCCCCACCGCCTATTGGCAGCAATGGCTGCGCAACCCGCCGGCCAGCCTGCCGCATCTGCGGCAGGTGACGGTGGGCGGCGAGGCGCTGCCCGGCGATGCGCTGATGCGCTGGCGGCGCACGACGCTGCGCGATATCCGGCTCGACAATCTGTATGGGCCGACCGAAACCACGGTCGCGTCGCTGTTCCACACCACCAGTGCCGCCGACGAGGCCGAGGCCATCGTGCCGATCGGCCGGCCCTATCCGGGCCGGACGGCGATGGTGATCGATACCGATGGAAACATCGTACCCACAGGAGGTTATGGCGAACTCTGCATCGGCGGTGACAGCCTGGCGCGCGGCTATCTGGGCCGTGCCGCGCAGACCGCCGAGCGCTTCGTGCCGGATGAGACCGGTGCCCCCGGATCGCGGCTCTATCGCACCGGCGATCTGTGCCGGGCCAGGGCCGATGGCACGATCGATTTCCTGGGCCGGCTGGACGCGCAGGTGAAGCTGCGCGGCTTCCGGATCGAGCTTGGCGAGATCGAGGCGGCGATGCGCGCCTGCGCCGGTGTGGGTGATGCGGTGGCCGCCGTGACCGGCGCGGGTGAAGGCCGGCGGCTTGCCGGCTATGTCACCGGCGATGCGGCACCGGCTGCCGTGCTGGCGGCCCTGGCCGCGCGGCTGCCGGCGCATATGGTGCCGGCCACGATCACCGTGCTGGATGCGCTGCCACTGATGCGCAATGGCAAGGTCGACCGCAAGGCACTGCCGGAACCCGATATGACGGTTGGCGGCGCATGCGTGGCGCCGCGCGGCGATGCCGAAGCCGCCCTGCTGGCGGTGTGGCAGGCGGTGCTGGGGCGCGATGATTTCGGTGTCACCGACGGTTTCTTCGAACTGGGCGGCGACTCGATCCTCAGCCTGCAGGTGGTGGCCCGGGCCCGCGGCGCCGGCTGGGAGATCACCCCCCGCGACCTGTTCGAACATCCGCGTATCGACCAGCTCGCGGCCGTGGCGAGGCCCGCCGGGGTGATTGAGGCGCTGACCGAACTGGTCGATCAGGATCTGCCGCTGACCCCTATTCAGCGCGGCTTCCTGGCCCGCAACCCGGAACTGCCGGCGCATTGGAACCAGGCCGTGCTGCTGGCGGTGGCCGATGGCATCGGCCAGAAGGCGATCGCCGACGCGCTGGCGGCACTGGTGGCGCGCCATGATGCCCTGCGCCTGCGGATGGTGCAGACACAGGACGGTCAGTGGCATCAGCGGGTGGCGGCGGTCGAGACGGCGGCACCATTGCTGGTGGCGCAGGAGGTGGGCGCCGACGGGCTTCAGGATGCCTGCACCGCGGTTCAGGCCAGCCTGGACCCGCGCCATGGACCGGTGATCCGTGGTGGTTTGTTCCGCCTGCCCGATGGCAGCCGGCGGTTGCTGATCGCCGTGCATCATCTGGCGGTGGACGGGGTGTCGTGGCGGGTACTGGCCGGCGATCTGGACCAGATGCTTGGCGGCGATGGCGCCCTGCTGCCGCCGGTGCCGGTGCCGTGGAGCCGCTGGGCCGTGGCGCAGGCCGCCCATGCCGCCACAGCCGGCGAGGCCGGATGGTGGCAGGCGGCCCTGGCCGATGCCGCGCCCTGTTTTGCCGATAGCGACGGCCCGGCGGGCCTGCGGCACGACTGGGCTCTGGATGCGGCTGAAACCCGGCTGCTGACCGAGGATCTGCCCCGTCGACTGCGGATCGGTGTCGACGATCTGCTGGTGGCAGCGCTGGCGATGGCGGCCGGTGGCGTCACCGGGGCCGAACGGGTGCTGATCGACCTTGAGGGCCATGGCCGCGATCTGGAGATGTCGGATTCTGGCCTGGATGTCAGCCGCACGGTGGGCTGGTTCACCAGCCGCTATCCGGTGGCGATCGCTGTGGGCGGCGATGATATGGCGATGGTGCTGGCCGATACCCGCCAGCGCCTGCGCGCTGTGCCGGATCACGGCATCCGCTTCGGCATGCTGCCGGCCGATGCCCTGGCGGCGATGCCTGTGGCCGATATCGGTTTCAACTATCTGGGCCGGATCGATCTTGGGGTGGCGGCCGGTGACCGCTTCACCCTGGCGGACGAGGCGCCGGGCCGGAGCATCGCCGAGGGATTGCGGTTCAGCGACCATAAGCTTGCGGTCGATGCGATGATCAGCGGCGGCCGGCTGTCGGTGTCGTGGCGGTCGGATGGCGCGGTGGCGGATGACGTGGCCCTGACCCGCCTGTCCGACCGCTTCGCGGCGGCGCTGCGGGCGCTGATCGACCATGGGCTGCATGGCCGGCCGCTGGCGGTGCCGGCCGATTTCCCGCTGGCCGGGCTCGATGCCCCGGCGCTGGCACGGCTGGATGTGGCGCTGGATGCGGTGGAAGACATCTATCCGGCAACCGCTTTGCAACAGGGGCTGCTGTTCCACAGCGCCGGCGACGATACCGGCCTTTATCTCAACCAGTTGCATCTGGTTCTGGAATCGGACGCCGACTGCGCGCGGCTGGTGGCGGCCTGGGAGCGGGCGGTGGATCGCCACCCGATCCTGCGCACGGGCTTCGACTGGCGCCATGGCGGCCAGGCCGTGCAGGTGGTGCGGCGGCGGGCAAGCCTGCCGGTCAGCCATCATCACTGGCACGCGGCCGATCAGGCGGCCCATGACCATCGGCTGGCGGCTTGGGCAGCCGGGGATCGCGCGGCCGGAATCGACGTCACCACGGCACCCTTGATGCGGCTGGCCCTGTTCAGCCGGCCCGATGGCGGCCATGACCTCATCTGGACCAGCCATCACGCCTTGAGCGATGGCTGGAGTCTGGCGCGGTTCATGGCCGAGATCGTCGCCGATTACGATGCCACCAGCCGTGGCGAGGCGCCGGCTCTGCCGCCGGTGCCGCCCTATCGCGATTACGTTGCCTGGACACAGCACCAGCCCGATCCCGAGCCCTGGTGGCGGGCGCAGATCGCGCGGGTGGACGAACCGGCGCGGCTGGGGAACTGGATAACCGAGCCCGCGGACCCGCAAGGGTCATTTACATTGGAAACCCCGCTCGATGCGGCGCAGACCGAACGGCTGCGCGTGGCGGCCGCTGCCGCCAACGTCACCGTCAACACGCTGGTGCAGGGCGCCTGGGCGCTGCTGCTGGCCCGCTTCGGCGCGCGCGATCAGGTGGTGTTCGGCGTGACGGTGTCGGGCCGCCCCGCCGATCTGCCGGGTGCCGATCGGATGCTCGGCCTGTTCATCAACAGCCTGCCGCTGTGGGTAGATCTTGACCCGGCGCGGCGGCTGGACGACTGGCTGCGCGATCTTCAGGCCATGAACGGCGCGCTGCGGGCGGTGGAGGCAACGCCGCTTGGTGCCGTGCAGCGCTGGTCGGGCTTGAGCGGTGACGCGCTGTTCGACAGCCTGCTGGTGTTCGAGAATTATCCGGTGGAGGCGGGCCTGCGGTCATCGGGCCTGGGAGCCGTCACCCGGCGGGTGGCGATGGCCGAACGGACCCATTATCCATTGACGCTTGCGGCCGTTCCCGGCGACCGGCTGGAACTGCGCTGGGGCATCGATGGCAGCCGCATCGACCGGCAGACCGCCGGGGACATCGCCGGCGATTTCGTCGACCTGCTCGACAGGCTGCCGGGGCTGATGACTGGGACGGCGCAGAAGGCCGGGCAGGCGCTGGGCGGCATCGGGCTGCGATCGGCGGCCGGTGCCATCGATGGCGGCGCTCTGCCGGCATCGGCGGCATTCCGTCCGGTCACCGGGCAGATTTCGGCGCAGGCGCTGCGGCGGCCGGCGGCAACCGCACTGGTGTGCGAGGGCCGGGCGATCGGCTATGCGACGCTGGACGCCTGGGCCAACCGGATCGCGCAGGCGCTGCTGGACGGCGGCACCCCAGGCGACGCGCGCCCCGAAGACCGTGGCGAGGACCGGGTGGGTCTGGCGGTCACCCGTGGCCCGGCGATGGTGGCGGGTTTGCTGGGCATCATGAAAGCCGGCGCCATGGTGGTGCCGATGGATCCGGATTATCCGGCGGCACGGCTGGCCGACATGCTGGATGACGCGGCTATCCGGCGGGTCGTTGCCGATGATGCCAGCCGCCAGCGTCTGGCGGCGGTGCTGGGCGACCGGCTGGTGATCGATCCTGAGGCGGCGGTGGATGCGGCGTCAGGGGCGGCGCCGGCGATCGACCGGGTGATGCACCCGGCCGCGCTTGCCTATGTCATCCACACCTCAGGCTCGACCGGCCGGCCCAAGGGGGTCGGTGTGCCGCATGGCGCGCTGGCGCTGCATGTCGATGCCTATGCCGACCGGATGGGGCTGACCGATGCCGACCGGGTGCTTCAGCTCTCGACGGTCAATTTCGATGCGGCCTTCGAACAGCTTCTGCCGGTGCTGTGCCGTGGCGGCACCGTGGTGCTGCGCGGCCCCGAGATGTGGGATTTCGCCACGCTCAACACCCGGCTCGCCAATGACCGGGTGACCCTGGCCTATCTGCCGACCGGCTATTGGCGGCAATGGCTGCGGACACTGCCCGATGGTCTGGGATCCGGCCTGCCCGATCTGCGGCTGGTCACCGTGGGCGGCGAGGCACTGGCGGGCGATGCGCTGGCGGCATGGCGTGCCGGCCCGCTGGGGCATCTGCCCTTCCAGAACACCTATGGCCCGACCGAGGCCACGATCACCGCGACCGGCCATGCGCCGGCACCGGCGGACGACGCGCTGGCGGCGGTGCCGATCGGCCGGCCCTGGCCCGGCCGGCACCTGCTGGTGGTGGATACCGGCGGCAACCCCGTGCCGGCGGGGGCTGTGGGCGAGTTGTGCATCGGCGGCGATGCCCTGGCGCGCGGCTATCACGGCCGGCCCGGGCTGACCGCCGAACGCTTCGTGCCCGACGACAGCGGCCCCGTCGGCGGCCGGCTGTATCGCACCGGCGATCTGGTGCGGCTGGGCCGGGATGGCGTGATCGGCTTCCTGGGCCGGATCGATGCCCAGATCAAGCTGCGCGGCTTCCGGATCGAGACCGGCGAGATCGAGGCGGTGCTGCGCGCGGTGGATGGTGTGCGCGATGCCGTGGCCGGGTTGACCGGCCCGGCGGACAGCCGCCGGCTGGTGGCCCATGTCGCGGGCGATGCCGATGTCGAGACCCTGACGGCGGCGCTGGCGGCACGGCTGCCCGAGTATATGCGGCCGCAGACGATCATGGTCATGGACGCCCTGCCGCTGCTGCCGAATGGCAAGATCGACCGCAGGACGCTGCCGGAGCCGGATGCCCTGCCGGTGGCGGTGGTGGCGCCGCGGACCGCGACGGAACAGACCCTGCTCGATATCTGGCAGGCGGTTCTGGGGCGGCGGGATTTCGGCGTCACCGACAGCTTCTTCGACCTGGGCGGCGATTCGATCCTCAGCCTGCAACTGGTGGCGCGGGCGCGTGAGGCGGGCCTTGCGGTGACGCCGCGTCAGGTGTTCGCGCATCCGCAGATCGCCGGTCTGGCCATGGTCGTGCAGCCGCTCGACCCGGTGGTGAGCCACGCCATCGCGCAGGATTTCAGTGACCTGCGGGCGGTTCTGGCCGATCTGGGTGAGAACTTCCAGGCGATCGACGACGTCTATCCGGCGACACCGCTGCAACAGGGGCTGCTGTTCCATGCCCGGATCGGTGCCCGCGACGGGCTGTATGTCAACCAGTTGCGGCTGACCATCGATGGTGCCTTGGACCCGGAGGCCCTGCAGGCGGCATGGCAGGCGGCGATCGATCGCCATCCGGTGCTGCGCACCCGGTTCGAATGGCGCCATGGCGGCGATGCGTTGCAGGTGGTGCAGCGCCGGGCGGCGCTGGTGATCGGCCAGGACGACTGGATGGCCGCGGATGTGGTGGACCACGATGCCCGGCTGGCGGCGTGGTGCGCCGAAGATGTGGCGCGGGGTTTCGACCTGACCCGGGCGCCGCTGATGCGGCTGAACCTGTTCCGGCGCCCCGATGGTGGCCAGGATCTGGTCTGGACCATGCACCATGTCATCACCGATGGCTGGAGCACGGCGCGGCTGCTGCGCGAGATCGCCACGGATTATGCCGCCCGGCTGGCAGGCGGCGCGGCCGACCTGCCGGCGCCGGCGCCCTATCGCGATTATGTCGCGTGGCTGGCGGCACAGCCTTCGCCCGAGGGCTGGTGGCGGGCACAGGCGGCGCGGATCGCCGATCCGGTGACGCTGACCGCGGCCCTGGCGCCGGCCGATCCGTCGGCGGGGCTGCCCGATGACGGCGACGATGATCTGCGCGTCGTGCTGGACGCGGATGTCAGCGCCCGGCTGGCGGCCCTGGCGCGCCGGGCCGGGGTGACGTTGAACACCGTGGTTCAAGGTGCCTGGGCGCTGCTGCTGGCGCGGCTGGGCGGCGGCGATCAGGTGGCGTTCGGCGTGACCGTGGCCGGGCGTCCGGCAGGGCTTGCCGGGGTGGAGGCGATGCAGGGCCTGTTCATCAACAGCCTGCCGCTGTTCGTCGATCTGCCGGCATCGATGTCGCTGGGCGGTTGGCTGCGCGATCTTCAGGGGCTGAATGCCGATCTGCGGCAATATGAGCAATCGCCGCTGGCCGATGTGCAGCGCTGGACCGGGCGCAGCGGTGACGCCCTGTTCGACAGTCTGGTGGTGTTCGAGAATTATCCGGTCGATGCCGGGCTGGCGGCCACGGCCTTTGGCGGCCGGCTGCGCGCCAGCGAGACCATCGAACGCACCCATTATCCGCTGACCCTGTCGGTGGCGCCGGGCGAGACCATCGCCCTGGGCTTCGGCTACGACCCCGCCCGGCTCGACGCGGCGCGGGTGGCCTGGCTGGCGCGCGGCCTTGGCCAGCTTCTGGACCGGATGGGTGCCGGCGACGACCCGGCGATCGGCGCGATCGCGCTGGCGCACGACCTGCATCCGGCGCAGGCGCCGGTGGTGGCACCGTTCCGCGACGTCGTGGACCGGATCGCCGCTGCGGCTGCGGCCCGGCCCGATGCGGTCGCGGTTGCCAGCGAAGGCCGCATGCTGCGCTATGGCGATCTTCAGGCGGTGAGCGGCGCGGTTGCCCGGCGCCTGCTGGCGGCCGGCCTCGCGGCCGACGATGTGGTGGGCTTGTGTGTCGGCCGTGGTCCGGCGCTGGTTGCGGGCTTCGTCGGCATTCTGGCCGGGGGTGGTGCCGTGCTGGCCCTGGACCCGGATCTGCCCGACACCCGGCTTCAGGACATGCTGGATGATGCGGGTGTCCGGCTGCTGGTGGTGGACGAGGCCGGCCGGGCGCGGCTGGCGGCATTGGCGGCCGACCGGCTGCTGGTCGAGATCGACGCCGCCGCCGGCGATGGCGCGGACACGACCCTGCCGGTTCTGCCGGCGCCACGGCCGGCGCAGCTTGCCTATGTGATCTATACCTCGGGCTCGACCGGGCGCCCGAAAGGTGTGGGTGTTGCCCATGGCGCCCTGGCGGTGCATGTCGACGACTATATCGACCGCTTCGGCCTGACCATCGACGACCGGGTTCTGCAACTGTCGACGCTGGGCTTCGACGCGGCGGTGGAACAGATCCTGCCGGCGCTGACGGTGGGCGCGCGGGTGGTGATGCGCGGCGCCGATCTGTGGTCGCCCGAACAGGTCACCCGGCGGCTGCGCGACGACGGCGTGACGCTGGCCTATCTGCCGACCGGCTATTGGCGGGCATGGCAGACGGCGGTGACCGGGCCGCTGCCGGCGCTGCGCCAGGTGGCGACAGGTGGCGAGGCCCTGCCGGGTGCGGCACTCGACGCCTGGTTCGCGGGGCCGCTGGCCAGCGTGCCGTTCGACAACACCTATGGCCCGACCGAGGCGGTGGTGACGGTGAGCGGTCATCGGGTGCGGCCGGACGATGCCATGGCGGCGGCGGTCGCCATCGGCGCGATCTGGCCGGGCCGGGTGGCGCGGATCATCGATGTTCATGGCAATGACGTGCCCGATGGCGGGCAGGGCGAATTGTGCCTGGGCGGACCGGCGCTGGCGCGGGGCTATCTGGGCCGGGCCGGGCTGACGGCGGAACGCTTCGTGCCCGACGAGGCTGGCGCGCCGGGCGCGCGGCTGTATCGCAGCGGCGATCTGGCACGGCGGCGGGTGGATGGCACGATCGATTTCCTGGGCCGGATGGACGGGCAGATCAAGCTGCGCGGCTTCCGGATCGAACCGGGCGAGATCGAGGCGGCGATGCGCCGCCATGCCGGGGTCGACGATGCGGTGGTGGTGCTGACCGGCGCCGAGACGCCGCGGCTGGTGGGTTATGTCACCGGCACGGCCGATCCGGCGGCCGTGAAGGCGGCGCTGGCGACCCAACTGCCGGCCCATATGGTGCCGCAGGCGATCATGGCCGTGGCGGCGCTGCCGCTGACCCCGGCGGGTAAGCTGGACCGGCGGGCGCTGCCCGATCCCGATCCGGCGCCGGTGGCGGCGGCCCTGCCGCCCCGCGACGTGGTGGAGGCGCGGCTTCTGGCGGTGTGGCAGGCGGTGCTGGGCCGTGCGGATTTCGGGGTCAGCGACGACTTCTTCGATCTGGGCGGCGACTCGATCCTCAGCCTGCAACTGGTGTCACGGGCCCGCAAGGCGGGGCTGGTGCTAACCCCACGGCAGGTGTTCGAACATCCGCGCATTCAGGAACAGGCGGCGGTCGCCGGGCTGGCCGGCGGCGTGGATGCGGCGGATGAGGTCACCGGCCGGGATCTGCCGCTGACACCGATCCAGGCCGGGTTCTTCGAGCGCTATCCCGAGGGGCCGTCGCACTGGAATCAGGCGGTGCTGCTGGCGGTGACCGACGCGCTGGACGATGCGGCACTTGCCATTGCCCTGGCGGCGGTGGTGCGCCGGCATGATGCGCTGCGGCTGCGTTTCACCATGGGCAGCGACCAGCGCTGGTCGCAGCGGGTGGTGCCGGCGGCCGATGCCGAGGCCGGCGATCTGCTGATCGTTCGGGCGATCGACGATGATCCGGCAACGCTGGATGCGGCCGGGGATGCGGTTCAGGCCAGCCTGGATATCGGCCATGGCCCGGTCTTGCGCGCCGGGCTGTTCCGCCGGGCCGGCGGCGACCGGCTGCTGATCGCCATCCATCATCTGGCGGTCGACGGGGTGTCGTGGCGGGTGCTGCTGGGCGATCTGGAACAGGCCTATGCGGCGGCGGCCAGCGGCCGGGAGCCGGCATTGACACCGGTGGGCACGCCCTGGAGCCGCTGGGTTCTGGCCCAGCGCCGCTATGCGGAAGCACCGGCGCTGGCAGAGGAACTGGGCTGGTGGCAGAGCCAGTTGAGCGGCGCGGTGGCGGTTCTGCCTGACGTCCGCAGTGGTGAAAGCCTGCAGCATGACTGGCTGCTGGACGAGACCACCACCGCCCGGCTGATCAACGACGTGCCGCGCCGCTATCGCATCGGCGTCGACGAGGTGCTGCTGGCAAGCCTTGTCCGCACATTGGGCGATGCCCACGGGCTGGCGGCCGGCACGCGGCTGCTGATCGGCCTGGAAGGCCATGGCCGGGAAGACGTGATCGACGGCGTGGATCTGAGCCGCACGGTCGGCTGGTTCACCACCCGCTTCACCATCGCGCCGGCCGTGGCCGGACCGCCCGAGACGCTGCTGTCGGGCGTGAAGGCATGCTTGCGGGCGGTGCCGCAGAAGGGGCTGCATCCGGGGCTGTTGCGGCTGTCGGATGATCCGGCGGTGGCAGCCAAGGCGCGCGCGCTGCCCGAAGCGGCGGTGGGCTTCAACTATCTGGGGCGGTTCGACGAAGCCGGGTCGGGTGACATGTCCGGATCGGTTGACAAGGCCGGGGCTGCGGCCAACCGGTTCAGCTTCACGCGCGAAGCGGCGGGCCGGGCGGTGGCATCGACCAGCGGCATGGCCCATGGGCTGGAGCTGAACGCGATGGTGGCCGGCGGCCGGCTGTCGGTCAGTTGGCGCCATGACACCGGGGTGCTCGACCGGGCGGATGTCGCGGCGCTGGCGGCGGCCTTCGGGCGGCATCTGACCGCGTTGATCGACCACTGCCTGACCCATGATCCCAAGGCGACGCCTGAGGATTTCGATATCGACATCGACCAGGACGCGCTCGACGACCTGCTCGCGGAGATCGACGGATGACCATGGACAGCTATCACCGCAGTGGCGGTCAGGACGATGCTCCCCAGCCGGTGGCCCCGGCAACCGCCAGCGGGGCGGTAGCCCCGGCAACTGCGAGCGGGGCGGTGGCCCCGGCAACTGCGAGCGGGGCGGTAGCCCCGACGGGCTTCCGGGACAAAGCGAACGTCGCCGAGATCTTCTATCTGTCCGATCTGCAGCAGGGCATGCTGGGCCATGCCCTGAAGGGTGGGGCCGACCCCTATCACATCCGCCATGTCTTCGAGATCGACGGCGCGCTGGATGTGGCGCGGTTCGAACGGGCCTGGGCGGCGGTGATCGCCCGCCATGCGATCCTGCGGGCGGATATCCGCTGGCGCGAGATCGCGCGCCCGGTTCACATCGTCTATCGCCGCACCATGGCCCGGATCGACCACCACGACTGGCGGGCGCTGGACCCGGCGGCACAGGCGGCGCGGCTGGCGGCGGATTGGGCGACGGCCCGGGCGGCGGGGTTCGACTTCGCCCGCGCCGCCGATCCGGCGCTGGATCTGATCCGCATCGGCGACGACCGCTGGTGGTTCACCTGGCGGTTTCATCACCTTCAGCTCGATGGCTGGAGCGTGGCGCGGATCCTGAGCGAGGTGCTGACCGGCTATACCGACAGCATGACCCTGGCGGGGGCGGTACCATCATTCCGCAGCCATATCAAATGGCTGGAGCAACAGGACAAGACGGCGGGCGAGGATTGGTGGCGGGCGGATCTGGCCGGTATCGACGGCCCGACACCGCTGCCGCGCGGCCGGCCGGCGCCGGCAATGGCGGCGGACGGTGGGGCGGCGCCACACGCCCATGCCGAGCGGCGCCAGCATCTGGACCCTGCCACCACCAGCGCCCTGGCCGATCTGGCGCGCCGGGCCGGCGGCACGATGACCACGGTGCTTCAGGCGGCCTGGGGCTGGCTTCTGGGCGCCCATGCCGGCCGGGAGGATGTCTGTTTCGGCCTGACCACGGCCGGACGCCCGGCCGATCTGGCCGATGCCGACAGCATTGCCGGGCTGTTCATCAACACCGTGCCGCTGCGGCTGCGGATCGACCCGTCCGAGACCGTGGCCGGCTGGCTGGCGGCGGTTCAGCGCCATATGCTGGATCTGCGGTCGCATGATCATCTGCCGCTGGCGCGGCTGCGCGGGCTGGTTCAGACCGAAGGCGATGCCGGCCTGTTCGACAGCATTCTGGTGGTGGAGAATTTCCCGGTCGATGCGGCATTGTCGACGGCGGCGACCGGCGACATCCGGATCACCGCGCCGCGGATCGGTGAGACGGCCGATGCCATGGTCGACGACGCGGTGACGCTGACCGATGGCCGCAACCATTATCCGTTGAGCCTGATCGCCGAGACCGGCGCAGCACTCAGCCTGACGCTCGCCTATGATCTGGGCCATTACGGTCACGGCGATATCGCCCGGCTGATGGACGCCCTGGTGGCGGTGCTGCGCGCCCTGCCGGAACAGGCGGCACGCCGGCTGGGCGATTTCAGCCCCTGGTCGGCAGGCAGCGGCCCGGATGGCGACGCCGAACCGATGCCGATGCCGGCATCGCTGCTGCCGGCGCGGATCGCCCGGCTGGCGGCGGCGGACCCGGATGTGCTGGCGGTGGCGGATGCTGACGGCAGCCTGAGCCGTGCGGCGCTGTGGTCCGCTGCCGGCCGGCTGGCGGCAGAGCTTCAGGCCAGAGGTGTAGAACCTGGCGCGCGCGTGGCGCTGGCCTTGCCGCGCGGCCGGGCGATGGTCGCGGCGATTCTGGGTGTCTGGCGGGTGGGCGGCGCCTATGTGCCGCTGGACCCGGCGGCACCGGCCGCGCGGCTTGGGCTGCAACTGGCCGATTGCGGCGCCGGCTGGCTGATCGCCGGCGATGCCGCCGCCGGCTGGTGCCCGCCGGCGGTGGCGCTGATATCGGGCAGGCCAGAGGCATGGGGCGCCGATGATGCGGGTGCCGCGACGCTGGTGGATCTGCCGGCCGCCGCCGAGGCTTATATTATCTATACCTCCGGGTCGACCGGCACGCCCAAGGGGATATCGGTCAGCCATGGTGCGCTGGCGGCCTATCTGGCGGCATTGAGCCGGCGGCTGGACATCACCGACGGTGCCGGGCTGGCGGCGGGCTGGGTGTCGACCCCCGCCGCCGATCTGGGCCACAGCGCGCTGTTCGGTGCCCTGTGGTGGGGGGCGGCGCTGCATGTGCCGGCGGATGACGCGATCTTCGATCCCGACCGGTTCGGCGCCTGGATGCAGGACCATCAGATCGATCTGTTGAAGATCGTGCCCAGCCATCTGGCCGGGCTGATGCAGGCGGCGGCACCGGCGCGGGTGCTGCCGCGCCGCTATCTGCTGCTGGGCGGCGAAGCGCTGCCGGCCGGTCTTGCCCGGGCGGTCGTGGAACTGGCGCCGGATTGCCGGCTGGTCAACCATTACGGCCCCAGCGAAACCACCGTCGGGGTGATCGCGGGTGCCGTGGCCGCGCCGAATGGCGATGGCCAAGCGGGTGATGGCACGTCGGGCGATGGCCATCTGCCGCTGGGCCGGGTGCTGGATCATGCGCTGGTCCGGTTGCTGGACCACCACGGCAACCCGGCCGGCCCTGGCCAGCCGGCCGAGATCTGCATCGGCGGCGCGGGGGTGAGCGACGGCTATGTCGGCCGTGCCGGCCAGACCGCCGAACGCTTCGTGCCCGATGCCGCAGGGCGGCCCGGCAGCCGGCTGTATCGCAGCGGCGATCGCGGGCTTCTGTTGGCGGATGGCACGATCGGCTTTCTGGGCCGGCTGGACGATCAGGTAAAGATTCGTGGCTTCCGGGTGGAGCCCGACGAGGTGGCGGCGGCGCTGCGCGCCTTGCCCGGCGTGCGGCAGGCGGTGGTGATCGCGCGCGCCGATGGCGAGGGGCGCCTGCGGCTGCGGGGATTCGCGGCCGGTGACGGGCTGGACGGTGCGGCGCTGAAACAGGCACTGGCCGTGCGGCTGCCCGATGCCATGGTGCCGCAATCGGTGCAGGTGCTGGACGCGCTGCCGCTGACCGCGAATGGCAAAATCGACCGCAAGGCCCTGCCCGGTGACCGGGCGGCCGGCGACGTGCAGCCGGACGGCCCGGTGGCGCCGCGCAGTGCCACCGAAGCGGCGCTGCTCGGCATCTGGCAGCAGGTGCTGAAGCGCCAGGAGATCGGCGTCACCGACAATTTCTTCGAGATCGGCGGCGATTCGATCCTCAGCCTGCAACTGGTGGCGCGGGCCCGCAAGGCCGGGCTGAAGCTGACCCCGAAACAGATCTTCGACCAGCCGGATATCGCCCGGCTGGCGGCCTGTGCCGATGCGGCAGCAGGGCGCGCCGTGGCGGCCCCCGACAGCGGGCCGGGTGCCGGTGGGGCCGCGGTGGCGGCCGATCCGCACCTGCCCGAATACCGCGCGATCCTGGAAGGACTGGGCCAGTCGCTGGACGGTGTCGCCGATATCTATCCGGCGACGCCGCTGCAACGCGGGCTGCTGTTCCACAGCCAGATGGCCGGCGGCGAGGCGGTCTATATCAATCAACTGCGTCTGACCCTGGCCGGGCGGTTCGACGTGGTGGCGCTGCGCGCGGCATGGGATGCGGCGATCGCGCGCCATCCGGTGCTGCGCACCCGCTTCGAATGGCGCCATGGCGGCACGGTGTTGCAGGTGGTCATGGCCACAGCCGATCTGCCGATCGAGATCCACGACTGGCAGGGGCTGGCGCCCGATGTCGCCGAGGCGCGCATCCGGTCGCGGATGGCCGAGGATGCCGCTCGCGGCTTCGATCTGGCCACGGCGCCGCTGATGCGGCTGGCATTGTTCGTGCGCCCCGATGGCGGCCATGATCTGGTGTGGAGCAATCACCACATCCTGACCGATGGCTGGAGCACGATGATCGTGCTGGGCGAGGTGGCGCGCGATTACGTGGCCCGTATCGACGGTGGCGGCATCGATGGCGATCTGCCGGCGCCACCGCCCTATCGGGCCTATGTCGACTGGCTGGCCCGCCAGCCCGATCCGGAGCCCTGGTGGCGGCAACAGATCGCACGGATCGACGAGCCGGCCCTGCTGACGGCGGCGCTGGCGCGGCCGACGGCGCCGGAGCCCGGCGCGCATCAATACCGGGTGCTGCTGGACGAGGCCATGACCACCCGCCTGACCATGGCGGCGCGGCGGATGCAGGTGACGTTGAACACGCTGGTGCAGGGTGCCTGGGCGCTGTTGCTGGCCCGCCATGGCGGCCGCGATCAGGCGGCGTTCGGCGTGACCGTCTCGGGCCGCCCGGCCGATCTGGTCGGGGTGGAGCACATGCCGGGGTTGTTCATCAACAGCCTGCCGGTCTGGGTGGATGTGCCGGCGACGGCGCGGCCGGCGGGCTGGCTTCAGGACATCCAGGCCCTGAATGCCGGGTTGCGGCAGGTTGAGCAGACCAGCCTGGCCGATGTGCAGCGCTGGTCGGGGCTGAGCGGTGATGCGCTGTTCGACACGCTGCTGGTGTTCCAGAACTTTCCGATCGAAACCGCGATCCGCGATATCGAGACCCGGCTGGGCATCACCGGCGCCGATGCCGTGACCCGCACCCATTATCCGCTGACCCTGATGGTGGTGCCGGGCGCGCGGCTGGACCTGCGCTGGGAATGGGATGGCCGCCGCTTCGACCGCGCGGTGATCACCCGGCTTCACGGCCATCTGCTGCGACTGCTGGCGGCGCTGTCGGCCGAGGATGCCGACGCCCCGATCGGGCTGATCGATCCGCTGGCGGAGGATGAACGCAGCCGGCTGCTGTCGGTCTGGAACGACATCGCGGTGCCCTATGATCTGGATGGCTGCGTTCAGGATCTGATCGCGCCCTGGGTGGCGCGCCATCCCGAAGCGCCGGCGGTGGTGGCGGCGGATGGCGCCGTGCTGTCCTATGCCGCACTCGACGCCGCCGCCAACCGGCTGGCCCATCGGCTGATCGGGCATGGCATCGGCGCGGATGTGACGGTGGCGCTGTGCCTGCCGCGCGGGCCGGTGGTGATCATCGCCCTGCTGGCGGTGATGAAGGCGGGCGGCGCCTATGTGCCGCTGGATCCGAACGCGCCCGATGACCGGCTGCGCTATATGGTCGACACCGCCCGCACCCGGCTGGTGATCACCGATACGGACAATGCCGGTCGCTTCCCCGGCATCGACACGCTGCCGATCGACGACGAACCGGCGGCGGCCGATGCGTCATGGCCCCACACCGTCTGGCCCCACACCGTCTGGCCCCACACCGTCTGGCCCGACACGGCGCCCGCGCCGCGCGCCCATCCGGGTTCGCTGGCCTATGTCATCTTCACCTCGGGCTCGACCGGCCGGCCCAAGGGGGTGATGATCCCGCATCGCGGGGTGGTGAATTACCTGCGGGTCGCCATCGATCGCTATCTGACCGTGGATGACGACGGACGCGCTTCGGGCCAGGGCGCGCCGATCAACACGCCGCTGGGCTTCGATGCCACGGTCACCAGCCTGATGGTGCCGCTGATCACCGGCCGCGCCGTCACCCTGCTGCCCGAAGCCGATGAGATCGCGGCGCTGTCGGCGGCGCTTGCCGCCGAGGCCCAGGATTACAGCCTGGTCAAGCTGACGCCGGCGCATATCGAGGCGCTGAAGCATCTGCGGCCGGCCGGCGCCTATGCCGGCCATGCCCGCGCGCTGGTGATCGGTGGCGAGGCGCTGATGGCCAGCACCGTGGCGCCCTGGCTGGCGGCATCGCCGGGCACGCGGCTGTTCAACGAATATGGCCCCACGGAGACCGTGGTCGGTTGCGCGATCCACGAGGTGGTGCAGGCAGCGGATGGCGGCAGCACGGATGGCGGCGGTACCGGCGATGGCGCGCTGCCGATCGGCCGGCCGATCGCCAATACCAGCATCCTGATTCTGGATGACGATCTGCGGCTGATGCCTGAAGGCGCGGCCGGGGGCTTGTATATCGGCGGCGCCGGGCTGGCCCGGGGTTATGCCGGTCAGCCCGGGCTGACCGCCGATCGCTTCGTGCCGCATCCCTTCGCCATCGGCGAGCGGCTGTATCGCACCGGCGATCTGGCGCGCTGGCGCGCCGATGGCACGCTCGATTATCTGGGGCGGCTGGATGATCAGGTGAAGATTCGTGGCTATCGCATTGAACTGGGAGAGATTGAAAGCGCTCTCACCAGTCATGACGCGGTCGAGCAGGCCGTGGTGGTGGTGCGCACCGGTCTGGCCGGCAGCCGCCAGCTTACCGCCTATGCCGTGCCGCGCGCCGGTCGCCACGTGCAGCCCGATGACCTGCTGCGCCATCTGGCGGCACGGCTGCCGCAATATATGGTGCCGGCCGATCTGCTGGTGCTGGACACAATGCCGCTGACCGCCAATGGCAAGGTCGACCGGCGGGCGCTGCCGGTGCCGCAGCGGGGCGGCAGCGCCATCGTCATGCCGTCGGATGCGATCGAGGCCGCGCTGCTCGACATCTGGCAGGGGGTGCTGGGCCAGAGTGGTTTCGGGGTCACCGACAGCTTCTTCGATCTGGGCGGCGATTCGATCCTCAGCATGCAGGTCGTGGCCCGTGCCGCCCGCGCCGGCATCCGCCTGACCGCGCGTCAGGTGTTCGAACATCCGCGCATCGACCGGCTGGCGGCCCTGGCTCGTGCCGCCGATGACGCGGCGGCGCTGACCGAGATCACCGGCACCGATCTGGCCCTGACGCCGATCCAGTCGTGGTTCTTCGCCCGCCATCCCGATGGCCCGTCGCACTGGAACCAGTCGGTGCTGCTGCGGGTGAACGGCCGGCTGGACATCGTGGCGCTGGAACGGGCGATCGCGGGTCTGGTCGCCGCCCATGATGCCCTGCGGCTGCGGTTCCGGGCCGATCATGTCGGCCATTGGCGGCAGCGGGTGGTGGCGCGCGAGACCGCCGACCTGCTGGTGGTGCGCGACGTGGCGGACCTGGCCGCGCTGGATGCGGCGGGCGAGGCCGTGCAGGCCAGCCTGGATATCCGCACCGGCCCCGTGCTCAGGGCCGGCTGCTTCCATCTGGCCGATGGCAGCGACCGGCTGTTGATCGTCCTTCATCATCTGGCGGTCGACGGCGTGTCGTGGCGGGTGCTGCTGGACGATCTGCAACAGGCCTATGAAGCGGCCTGCACCGGCCGCCCGGTGGTGGTGCCGGCACCGGCGACACCGTGGAGCCGCTGGGTCGACCAACTGCACCGGCAGGCCGCAAGCCCCGAACAGCATGCCCATCTGCTGGCCGAACTCGGCTGGTGGCAGGGACATCTGGAGGGCGCCGCCCCGGCCTGGGGGCCGGCGCGGTCGGGTGGCCGCCTGGAGGTGGAGCGCGGCATCGCCGAGGCGATGACCCGCCGGCTGATCACCGAGGTGCCGCGCGCCTATCGGGTGACGGTGGAAGAGGTGCTGCTGGCGGCGCTGGCCCGCGCCATCGGCGACGAGATCGGCGCCGCCCGGCTGCTGGTGTCGCTGGAAGGCCATGGCCGCGACGGCGATCACGGGCTGGACCTCAGCCGCACCATCGGCTGGTTCACCACCCGCCACGACGTGGCGCTGCCGACCCGGGGCGATGACGCCCGGCTGCTGGCCGATCTGCGCCAGGTGCTGCGCCGGGTGCCCGGCCGGGGCACCGGGCGCGGCCTGCTTGCCATCGCCGGGGATCAGGCGATCCGCGATGCGGCGGCGGCCTTGCCGGCGGCCGATGTCAGCTTCAACTATCTTGGCCGCTTCGATGGCAGCCTTGAGGAAGGCGGCCGGTTCTGGCTGGGCACCGAAACCGCCGGGCGCAATATCGGCCGGCGCGGCCGCATGGAGCATGCGCTTGAGATCAATGCCGCGGTCACCGATGGCCGGCTGCGCATCGGCTGGCGGCATGATCCGGCGGTGATCGACGGTGCGGCGATGGCGGCGCTGATCGCGCGGTTCGAGCGCGGCCTGACCGATCTGGTCGGCCATTGCCTGACCGCCGATCCGACCCCGGTCCCGGTCGATTACCCCTTGGCCGGTCTGGACGATGCCGGGCTGGCCCGGCTGGAGATCGCGCCCGGCACGGTTGAAGACATCTATCCCGCGACCCCGCTGCAACAGGGCCTGATCCTTCACAGCCAGCGGTCGGCCGGTGCCTATGTCAACCAGTTGCGCCTGACGCTTGCGGCCGGCGGACAGGATGGCGGCGCGCTGGATGTGGAGGCGCTGGCGGGCGCCTGGGCGGCGGCGATCGCGCGCCACCCGATCCTGCGCACCCGCTTCGACTGGCGCCATGGCGGCAACGCCTTGCAGATCGTCATGCGGCGGGTGACGCTGCCGGTGGACGTTCATGATCTGTCGGCCGGACCTGAGGGTTATGAGGCGCGGCTGGCCGCGTGGCGGGCCGCGGATCTGCGCCGGGGATTCGATCTGACGGTGGCGCCGCTGATGCGCATCACCCTGTTCCGGCGCCCGGATGGTGGTCATGACCTGGTCTGGACCACCCACCACGCCCTGACCGATGGCTGGAGCACGGCGCGCTTGCTGCGCGAGGTCGCGCGGGAATACGACGCACGCGTCGATGGTGGCGCGGTGGAGATGTCGCCGGCGCCGCCCTATCGCGATTACGTCGCCTGGATGCAGCGCCAGCCGGCACCGGAGGCGTGGTGGCGGGCGGAAGCGGCGCGGATCGCCGACCCCGCCGGCATCACCGAGGCACTGGGCCGGCCGATGCGGCCGGAACCCGGCAGCCATCGGCTGACGGTGGCGGTGGACGACGATCTGGCCCATGCCCTGCGCAAGCTGGCGCGCCGTGAACAGGTGACATTGGCCACGATCATGCAGGCGGGCTGGGCGCTGTTGCTGGGGCGGCTGGCGGGCCGGGCGCAGGCGGGCATCGGCGTGACGGTGTCGGGCCGGCCGGCCGATCTGGCCGGGGTCGAGCGGATGCTGGGCCTGTTCATCAACAGCCTGCCGGTCTGGATCGATCTGCCGCCATCGGCGCGGCTGGGCGCGTGGCTGCGCGATGTGCAGGCATTGAACACCCGCTTGCGGCAGGTGGAGCATTCCAGCCTGGCCGATGTTCAGCGCTGGACCGGCCGCAGCGGCGACGGCCTGTTCGACAGCCTGCTGGTGTTCGAGAATTATCCGATCGATGCCGCCGCCGGCCAGAGCCGGCTTGGCGCCGCCACCACCGGGACCGAGATGGTGGAGCGGACCCATTACCCGCTGGTGCTGGCGGTGGTGCCGGGCCAGGGGCTGGAGCTGCGCTGGGGCTGGGACGGGGCGCGGATCGATGCCGCGGCGGTGGCCCGGCTGAACGCGGCCTTCATCGACCTGCTCGGCCGGCTGGCGGCGGCGGGCGATGTGCCGCTGGGCTCGATCGCGGCCGGTGTGACGACGGGTGGGACGGATGAACCGGCCCGGCTGGCGCTGGCGCATCCGTTCCGGGCGGTGACCGCGCGGATCAGCGCGCAGGCGGCGGCCGATCCGGCGCGTGAGGCGGTGGCCTGCGATGGCCGGCGGATCAGCTATGGCGCGCTGGAGGCGTGGTCCGGTGCCATCGCCGACCGGCTGATCCTGGCCGGCATCCGGCCGGAAGATCGGGTCGGGTTGTGTGTCGAGCGCTCGGTGGGGCTGGTTGCCGCATTGCTGGGGGTGTTGAAGGCAGGCGGTGCCTATGTGCCGCTCGATCCCGATTACCCGGCGGCGCGGCTGCGTCACATGATCGAGGATAGCCGGCTGGACGTGCTGGTGGTCGGTCCCGCCAGCCTGCCGGCGATGCGGGCGGTTGCGGATGACCGGCCGCTGATCGATGTCGAGGCGCTGAAAGACGCGGCGCCGGCGACGGGCCTGGAGCGGCGCCATCCGCCGGTCCGGCCTGACCAGTTGGCTTATGTGATCTATACCTCGGGCTCGACCGGTCTGCCCAAGGGCGTGGGCATTTCTCATGCGGCACTCAGCCATCATCTCGACGACTTCATCCCGGCCTTCGACTACCGGCCCGAGGATGCCGGGCTGCAATTCTCGACCATCAATTTCGATGCCGCTGTGGAACAGATGCTGCCGCTGCTGACCGTGGGCGGGCGGATCGTGTTGCGCGGGCCCGCCATGTGGGATGCGGCCGAGCTGACGGCCGTGCTTCAGGCCGAGCGCCTGACCATCGCCGATATCCCGACCGGCTATTGGCAGCAATGGGCGCGCGATCCGGATCTGCGCTTCGGCCATCTGCGCCGGGTGACGGTGGGCGGCGAGGCGCTGTCGGTGGATGCGCTGGCGCGCTGGACGGGCGGGCCGCTGGGCCATATCCGGCTCGACAACCGCTATGGCCCGACCGAGGCGACGATTTCGGCGCTGTATCACCAGACCGATCGTGCCGATGTCGACCATCCACCGGTGCCGATCGGCCGGACCTATCCGGGCCGGACCGCGCGGGTGGTGGGGGTGGACGGCAACACCGTGCCCGATGGCGGCATCGGTGAGCTGTGCATCGGCGGCCCGGCCCTGGCCCGTGGTTATCTGGGCCGGCCCTCGCAGACGGCGGAATACTTCGTGCCCGATGAACACGGGGCGCCGGGCGCGCGGCTCTATCGCAGCGGCGATCTGTGCCGCCGGCGCGCCGATGGCGTGGTGGTGTTCCTGGGCCGGATCGACGGGCAGGTGAAGCTGCGCGGCTTCCGGATCGAGCCCGGCGAGATCGAGGCTCTGTTGCGGGCGGCACCCGGCATCGACGATGCCGTGGCCGGCGTGGTCGGCGACCGGCTGATCGCCTGGGTGGCGGGGCAGGGCGATCCGGCGGCGCTGCGCGCAGACCTCGGCCGGCAGTTGCCGGCCCATATGGTGCCGCAGGCGGTGGTGGTGCTCGACGCCCTGCCGCTGATGCCCAGCGGCAAGGTGGATCATCGCGCCCTGCCGGTGCCGGATGCGGCCCACGGCCCGATCGTGCCGCCGGCGACCATCCTTGAAACCCGGCTGCTGGCGATCTGGCGACGGGTGCTGGGGCGCGATGGTTTTGGCATCACCGACAGCTTCTTCGACATCGGCGGCGACTCGCTGCTGGCCTTGCAGGTGGCGGCGGCCGCGCGCGCCGACGGCATCGACGGCTTCAGCCTGGACGCCCTGTTCCTGTCCCCGACCATTGCCGGGCTGGCGGCGGGGTTGGAGTCGGCGGGGCAGGCGGCGGCGGGCGATCCCGACCGGATGCCGGCCAATATCCTGCCGCTGAACACCCGGGATGTCGACGGCACGCCGCTGTTCTGCATCCATCCGGGCTATGGGCTGGTGCAGGAATACCGGCCGCTGGCGGCAGTGCTGAACGGCCAGGTGCCGGTGCTGGGCATTCAGGCGCCGCGGCTGATCGATCCCGACTGGACGGTGCCGGATGTGGCGGCGCTGGCGGCGGATTACGTGGCCCGGCTGCGCCGGATACAGCCGGCCGGGCCATACCGGCTGGCCGGCTGGTCGCTGGGCGGGTGGATCGCCATGGCGATGGCCCGGGCGCTGGAAGCCGATGGCGACATCGTCGAGCGGCTGATCCTGATCGACACGGCGGCCGAGGTGCCCCGGATCACCGCCAGCCATGCGGCGATCGCGGCGCAATTGAACCGCGACGTCGACAGCCACACGACGCCCGAACTGGCGGCCGAGTTCGCGGCCGGCCGGGCAGGGGAGATGGGCCGGACAGGGGTGGTGGACCGGGCAGGGGAGATGGGCCGGGCAGGGGATGGGTCGGCTGCGGCCGGCGATCGCGACCGGCTGGCGGCGGCGGCGCTGGATCTGGTGCTGCTGCACAAACGCCTGCTGGAAGGCTGGCCGGTGCCGCGGGTGGAGGCCGCCATCACCCTGTTCCGGGCCGTGGCGACCAGGGCCGGCGGCACCGATGGCAGCCATATTCCGGCGGCATCGTGGCGGCCGCTGGCAGGCGGCGGGCTGGCCGTCATCGATATCGACGCCGGCCACGACACCATCCTGCACCATCCGGATTTCCTGGCGGCGATCGCCCGCGTGGTCGACCAGGCCGGGGACAACCGGCCGGCATCAGACATCATCGAGGAGACAGCACCATGAACAGCGTTCTGCACCCCGAAGCCGCGGCGCCTGACCATGGGCGGTCACTGGTGACGGTGGATGCCGCCACGGCGATTGTCGGTCCCGATGCCGCACCGTTGGTCCGCGCCGGATTGCAGGCCATACCCGACACACCCGGCCGGATGCTGGTCACCATCGAGGCGGGCGATCCGGAGATGCTGGCGGCCTGGGCGGAGGCCTTGTGCGTGGCGATCATGACCCGGCATCCGCGCATGACCACCCTGGCGCTGGACGGTGCCACGGCCAGGGCAGCGGCGCCGCGCCTGCTGCGACAGGGCATCGCCACGGCCTGCGATGGCGGCGCGCTGCTGGTGACGGCGGGGATGCTGTGGCAGCGACCGGCGCCGTGGCTGGGGCATGACGGGGATGCGGGCGCGGCCTCTCCCTCTCTCTGTGATTGTCCCTATCCTTATGATCCGGTGTTCACCGGCACCGTCCGCCATCCGCGCCGCCCGCCGGCGCCGGAGGGCGTGGTCTATCGCCGCCATATTCCGTGGCTGGATGCCGAGTTGAGCTTCCGCGTGGCGACGATCGATCAGGATCTGGACCGGCTGCACCGCTGGATGAACGATCCGCGCGTGGCGGCGATCTGGGAGGAGGCGGGCGATCTGGACAAGCATCGCCAGTATCTGGGCGGGATTCTGGCCGATCCGCACATGATCCCGCTGATCGGCTGTTTCGATGGCGCGCCCTTCGGGTATTTCGAGATCTATTGGGCGCGCGAGAACCGCATCGGCCCGTTCTATGACGTCGACGACTATGACCGGGGCTGGCATGTGCTGGTGGGCGAGGACGGCTTCCGGGGCCGCGACTATGTCTCGGCCTGGCTGCCATCGCTGATGCATTACCTGTTTCTGGATGACCCGCGCACCCGCCGGATCGTGGGCGAGCCGCGCGCCGATCATGCGCAGCAACTGCGCAATCTCGACCGCGCCGGCTTTGCCCGGATCAAGCAGTTCGACTTTCCCCATAAGCGCGCCACGCTGGTGATGCTGCTGCGCGAGCGGTTCTTCGGCGACCGGTTGTGGCTGCCGGATTTCGTCACCGCCTCCGCCGATGATGCCGACCACGAAGGATGACCAGGATGACGATCGAGGATGGGGCATATGATGTCATCGGGGTGGGCTTCGGGCCATCGAACCTGGCATTGGCGATTGCGCTGGACGGCATGGCCGGCACGCAAAGGGCGCCCGCGCCGGGGGCCTCTGCGCGAGAAGCGCCCACGCGCGGAGACCGGCGGCGGGTGCATTTCATCGAGAAGCAGCCCGAATTCCGCTGGCACAGCGGCATGCTGCTGCCCGACAGCCGCATGCAGGTGTCGTTCCTGAAGGATCTGATCACCCTGCATGACCCGACCAGCCCGTTCACCTTCATCGCCTATCTGCACGCCAAGGGCCGGCTGGTCGATTTCATCAACCAGAAGAGCTTTTTCCCCAGCCGGATCGAGTTCAACGACTATCTGCGCTGGGCGGCGGCGCGCTTCGCCGACCGGTGCAGCTATGGCGAGGAGGTGGTGGCGGTCGATCCGGTGGCCGGCGCCGGCGGCCGTGCCGAGCCGGTGCAGGCCCTGGCCGTGCGGTCGGTGGATGCCGCCGGGCGGGAACGGCTGCGCCTGACCCGCGATCTGGTGCTGGCGATCGGTGGCCGGCCGCGCATCCCCGAACCCTTCCGGCCGCTGGCGGGGGATGGGCGGGTGTTCCATTCCTCGACCTATCTGCGCCACTTGGACCGGCTGGCTGCCGCTGAACGGGCGGGGCGCGGTGCAGGGGCCGGTGTAGGAGCTGGAGTTGGGGCCGGGCAGGGCCGCGTGGCGGTGATCGGTGGCGGGCAGAGCGCCGCCGAGATCTTTTTCGATATACGCGACCGGTTCCCTGACCTTAGGGTTGATCTGATCCTGCGCGGCTCCGCGCTGAAACCCGCTGATGACAGCCCGTTCGTGAACGAGATCTTCAACCCGTCCTTCACCGATGTGATCTTCCGTCAGCCCGATGCCGAGCGTCAGGCGCTGCTTCAGGATTTCCGCAGCACCAATTATTCGGTGGTCGATCTGGACCTGATCCGCAAGATCTATGAAGCCCTGTATCAGCAGAAGGTGTCGGGCGTTGAACGCCTGCGCGTGCTGCGCGGCCGGCGGATCACCGGGGTGGCGGCCGATGCCTCCGGGGTGGTGCTGGGCAGCCGCGACGTGCTGACCGGCGACAGCGAGACCACCGGCTATCAGGCGGTGATCCTGGCCACCGGCTATGACCGCGATGTGCCGGGGCAGATGGTGGCCGGGCTGGCGCCGCATGTGGTGTCCTATGCCCCCGATCGCTGGTATCGCGCGCAGACCGCGCCGGGTTTCGGCCCCCGCATCTTCCTTCAGGGCAGTTGTGAGGACAGCCACGGGCTCAGCGACACATTGTTGTCGGTGGTGGTGGTGCGGGCGCATGAAATCGCCGCCGCCCTGCTGGACGGGACGCTGTCCCGCGTGTTCGACTCAGATGCGCACGACATCGTGCCGCAGGCCGTGGGGGCGGGGCGCCGGCCGTGACACTGCCCTGTCTTCAGCCCTTATTGCCCTGGCTGACCGGCGATTATGCCGGCTATGCCGGGGTGTTCGCGGTTCATGGCACCGTCGACCGTGGCCCGGCGGTGCCGCTGGCCGAACCGGCGGCGATTGGCGCGGCGGTGCTGGGATTTGCGGCACCGCTGGGGCCGGCGCGCAAAGTGGCCGCCGTGTCGCAATGGACCAAATCCTATTTCGGCGCCCTGATCCTGCCGGCGGTGGCGGCCAATCTGGTTCTGGACGTGGCGCTGCCATTGGACCCGCAGGCTATGGCGATGGTGCTGGACGGCGACGGCCGGCCGGCGGGTTTCGACGTGGCCGGTGACGGGTTGCCGCTGGATGCCGTGGCCCGCGCCAGTGACTGCGGCTTCGTCCGCCATGCGGCGCTGATCGACGGCCATCTGGCGCCGATGATCGCGGCCTTCAGTGCCGCGACCGGTGTGCCGGCGCGGATGCTGTGGAGCAATGCCGCCGATTATCTCGACCGGGCGGCGCGGATGCTGGTGCCGCTGGCCCGGTCGCTGCCCGGCCGGCAGGTGGCGGCGGAGGCCACGGCCGGGCTGCTGTCACGTGCCGACCGACCCGACGGCACCCCGAACCTGTTGCATGATCCGGTGCGGATGGTGGCGGATCTGCGAACCCGCAAGGTCTGCTGCCTGCGCTATGTGATGCCGGGCGAGGCCTTCTGCGGCAGTTGCCCGAAACGGCGCCGGGCCGAGGCGGTGGAACGCGATCGTATGGCACGCCTGGCCGGTGCGGCCGGGGCATGATCATGAAACCTCTGATCGTCGGGCTGGCGCTGGTGCTGGCCGGGCCGGCTGTGGCCGCCGGTGCCGATACCGCCGCCTATGACGTGGTGATCCGCGAAACCGCCCATGGCATCCCGCATATCCAGGCCGATGACATGGCGAGCCTGGGCTTCGGGGCCGGTTATGCCTATGCCGCGAAGAATGTCTGCCTGCTGGCCGATGCGCTGGTCACCGTGCGTGGTGAACGCTCGCAGGCCTTCGGGCCGGATGCGATGGTCGATCTGGTTGGCGGACCGACCCGCAATCTCGACAGCGACGTGTTCTTTCGCGCCTATCTGGATGATGCGCGGATCGCCGCCGGCTATGCCGCCGGTGATGCCGATGCCGTGGCGCTGATCGATGGCTATGCCGCCGGCTACAACCATTATCTGGCCGAGCGCGGCCCCGGCGGGCTGCCGGCGGCGTGTCGCGATGCCGATTGGGTGCGTCCGGCCAGCGGCGGCGATCTGCGCCGGTTGTTGACGGAACGCGCGATCCAGGCCAGTGGCGGCCGTTTCGCCATGGCGATCGCCACCGCCGCGCCGCCGGCCGGCGATGCCGGCACGCCGCCCGTGCCCGTGCCGGTCTCCGACCTCGGCGGGCGTGATGATGCGGCCCGGCTGGGCAGCAACGCCTATGCCCTGGGCGGCGACCTCACCGCCGATGGCGGCGGCCTGCTGCTGGGCAATCCGCATTTCCCCTGGCAGGGCAACAGCCGCTTCTTTCAGATGCATCTGACCCTGCCCGGGCGGCTGGACGTGATGGGGGCCGCGCTGCCGCCGTTTCCGGTGCCGGTGATCGGCTTCAACCGCGATGTCGCCTGGAGCCATACGGTCTCCGCCAGCCAGCGCTTCGTGCTCCATGAACTGGCGCTGGTGCCGGGCGATCCGCTGTCCTATCTGGTCGATGGCCGGCCCGAGCGGATGCGGGCGGTGACGGTGACCGTGCCGATGGCCGGCGCCGCCCCGGTGACCCGGACACTCTATGACACCCGCTTCGGCATGGTGGTGGCCATGCCCGATCGCGGGCTTGCCTGGACCGGACGGATTGCCTATGCGCTGGCCGATCCGGAACGCCACGACACCCGGCTGGTGGAACAATGGCTGCGGCTCGCCACGGCCGCCAGCGTCGGCGAGATCGATCGGGCGCTGGCCGATATCCGGGGCACGCCCTGGATCAACACGCTGGCCGCCGACCGCCATGGCGATGCGCTGTATGCCGACATGACCGGCGTGCCGGCGGTTCCCGACGATCTGGCGGCGCGCTGTGCGCCATCCGATGCCGGAGCGGCGATCGCGCGTGCGGCGCGGCTGGTGGTGCTGGCCGGCGACCGTGCCGCCTGTCAGGCCGTGGATGACGACGCCGGCATGCGGCCGGATCACGGGTTGATGCCGGCCGACCGCATGCCCCGCCGGCTGACCCGCGGGCTGGTGTTCAACAGCAATGACAGCCATTGGCTGGCCGATCCGGCGGCACCGCTCACCGGCTATGCCCGGATCGTCGGGCCAGAGGCGGTGGCCCAACGGCTGCGTACCCGGATGGGCAAGCGGCGGCTGGACGAGATCGTCACCGCGACCGGCGGCCGCGTCGCCCCGGCCGATCTGGAGGCGATGCTGTTCGACAACCGCAATCTCGCGGCCGAGCTGGTGGTGGATGCCATGCTGTCGGTCTGCTGGTCTGAGATGGGCGGGCAGAGGGCGGAGGGTGAGGGCGATCTGGCATCGGCCTGCGCCGCCCTGGCCGGCTGGGACCGGACCAGCAGCCCCGACATCCGGGGGGCTGCGCTGTTCCGCGAGGCGTGGCGCCGGGCACGGGCGATCGACGGGCTGTGGGCGGTGACCTTCGATCCGGCGCGGCCGTTCACGACGCCGGCGGTGGTGGATCTGGCCAACCCGGCCGTCACCACGGCCATGCGGCAGGCATTGAGCGACGCGGCGGCACAATTGCGTGCGGCAGGTTTTCCGGCCGATATCGCGCTGGGTGCGGTTCAGCAGCGCCGGACTGGCGCCCGGACTGATGCGGCGGGCATTCCGGTGCCGGGCGGCGATGAATTCGAGGGCGTGTTGAACGAGATGACCTTCGGCCCGTTTGGGGCCGGCGGCTATGACGCGGCCCGGATCTATGGCAGCAGCTATATCCAACTGGTGCGCTGGGATGCGGGCGGGCCGGTGGCGCGGGGGCTGCTCACCTATGGCCAGTCGGCCGACCCGACATCGCCCTTCCATGACGACCAGACCCGGCTGTTCGCGGCCGGCCAGTTGATGGCGCTGCCGTTCCGGCAAGCCGAGATCGCCACCGACCCGGCTTTACGCGTGATCAGGCTGCGTGCCAGCCGGGCCGATACCGGCCAGCCTTGATACCAAAGGTTGATCAGGCCTAAGGGTTTGCAGGGTTGTGGCAGAAATCTGGCATCGCCGTGAAAAAACTGCGCCCCGGCCTGAAAAAACCTGCCTCCGGCCCGTCCTATCGGGGAATGCGACTGCCAAGCAGTCGCAAAACAGAACCGATGATAACAAAAGTGCGGGAGCCGGTTGGTCGATGGCAGGTCACAGGAACATGGAGGCATCGGGGCCGGAACTGGCCCGACGCGGACGCAACTTGATGGTCGCAGGCAGAAAGACGGCCGGACAGCGCCGGGCCGATCTGGTCGCCGATGTGGCCCTGGCGGTTGGCATGGCCGGGCTGATGCTGGGCACCATGCAAGCCGCCCGTGCGGCGGATGCGGCGGGCATCCAGCTTGCCCAGGCCGGCCAGAGCTTCGACATTCCGGCCCAGCCCCTGGCCGGCGCCATCACCAGCTTCGGCCGCCAGTCGGGCCTGCAGGTGACGGTGGAAGCCGCGATCGCCAATGACCTGCAATCGCCGGGTGTCAGCGGTTCCTATACTCCTGACGAGGCGCTCGGCCGCCTGCTGGCCGGTACGGGCGTATCCTATCGCTTCATCGACGCCAACACGGTCACGCTGGTGCGTGGCACCGCGGCCGATGGGGCGGTGGTTCTGGATCCCCTCTCGATCGACGCGACGCGTCGGGCCGAAAGCGCCTGGGGCCCCGTCGCCGGCTTCGTTGCCAAGCGGGCCTCGGCGGCGACCAAGACTGACACGCCGCTGCTTGAGACGCCCCAGTCGATTTCGGTGGTGACCCGCGACCAGATGGACGCCCAGGCGGCACAGACCATGCCGCAGGCGCTGCGCTATACCGCCGGCATGCAGACCGACCGCAATGGCGCCGATGAGCGGACCGACTTTCTTTATGCCCGAGGTTTTCAGGTCAGTCAGTATCTCGACGGGCTGCGTCTGATCGGTGGCACCTGGGCCACACCGCAGATCGATAGCTATGGTCTGGAACGCATTGAAATCGTTCGTGGTCCGGCCTCGGTTCTCTATGGGCAGGTGTCGCCGGGCGGGCTTGCCAATCTGGTCAGCAAGCGGCCACAGCCTGATGCCTTCAACGAGGTTCAGCTTCAGTTCGGCGAATATGGCCGGCTTCAGACCGCCTTCGATATGACCGGGCCGCTGACGGAAGATGGTGACCTCAGCTATCGTCTGAGCGGTCTGGCCCGAAGCGCCGATACCCCCATTGATCAGACCAAGGAAGAGCGCTATGCGATCAACCCGGCGGTCACATGGCGTGCCGGCGACGACACGACGCTGACATTGCTTGGTAAATATCAGAATGACCCCGCCCTGGGCGCCTATCAGCGCCTTCCCGCCTATGGCACGGTTCTGCATAACCCGTCGGGAGACATTCCGACCGATCTGTATATTGGTGACCCGACCTTCGACAAGGAAGAGCGAACCCAATACGGCATCGGTTATGAATTCGAGCACCGGTTCGATGATACTTTCACGGTCCGTCAGAACGCCCGGTTCTTCCGGACCGACAGCGACTTTGGGTATCTGTACACTGGTCGTTTGATGGCGGCTGACAGCAGTGTGATCCGTCGCAGCGGCGTTCTGGCCGAAGAGGTCAATGACGCAATCACCATCGATAACCAGCTTCAGGCGAAATTCGCGACCGGCGCCGTCGGACACACGGCCCTGTTCGGCCTCGACTATCAGAACAATCATAATGATAGCGATGTCGCCTATCTCGCAGCCAATCCCATCGATTACAATAATCCCCAATATGGAAGCCCCGGCATCGATTTCACGCCGTTCTTCGAACAAAACACGTCGCAGAGGCTTGAACAGCTTGGTCTTTATGCACAGGATCAGATTTCGATCGACCGGTGGCGCTTTACCTTGGGTGCGCGCCATGACTGGCTGAACAGCGACACGAACGACCGGGTGGCCAACACAAGTACCAAGATCACCGACCAGAAGTTTACCGGGCGCGTCGGCGCGCTCTATCTCTTCGACAATGGTCTGGCGCCTTATGCCAGCTATTCGGAATCGTTTGAGCCGCTTGCCGGCACCAATGACATCGGAGAGCCGCTGAAACCGACGACGGGCCAGCAATACGAGGTCGGCATCAAGTATCAGCCGACCGGCTATAACAGCTTTGTGTCTCTGGCACTCTATGACCTGACTCAACAGAATGTCCTGAGTTATGGCTCACGCACGATCATTGATGGATCCGGTAACCCACAGGTGATTAGCTTCTCAACTCAGAACGGAGAAGTAAGTTCACAGGGTATCGATATCGAAGGAAAGATCAGTCTGAATGATAATATCAGCCTGACAGCAGCCTATAGTTATCTCAATGCGGAGGTGACGGAAGGGACGGCGGGCGATAACACAGCAGGGAAGACTCCGGTTTACCTGCCAGAGCATTCTGGATCGATCTGGGCGGACTACCGATTTATTGACGGATATTTCAATGGACTCGGACTCGGCGCCGGCGTGCGGATCAGCGACGAGACCTATGGCGATGCGGTGAACAGCTTCACCGTGCCCGGTTATGCCGTGATGGATGCAGCCCTGCGTTATGACCTCGGCAATCTGGCGCCGGACCTTGCCGGCGCGCGTCTGGCCGTGAACGCGACCAACCTGTTCGACAAGATCTATGTCGCCGACTGCCAGAATGACACCAACTGCTATTACGGCTCGCGGCGGAAAGTCTATGCCACGCTCAGCTATCAGTGGTAACGCGGCCAATATCCACAGCGGCGCGGGCGGCGATCGGGGAAACCCGGCGCCGTCCGCGGCTGTCGTTTCGGGTGAGGGCCGGGCGATGAGCTTCGAGGCCGAGGGGCTGGGCGTTGCGGTCGGCGGGCGGGTCTTGCTTGCCGATGTCGATCTTGGCGTGGCCGGGGGGCGGGTGCTGGGGCTGATCGGGCATAACGGCTCGGGCAAAAGCACCCTGTTACGGCTTCTGGCCCGGCAGATCACGCCGACGGCGGGCACGGTGCGGCTGGAGGGGCGGGCGCTTTCCGCCTGGGGCGACCGCGCTTTCGGCCGCAAGGTCGCCTATCTGCCGCAGCAGCCGCCGACCGCGGCCGGCATGACCGTGCGCGAACTGGTGCGGCTGGGGCGCTATCCCTGGCATGGCGCGCTTGGCCGGTTCGGATCGCGAGATCAGGACCGGGTCGACGAGGCCATGACCCTGACCGACGTCACCGGCTTTGCCGACCGGATGGTCGACAGCCTGTCGGGGGGCGAGCGGCAGCGGGTGTGGCTGGCGATGCTGGTGGCCCAGGACAGCGCCTATATGCTGCTGGATGAACCGATTTCGGCGCTGGATATCGCCCATCAGGTCGAGATCCTCGATCTCGTGCGCCGGCTGGCCCGGCTGCGCGGGCTGGGGGTGGTGATCATCCTGCACGACATCAACATGGCGGCGCGGTTCTGCGACGACATTCTGGCTCTGAAGGCCGGGCGGGTGCTGGTGCGTGGCACGCCCGAAACTCTGATGACCGAGGCCGAGCTGGCGCGGATCTTCGGCCTGCGCATGGGCATCCTGCCGCACCCGGCCGGCGGCGCGCCGCTCGGTTTCGTGTATTGAGACGGGAGCCGGGATCATGACCCTCTCGCGGCGATCGCTTCTGGCCGGGTTCGGCTGCCTGCCATTTCTACCACAGGTGGTTTCAGCGTCACGCGCGGGGCAGGGGGCCGGCGATGGGATCTCGCCACGGGTGGTGGCGCTCGACTGGTCGTCGGCCGAGACCTTGATCATGCTGGGCCTGCCGCCGGTGGGCATCGTGCGGATTCCGGATTACCAGGCCTGGGTGGTGGAACCGGCCCTGCCCGCCGGTGTGGTCGATGTCGGGCTGCGGCTTGAACCCAATCTTGAGGTGATGCAGCAACTGGCCCCCGACCTGATCGTGATCGCCCCGGGGCTTGAGACGGTCCGCGCGCGGCTGGAGCAGGTGGCGCCGACGGTCAGCCTGACGATCTATGGCACGGGACAAGAGGCCTTCCCCGCCGCCGTCGCCGAGACCCGACGGTTGGGGACGCTTGTCGGGCGCAGCGCCGAAGCCGACGCTTATCTGGCGCGTGCGGCCCGGCAGATCGACCGGGCGCGCGACCGGTTGCGCGGCTATGACGGCCGACCGGTCCATGTGGTGAATTTTCTCGACGACCGTCATGTGCGGGTGTTCGGCACCACCAGCCTGTGGCAGCACGCGCTGGACCGCCTGGGCCTGCGCAATGCCTGGACAGGCGACAGCGGACCATGGGGCTCGGTGACGGTGGGGATCGAGCGGTTGTTGAGCGACCCGGAGGCCCGGCTGGTACATGTGGCGCCGTCGCCCGAGGGCGTGGTGGCACGGCTGCGGACGAGCCCGCTCTGGCGCCATCTGCCGGCGATCGCCGATGGTCGCATGGTCGCTCTTCCGGCGGTTTTTCCTTTCGGTGCCGTGCCTTGCACGGTGCGCTTCGCCAACTGTATCAGCCTCGCCCTCGGCGGTGGCGCCGATATGTCCAGCACGACGGAAGGGCGTGGCGCATGACCATGACCATGGACAGGGCGGTGCCGCGCGGCCGGCATCCGGCGTGGCTGGTGACGGCCCTGGCCCTGCCCGCTCTGGCGCTGGCGCTGATGCGGCTGAATGGCCATGTGCCGCCGGCGCTGTGGTCGCAGGCCATTCTGTCGCCGGATATCGCCGACATCCGGCAATTGCTGGTGCATTACAGCGTGTTGCCGCGGATTGCGGTGGCGGTGTTGTGTGGCGCGGCGCTGGGGTTGGCGGGTGCCGTGTTCCAACAGGTCTTGCGCAACCCGATCGCCTCGCCGATGACCCTTGGGGTGGCGGCCGGCGCGCGCATGGCGCTGACCGTCGCCACCTTATGGGCGCCGGCGCTGATCGCGCCGGGCGGCTGGGGGCGCGAGGCGTTGGCGGTCGCGGGCGGCGGCGTCGCAGTGATGGCGGTGTTCGGCCTGGCCTGGCGGCGCGGCTTGTCGGATGTATCGCTGATTCTGGCGGGCATGATCGTCAGCCTGTATTGCGGCGCGCTGGGCGCAGCATTGAACCTGCTTTATGAACCCTATCTGACCGCCCTGTTCATCTGGGGCGGCGGGTCGCTGGTTCAGCAGGACTGGACCGTGGTCGTGTGGCTGCTGCCCCGGCTGGTGATCGTGGGCGCGCTGGTGGCTGTGATGGTCCGGCCGCTCAGCCTGTTCGAACTGGATGATGAAGGCGCATCCGGCCTGGGCGTGTCGTTGCGCCAGATGCGGCTGGCGGCGATGGCGCTGGCGGTGGCACTGACCGGCTTCGTGGTCGCCGCCGTGGGCGTGATCGGCTTTATCGGCCTTGCAGCACCGGCGCTGGCGCGGCTGGCCGGCGCCCGGCGGTTGCGCGACCGGTTGATCTGGGCGCCGCTGGTCGGCGCGGCGCTGCTGTGGCTGACCGATCAGGTGGTACTTCTGGCCGGCGAGATGCTGCCGACGGGTGCGGTCACGGCGCTGCTGGGCGCGCCGCTGTTGCTGTGGATGCTGCCGCGGCTGAGCTTCGGCGGCCGACCTGGGGCGGAGGTGCCGCAGGAGATTGTGGCGCGCCAGGGCGCCGTCCGGCGGATCGCCATCATCGGTCTGGCCGGTCTGGCAGTGGTGGTGATCGTGGCGCTGGGCCTCGGCCGCACGGCGGATGGCTGGCAATGGCTCAGCCTCGACGGCGCCGGCGACATGCTGCGCTGGCGCTGGCCGCGGGTGCTGGCGGCGCTCACCGCCGGCGGGTTGATGGCGGCGGCCGGCTGCCTGATGCAGCGCTTCACCGGCAACCCGATGGCCAGCCCGGAAGTGCTCGGCATCGGCGGTGGTGCCGCCATCGGCACCATCATTATCGGCTTTCTGCTGCCGGTGGTCGGCCGGCCGGAACAGATCGCCGCCGGGTCCGCCGGCGCGCTGGTCACGCTGATCTTCATCCTGTGGGTGGGGCGGCGATCGGGCTTCGGTCCTGAACGGGTGCTGCTGGCCGGTGTGGCGGTGGGGGCGCTGTTCGATGCGCTGGTTGTGGGCATGCTGGCGACGGGCGATCCGCGCGCGACCATGCTGCTCAACTGGATGGCCGGCTCCACCTATGTCGTGGGGCCACGGGATGCCGTGGTGACGCTGGTCACGGGGGCGGTGCTGCTGGCCCTGGTGCCGCTCGCGGCGCGCTGGCTGGATATCCTGCCGCTGGGTGGCCCGACCGCACGCGCGCTGGGTGTGCCGGTGGGCGTGAGCCGGCTGCTGGTGCTGGTGCTGGCGGCGGGCTTGGCGGCGATTGCCACGCTGGTGATCGGGCCGCTCAGCTTCGTAGGGCTGATGGCGCCGCATATCGCCCGGATGGCCGGTGCCCGCCGGGCGCTGGCGCAGATCGTGGTCGCGATCATCCTGGGCGCCTTGATCATGGTCGCGGCCGACTGGCTGGGCCGAACCCTGCTATTTCCCCGCCAGATGCCGGCGGGCCTGCTCGCCGCCCTGATCGGCGGGCCGTATTTCATGTGGCTCCTGCGCCGTCGCTGATCCTCAGCGATGGCCGGGCGACCGGAAAGGAACCCGGATGCTTGCCGAAATCATGCGAATCCTGCGGCCATTCTGGCCGATCGCGCTGTTTGCCACCCTGATGGGCACGGCGAGTGGCCTCGCCACGGCATCTCTGCTCGCCACCATCAACGACGCGCTGCACACCGAGGGGGGCGCCACGACCGGGCTGTTGCTGCTGTTCGGCGGTCTGGCGGTGCTGACCCTGGCGGGTGAGACCATCTCGGATATCGGCAACAGCCTGGTCGGGCAGAAGGTGGTGGCAGAGCTGCGGCGCGATCTGTGTGGGCGCATCCTGTCGGCGCCGGTGGCCGAACTTGAACGCTATCGTCTGCATAGACTGACGGCGGTGCTGAACCAGGATGTCGATACGATCACCCAGTTCACCTTCAACTTCTCGGGCTTTGCGATCTCGATCGCGATCGCGCTGGGTTGTTTCGCCTATCTGATCGTGCTGTCGCCGATGATGTTTCTGATCGCATTGGTGGCAATCATCATTGGCACCGCCGGGCACACCTATGCCCGCAAGAAGGGCTTCGAGGGGTTCAGTGCGGCGCGCGAGGCCGAAGACGATCTTCAGAAACAGTATCGGGCGATCACCGAAGGCGCCAAGGAGCTGCGCATCAACCGCCAGCGCCGGGTCGACATGTATGGCGTGCAGATCGACCGCACCATCGGCCGAATTCGCGATCTGCGGATGCGCGCGGTTCAGATCTTCTGCACCGCCAATGCCTTCGGCTCGGCGCTGTTCTTCGTGGTGATCGGGTTGATGCTGCTGATCCAGGCGCTGTCGCCGACGGCCGATGCCCGGGTGATCAGCGGCTTCGTGCTGGTTCTGCTGTATGTCAAGGGGCCGATCGAGGGGATTGTCGCGATGCTGCCGCTGCTGGGCCGCGCGCAGGTGTCGATCGGCCGGATCGCTGATCTGCGGGCGCGGTTCTCGGTAGCGGAAGCCCATCTGCCATTGGTCGACCGGCCGGTGGCGCTGGCACCGATGGAGCGCATCGATCTGGTCGGCCTGCGTTATGCCTTTCCGGCGCCGGACGGCGGCACCGCCTTCGAACTGGGGCCGGTCGATCTGACCATCCGGCGCGGTGAAATCGTGTTCATCACCGGCGAAAATGGTGGTGGCAAGACGACGCTGATTAAACTCTTGCTTGGCCTTTATGAACCGGCTGCGGGAGAGCGGTTGTATAACGGCCAGCCGCTGGCGCCCGATGTGGTCGACGATTATCGACAGCTTTTTTCGACGATTTTCGCCGATTACTTCCTGTTCGATGATCTGAGTGTGCCGGAGGGTGTGCCCCTGCAAGACGTCGAACGCTATCTCAAAGAACTGGAGATTGCCCATAAAGTGTCGGTGAAGGACGGAAAATTCACCACCACCGACCTGTCGACCGGCCAGCGCAAACGCCTCGCGTTGGTTCACGCCTGGCTGGAAGGCCGGCCGATCCTGGTGTTCGATGAATGGGCCGCCGATCAGGATCCCGAATTCCGGCGGGTGTTCTATACCGAATTGCTGCCGGCCTTGAAGGCGCAGGGTCGCACGATCATCGCGATTTCGCATGACGACCGGTATTTCCATATCGCTGATCGCCATATCCGGATGCAGGCCGGGCAAGTTCTGCCAGCCGCCGATGCGGCGGACCCCAGGGCCACCGAGATGCGGCACGATGGCGTGGCGATGCAGGCCGCTGCGGATTGACGGGCAGCGGATATTCGGCACTGAAATAAGGTCGACAGAAGGCTTGATGGGCAAGGAAGCTGCTCATCAAGCCTTTGTTTTGTTTGGTAGATGCCGGTATCAGGCATCAACTTGCCGCAATCCTGAAGGCATGGGATGGCAGGACTGCACGAGCAAGCGGCAACACCTGAGGATCTGTTCGATCCATGGCGATTGAGCGAGAATTGGGGATCAAACCGCGGGAGTCAGCAGACTGCCCGCCTACCCTGGCCTCAGATTAATAGGCCCGATAATGGATGATTATCGATCTTTGGTACAATATAGGCGCACGTCTACGCCATGACGCTGAAACCACTGACATTTTTCACTCGAAAACATCAAGCACGTCATCATTGCCAGCCATAAACAGGGGTCGGGCAGCTCTGACATGGCTGAGCCGACAATAGATACGAGCCCGCCAGGAGATCGTTATATCTTTTAATGGTTAGCCTTCATCAATATGCTGAGAACTGTGCCGTCTGGCACATAATGCGCGCCGCTGCCACAGATCCCGACCCGATCTGACGGAACCACGCGATGCACTTTTCGCGCCCTGGCTCGCCCGACATGCGCTCCGACAGGGCCGGGCCGGCGACATTGCGCCTGTCCGGCCCATTGGCCGACAGGCGCATCGGCATGCTGGCAGAACGCGCCCCCGCTACACCGATAATGGGGCAGGGGCAGGGAAAACCTTCCTGCCTGGCGGCTAAAGGTCCAACACGCTGGACTCGCCGCTTAGAGTTCAGCGGCACATAGCACGCCGATGCGCAGCGGATGGGCTATTTTAGCGCGTCTAAGGACGATAATATGCGGCCGTTTGATGCAGCACATACGCAGCCCTGGCCATACCGTTCAGTATTGCCGTGCCGGCCTTGACGTCTGGGAGGTTCTCGTGGTTTCTCCCCTGCCATTGGCTGGCCTTCCACTCTTTGACGACGGGCGATCCGTTTGCCAATCCAACCGCCACCGGGTGCTTGTTATGGCCTATCAAAGCACGATAATATGTTGCCTTCTGCGGCAGCGCGTCGGTGGGGCACCGCAACTTACGGGAATACGCCGGTCATGATGATCCGTCACTATCGTTCCGAGGATGCGGCGGCATTGTCGGATCTGTATCGCGCCTCGGTTATGGACCTTGGCCGCCGCCACTATACGGCGGCGCAGGTTGCGGCCTGGTTATCATTGACGCCCGATCCGGCGCGGCTGGACAGGCTGGCGCAGGATGGACGCCTCCGGCTGGTGGCGGTGGATGAGGTTGAACAGGATAGCGGGACCAAACGAGCACGGTATCTCGGTTTTACAGACCTGGAGCGCGACGGCCATCTTCATTTTCTGTATGTCGCTCCGGCAGCGGCGGGGACGGGCGTTGCCGGTGCGCTCTGTGCGCATCTGGAACGGCATGCCGTCGAAAACCACCTGCCCCGCCTGTTTGTCGAGGCCAGTGAGGCCGCATCGCGGTTATTTATCGCGCGCGGGTTCACGATCATCAAACGCAACGACATCGACATCGCGGGCGTTATGATTCACAACTATGATATGGAAAAATGGCTATAGGATACGCCCATCGGCGATGATGGACGTATCCTGACCGTATGACACAGACATGAAGAAGGATCAGGCCGCCGGCTTGCGCAGCTTAGGATGATCGAGCCAATCCGCCGGCACATCCACAACCATGTCCAGAAGCATCTGCCCGAAGCCCTTGCCCAGCGGGTCGTTCCGCAACGAGGCCATACCGCCGCCACCCAATGCGCGGGTGAGGAGGAAATTGACCGCGTTCACGCCCGGCACCTCGAACCGCGTCACGGTGCTGTCGGCCGCCAGCAGATGAGCGAAATAGGCCTGCACGCGGGCGGGGGTGAGATCGCGGCGCAATAGCGGCAGAAAGTCGGGGTCGCGGGCGATGATGCCGATATTCGAACTATCCCCCTTGTCGCCGCTGCGCGCATAGGCGAGCGACACCAGCGGCACGCCGACCATCGCCGCCGTGGCATCGGCCGCGACCGGATCGGCGGCCGGCATGGGTTCCGGCGCCTGAAGAGCGGCACCGCCACCAGCACTGCCGGCGGGAATCGCGACCGGCATTGTCTTGTCGCCCAGCGTCACCGTCACCGGTACATCCGCCTTCGGCATCAGGAACGAGAACAGCCGCACGATCGGTGATGGCTTCGGCCGCCCCCCTGCCCCGGTCGTGCCCGGCGACCAGGACGTGCCGGCCGGCGCGATTTCCCGCGCGAACATCGCCAGAGCCTTACGGTCGTCATGGGTGACAGCCAGACGCATCACTACTTCGCGGGCGGCAGACGCACGACCGTGCGGCCCGTACATCGACTCTGCGCCCAGAATTTCGGTATGGGTCGCGCGATAATCGGGCAGGTTGCTGTGGCGGAGCATCTGACGCGTGCGTTCAAGGATCGCATCGGCTGTCCGTTGTGCCTTGGCGACCGCATCGATGCCGATGATCGTCAACTGCGCCACCGCGCGCCAACCATCCATATAGGTGGCGGAGGCCTTGTAACTGTCGGTGGGCGCGCGGCCGCGCGTACCCTGCACCAGCACCCGGTCGGGGCCCGCACTCTCCATGGTCACGGCGGTGAAATCGCAGATCACGTCCGGCAGCAGATAGGCCGCCGGATCACCGACCTCGTAAAGCATCTGTTCAGCCACCACCGCCGGCACCACAAGGCCGCCGGTTTCGGGCGCCTTGGTGACGACGAACGAGCCATCGGCGGCGCATTCGGTGATCGGATAGCCGATCCCGGCCCAGTCCGGCACCAGATCCCAATCGGTATGCAGACCGCCGGTCGCCTGACAGCCGCATTCCAGGATATGCCCGACCAGACTGCCGGCCGCCAGACGATCGTAGTCGTCCACAGCCCAGCCGAATTCATGCATCAGCGCGCCGAGCGCAAGCGCGCTGTCGGCCGACCGGCCGGTGATGACGACATCGGCACCGGCATCGAGGGCGGCTTTCACCGGCAGCGCGCCCAGATAGGCATTGGCGCTCATCAATTTGTCGGGCATCGGTGCCCCGGTGAACATCTCGGTCATGCCGCCCGCGCGCAGAGCCTCGGTCCGCGGCAACAGATCGTCGCCTTCGACCACCGCAATCTTCAACGCGACGCCGGCCTCGTCGGCGAGCCTCGCCAGGGCGGCTGCACAGGCCCGCGGATTGACCCCGCCGGCATTGCTCAACACCTTGATGCCCTTGGCGGCGACATCGCGGATCACCGCACGCATCGCAATGTCGACGAAATCGGTCGCATAGCCCTGATCGGGCGATTTTGACCGCATCGTGGCCAGAATCGACATGGTCAGTTCGGCCAGATAATCGAACACCAAATAGTCGATCTGCCCATGCCGAACCAGTTGCGGCGCGCCGACGGCGCTGTCACCCCAGAAGCCCGATGCTCCACCGATCCGCACGATCCTGTCGCTCATGGCCGCAATCTCTCCACATGATGTCCGGCCGGATGTCCGCGCGGGGTGGCGGATGCGGCCTTGTTTTTGGGGGGTATCGTCTGGCGCCCGGGCAAAAAGGACCGGTGCCGCAGCGAAAACGCCGGCACCGGCGCGGTTCCGGATTGTGCCGGTGCGCATTTTCTATATACCTATCATTAGGTATTACACGACTGCAAGCGGCCAGCACGCTTATTCGCCCATCACGCCGCCGCGACGCCTCTCGACAGGAAGGCCTGCCATGCTTCTGGACCACTCCCCCCGTCTGACCGAGATCAAGGCCCGGCTCGAAGCCTTCATGGACGCCCATATCTATCCGAATGAGGACCGATACTATCGCGAAAGCGAGGAGCTGGGCCCGTGGAAGGTTCAGCCGGTGGTAGAGGAGCTGAAGCCGCTGGCCAAGGCCGCCGGCCTGTGGAATCTGTTTCTGCCCGAGAGCGCCCATGGTGCCGGGCTGAGCAATGCCGAATACGCGCCGCTCTGCGAGGTGATGGGGCGGTCGCATCTGGCGCCCGAAGTGTTCAACTGCTCGGCCCCCGATACCGGCAATATGGAGGTGCTTGCACGCTATGGCACACCCGAACAGCAAGAGGCATGGCTGACGCCGCTGCTGGATGGCCGGATCCGCTCGGCCTTCGCGATGACCGAGCCGGCAGTCGCCTCGTCGGATGCCACCAATATCGAGAGCCATATCCACCGCGATGGCGACCATTATGTCATCAACGGCCATAAATGGTTCACGACCGGCGCCACCGATCCGCGTTGCAAGATCCTGATCTTCATGGGCAAGAGCGATCCCGACAATGCCGATCGCCATCGCCAGCAATCGATGATCCTGGTGCCGATGGATACCCCCGGTATCACCGTGCTGCGGCCGCTGCCGGTGTTCGGCTTCTATGGCATGCCCGACCGGGCATCGGATGTGCGGTTCGACAATGTCCGGGTGCCGGCCGCGAACATGCTGCTGGGCGAGGGCCGGGGGTTCGAGATCGCGCAGGGGCGCCTGGGCCCGGGCCGGATACATCATTGCATGCGCCTGATCGGCCTGGCGGAACGGGTGCTGGAAAAGATGTGCCGGCGCGCCGATGAACGGGTCGCCTTCGGTAAACCGGTCTCGGAACAGACGGTGACGCTGGAACGGATCGCCGATGCCCGGATCATGATCGAGCAGGCGCGGCTGCTGACCCTGAAAGCCGCCTGGATGATGGACACGGTGGGCAACAAGGCCGCGCGCGCCGAGATCGCGATGATCAAGGTGGCGGTGCCCAACATGGCCTGCAAGGTGATCGACATGGCCATTCAATTGTTCGGCGGCGCCGGCGTGACCAATGATTATGGCCTGGGTGCCGCCTATGCCACCGCCCGCCTGCTGCGGATCGCCGATGGCCCCGACGAGGTCCATCGCAATCAGATCGGCCGGCTGGAACTGCGCCGCCATCGCCTAGCGCGCAACTAGCGCGATTTTACACCGTCCCCCTTGCGGTCGATGAATGCCGCACCGTATCACTTAGCCTGAAGATCAGCGGCCGCAGGGGGCATCGCCATCGTGACGCAGGACCGTCTACTGTTCGGCTGGCATATCCGGTCCGAGATCCCCTTGCCGGAAGTCCCGGTCTGGACTGGTCCCGCCGATCATCAGCCGGATGTCATTATCCGCGTCGGCCCGGTGCCTCGTGCACTTGAGGCGACGCACGACGAGACGGCGCATGATGCGACCGGCAACCCGCCCTTTCGCACGGTCGAGGTCGCAGACGGCCGGGTTCTGATCCGGCTGAAGGATTGCGGCGAGGTTCTGGTCGCAGGCGGCTGCGAGATCGTGGTGTCACCCGAGACCGACATCGATGCCGTGGACATCCGCACCTATCTGCTGGGCATCATCATGGGCGCGCTGTGCCATCAGCGTGGCGAGATCGTGCTGCATGCGGCCTGCCTGCAGATCGGCGAGCGGGCCGTTGCGATCACCGGTGCCTCCGGTGCCGGCAAATCGACCCTGGCCGCCAGCCTGGTCGCCCGCGGCCTGGGCATGCTGGCCGATGATCTGACGATGCTCCGCATCGGTGACGATGGATGCTGCCGGGCATGGCCCGCCTATCCCCGCATGCGGCTGTGGCAGGATGCCGCCGACCGCCGGCAGATCGATACCACGGCGTTGGATCTGTGCATCGGCGACCTGACCAAGTTTCAGGTGCCGGTCGACCACCGGTTCGTGCGCCAGCCGCTGCCGCTTGCCGCCGTGGTTCACCTGGATCGATGCGACGATCCGGCCGGTGAAGGGCTGTTCCCATTGCGCGGGCTCGGCGCCGCGATCGAGATGCGCAACGCGATCTATCGACCCGGGATCGCCGTCCGCCTGGGGCTGCAGAGGCCCATGCAGGTCAAGGCGGCGCGGCTGGCGGCATTGATACCGCATCACATGCGGCTCACCCGGTTTCTAGACGATTTGTCGGCCGAACGCGCCGCCGATCGCCTGCTGTCGTCGGGTGCGGTGCAACCGGGATGGCGCCGGACGTCGGCGGCAGTTCAGTGACCACCGCGGGTCGGTGACCGGCTCGGATCGGGTATGCTCGGCACGCCGACATTCTGATCGACATGCTCCATCACGAACATGTCGCCCCGGTACAGCGCGTTGTTGGCGATCAGGACCTCGCCATCCTCGCTGAGAATGGTGGAGATCATCTTCACCATGACGCCGCCCATTGAGTAATCGAGCGCCCGCGCCACCGCCTGATCGGCGTGGGATATGGTCATGATCTGTCGCGATCGGCCCATTTTCTCGCGACCATGATTGGTCAGCATCCGCAGCATCTTGGCATTGTGTTCCGAGTCCGGCGGGAACAGACGATAGGCGACCGCGTCGACATAGACGTCCATCAGCGCGAAGGGCGTCTCGTTATACAGGTGGATCTTGGTGATCTTGACATAAGCGCGCTTGGGCCGGCCATCGACCGCGGCCAGATCCGACGGCAGCGCCACGTCCATTTCACGCTTCAGCACCCGGATGCCCTGGCCGGGGGTCAGATCCAGCCGGTCATTGATCGCGCGCCGCAGCTCCGGATCATCGACCGCCGCCTGCTGGCCCTCGGTCACGAAGGTGCCCTTGCCACGGATCGCGACCAGAAGCCCCTTGTCGGCCAGCATCCGTAACGCCTGCCGAACCGTGATCGGCGCCACGGCGAAATCGCGGCACAGCTCCGGTACCGGCGGCAGCTTGTCCCCCGGCGCCCATTCGCCCGACCGGATGCGGTCGCGGAAGATGCGTGACAGCCGGACATACAAAGCGACGCGGTCATTATCGTCGCTGTCGTCAGCAACGCGCCCCGCACCAAGTCTCTGCATCCGGAACGCCGTGTCATTGATCACACCCGTACTCCCGCCGGTCGCATCCGGCCGCATCGGCAGGCCGGTTTCACTTCGCATCTGCAACAGTCCGGCCGTGAGGCCGCTTGCGGCGCAACATAACACTCTGCGCGTCGCGACACGATCCCCGACTGTCATGCGATCGACGCGCACGAAGACTTTACAACCTCGCCAGTCAATGCCTATTGTTAGATATAAGGGCATATAAGGCAAGCGGCGGCTTCACAGGGCCTCTCCATCCTCTCGTCACCGCGCCCGACCGCCCTCCCCCCAAAAACAACACCGTCCCGCGCGACCGCCACGCGCCAGGACGACCTGAGGAGCTTGAGGCACATGCTTTACACGGAGCAGCATCGGCAGATGATGCGTTCAGTGACGAAGTTCGTGGAAACGGAAATCAACCCACACGTTCAGGAATGGGATGATGCGGGTATTTTCCCCGCCCATGACCTGTTCAAGAAGATGGGCGATCTGGGCTTCCTTGGCATCAACAAGCCCGAGGAATTCGGTGGCCTGGGCCTTGACTACACCTATCAACTGGCCTTCTGCGAGGCGCTCAGCGCCGCGCGCTCACCATCGGTGGTGATGGCGATCGGTGTTCAGACCGATATGGCGACACCGGCGCTGACGAAGCACGGATCTGATGAGTTGCGCCGCGAATTCCTGGTGCCATCCATCGCCGGCGATCGGGTCGCCTGCATCGGCGTGTCGGAAGTGGGCGCCGGATCCGACGTCGCCAGCATCAAGACCCGCGCGCGCAAGGATGGCGACGACTACATCATCGACGGCGGCAAGATGTGGATCACCAACGGCACCCAGGCCGACTGGATCTGCCTGCTGGCCAATACCGGCGACGGCCCGTCGCACCGCAACAAGTCGCTGATCTGCGTGCCGATGAAGACGCCGGGCGTCACCATCGCCCGCAAGCTCGACAAGATGGGCATGCGCGCGTCGGATACCGCCCAGATCCATTTCGAGGGCGTGCGCGTGCCGCAGCGCAACCGGATCGGCGATGAGGGCATGGGCTTCGTCTATCAGATGCAGCAGTTCCAGGAAGAGCGCATCTGGGGCTCGGCCTGTTCCCTGCGCCTGCTTGAGAGCACCATCGCCGACACCATCGCCTATACCCGTGAACGCAAGATCTTCGGCAAGCCGGTGCTCGACAACCAGGTCGTGCATTTCAAGCTGGCGGAACTTCAGACCAAGGTGGAGTTGCTGCGGTCGATCATCTATCGCGCGGTCGAAGGCTATGTCGCCGGCGAGGACATGACCCATCTGGCCTCGATGGCCAAGCTCTGCGCCGGCCGCTTCACCCGCGAAATCGCCGATGGCTGCCTGCAATACTGGGGCGGCATGGGCTTCATGAACGAGACCGAGGTGACGCGTCTGTATCGCGATGGCCGCCTGACCTCGATCGGTGGTGGCGCCGACGAGGTGATGCTGGGCATCATCGCCAAAGGCATGGGCATCCTGCCCCCGCGTGCCGCAAGCTGATCGGGGCCATCACATGACGACGTCACGACTGCCGATCTGCCCCGACCTTCTGCTCGATCTTGATGGCCCGGTCCTGAAGCTGACCCTGAACCGGCCCGATGTCCGCAATGCCATGACCCATGAACTGGTCCGCCAGATGATCGAGGTGGTGGCCTGGCTGGAAGATCACGCGGAGGTCGGCGCGCTGGTCATCCGCGGCGCCGGCGGCACCTTCTGCGCCGGCGGCGATATCAAGGGCTTCATGGCCGCGTTCCGGGCACCGAAGCCCGCCGCCGGCCAGCCCGACCCGATCATGGCCGACAACCGCCGCTTCGGCAGCTTTCTGTTGCGGGTCGAAGCCCTGCCCCAAACAGTTGTTGTCGCCGTTGAAGGTGCGGCCTTTGGTGGCGGACTGGGCCTCGCCTGCATCGGCGACGTGATGATCTGCACAGGCGATGCGCGCTTCGCCCTGTCGGAAACCGGCCTCGGCATTCCGCCGGCACAGATCGCGCCCTTCGTGGCCGCCCGGATCGGCATTTCGCAGGCCCGCCGGCTGGCGCTGACCGGCATGCGCTTCGACGGCACCGAGGCCGGACGCATCGGGCTGGCGCATGAGGTCGTGGCCGACACCGCCGCACTCGATGCCCGGCTCGATCGTCTGCTCGGCGACATCCGGCGTTGCGCGCCAGGCGCCAACGCCACCACCAAACGACTGCTGATGGCCGGCAGGACCACGCCCCTGCCCGATCTTCTGGATCAGTCCTCGGCCGAATTCGCCCGCTGCCTGCGTGGCGCCGAAGGCCAGGAAGGTGTCGCCGCCTTCCTTGACAAGCGCAAACCCGCCTGGGTCGCCGGGGCCTGACCCGGCATCGCCCATCCCTCCACCCGGCTGCAAACCAGAGGCGCTCACACCCACGATCCCCGCTCTAAAGACGGGGACGGCCAGATCCGGAACGGACCGGCCATGAGCGCCTGATACCCCACCGGCATCACCCATCGCACCCATCATCGCCGACCGACTGACTGAATGACCAGAGCGCCCGCGAGACTGAACCGACGGGCGCCGCCAGGGAGGAAACACCGCCATGACCACCAGCACGCAGCGCGTGATCGAAGGCGTTGCCGGGCCGGGAAATATCGGCCGTGTGGCAATCGGCGACATTCTGCGCCGCACCGCACAGCGCCACCCCGACAGGGTTGCGATCGTCGAAGGCGACCGCCGCACCACCTATGCCATGCTCGACGACGCGGCCAACCGCTATGCCAATTTCCTGTTGGCCCAGGGCCTGACCACCGGCGACAAGGTTGGCTGCATCTGCGCCAACAGCACCGATTTCCTGCCGGTCATCTTTGGTGTCCACAAGGCCGGCCTGGTCTGGGTGCCGGCCAATGCGATGCTGGCGGTGGAGGATATCGACTATATCCTGCGCCATGCCGGCGTGGGCCATGTGGTGGTCGACGACGTGCTGGCGGCACAGCCGGCAATGGCCGACATGCTGGCGGGGCTGGCCGTGCCGATGACGGTGATCTCGGTGCCCGGCAGCGGGATTGAAGCCGGCGCCCTGCCCGGCACCGGTTTCGCCGATGCCATCGCCGGCCAGGCCGCGACCGAACCCGTGGTCGAGATCGACGAGCGCGATCTGGCGCTGATCATGTATACCAGCGGCACCACCTCGCGGCCCAAGGGCGTGATGCATTGCCACCTGTCGGTGGTGATGGCGACGATGAGCAACGGCGTGGAATGGCAGATCGGGCGCGAGGATGGCGTCACCGCCGTGCTGCCGATGTTCCATTGTGCCCAGCATGTGGTGATGCTGACCGGCATGCTGGTCGGCGCCAAGATGCTGCTGATGCGCGGCTTCGACCCCACCGCGCTGATCGAGGGCATGGCGGCCGAGAAGATCAACATCATGGTCGGCCTGCCGCTGATGTATCGCGCGGTGCTGGACCATCCGCTGCGCAAGCAGCGCGATGTCAATCTGCGCATGTGCGTCTATGCCATGGCGCCGATGCCCGAGCCGCTGATGACCCGGCTGGTCAACGAGTTCTGCCCCGATTTCCGCCTGTCGAGCGGCCAGACCGAGATGTACCCCTCGACCGTGATGTCGCGCCCCGACCGGGCGCTCGCCCGCTTCGGCAATTACTGGGGCGAGTCCAATGTGGTCAACGACACGGCGATCATGGACGATGACGGCAACATCCTGCCGCGTGGCACCATCGGCGAAATCGTGCATCGCGGCCCGAATGTGATGCTGGGCTATTACAAGCAGCCTGAGGCCACCACGGCCGCGCGGCTGCATGGCTGGCACCACACCGGCGATCTGGGGCTGATCGACCACGACGGCGAATTGCTGTTCCTGGACCGCAAGAAAGACATGATCAAGTCCGGCGGCGAGAACGTGCCCTCGATCAAGATCGAGGAAGTGCTTCTGGGCCATCCGGACGTTCAGAACGCCGTGGTCGTGGGCCTGCCCCATGCCCGCTGGGGTGAAGCTGTCACCGCCTTCCTGGTGCCGAAGCCCGATACCGACCCCACCGGGGACAGCATCCTTGAGCATTGCCGCAAGCATCTGGGCGGCTTCGAGGTACCGAAGCTGGTGATCTTCCTGGACGAGATGCCGATGACCGCGACCGGCAAGGTCCGCAAGACCGAGCTGCGCACCAAATTCGCCGATCATTTCGAGGCGGCGACCGCCTGATCAACGGCCGCAGACGTGACGAGAGGTCGGCCGATGCGCGGCCGCCCCCGCACGGACATGCGCCGAAAATAACAAGACAAACCAAGAAAACCAGACAATAAGATCCAACGGGAGGAAGACCACGATGACGTTCGCCAAGAGACTGATGTCCATGGCCGTGGCGGCCGGCGTGATGGCCGGCGCCGGCTTTACTGCCACCGCCGATGCCAAGGAACTGCGCTATGCCATCGGCTTTCCGGCCAACACCGCATCCACCATCGCCGCCGACGTCTATGCGAAGAAGGTCGCCGAGCTGAGCAAGGGCACCCTGTCGGTGAAGGTGTTCCCGCTGTCGCTGCTTAACCTGGCCGAAACCCCGGGCGGTGTCCGCGACGGGCTGGTCGATATCGGCTATGTGCTGACCGCCTATACCCCGGCCGAGTTCCCGAACATCAATCTCGCCGGCGATCTGACCATGCTGCTCAACCTGATGGACACGGGCGGGCGCGATGGTCTGATCTTCTCCAGCGCCATGCTGGAATACATCTATCTGAACTGCCCGGAATGCCAGAACGATCTGGCCAGCCAGAACCAGGTGTTCACCGGCACGGCGGCGTCGACCCGTTACATGCTGCTGTGCAACAAGGCCGTCACCACCGCCGACGACCTGAAGGGCAAGCGCATGCGGGTGAGCAGCCAGAACTGGCGCCGCTGGTCGGAAAGCATGGGCGCCACGGCCGTGTCCATGCCCGGCAACGAGATTTTCGAGGCGCTGACCCAGGGCGCCGTCGACTGCGCGATCATCTCCGCCCCGGAACTGTCGGGTCTGGCGCTGATCGATGCCGTTACCGACATCACCACCGGTGTCCCCGGCGGCGTGTTCGGCGCGTCGACCATCACCAATATAAACACCGACACCTGGCAGTCGCTGACCGATGACGAGCGCGCCGCCCTGCTGCGCGCCGGCACCACGATGCAGGCCCATGCCGCCTGGCAGTATGTCAATTTCGAAGGCCGTGATCTGAAGCGTGCGGCCGAGAAAGGCATCCGCATTCATGAGGCCGACCCGGCGCTGGTCAAGGCGACCAACGACTTCGTCACGGAAGACATGAAGACGATCGCCGAGTTCTATGCCAAGAACTTCGGCGTCGCCGAGCCGCAGAAGGCGATCGACACCTTCAAGCCGCTGCTCGACAAGTGGGCCGGGCTGGTGAAGGGCGTCTCGGGCCCCGACGAGCTGGCGGAGCTGTACTGGACCGAGGTCGTGTCGAAGATCGACCCCAAGACCTACGGCATGTGATCGCCAGGGCATGTTGGCCGGCCGGTGGCGCGCGGTCGCGGTCATGCACCGCGCACCCCGGCCGGCCATTGCCTTTGCCAGTCCCGCCACCCGATGACGGGGAGACACGCCCGATGCAGGCGTTGGGACGCGGTTTGTCGCGTCTGATCCATTTCACCACGGTTCTGGGCGTGCTGGCGGTGACGCTGATGATGCTGCACATCACCATCGACGTGGTGGTCCGCAACATCTTCGGCATCACCCTGCCCGGCACCATCGCCGCCGTCAGCAATTTCTACATGCTGGTCGTCGCCTTCCTGCCGCTCGCCTATGCCGAGGAAGCAGACAAGCATATCTCGGTCGAGGTGGTCACCGAACTGATGCCCACACGCATGCAGGGCGCCTTGCGCGGCTTCTCATATGTGTTCTCGGCGCTGGTCTTCGCCGCCATCACCCGGCAGTCCTTTCTTGAGGCGATGAAGAAGCAGGCGGTCGGCACCTTCGTGATCCAGGAAGGCTGGAAGATCCCGATCTGGCCGTCCTATTACATTCTGCCGGTCGGCACCGGTCTGATGACCGCGGTGGTGCTCTACAAACTGTATCTCAGCATCACCGGCGGCCCGTCGGGACTGCGCAACGCCATGCCCGATGACGTCGTCACCAACGCCCACCCCACAGCCCGCAAGGAAACCGACGCATGACCGATGTCGGCACCGGTCTGGCCGGCATCGGCCTGTTGTTTGTCCTTCTGGCGCTGCGGGTGCCGATCGGCATGGCGCTGATCGGGGTGTCGTTCAGCGGCATCTGGTATCTGCTGGGCTGGAAGATCGCCTGGAGTTCGCTTGGCCTGATCCCTTATCAGTTCGCCGCCAACTGGGTGTTGAGCTCGGTGCCGGTGTTTCTGCTGATGGGCTTTATCTGCTATCACGCGCAACTGACTCAAGGGCTGTTCCGTGCCGCCCGGGTGTGGATGTCGGGCATTCCGGGCGGGCTTGCCATCGCCGCCGTGTTCGGCTCGGCCGGGTTCGCGGCGGTCACCGGCTCGTCGGTCGCCTGCTCGGCGGCGATGGGCCGGATTGCCGTGCCCGAGATGATGCGCCATCGCTATGACGCCGAGCTTGCCACCGGCACGGTGGCCGCCGCCGGCACCATCGGCGCGCTGATCCCGCCATCCATCCTGATGATCCTGTACGGCGTGATCGCGCAGGTGCCGGTGACGGCGCTGTTCCTGGGCGGCATCGTCGCCGGCCTGTTGACGGCGCTGGGCTATATCATCGTCATCCTGATCCGGGTGAAGCTGAACCCGGCGCTGGCACCGCAGGTGCGCGAACATGTTCCGATGTCAGAAAAGCTTGAGGCGCTGCGCGACACCTGGCCGGTTCTGGCGATCATGCTGGGCGTGTTCGGCGGCCTGTTCGGCGGGCTGTTCACGCCCACCGAGGCGGGCGCCGTCGGCGCGTTTCTGTCGTGCGTGGTAGCCATCGTCAAGCGCACCTTCAACTGGACCATGTTCCGCACCGCGGCGCTTGAAACGCTGATGACCACCAGCGCGCTGTTGATCATCGCCATCGGCGCCAGCCTGCTCAGCCGGTTCCTGGCGCTCAGCGGCACCGGTAGCTGGCTGTCGGAGATGGTTATCGAGATCGGCGCCAACCCGTTCCTGCTGCTGCTGGCGGTGTCGGTGATGTATCTGCTGCTCGGCATGTTCCTTGAACCGATGGGCATGATGCTTCTGACCATGCCGATCGTGCTGCCGATCATGGACGCCGCCGGTTTCAGCCTGATCTGGTTCGGCGTGGTGCTGACCAAGTTCCTGGAAATCGGCATGATCACGCCGCCGATCGGAATGAATGTCTTCGTCATCAAGGGGGTGGTCGGCAATCTGGTCACCACCAGCCAGATCTTCAGGGGCATCATGTGGTTCCTGGTCGCCGATCTGGTGCTGGTGCTGCTGCTGATCGCGTTTCCCGACATCGTGCTGTTCCTGCCGGCGCTGATGCAATAGCGCCGCCGGCGCCATCCGCAACCGCCGCCATCGGAACAGCGGCGGCATCCCTCCGTTGAGACAAGACCCGCCGGACCTGCGCCGGCGGGTCTTGTCTCATTGCGAATGGAGGTCCGCCCATGGTTCCGGCCTGGCTTCACATCCTGGCGATCGCGGCCCTTGTGCTGGGCGCGGTTATCGCCATCGGCATTGCCGTCGACGAGTTCCGGCATCCGCAACACATGGCGATCATGAATGTCGTCTGGCCGGTGACGGCGCTGTTCGGCACCGTGATCACGCTGTGGGGCTATCGCCGTTTCGGGCGGCTGGCGACCCGTGCCAGGGTGATGGCCGCGAAGGACAAGGGCGAAGATCCGCCCCATATGCGCGACACGCCGTTTGCCGTGAAAGTGGCCAAAGGGGCGGCCCATTGCGGCAGCGGCTGCACCTTGGGCGATATCGCCGCCGAATGGCTGGCGGTGGCGGCGCCGGCGGTGGCGATCTGGTTCGGCTGGCAGGGGCTGTTCGCCGAGAAGATGTTCGCGGTGTGGATCCTCGACTATATCTTCGCCTTCTTCCTGGGTGTGATGTTCCAGTACTTCACCATCAAGCCGATGCGGGATCTGTCGGTGGGTCAGGGGCTGATCCAGGCGGTGAAGGCCGATGCCCTGTCGCTGACCGCCTGGCAGGTGGGCATGTATGGCTTCATGGCCGTGGCCCAGTTTCTGATTTTCCGCCAGTGGATCGGCATGCGGCTGGAGGTGGCGACGCCCGAATTCTGGTTCATGATGCAGATCGCGATGCTGGTGGGCTTCCTGACCAGCTATCCGGCGAACTGGTGGCTGCTGAAGCGCGGCGTCAAAGAGAGGATGTGACGCATCAGCCATGGTCGTGACCGGCCGGCGGCCGCCCCGCCATCCGCCGCGCCACCCGGGCGACGGTCAGCCCCTGCACCACCACGGTGAACAGAACCACCGCATAGGTGGCGGCCAGGATCAGCGGCCGGGCCGGGCTGTCGGGCAGCGACAGCGCCAGCGCCACCGAAATGCCGCCGCGCACCCCGCCCCAGATCAGCACCGGCACGGCACCGCGCGCGAAGGGCTGCCAACGATCCAGCACCGCAACCGGTGCCGCCACGGCCACCGCGCGCGCCGCCAGCACCAGGGGCACCGCGATCAGCGCGATCCAGCCGAAATCCGGATCGAAGTTCAACACCAGAACCTCAAGCCCGATGAACAGAAACAGCACCGCGTTCAGAATCTCGTCGATCAGCGTCCAGAAGCCGAAGACATAGCGCTTGGTGGTGTCGCTCATCGCGTGCGCGGCACCGTGATTGCCGATCAGCAACCCGGCCACCACCACCGAAATCGGCCCGCTCATCCCCAGCCGGTCGGCCACCGCATAGGTGCCGGTCACCAGTGCCAGCGAGATCATCACCTCGATCGGGTAGTCGTCGATCGTCTGCATGGCGACGAAGGCGACATAGCCGGTCGCCAACCCCAGCAGCGCACCGCCCCCCGCTTCCACCACCAGCAGGTCCAGCCCCTCGACCAGCCCCATGTCGCCGCCACCCGCCGCCAACTGCACCGCGATCGTGAACAGCACCACGCCGACGCCGTCATTGAACAGCGCCTCGCCCGACATGTCGGTTTCCAGCGATTGCGGCACGTCGACCGTCTTCAGGGTGGTCAGCACCGCGACCGGATCGGTGGGGGCGATCAGCGCGCCGAACACCAGACACCAGTTGAAGGCCAGCGGCAGCGACAACACCTGCCCGGCCCCCCACAGCCCGGTCGCCACGATCGCCATCGAGATCAGCACGCCCACCGTCGCCAGAACCCCGATCGCCGGCGCACGCCGGCGCAACCGGTCCAGATCGACATGCAGTGCGCCGGCAAACAGCAGGAAGGCGAGCATGCCGTGCATCACCGCTTCATAGAAATCGATCTGGCCGATCATGGCGGAGACCGACCGGTAGATGGTCGTGGTTGGAAACAGAAGCTCGATCGCGATCAGGATCAACGAGGCGCCGAGCCCCATCAGCAACAGGCCGATATTCTCCGGCAGGCCGATCAGGCGGTGGTTGATCCAGGCGAAGCCGGCCGTGATCGTCAACAGGCTCGCCATCAGTTCGAACAGCGACAGCACGGGCTGGGGCTCCTTCCGGTGATGGATCTTGATGGCGCGTGTGCCAAGGCCACGGAGAGTGCCGGATATAAGGCCCTGCCCCCCGCTCGCGTTCCCTCAGCCACGGCTGCACAGGTTGATGCGCCATCGGTTGGCCATCCGGTCGGAACTTTCTGCGGCGGCACCCATTGATGATGCACGGAGCGCGGCCAGGAACCGGGCGGAAAGGGGGGCGAGATCCGTGTCACAGATCTTCACCGCAACGGCCGATACGCGCTTGCGCGCGGCGCTGCTGGTGCTGCTGCTTGCCGGTCTGGGCGCGGGGCTTCTTGTCGGCGGTTATATGGAATCAAGCTATGCCACCCTGGTCGGCTGGGTGCGCGACCAGCCGGTGCCATTCAGCCATGAACATCATGTGGGCGGGCTGGGCATCGATTGCCGGTATTGCCACACCAGCGTCGAGACCAGCGCCGAAGCGGGCCTGCCGCCGACCCATGTCTGCATGACCTGCCATTCGCAGCTATGGACCGGTGCGCCGATGCTGGCGCCGGTGCGGGAAAGCCTGGCCCGCGACACGCCGCTCGCCTGGCAACGGGTCGCGCGGGTGCCGGATTACGTCTATTTCAATCATGCCATCCATCTCGATCGCGGCGTGCCCTGCGTCACCTGTCATGGCCGGGTCGACCAGATGCCGCTGATGAAGCGCGCGCAGGCCCTGCAGATGGAATGGTGTCTGGATTGCCACCGCAATCCGGCACCACGGTTGCGGCCGCCGGCCCAGGTCACGCGCATGGACTGGTCGGACTGGGACCAGCACCCGGAACGCCATGCCCTCTATGGCCAGATGATGGTCAGGCTCTATGGCATTCAACCCTCGAAGCTCGACGACTGCGGTATCTGTCACAGGTGAGATCATGCGAGACCACAGGTCAGACGATGTCACGACCATCCGCGCAAGGCTCGCCGGCAGAACCGGCCGCGACTTCTGGCGCGGTCTGGATGACCTGACCGAAACGCCGGCTCTGCGCCGGGTGGTCGATCCTGAATTGCTGTCACGCGTGGCCGCCGCCTCCGACATCGACCGACGGTCGATGCTGAAGCTGATGGGCGCGTCGTTGGCGCTGGCGGGCCTGACCGGTTGCAAGACCGAGGCGGACGAGACCGCCATGCCCTATGTGACCGCACCGGAGTTCACCACGCCCGGCGTGCCACGCTATTACGCAACGGGCATCGGCTTTGCCGGCTATCTTCAGCCGGTGGTGGGCAAAACCCATGTCGGACGGCCGGTGAAGCTGGAAGGCAATGACCGGCATCCCGCGACCGGCGGCGCCACCGACCCGTTCATGCAGGCGGCATTGCTGGGCCTCTATGATCCGGACCGGTCGACGGTGCCCCGCGAACTGGGCGGACCGACCACCTGGCAGGCGGTCGAGCGCGCCGCCACCGCGCGCGCCGCCGCTCTGGATGCCAGCGGCGGTGCCGGATTCCGCCTGCTGACCGGCGCCGTCTCGTCACCGACGCTGCGCCGCCAGATCGGCGCCATGATGCGCCGCTGGCCGCGGGCACGCTGGCATGTGCTGGAACCTGCCGCCGAGGACAGCCGTCATGCCGCCACGCAGCGGGCCTTCGGCCAGCCGCTCGACCCTGATCTGCGCCTGGATCTGGCCGGCATGGTGGTGGATCTGGACGACGATATCCTGGGGCCCGGTCCGCGCCAGGCCGTGCATGGCCGGCGCTGGTCGATGCGCCGGCTGGCCCGGCAGGCCGGTGACGGCGACGCGGCGCTGTATGTGGCCGAGGCGAGCCCCACCCTGACCGGCCTGATGGCCGACGAACGGCTCATCGCCGAAAGCGCCCGGATCGGCGCGCTCACCACCGCCCTTGCCGCCAGCCTCGGACTGCCGGGCATCGAGGCCCCTGCCCTCACGGCCGCGGAACGCCGCTGGGTGGCGGGGGCCGTCGCCGGTATCCGCAGTCATCGTGGCCGCGCCGTGGTCTGCGTCGGCGCCCGCCAGCCGGTCGCCATCCAGGCGCTGGGCCTGCTGATCAACCGGCATATCGGGGCGATCGGCACCACGCTGCGCCTGATCCGTCCGGTGATCGCCGCGCCACCCGACGGCGCCGGATCGTTCGCGACGCTGGCCCGCGACATGGCGGCGGGCCGGGTTGGCACGCTGGCGATCATCGGCGCCAATCCGGCCTATACGGCACCCGCCGATCTGGGGTTCGTCGCCGCGATGGAGGCCGTGCCGGTGCGGATCCATGCCGGCCTGCATGTCGATGAAACCGCGGCCCTCTGCCATTGGCACCTGCCGCTGGAACACGATCTGGAAACCTGGAGCGACGGCCGGGCGGTCGATGGCACAGCCGGCATCGTGCAGCCGCTGGTGCGGCCTTTCCATGATGTCCGGTCGGTTCACGTCGTCGTCGCGGCATTGCAGGGCGGGCCGACCGGCACCGCCGGCGGCGGCCGTACCGTCGTGCAGGATACATGGCGGGCGGCCTGGGGCCCCGATTTCGACCAGCGCTGGCAGGATGCGCTGCTGCAAGGTTTCGTCGCCGGCAGCGCCGCGCCCCCGGTCATGCCCGACGGCATCGCCGCCGCCGACGGACTGGATGCGGGCAACATGTCGGCAGTCGACGATGCCTCTGGGCTGCATCTGGAACTGCGCCCCGATCCCACCATCTGGGACGGCCGTTATGCCGAGAACGCCTGGCTTCAGGAAACCCCCAAGCCGCACACCAAATTGACCTGGGGCAATGTGCTGATGATCAGCCCGGCGCTGGCGGCCGAACGCGGCATCGCGACCGGCGACGGGCTGCGCGTGGAGACGGATGACGGCGCCGCCGTGTCGGGTCCGGCCTGGGTGCTGCCGGGACAAGCGGCGCGGACAGTGACCGCCACGCTCGGCTATGGCCGCAGCGCGCCGGGCCGCATCGCCGACGGCCTTGGCTATAACGCCTTCCGGCTTCGGCGACATGACCGGCCATGGCATGTCGGCCGGGTGGAGGTGACGGCTGAGGATGTCCGGCACCGGCTGGCGACCACCCAGCGCCATCAGGCGATGGACGGCTATGATTTCGTCCGCACGGTGCCCGCCCCCGACGCGCCGCCGCCGAAGCCCGAGGCCGTGCCCGAGGCGGTGCCGCCCAGCCTGTATCCGCAGCCGACGGGTGGCAGCCCGTCCTGGGGCATGTCGATCGACCTGGATCTGTGCATCGGCTGCAATGCCTGCGTGGTCGCCTGCGTGGCCGAGAACAACGTGCCGGTGGTGGGCCGGGATCTGGTCGCCGAAGGCCGCGAGATGCACTGGCTGCGCGTCGACCATTATCACGAGGGCGCGCCGGAAGACCCGCGCATGTATGTTCAGCCGGTGCCCTGCATGCATTGCGAACAGGCGCCGTGCGAGATGGGCTGCCCGGTGAACGCCACGGTCCACAGCAGCGACGGGCTGAACCTGCAGGTCTACAACCGCTGTATCGGCACCCGGACCTGTTCGTCCTTTTGCCCCTATAAGGTCCGCCGGTTCAACTGGTTCGACTATACCGGCGACGATCCGGAACCGGTGCGGGCGATGCGCAATCCCGACGTCACGGTGCGCGACCGCGGCGTCATGGAGAAGTGCACCTATTGCATCCAGCGGATCAGCGCCGCGCGGATCGAGGCCAAAAAGGATGGGCGCCCGATCCGCGACGGCGAGGTCGTGCCCGCCTGTCAGCAGGCCTGCCCGACCCGGGCGATCGTGTTCGGCGACGTCACCGACCCCGATACCGCGGTCAGCCGCCGCAAGGCCGGCCCGCGCGATTACAGCCTTCTGGAAGAGGCCGGCACCCGGCCGCGCACCACCTATCTGGCCCGGATCGAGCCGTCGCGCGCCCATGCGGAGGACGACCGGTCATGACCGACCGCTATGCCGGCATCACCGAGGAAATCACCCGCATACCGGTGGCCTATCCGAAGCCCGGCGCCTGGTGGATCTGCTTCGGCGTGGCCCTGTGCCTGCTGGCGCTGTTCCTGGTCTCGGCCGGCATGCTGTTCTGGAAGGGCGTCGGGGTCTGGGGCAACAACATCCCGGTCAATTGGGGGCTCGCGATCTCGAATTATGTCTGGTTCCTGGGCATCGGCCACGCCGGCACGCTGATTTCCGCGTTGCTGCTGCTGCTGGGCCAGCACTGGCGCAACGCGCTCAACCGCTTCGCCGAGGCGATGACCCTGTTCGCGGTGATCTGCGCCGGCCTGTATCCGATCCTGCATCTGGGCCGGCCGTGGCGTTTCTACTGGATGGCGCCCTATCCCAATGTGATGAACATCTGGCCGCAGTTCAAAAGCCCGCTGGCCTGGGATTTCTTCGCGGTGCTGACCTATCTGACCGTGTCGGTGCTGTTCTGGTATATCGGCATCGTGCCCGATCTGGCCTCGACCCGCGATCGTGCCCGCAAGCGGCTGCCACAGGTGCTCTATGGCCTGTTCGCGCTGGGCTGGCGCGGCTCGGCGCGGCACTGGGCGCGCTGGCGCCAGACCTATCGCCTGACCGCGGCCATCGCCGTGCCATTGGTGGTGTCGGTGCATTCCGAAATCTCGCTGCTGTTCGCGGCCGGCCCGATCCCCGGCTGGAACTCCACCGTGTTTCCGCCCTATTTCGTGCTCGGCGCCGCGTTTTCGGGCTTCGCTGTGGTGGCGATGATCGCCGTGGTGCTGCGCCATGCGCTGGGCCTGGGCGATCTGGTGACGCCACGCCATCTGGATCTGCTGGGCAAATTCACCCTGGCGACCGGCATGATGACCGCCTATGGCTATTGGGCCGAGGCATTCGACGTGCTGTATGCGGGCGAGCATCGCGAACTCGCCACCCTGGCCGACCGCGCAGGAGGCAGCTATGCCTGGAGCTATTGGGGCGCGATCATCGCCAATTTCGTGCCGCTGCAATTGCTGTGGGTCCGCCGCGTGCGGCGCCACCCGGTCGCACTGTTCCTGATCGCGCTGTCGGTGACCATCGGCATGTGGTTCGAACGCTATATGCTGCTGGTGACCGCGCTGTATCGCGATTACCTGGTCTCGTCCTGGGGGGCGTATCACGCCAGCCTCTGGGAGTGGGGTCTGTTCGCCGGCATGCTCGGCGTGTTCCTGGTGCCGTTTCTGCTGTTCGTGCGCGTCCTGCCGGTAATCTCGTCCTTCGAGGTCAAGGAAGCCCTGTTCGAAGAGCGGGGCGGTTGATGCGCGAACCCACCCCGCATACCGAAGCCTTCGGCATCGTCGCCGAATTCGACCGCGCCGAGGATCTGGTGAACGCGGTGCACAAGACCCGCGACGCCGGCTTCAGGCGCATCGATGCCTATACGCCGTTCCCGATCGCCGAACTCACCGACGCACTGGATTTCACCGAGAACCGCGTGCCCTGGCTGACGCTCGCCGGCGGCCTGTTCGGCGCGGCGCTGGGCTATGGCATGCAGGTCTGGACCAATCTCGACTACCCGATCGATATCGGCGGCCGACCGCTGTTGGCGCCGCCGGCCTTCATGCTGATCACCTTCGAATTGACGGTTCTGTTCGCGGTTCTGTTCTCGATCGGCGGCATGCTGATCCTCAACCATCTGCCGCGCCTGCATCATCCGATCTTCAGCGTCGACCATTTCCACCTGGCCAGTTCCGATAAATTTTTCCTGGTGATCTTCGGCGACGATGACCAGTTCCACCCCGGCCACACCCGCGCCTTCCTCGACGGGTTGCAGCCGGTGGCGATTTCCCTGGTCGAGCACACGGAGGAACCGGAATGATCCGTGCCGGTCTGTGGGTGATGCGTGCCGGTCTGTGGGTGGTGCTGGCGCTGACGCTGTGGTCCTGCGACGAGATGAACCACCAGCCGCGCTATGACTCCGCCGAGGCCAGTACCCTGTTCGCCGATGGCAAATCGTTGCAGGCGCCCCCTGATGGCACGGTCGCGCGCGATGCGGCGGCACTGGACGCGGCGCTGACCCGGCGCCCGCCGATGACGGCGGCACTTCTGGCGCGGGGCCGCGACCGGTTCCAGATCTATTGCGTGCCCTGCCACGACGCATCCGGCTATGGCCGCGGCACCGTGCCCGCGCGCGGGTTTCCCCAGCCGCCCAGTTTCCACAGCGACCGGCTGCGCGGCGCGCCGTCGCATTATGTCGTCGACGTCATCACCAACGGCTATGGGGTGATGTTCTCCTATGCCGACCGCGTGGCCCCGGCCGACCGCTGGGCGATCGCCGGCTATATCCACGCCCTGCAACTCAGCCAGAATGCCGACGCAGCCGAGCTGTCGCCCGAAGACCTGGCGGCGCTCGACGCCAGCGGCACGGATACGGGCACGGGCACGGGCACGGGCATCGCGACCGATGCCGGGGTGCCACGATGAGCCGGCGGGGATGGGATCGCCGGCCGGTCGCGGCCATCGCGGGTGCCGCTTGCTGTGCGGTGGCGCTGCTGCTGACCATCGCCGACCCGCGCGCCGCCCTTGTCGGCTGGCTCGGCGGCTTCGCGCTGTGGAGCGGGGTTCCCATCGGCGCGCTGGCGCTGGTGATGATGATGCGGCTGCTGCCGGGACCGTGGCGCGACACCCTGCGCCAACCGGGCGAAGCGGCCCTGCTGCTGCTGCCGCTGGCGGCGGTGGCGGCGCTGCCGGTGCTGATCGGCCTGCCGGCGCTGTATGACTGGGCGGGCAGCGGCGGGGCGGATGAAACCGCCCGTACCGCCTATCGGGCGGCCTATCTCGATCGCTGGACCTTCAGCCTGCGCACGGTGGTGTTCTTTGCCGTGGCGATCGGACTGGCGGCCCTGCTGCTGACGGGGCGCGGGCGGCCGAAAGCGGTGGCCTCCGCCGGGTTGATCGGCTTCGTGCTGCTGGACACGACCATGGCGGTCGACTGGCTGATGTCGCTGGATCCCGATTTTCACGCATCGGGCTTCGGGCTGTATATCCTGGCCAACCAGATCACCACGGCATTGCTGGCGATGGTGTCGGCGCGGCTGCTGTCGGGCGATGGCGGCCGGCATACCGGCATTCTGGGCGGGCTGATGCTGACGATGATGCTGTTCTGGGGCTATTTCGCCTTCATGCAGTATTTCATCATCTGGTCGGGCAACCTGCCCCAGGGCGCCCGCTGGTATCAGCACCGCAATAGCGGGCTGTGGGCCGTGGCCAGCCAGACCATGATCGCGCTGCATATGGGGCCCGCCTTCCTGCTGCTGTTCCCTCCCATCCGCCACAGCCGCCGCTGGCTGGCGGGCCTGTGCGGCCTGATCTTCGCAGGCAAGCTGGTGGAAATGATCTGGCTGGTGGTGCCGGAGGCCGGCGAGGCCAAAACCCTGGCTGTGGTGGCGCTGGTGTCGTCGGTCGCCGGCCTTGGCCTGATCGGCCTGGCCGCCTGTGCGCCCGCCCGGCGATGGGCGGAGAGGCAACGTCAGACGCGGGAGACGCCATCATGACCGCGCATCGGCAGTCCGGAACGGGTGGCGCACGCGATTACGAACGGCGCGACGTGGCGCCGCGCAAGGTGGTCTATGCGGTCGTCGGGCTGTTCGCCGGCATCGCGCTGTCGATCGGCATCGTCGTGGCCGTCATCGCCCTGGTCGATGACGGGGCACCGCCCGCGCGATCGGCCCTGGTCGCCACCGATCGCGCGCCATCGGCGCCACGGCTTCAGAACGCGCCCTCGGCCGATCGCGCGGCGATCGAGGCCGCCGCGCGTGAGCGGATCAGCGGCTATCGCTGGATCGATCGCGCGGCCGGCCGCGCCGCCATCCCGATCGAGCGGGCCATGGCGCTGATGGCCGCGCGCGGCTGGCCCGACAGCCCCGGCGGCCCGCCGCCCCCGGCCGCACATGCCGACCCGGACGCCACCGAAGGACCAGCCACGGAAGCACCCGTCACCAATAGACCCGCCAGCGAAGGATCCCGGCCATGATGCGCAGCCTTGCCCTGATCCTGGTCATCCTGGCCGGCGGCATTGGCGGCGGCATTGGCGGTGCCCGGGCCTTCGATCCGTTCGGTCGCGCCGGCATCGACCAGAAGCCCGGCGCCAGCATCCCGATGGATCTGCCATTTCGCGACCAGACCGGCGCCACGGTCACCCTGGGGCAGATCGGCAATGGCCAGCCCCTGCTGCTGGCCCCGGTGCTGCACGACTGCCCGAACATCTGTGGCGTCACCCTGTCGGGGCTGATGCGTGCCATCGCCGCACAGGATTACCGCCCCGGACAGGATTTCCAGATCGTGGCCTTCGGCATCGATCCGCGTGAAGGCCCCGATGCCGCGCGGGCATCGCTGGATGCCCTGCGCCGCAGCTTTCCCGATCTGCCACCGGCCAGCCTGCATGGATTGACCGGCACCGCCGACATGATCGCCGCCATCACCGATGCGCTTGGCTATCGCTATGCCTGGGATGACGAGATCGGCCAGTACGCCCATGTCGCGGCGGTGGCGGTTCTGGACGGCGGCGGCCGGCTCGACCGCTGGCTGTATGGCGTGACGCCGGAGCCGACCGATCTGCGGCTGGCATTGACCGAGGCCGGCGACGGCCGGCTGGGCGACTGGGGCGACCAGATCCTGCTGCTCTGCTATCACTACGATCCCGAAACCGGCCAATATGGATCGATCATCTGGGCCCTGCTGAGGATCGCGGGCGGCGCCGTGGCCGCGGGTGGCGCCGGATGGATCGGGCTGGCGTTGCTGCGTGAACGGCTGCGCGCGCACAAGGCGCCTGGCGCCGGGCAGGACGGCGCATGATCGGCGATCTGTTCACCCGCTGGGCCGGCGAGGCATCGGCCCATGCCGGCCAGGTGGACCTTCTGGTTCTGGGCTTCACGCTGCTGGTCGCGGCGCTGTCATTGCCGGTCTTCGTGCTGATGGTGGTGTTCGCGCTGCGTTATCGCCGTGGCCGCGCCGCCAACCGCCGTCACCCGATCAACCGCAATGTCTGGATCGAGGTCTCGTGGGCGATCATCCCCTTCGTCCTGATCGTGGTGTTCTTCGTCTGGGCGACCTCGCTGTATGTCGACATCTATCATCCACCCGACGACGCCATCGACATTCAGGTCGAGGCGAAGCAATGGATGTGGAAATTCCAGCATCCGGGCGGTCAGCGGGAAATCGACGAACTGCATGTGCCGGCGGGCCAGCCGGTCCGGCTGACGATGGCGTCACAGGATGTGATCCACAGCCTGTATGTCCCGGCGCTGCGCCTGAAACGCGATGTGGTGCCGGGCCGCTATGTCAGCATGTGGTTCACGGCCGACAAGCCGGGCGACTATGTCATGACCTGCGCCGAATTCTGCGGCACCGACCATTCCACCATGGGCGGGCGGCTGGTGGTGATGGCGCCGGCCGATTATGCCCGCTGGCTCGCCGAAACCGATGTCGACCGCTCACTGGCGGCACAGGGGGCGGCGCTGTTTCGACGTGCCGGGTGCAGCGGCTGCCACGGTGCGGCGGCCACCGTGCATGCGCCGCCCCTGGCCGGGCTCTATGGCCGGCCGGTGCCGCTGGATGACGGCAGCGTGGTCACCGCCGACGACCAGTATATCCGCGACAGCATTCTGCTGCCGCAAGCGCAGATCGCCGCCGGCTATCCGCGGATCATGCCCACCTTCCGCAACATTCTGGACGAAGCCCAGGTGTTGCAGCTCGTCGCCTATATCAAGTCGCTCGCCAATGATCCGCCATCCAGCCAGTCGCCCGCCGACGACCACCCCGCCGGCGGGCGGCCCCCCGTGGAGCAGGGCCGATGACCGACAGGACCACGACCATCGATGACCGCCGCGTGCGCGGCTGGCCCAAGACCGGTGACGCCGAAACCGGCGACGCCGAGACCGGCGACGAGCGGGTCAGCTATCTGCGCGCCGGCCATACGCTGCGCTCGTGGTTGCTGACCACCGATCACAAGCGGATCGCGATCCTGTATCTGATCTCGGTGACGATGTTCTTCTTCATCGGCGGGGCCGCCGCCGCCCTGCTGCGGGTGGATCTGCTGACCCCGGAAGGCGATCTGCTGACCAATGAGGGCTATAACCGCGCCTTCACCCTGCACGGGGTGATCATGGTTTGGTTCTTCCTGATCCCGTCGATCCCCAACACCTTCGGCAATTTCCTGATCCCGTTGATGATCGGCGCCCGCGATCTGGCCTTCCCGCGGCTGAACCTGATAAGCTGGTATATCTATATTCTGGGCGGGATGTTCACGGTGGTCGTGCTGATCACCGGCGGCGTCGATACCGGCTGGACCTTCTATACGCCCCTGTCATCGATGTTCTCGAACGGCAATGTGGTGCTGGCGGCGACGGCGGTGTTCATCGTCGGCTTCTCGTCGATCCTGACCGGGCTGAATTTCATCGTCACGGTGCACAAGCTGCGCTGTCCGGGCATGACCTGGGGGCGGCTGCCGCTGTTCGTCTGGTCGCATTACGCAACCGCGCTGATCCTGGTTCTGGCAACCCCGGTGCTGTCGATCACGCTGGCCCTGATCGCGGCCGAGCGGGTGTTCGGGCTGGGGGTGTTCGATCCGGCGCTTGGCGGCGATCCCCTGCTCTATCAGCATCTGTTCTGGTTCTACAGCCATCCGGCGGTCTACATCATGGTGCTGCCGGCGTTGGGGGTGGTCAGCGAGCTGATCGCGGCGGCGGCGCGCAAGCCGGTCTTCGGCTATCGCTTCGTGGCCGGTTCCTCGATCGCGATCGCGATCATCGGCTTTCTGGTCTGGGGCCATCACATGTTCGTGGCCGGCCAGTCGATGTATGCCAGCGCGGTGTTTTCCTTTCTCAGCCTGGTGGTGGCGGTGCCATCGGGCATCAAGGTCTATAACTGGACGGCGACGCTGTACAAGGGCCACATCTCGCTGGACCCGCCCTTCCTGTTCGCCATGGGCTTCATCGGTCTGTTCGTGGTCGGCGGGCTGACCGGTCTGGTGCTGGCGATGCTGGCGGTGGACGTGCATGTCCACGACACCTATTTCGTGGTCGCGCATTTCCATTACATCATGGTCGGCGGCACGGTCTCGGCCTATTTCGGCGCGCTGCATTTCTGGTGGCCAAAGATGATCGGCCGGCGATCGTCGGTGGTCTGGGGGCGGTTCTCGGCGGTGCTGATCTTTCTGGGCTTCAACCTCACCTTCTTTCCGCAGTTCATTCTGGGCTATCTGGGCATGCCCCGGCGGTATCACGTCTATGCCCCGGAATTCCAGGTGCTGCATGTGATGTCGTCGGCCGGCGCCGGGATACTGGCGGTGGCCTATGTGCTGCCGTTCACCTATCTGTTTTATTCCATGCGCTATGGGGCGCCGGCCGGCCCCAATCCGGTGGGCGCCACGGGCCTTGAATGGACGGTGCCATCGCCGCCGCCCAAGCATAATTTCGCCACCCTGCCGGTGGTGACCCGCCCGCCCTATGATTACGAGGTCGAACACGAGGCGCCAGGCGACACGGATACCGGGGATGCCCGCCATGGCTGACCGCCGCGTCGACCTGCATGACCCTTATGGCCGCCCGCGCCAGCAGCACAGCGCCGACATGATGGGCATGTTCGTGTTCCTGGCCAGCGAGATCATGCTGTTCGGCGGCCTGTTCGCGGTGATCTTCGTCATGCGCCGCCTGCACCCGGCCGAGGTGGTCGCGGCATCGATGCGGCTGCATCTGTGGATCGGCGGGCTGAACACGCTGGTGCTGCTGACATCCAGCCTGATGGTGGCGCTGGCGGTGCATGCGGCCCGCGCCCGCCGCCGCCAAGCGGCCGCCGGCTGGTCGGCCACGGCGGCACTTCTGGGCATCGTGTTCCTGGCCATCAAGGCCTACGAATACAGCATCGAGGCCGCCGACGGCCTGCTGCCGGCGGTGTCGGTGCCGACCCGGTTCTCAGGGCCGGTCGAGCATCTGTTCATGAACGCCTATCTGATCGCCACCGGCCTGCATGCGGTGCATGTCACGATCGGCGTGCTGCTGCTGGCCTGGATGGCACTGCGCCTGAGGCGGGGCATGCTGCCCCTGCCCGGCCGCATCGTCACGGTGGAGGTGACGGCGCTCTACTGGCATCTGGTCGATGTGATCTGGGTGTTCCTCTATCCGGTTCTGTACCTTGCACGGTGATGCCATGACCCGGAGACCCGACCAGGACACCACATCGCACGACACCGCCCGGCACGGCGCCGGTTCACTCCTTCTGGCCTGGGCGGCGCTGGTGGCGCTGCTGGGGCTGACCATCGCCGCCAGTTTCGTGCTGTCGGGGCCGTTCAGCATTGCGGCCGCCATCGGCATCGCGCTCGCCAAAGCGGCGATCATCTTCTGGGTGTTCATGCATCTGCGCCAGGAAGGCGGCCTGTTGCGGCTGGCGGCGGTGGGTGCCCTGGTCTGGCTGATGATCCTGCTGCTGCTGTCGGGCGTGGATTATGCGACGCGGGCGGCCGGCGGATAGCCGCGCGCCACCGCCTCTCCTCACCCCCGGTACGCGGCTGTGACGAACGCGGCAAGTTCCTGCCCGTACCGGACCGGCTCTTCGTAAAACGGGCTGTGTCCGCTCTCGTTGAACAGCGACAACCGGCTGTTGGCGTGACCGGCGGTGATCAGTTCCGACATCGCTCTATGAACCAGCCGGTCGTGAATGCCGTGTGTCAGCAGAATAGGGCCGGCATAGGCTTTGAAGACGGGTTCAAGATCCAAGGTCGTCGTCTTGATGAAGCCTTCGTTGACGGCACGGGCGGTCATGCCGTTGACGACCAGCATGCGCCGCATCTCCACCTCCGTCGGCTGGCGATGGAAGCAGGCGGCGAGGAAATCGGCCGTGGCCGCGGTGCGTTCGGCCAGATCGTGCGAGATGGTGGTGCGGCTGAAATCTCCGGCCTCTCCGGTCAGCAGATCCGGCGACAGCCGCACGACCGCATCGACCAGGTTTATGCCCGCAATCTGCGCGCCACCATATTTGCGCAAGTACGCGCCGGCCACATAGCCGCCAAGGGACCAGCCGACCAGCACCGGTCGGCGAAGCCCGGTTGCGGCGATCACGGCGGCCACGTCATCCGCCCAGCGATCGGCATCCCGATAGGCATCGAGCGACGCGGGCTTGTCGGAATCGCCATGGCCGCGCAGGTCGAAGCCGACCAGCCGGAAGCCGGCCAGCGCGGGATCGGCAAACTGCTTCTCCCAGCTCAGGCGGCTTTGACGCAGGCCGTGGATGAACAGGATCTCTGGCGCCTGACTGTCGCCCTGCGCCTCTCCCGCCAGCATCACACCATCGGCCGAGCGGATGGTGAACGGCTGACGCGCCGCCACAAATGCCCGATCGGCATTTGGGGCTGGCGCCGCGTTGTCTGCGGCACCCGCCGCAGATGCGCCATGCGCGCGCCGCGGCGCATAGGCGGCATCCACCGCCAGGGCGACGAGGCCGGCCGAGCCGGCGAGGAAGCTGCGTCTTGAGGGGGTCATGCCTGCCGCTCCATGTTGTTTAGCGATTGCTATTCAACCGACTTGACGTGCGGTGTCAAGGGTTGTTTAATGCCCGCTATGGAACGAGATGTGAAACCCCGTGGTGGCCGCCCCTGGAGTTTCGACCGCGACAAGGCGATCGAGACCGCGATGCGGCTGTTCTGGCGGCACGGCTATGACGGCGTGTCGATCGGCGACCTCACGAAAGCCATCGGCATCGCGCCGCCAAGCCTCTATGCCGCCTTTGGCAGCAAGGCGGCGCTCTATGGGGAAGCGGTTCTGCGCTATGAGCAGACGGTCGGATGGCTGGATATGACGGCCATCCGGTCGGCGACGTCGCTGGCCGGGGCGGTGCGGGCATTGCTGGAACAGGCGGTAAAATCCGTCACCGACCCCGCGCTTGAACCTGGCTGCATGATCTCAAGCGGCATGATCACCTGTCACCCTGAGCATGCCTCGCTCGCCCGTGACGCGGCCGCCCGTCGCGATGCCATGCGCGAACGGATCGCCGAGGCGCTCCAGCCCTTTGCCGGCACCGACGAGATCCGGCAACTGGCGCGCCATCTGGCCGCCGTCATGCAGGGCATCTCGATCCAGGCACGCGATGGCAGCCCGCCCCGGGCCTTGCAGGACATCGTCGACGATGTGGTCGCAGGCGTCGCGGCACGGTTTCCGGCAGACGGCGCGGCTTTGCCCGATCATCCAAAACGGTCGGGCAGGAAGGCCGTCAGCGCGACACCGCGCTTGTGATCCGCGTGCCGGCCCTGCCATCCAGAATGGCCAGGGCGTCCTCCAGCCGGCCGATGCCGGTGAAACCGCCGGTGAGGGCGAAGTCGCCGCCGGCGGCGAGTTTCGGGCCCATGGAGCCGGCGGGGGCGCCAAGCGCATCGGCTGCGGCCGGTGTCAGATCGCCGATCCGTGCTGCCTTTTCGGTGCCGAAATCGCGATAGACGGCATCGACATCGGTCAGCAGCAACAGCGCGTCCGCGCCCAGTTGCCGGGCCAGCAAGGCGCTGGCCGCGTCCTTGTCGATCACCGCCTCGATCCCGATCAGACTGCCATCGTCGCGGCGGATGACGGGAATGCCGCCACCGCCGACACAGATGACGATCACCCCGGCATCCAGCAGCAGGTTCAGCACCCGCAGGTCGGGAATGTCGACGGGTCTGGGCGATGCCACGACACGGCGCCATTTGGCACCGTCGGCGGCAATCGCCCAGCCCGCGGCCCTGGCCCGGGCTTCGGCCTCGTCCCGGTCGTAAACCGGCCCGACGAACTTGGTCGGCTTGCCGAAGGCCGGATCGGTGCGATCGACCACAACCTGCGTCAGCAGGGTCGCCACCGGCCGGTCGTGATCCAGGGCGTTTTCCAGCGCCTGCTCGATCATATAGCCGATCATGCCCTCGGTCTCGGCGCCCAGCACATCCAGCGGATAAGCCTCGTCGGGCTTGTAGGACGCGCCTTGCAGGGCCAGCAGCCCGACCTGGGGCCCGTTGCCGTGGGTGACGACCAGGCGATGCCCGGCCCGCACCACGCCAGCCAGAGCCTCGGCCGCGCGCGTCACATTCGCGCGCTGCGCCTCTGCCGTCAGTGGCTCTCCGCGTTTCAGCAGGGCGTTGCCGCCCAATGCCGCCACAACCAGCATCTCAGGCCCCCAGCGTGGCGACGAGCACCGCCTTGATGGTGTGCAACCGGTTCTCCGCCTGATCGAAGACGATCGAGGCCGGGCTTTCGAACACCTCTTCGGTCACCTCCATGGCGCTGATGCCATAGGTGGCCTCGATCTCGGCGCCGACCGTGGTTTCGGTATTGTGGAAGGCCGGCAGGCAATGCATGAACCGCGCCCGCGGGTTGCCGGTCTTCGCCATCATGGGCGCGTTCACCTGATAGGGCGTCAACAGCCTGATCCGCTCCGCCCATGTCTCTTTCGGTTCACCCATCGACACCCAGACATCGGTGTAGACGAAATCGACGCCCTTGACCGCCGTGTCGATATCGTCGCTGATCAGGATCCGCGCGCCGGTCTCCCGGGCCAGGGCCTGTGCCTCGTCCTGGATCGCCTGGCCGGGCCAGCATTCGCGGGGCGCGCACAGGCGCACATCCATGCCCATCTTGGCACCGCCGATCAGCAGGCTGTCGCCCATGTTGTTCGCCGCATCGCCGACAAACACGTAAGACACCTGATGCAGCGGCTTGTCGACATGCTCCTGCATGGTCAGAAAATCCGCCAGGATCTGAGTGGGATGGAATTCCTTCGTCAGCCCGTTATAGACCGGCACCCCGGAATATCTCGCCAGCTCCACGACGATGTCCTGGCCGAAACCGCGATATTCGATCGCGTCATAGATCCGGCCCAGCACCCGTGCGGTATCCTTGACCGATTCCTTGTGGCCGATATGGCTGCCGGTCGGGCCCAGATAGGTGACGCGTGCGCCCTGATCATAGGCGGCCACCTCGAACCCGACACGGGTGCGGGTCGAGTCCTTTTCGAAGATCAGGGCGATGTCCTTGCCCTGCAATCTCGGCACCTCGGTGCCGGCATATTTGGCGGTCTTCAGGTCGGCGGCGAGTTTCAGAAGAAAGGCGATTTCACGCGGGGTGTAGTCACGCAAGGTCAGCAGGCTGCGGTTTTTCAGATTGAAGGCCATGGGGGCAATCCTTTCAGGTCAGACGGCGTCGCGAATGGTGGGGCAGCTCATGCAATGCCCGCCGCCACGGCCACGGCCCAGTTCCGCGCCCGGCATGGCCAGAACCTCGATCCCGGCCGCCTGGAGTGCCGCGTTGGTATCATCGTTGCGGTCATAGCCCACCACCACGCCGGGGCGCAGCGCCAGCACGTTGTTGCCGTCATTCCACTGCTCGCGCGCCCGTTCCTCTTCCGTGTTGCCACCGGTGGGCACGATCTGCAGCTTTTTATAGCCCAGCACTTCGGCCACGATGTCGAAGATCGGGCGCGGGTCATGGCGGAAGGACAGCGGCGCCTTGCCTTCGGCGGGCCGGATGTCATAGCAGACCAGCTCGTCTGCGACTTCCTTGAAGGTCGTCACCACATCGCCGCCACACAGGGTGAAGACGGTATCGAGATGCATGGCCGCGCGCGATTTTGGAATGCGGAAGGCCAGCACCCGATCCACGACCTCATCGGCAAACAGCGCTTCGGCCAACTGACCGATCCCCTGCGGGGACGAGCGTTCCCCCATGCCCACCAGCACGGTGCGCCGGCCGACCGGCATCACGTCGCCGCCTTCCAGCGTCGCCAGCCCGTGGTCCCGGGTGGGATCGCCCCAATGGATGGTGACCTGGCCGGCAAATTTCGGGTGGAACCGATAGATCGCCGTGTTGAGCAGCGTTTCCGGGCGCCGCGCCGGCCAGTACATCGGGTTCACCGTCACCCCGCCATAGATCCAGGCCGAGTTGTCGCGGGTGAACAGCGCATTGGGCAGTGGCGGCAGGATGAAGCCGTGATGGCCCAGGTAGCTGCCGAACAGGTTGTGGGGTTCGAAGGGCAGGTCGTCGGCCGCCAGCCCGCCCAGCAGGTATTCGGCCAGTTTGGCGCCCGGCAGGGTATCCATCCAGCCACGCAGTTCGGGCTGCATGCCGACGCCAACATGATCCGGCGTTATCCGATGATCCAGCACGAAGGCGCGCCCCTCGGCGATGTCGAGGGTTTCGGCCAACAGGTTGTTGACGTCCAGCACCTCGACGCCCTCGTTGCGCATCAGCCCGGCGAACACGTCATGATCCTTCTGCGCCTGCTTCACCCAGAAAACATCGTCGAACAACAGATCCTGGCAGTTCGATGGCGTCAGGCGCCGATGGGCAAGGCCGGGGCGGCAGACAATGACCTGCCGCAATCTGCCGGTTTCAGAATGGACACCAAGTTTCGGGGGCGTGGTCATTTCATCACTCCAGGATGTCGGGGGTCACAGCGCGCTGATCGCGCCCGTCCACATCTGATAGGCGGCGATGCCGGCGGCGATGACGATGCCGATGCCGATCAGGGCTTCGATGCCGGAAAAGGCCTTTTCGCCCCGTCTGGAGCGCGCATACCAATAGATCGGAACACCGACCGCATAGAGGATGGCGCACATCAGCAGGTAGGCGGGGCCGGCCGCATAGACCAGCCATGCGCCATAGACCGTGGCCAGCGCGCCATAGACCATATCGCGCCCGCGCCGTTCGCCCGCGGCATAGCCCTCGCCGCTCAGGGCCAGTTTGAAGGCATAGGCGCCTGACAGCACATACGGCACCAGAATCGCCGTCGAGGCGATGTAGAACAGCGCGAGATAGGTCGAGTTGGCGACCAGTGTGACGATCAGAAAGATCTGCACGAAGATGTTGGTGATCCACAGCGCGCCGGCGGGCGAGCCGTTCCTGTTCTCCTTGGCGAATACTGCCGGCAGCATGCCTTCTTTCGCGGCGCGATAGGGGATTTCCGCGGCGAACAGGGTCCAGCTCAGAAATGCGCCCGCAACCGAGATGACCAGCCCGATGCGCACCACGATCGAACCCCAGGGACCGACCGCCTGTTCGAGCACATTGGCCATCGAGGCGGCAGCCGGCAGCCCGGCCAGTTCCGGCTGGGTCATCACGCCGAACGACAGAAGCGACACGAACAGATAGATCGACAGCGCCAGGACAAAGCCGATGATCGTGGCGCGGCCGATATCGGCGCGCGTCGCGGCACGGCCCGAGACGACGCTGGCGCCTTCGATCCCGATGAAGACCCAGAGTGTCACCAGCATGGTGCTTTTGACCTGCGCCATGATGCCGCCCAGATCAGGCGTCTCCAGGCCCCAGATGTCGATGCTGAATGTCGGCATGTTGAACGCGATCGCCACCAGCACGATGAACAGCGCGATCGGCGCCAGTTTGGCGAGGGTGGTGATAACGTTGATGATCGCCGCCTGCCGGATGCCCAGCAGGACCAGAGCATGCGTGATCCACAGAACCACCGATGCGCCGATGATGGCCTGCACCGTGTTCCCCTCGGCCCCGAAGGCCGGATAGAAATAGCTGAGCGCGCCGAAGATCAGCACGACATAGGACACGTTGCCCAGCCACGCGCTGAGCCAGTAGCCCCACGCACTGTTGAAACCGATGAAGTCGCCAAAGCCCGCACGCGCATAGGAATATGGGCCGGCATCGAGTGCCGGTTTGCGGGTCGACAGGCCCTGATAGACGAAGGCCAGCGCCAGCATGCCGATGCCGGTGATCAGCCAACCGATGATGACCGCCCCCGGCGATGCGCCCTTGGCCATGTTCTGGGGCAGGCTGAAGACGCCGCCGCCGATCATCGACCCGACGACCAGAGCGATCAGAGGCACCAGACCGAGCTTTCGGGACGGTTTCCCGTCCGATGCCGGCGGTGTCGCCGTTTCGGTGACGCTCATATGCGCGTTCCTTCGCTTAACGTCCATCTGCCGGAGCGCCGGACACGCCCGCACGACGCGTTGCCGAGCAGGGCCGTCAGACGCAGTCGGAAACAGCGCTGCTGTTCATGGCGCCTTGCCGGTTCCCGTCGAACATCCAGTCAAGTGATGCTAGAGCCGGCGGTACCGGGGCGACTTGACCCAAATCAATCCGCCGTCAATCACGTCGCAATATGCAAATGTCACGGGCCGGGCTGATCAAAGCGACAGCGCGGCGGCAGCGGTCATGCGGTCGTGGAAAATCTCGTGCAACACCGCCAGGAACGCCCGCACCGCCGGGTTCGCCCGCCGGCTTTCCGGCCAGAGGGCCGTAATGTTGTCGCGGTCGACGGCAAATCCGGACAGGATCGGGACCAGGTCGCCCCGCGCCACATAGGGCGCCGCGATGAATGTCGCACAGACGCCGATGCCGCCACCGGCCGCGAGGCTTGCGATCAGCGCATCGCTGGCGTCGACGACGAGTCCGGATTGCGGGACGATCTCGACGACCTGCCCGCCGATCCGGAACGGCCAGCGGAACACCTGCCCGGTGCTCTGGTAACGGAGATTGACCGTGTCATGCCCCGCCAGGGCGTTCGGGTGCACCGGCGTGCCACGTCTTGCCAGATAATCCGGTGATGCGAAGGCACAGAGCCGGTGCGGGGTAAGCCGGCGCGACAGCAGCCGCCCATCCGCCAGCTCGCCGATCCGCACCGCAATATCGATCCGGTGCTCGATAAGATCGACCATCTGATCGTTGAGCCGCAGATCGACCGTCACCGCGGGATAGCGTCTGCGGAAAGCCGGCAGCGCGGGGGCGATCACATGGATCCCGATCGGCAGCGGCGCTGCGATCCGCAAGGTGCCGGAAGGTTCCGAGCGTGCGGTGATGGCCATCTGCTCGATGTCTTCCGCATCCCGCAACAGCCTCAGCGCACGCTCATGCAGATCGCGCCCTTCGGGTGTCAGCGTCAACGAGCGCGTGGTGCGGGTGAATAGCGACACCCCCAGGCGCTGCTCCAGCCGCTGCACGCTCTTGCTCACCGCCGAGGGGGTGATCGACAGCGACCGGGCAGCGGCCGTGTAGCTGCCCATCGACCCGGCTCTGGCAAAGGCGATCAGGCCCGCCAGCCGCTCCAATCCCATTTGTTCCTTCATGGCATTATTAAAGCGAAAGCGACGGCTATTATCAATTCAGATGTCCGGGAACATATGGTCGCTGTCGCCATTGCTGGCGACGCATCACGCTGTGGAGGACGACATCGATGTCGCGAGAGATGATGAAGGCCGTGCGCCTGCACGCATTCGGTGGCCCCGAGGTGCTGGTCTACGAGGATGCGCCCATGCCCGATCTGACGCCCGGTCATGTCCGCGTCCGTGTGCATGCGGTCGGCCTCAATCCCCCCGACTGGTATCTGCGGGACGGATATAAGACGCTGCCCCCGGAATGGCGGCCGCCGCACGCCTTCCCGATCATTCCAGGAACCGACATTTCAGGCGTGGTCGAGGCGGTCGCCGACGACGTGACCGGCATCTCGGTCGGCGACGCGGTCTATGCGATGGTGCGTTTTCCGGAAGGCGTGTTCGGGGACAGCAAGGCCTATGCCCAATATGTCAGCGTGCCGGTGTCGGACCTTGCCGTGAAGCCGGCCGGTATCGATCACCTGCACGCCGCCGGCGCGCCGATGTCGCTGCTCACCGCCTGGCAGTTCATGATCGACCTCGGGCATGATGAGCCGAACCCGCTTCAACCCCACAAGCATGAGCCGGTGCCGCTGGAGGGCAGGACCGTTCTCGTCAACGGAGCCGCCGGCGGCGTGGGGCATTTCGCCGTGCAGATCGCCAGATGGAAGGGCGCGCGGGTGATCGCGGTGGCATCGGGCCGACACGAGGCACTTCTGCGCGAGCTCGGCGTCGACGACGTCATCGACTACAGGAAAACCGCCCCCGAGGACATCATCCGCGATGTCGATCTGGTCATCGACACGCTTGGTGGCCCGACCACTGGGCGCTTCCTGCGCTTGTTGAAACGCGGCGGCGCCCTGTTCCCGATCTTTCCGCTGGGCTTTTCCGGTGCGGACGAGGCAGGCGCGCTGGGGGTCACGGTGTCGACCACCCAGGTCCGCTCCAACGGCGCGCAACTGGCGGAACTCGCCCACCTGCTCGACGACGGCACCTTCCGCGTCGTCATCGATAGCAGCTATCCGCTCGCCGATGCCCGCAAGGCCCATGAGCGGGCCGGGGAAGGGCACATTCAGGGCAAGATCGTGCTCACCGTCGACTGACCGGGCGGGGCGGCGACATAAAGGGAGGGCGCGCGCAGGGGGGGCGGCGCGCGGCAAAGCTGCAACCGGCGGACAGAATGTTCTTTATTTGTTCGCGTTACGGTTCTAGGATCATCCGGCTGTTTCACCTGTACACAGCGCTTCTGAACCACCAGCGCCGGTCGTTACGCCATGTCTCACGAAGCCGCCCTGCCCGCCCCCGAAAGCCGTCTGGTGACGGTCGATGGTTTCGCCCTTCAGGTGCGCATCGAAGGCCGCGACACGCCCGGCCGGCCGGTGCTGCTGGTGATCGGCTCGGCCCTGTATTATGCCCGCAGCTTTCCGGCCACCCTGCGGCAGAAGATGCAGTTGGTGTTCGTCGACCATCGCGGCTTCGCGCCGGGCAATCATGCCACCGATCCGGCCGCCTATGCGCTGGACAGGCTGCTGGGGGATGTCGAGGCTGTCCGCCTGCGTCTGGGCCTGGGGCAGGTGGCGGTGTTCGGCCATTCGGGCCACGGGTTTCTGGCGCTGGAATACGCCAAGGCCTATCCCGATGCCGTCACCCATGTGGTGATGGCCTGTCTCAGCCCCGATTATTCGGTGGCGGCGCATGAGGCGGGCGAGCGCCATTTCGCCGAAACCGCCTGCCCCCACCGCAAGGCGTTGCTGGCGGCCAATCTGGCGCGGCTGCCGGCGGCGATCGCCGATGATCCGTCGCGTGCCTTCATCAGCTATTGCCTGCTGACCGGCCCCAAGGCGTGGTTCGATCCGACCTTCGATGCCGCCCGGCTGTGGGCGGGGGTGGAGACCAACATGGCGATGTTCGACCATGTCTGGGGCACGGTGTTCCGCGACATCGACATCACCCGCGGGCTGGACCGGCTGGCGGTGCCGGTGCTGCTGATGCTGGGCCGGCACGACTATCTGGTGCCCCCGGCCTGGCTGTGGGAGGTGGTGCGCGACCGCTTCGCCGATCTCACCATCCGGGTCTTCGAACACAGCGCCCATGCGCCCTTCTTCGAAGAGCCCGACCAGTTCGATGTCGAACTGGTCGGCTGGCTGGACGCACACCCCTCGCTCCAGTCCGATTGACCGGCGCTGTCGTCGCCATCGGCGCCGCCGGGCAGAACCTGTGCCGCCGGGCGGATCAGACAGCCGGCGCCACGAAATGCAGCGCGTTGCGGCCGGTCGCCGCCCGTGCCGCCGCCAGTTCGGCGCGGGCCACGGTTTGAAGATGCACCTCGTCCGGCCCGTCGAGCACACGCAGCGCCCGCCCCCAGTTCCACAAGGCCGCCAGCGGCGTGTCGGGCGACAGGCCGGCGGCACCGAACACCTGCATCGCCCGGTCCACGACGCGGGTCTGCAGGCGCGCACTGGCCAGCTTGATCGCCGACACCGCGGTACGGGCGGCGGCATTGCCTTTGGCGTCCATCAGCCAGGCGGCATGCAGCACCAGCAAGCGGCACTGGTCGATCTCGATCCGGCTTTCGGCGATCCAGTCGCGGATATTGGCCCGCTCAGCCAGGGGCTGGCCGAAGACCCGGCGCTCCAATGCCCGTTCGGTCATCAGTTCCAGCGCCAGTTCGCACTGGCCGATGCTGCGCATGGCATGATGCACCCGCCCCGGCCCAAGCCGTGCCTGAGCAATGGCAAAGGCCGATCCTTCCTCGCCGATCAGGTTGCAGGCGGGCACGCGCACGCCGCGGAACACCACCTCGCCATGCCCCTCGGGCGAATGCGCGCCCATCAGGGTGATGTCGCGGGTGATGCTCACCCCCGGCTGGTCGATCGGCACGATGACGAAGGAATGCCGCCGGTGGCGCGCCGCCGCCGGATCGGGGTCGGTGATGCCGAACACGATCGCGACCTTGAGTTTCGGATGGCGCGTGCCGGTGATGAACCATTTCCGGCCGTCGATGACATAATCATCCCCGTCACGGCGGATGGTGGTCGCCAGATTGGTCGGGTCCGACGAGGCCGCATCCGGCTCGCTCATGCAGAACACCGAGCGGATCTCGCCGGTCAGCAACGGATCGAGCCAGCGGGCCTTCTGCGCGGGCGTCCCGAACAATTGCAGCAATTCCATATTGCCGCTGTCGGGGGCCGCGCAATTGAACACCTCGGCCGACCACGGCACCCGCCCCATGATCTCGGCCAAGGGCGCATAGTCCAGGTTCGACAGGCGCAGGCCCGGCTGGTCGTCGGCGAGCGACGGCAGGAACATGTTCCACAACCCGGCTTCCCAGGCCCTGGCCTTCAACCGCTCGATCAGCTCCACCGGATGGTTGCCGGCGGCGATGGCATGATGAAACGCGGCATTGGCCGGCAGGATATAGTGGTCCATGAAATCGCGCAGACGCTGGCGCAGCGCCTCCACCTCTGGGCTGTGATCGAACTGCATGCTGCACTCTTTCGAACGGCCGGACCGGCAAGCTGTCTTGCCCCAGAAAATTATTCATACGTTTGTTTGAATTTAATATCGGCGACCTCGGCGACCGCGTCAAGCGGGAAGCGGCGCCTGTCGCCACGCACGGAGGCCAGGCGTTCAATGATCCGCCCCGGTCATCCACGGGCCTTCGGCGGGAACCTTTGCGCGCCACCGGCGTTTCATCGCCCTGATGGGGCCGCGCACCGGCCCCATCCCACAGCCGAGAGGACACAGGATGACGGACAATCAGAACGACCGCCGCACCGGCGACGGCATCACCCCCGGTCCCCATCCCGATGTCGACGCAACCGCGACCCCTGGCCCCGATGCCCGCCCCGACCCCACGGGCACGCCGCCGGTGATGCCCAGGACCGAGGCCCGCCAGGCCCGCACCACCGGCCGCGTCCGCTATATCCTGACGATCAGCCTGGGGCTGGCGGTGCTGGCGATGATCATCGTCTATCTGGTGATTGCCTGAGGGCGGCCGCGTCGTGTGGTCGTGAATGCAGTCCCGACAAACACCGCCGGCAGGTTGACCTGACCGGCGGATATCAAGCAGTCACACGCTTTGGCGTCATATGCGTCTTTGCACCGTTGCAGCCGATAGTGCCCGTGTCTTCAGGCCCGCTGCCACAAATGCCGCGGCGTCCGGCAGTTCCGGGTCGACCAGATCACGTGCTGCATCGATTTCGACGGCGACGTCTTCGATGACGTCCCGTTGTTCCTTCAGCGGATTCTGGGCCTGCCTGGTCGACGCGCAGAAAGGAGCCGGCGGCAGAAGTTCGCTCGCGTCATATGTGGGGATCGGTCGACTCGGAAGCGGTTATCCTGGCCGCTCTGGCGCGTGTCGACGGTACGGTTGCCGCCGAGGAAATCACTGATCTAAAGGCGTGGTGCGGCCGAGCATACAGATCCCGATCAGGTGGCTCCCCCTGATCGGGATCTGCTGTCGTGGCCGTCGTCTCCGACAGGATGCCGAAGCCAGGCCTGCCTCACCGCATCAGATCGCGGCGGCGTCTACCGTGATCGGGTCGTATCGGGCGACGTGATGCTTGTGCGGCGGCGTGTCGAGGATGGTTCTCGCACGATCGTCGAGATTGTCGGTCGACAGTCTGTCATGACGCGCCAGTACGACTTCAAGCGCCGTCACAAAATGCTCGTAATAGTTCCAGTCCTCGGATGAAAAGTCGGGGTTGGCCGCCTCCCAGTGGCGGATGGCATCGGTGAGCGCCTCCTGGAATTCATCCCAGCCGAATTCCCCCGCGTTGCAGGCGGCGACAGCAACGGCAAAAATGCGCAATTCCCAGGGCTTGTCGAAAGCGGCCTGCCCTTCGCGCTGCCGCAGGATGGTGGCAAGGTCGGTACCGCAGGTCATCGATACAGGCTGCATATCCGGTTCCTTATTCACGCCTGTCATTCTTCACGCCGGCGTCAGGCGGTCCGCGTCAGGCCGGTGCCGATCATCGAATCCCGCGTGACCAGGCCGGCAAGCGCGTCTTCGCTCATCCCTTCGCTTCCGTCGGGGCGCTGCGGGATCACCCAATAGCGGATCTCGGAATTCGAATCCCAGACCCGGATCTCGGTCTCGGCCGGGATGTCGAGCCGGAAATCCTCCTTCAGACAGAGCCGCGGTTCCCGGATGATCCGCGCCCGATAGGGCATCGACTTGAACCAGTTCGGCGGCAGGCCCAGCACCGGCCACGGGTAACAGGAGCACAGCGAGCACACGACGACGTTGTGGATGGCCGGCGTGTTCTCGACGGCGATCATATGCTCGCCCTGCAACCCGCCGATCCCGAGTTCCGCGCAGGCTTCCGTGGCGTCCTTCAGCAGACGTGCCTTGAAGTCTGGATCGGTCCAGGCCTTGGCCACCACTTGGGCGCCAAGGTTGGGCCCGACTTCATGTTCGTAGATTTCGGCGAACCGGTCGACGCCGGCTTCCGACATCAATCCTTTCTCGATCAGAATCGATTCGATGGCTTTGACGCGCGCGGTGATTTCTTCTTCGGTGCGCGGCGTGTGAACGAGATTGACACGGGTCATCTGCCTACCCCTCAGGACTGTGCGCGCGTGATATAGGGTTCCCACATATCGGTATGCTGGCAGGCATTCGGGTCGGCATACGCCGATCCGAAAAGCTCGGCCTGCGTGAACCGCACCGTATAGAGATGCTCGGCCGTCTCACCCTGGCCATTGCCGGTCGTGTCGGGAAAGACATGGGCGCCGTGATACATCACGATCTCGCCGGTACGGCCCATCGTGTAGCGCGGCCGTCGGTGGTGATGGCGGGGCACGGAGGCGTCGACCACCACCCTGTCGCCGATCGCGAATTTGGGCTCGTGGCCAACGTCGCGCGCCGCGGGAAAGCCGTTCTTGACCGCCCACTCGGCGAAATCGACAAGGGCTGGATCATCATTGGGCGGCAGGCGCACATCCGGATAGTCCAGATAATAGGCCATCCGCTTGTCGAGTTCCCCGCGCGACCAATAGGCCTTCTCGGTGCCGATCCGCTCCACCGCCTCGACCCAGTGTTCGTAATAGAAGGCGGTCAGGTAATGAAGCGGATGCATCTTCTCCAGATGCCTGCGGAACTCGTCCAGCCCGAACATGCCGGCGCGGGCGGCAAAGGGAAACAGCGCCCAGGCCGCCTTTTCCCAGGCCGCATGATAGGGCGGCTCCCAACCTGTCGGCCCGACCGGTCCCATGCCGTCGATGCCACCGAGATCATGAATGCCATTCATCGATCATGTCCTTCTCGTCGCGAGACCATCCCAAGGCGTGCAGACAGGCTCTTGCTGCCAGCAAGCGCCTTTGTCATGCTGAAGCGTGCAGCCGGCGCTCCAGGACCAGGCCGCCCCGCATGGACTTCGCGATGGCCAGCACGCCCAGATCGATCAGCGGCTCGGCCAGGATGACCGCCAGATACGCAGCCCCGAAGGCAGAGACCGATTGCAGCGTGGCCATGGTGACGCCCTGGCCATAGAGCACCCAGAAGGCCACCCAGGCGACGATGCCGGCCTGATAGGTCACCGACAAGGCCAGCACCTGACGATAGCCAAGGTCGACATAGGGCGTCTGAGGTGCAATCAGCCGGTCGGCGACGTAAGACAGCGCAAACAGTGGCACAAGAAGCGTCGTGACGTTCATGCCGTATTGCGGCAGATCGAACGGGGCGAAAGCCACCCCCTGGACCAGCAGACCCAGCGCGAGACCGATTGCCGCCGGCGCCGCGCCGAAGAGAAGAAACAAGGTCGATCCAAGGATCAGATGCACCTCCGACACACCCACAGGCGGATGCGGCAACACCTGAAAAAGCCCCAGAACAATGACGGGCAATACCGCCGCGCACCGCGAACGACGTCGCGCCACGCCTCATGACATCGTCACGTCCGGCCTTCAATGCCACCAGTCCGGCCCCCGCAGCCGTCCCGTAACTCAGAATGATCTTCGCACCATCAACAATGCCCGGTTCGATATGCATCGTTCCGCCTCCTGCCATGCATGTCGGTGAGTCGTACCTGTCTGGGGGCATTCGCCGTGGCTGGCGCCCGGACGCGCTCATCCCACACGTCACGGAAGCCCCGCTCTCATCAGGTACTGTCTTATTCGTAATTGTCAGATGACATTATTGCAAAGGAAATATATTTCTATCCGTACCGATCGCCGGACGTGCCGGCGGCGTCGCAGACCGATGTCTCTTGATGAGGATTCGCGTCATTCCTATGCTGTCTGGACTCTCAGGGGGCAACGCTGATGACAAAGATCAAGATCGGCCTGTTGATCTCTCAGAGCGGGCCAACCGGCGTCTGGGCTCCGTCCTGCATAAACAGTGCAATTCTCGGCGCAGCCGAGGCCAATGCAGCCGGCGGTATTCGCGGCGCCGAAATTGATCTGGTTGTCCGCGATGCCGGCTGGGAACCGGCATCGGCCACGCGACTTGCGCGTGATCTCATCGATGTCGACGGCGTATCGGCAATTGTGGCAATGGTCGCCTCCAATGCGCGGCGCGCCATATCATTTGCCGTGGCCGGGCGCGTGCCGTTCATCTATACGCCGAACTATGAGAGGGACGAGCCCGAGCCGACAATCGCGGTCAGCTCCACGGATGATCATCTGATCCCACCCATGCTCGCCTGGATCGAACAGCGCTTCCACGCCCGGCGCTTCTTCCTGATCGGCAGCGACTATCGCTGGCCCCGGCGGAGCATGCCGATGGCCGGCCGGATGATCTCGACAACCGGTGGCCATGTGGTCGGTATGCTGGCGCGCCCGCTGAACGCCTCCGACATCTGGGATCAACGCGCCATCGAAGACATCCGGAGAACAAAGCCGGATGTGGTGCTGTGTTTCCTGGTCGGTGATCAGGGTATTCCGTTTTATCGGGCCTATGGTGACGCCGGACTTGCGGCGCTGATCCCGCGATGCGCCATCGCCACAGACGAAACCGTTCTGACCAGTCTCGCCCCCGCTGCCATGGAGGGACTTTATGCAGGCGCCTGTTATTTCGCCGCATCCCGCACGCCACCCAATACGGCCTTCATGGAACGTTATTGGTCATCCTTCGGGAGCTATGCGCCGATTCCGAATTTCTACGGCCAGTCGTGTTATGAAGGCATCAGCTTTTCGCTCGGTCTGCTTCAGATGGGTGAGACGACCGATCCGCAACGCCTTCTGCATCTGCCGATGAACCAGGTGGCGTATCGATCGGCGCGCTTCGACACCAGCATGAGCAATCTGGCACGGCGCCTGCCGGTCTATATCGCTGAAGCCGATGGCATGTCCTTCGCGATCATTGCCCGCTTCTGATATCTCCAGAACCCCACGGCAGACAAAGGACGCGCCTTTTGCCGCAGCCGCTCGACAGCGGAGATTGCTGACGGGCTGCCGGTTTTTTGGTATCGAAACACAGGCAGGTGGCTGTGGACATCTCCTGATCCGCCCCATCCCGGAATGCCCGTCGTTCTGATATGCCCGCTGTTCTGATATGCCCGCTGTTCTGATATGACTGCACTCTTTCGGCTCCGCCGGGAAGCGATGAGGAAATGATGATGTCCGGCGACACGCTTCAAACAAATATCGGGTTTCTTTTAGCCAGCCTGAACCGGCAGCTTGAGCGCGACCTGGAAGAAAATCTGCGGCCAATGAAGCTGCCTGTGGATCAGCTTCGGGTGCTTCAGACCCTGGCCTTCGACAATACAGGCGAAGGACTGAGCATGTCTGAACTCGCCAGGGCTGTTCTTGTCGATGCCTCGACGCTGACCAAGGTGGTCGACCGGATGATATCCGACAGCCTGGTCTACAGGGCAGCCGATCCGGCCGACCGCCGCCGCGTCAAGGTGCTGCTGACCCATAAGGGTGCAAGCCTGCTCAACACGCTGCGTCCGCTGCTCCACCAGCAGGAGCAGGATCTTCAGAAGACATTCGAAGTCCTCATGGATGCCCGGAATCCGAAAGACTTCGCGGAACTGCTTGGGCATTTGTACAAGCGGGTCGCCGATCCGCAGTAGAGACGACCAGAATTTCCGCGCCCGGATGTGCACAGAAACAAGGGCCGCCTGAAAAGCGGCCCTTGTTTCCTGTCTTCGTTGGCGGTCGTCGTGCTCCGTCATACCTGGCTGCACCGCCGCCAGACGTCGTCACCCGATCAGAAGGTCTTCCAGTCGCCGACGCCCTCGAAAGCGGCCGCGGCGGCATAGATGGTGCTCTCGTCGTAATCCTTGCCGACCAGCATCATGCCCACCGGCAGACCGTCGATCAGGCCGCAGGGCACGGTCATCGCCGGGTGGCCGGTCACGTCGAACTGCTGGGTGTTGCCCAGCACCGCGAAGGCCTTGGTGATGTATTCGGTCAGCGAGGCGTCGGGGCCGGGATGTTCCGGCGCGACGATCGGGCAGGTCGGCATCAGCAGCAGGTCGTATTCGGCCAGGGCCGCGTCATAGGCCGCCTTCACCAGCCGGGCGATGTTCTGCGATTTGCCATAGAAGCGGCCATTATACTTCTGGATGAAGTATTCGCCGATGAACATCGAAATCTTCAGCGACGGTGACAACTCGTCGGCCCGCTGCCGCCAGCCGGCATGGGCGTCCAGAAGGCCGACATTGTACAGGCCCTTCCAGTTCATCCCCATACCGTTGCCGTGCATCATCTGCCACTGCAGGCCCTCCAGCGCGATCGGCCCCCAGATCGCGGCGGCGGTGAAGTGCTCGGGGATCGAGATTTCGGTGATCTCGGCACCCAGTGCCGCCAGCTTCTCGGCCGCCGCCCGCACCTTGTCGTACACCGCCGGATCGCCATTGGCGACCTCGAAGCCTTCCTTCAGCAACGCGATCTTCATGCCCGCGACGCCCTTGCCCAGCGCCTCGGTATAGACGGCGGTGACAGGCGCATACTGGCGCGGGTCCAGCCCGTCGGCGCCGGCCAGCACTTCCAGCAGCAGCGCGTTGTCGGCGACACAATTGGTCATCGGGCCGGTATGGTCGATCGTGGCCTCGATCGGCATCACACCGGTATAGGGCACCAGCCCATGGGTGGGCTTCATGCCATACAGGCCGCACAGTGAGGAGGGCATGCGGATCGAGCCGCCCTGATCGCCGCCGATCGCCATGTCGACCTCGCCCGCCGCGACCAGCGCGGCACTACCCGAAGACGATCCGCCAGCGGAATAGCCATACTTGTAGGGGTTGTGCACAGGGCCGGGCTGCGAGGTGTGGCTGCCACCCGACAGGCAGAAGAATTCGCAGGTCGCCTTGCCGACGATGGTGGCGCCTTCGTCGAGCATGCGGGTGACGATGGTGGCGTCGAGTGCCGGAATATAACCTTCCAGCGTCGAGGCGCCGTTCATCATCGGCACGCCGGCCAGGGCCACATTGTCCTTCAGAACCACGGTGCGGCCGGCAAGTTTGCCACTGGCCGCACCCTTCACCTCCGACTTCACATACCAGGCGTTGTACTTGTTCTCTGAACCCGTCGGGCGATAGCCGGGGGTGCGGGGATAGGTGACGACCGGAATGTTGTCGGGCAGCGCGTCGATCAGATCATAGGCCGCGAAATTGCCCTCCATCAGGGTCAGATATTCGGCGGCCTCGGCGGCGCTCAGCGTGATGCCGAGACCGGCGGCGAGATCGGTCAACTGGTCGACATTGGGGCGGGTGACGGACATGGTTGTCTCCGTTGTCCTTGAACATGAAGCCAGAGGCTGGGGACGAAAAGGTCAAAGGCTGGGTGTCGTGGCGCGAACCTGCTGGTCGCGCCACCCGTGTCGGGCCCGGTCGTCTCACTGAAAGTCTGGCGGGGGCCTTGTGGGTATTGTCGAGGTCGATCTTTCACGCGTGCATGCCGACAAAGTCGTCGGTCTTCACGCGTGCATGCCGACAAAGTCGGCAATGCGCTCCGGATCCGCCATCATTTCCGGCGAGACCTCGTCCGTGATCACCCCCTTCTGGATGATCAGCAGCCGGTCCGAGAGGGCGGTCAGGAATTCCAGGTTCTGTTCGACCAGGATCATCGCGATACCCGATTGGCGGCGCAGATCCTGAAGGGTTTCCACAATCTCATCCAGGATGTTGGGCTGGATGCCCTCGGTCGGCTCGTCGAGCAGAATGATGCGGGGTTGCGTGCACAGGCACCGGGCCAGCGCCAGCAATTGCTGTTCGCCGCCCGACAGCGCGCCGCCGCGCCGGTCCAGCAGCCGGGTCAGGCGCGGAAACAGGCTCAGCACCTGGTCGATCACCGCCTTGTCCTCACGCGACTTTCCGGCCTGTCCCATCCGCAGATTTTCAAACACCGACAGATCGGGGAAGATCTGGCGGCCCTGCGGGACATAGCCGATGCCGGCGGCGGCCTTCTGCGCCGGCTTGGCACCGGTGATGTCGCGGCCATCGAGCGTGATCCGCCCGGCGGTGGCCGGCAGATAGCCCATCAGGCTGCGGATCAGCGTGGTCTTGCCCATGCCGTTATGGCCCAGAATCCCCAGGAACTCCCCCGGCGCCAGGGTGAAATCGATGCCCATCAGGATCGGGATACGGCCATAGCCCGACCGCAGCCCCTGAACCGACAACAGCTCCGCCATCTCAATGCACCTTCTTGCCAAGATAGACGTCGCGCACCCGCTGATCGGCCAGCACCGCATCGACGGTGCTTTCCACCAGCACGGCGCCCTGATTGAACACGGTCACGGTCTTGGCGATCATCCGGATGAACTGCATGTCGTGCTCGACCACGATCAAGGCCTTGGTCTGGTTGATATCGCGGATGATCTCGGCGGTGCGCAGAACCTCGTCATGGGTCATGCCCGCCGCCGGTTCGTCCAGCAGGATCAGGTCCGGATCGCCGGCGATCACCATGCCGATCTCCACCCATTGCCGCTGACCATGGGACAGACGCCCAACCTGGGCGCCGGCCAGATGCGTCATCCGGATACGGTCGAGCACCGAGGCCACGACGTCGTTGGCCCGCCGGTCCAGATGCTGGCGCCGCGCCGCCAGCCAGATATGCTCGCGCACGCTCAAGCCATCGAACACGTTCGGCACCTGGGTCTTGATGCCGATGCCGCGCCGCGCGATCGCATGCGGATCATCGCCGGCGATCGGCGCGCCGCGGAAGCTGATGGCACCGGTGCTGGGCTTCAACTGGCCGGTCAGCATCTTGAAGAAGGTGCTCTTGCCGGCGCCGTTGGGGCCGATCAGGCAGCGCAGTTCCAATTCACGCAGGGTCAGGCTGACATCGCTGACCGCGACCACGCCACCGAAGCGCATGGTCAGATTGCTGGTCTGAAGCAGGATGCCGTCGGCGGCGGTGGTGTCCTGGATGGTCATGTCACTTCGCCCCCTCGGCCATGCGGGCATCGGGCGCGGCATCGGCGGTGTCGGCGTCCCGGCCGCCGGCGCCGGCCGGCCACAGCCGCTCGATCACCCGCCAGGCCAGCAGCCGCGCCATCGGCACCAGCCCCATCGGCATCGCCAGCACGAAGGCCAGCAGAATGGCGCCCATTACCAGATCGGCATTGAAGCTTTGCTGGGTGCCGATCTGCAGGATCAGATACTGCATCAGGAAGCAGCCGATCACCGGCCCCAGCAGGGTGCCGAGCCCGCCGATGGTCACCCAGATGATGATCTGCGCCGCGGTCGACAGGCTGAACACCGTCGGGCTGACAAAGGCGCCCCAATTGGTGAACAGGCAGCCGGCAAGCCCCGCCACGCCGCCGCCGATGACGAAGGCGAGCAGCTTGTAGATCCGCGGGTCATAGCCAAGCAGCGCGGCCCGGGTCTCGTTCTCGCGCACGGCCACCACCACCCGGCCGAAATGGGTGCGCAGCACGCCCTTCAGCAGCAGATAGACCAGCAGCAGACACCCGGCCGAGAGATACCAGTTCTCCTCCGGTCCGAAGAAATAGTCGGGGTTTCCCGGCATCGACAGCCCCGGCACCGCCGGGATGCCGTTGAACCCGCCAAGCGGCGCGTCGCCGATGGTATAGGCGTCACCGGCGGTGCTGTTGACCACGTTGAACAGGATCAGCGTCACCGTCAGCGTGATCACGCCCAGATACACGTCGCTGATCCGGCCATAGAACATGAAATAGCCGAGCACCGCCGCGAACACCGCCGGCACCAGCACCGCCAGCGCCACCGCCGACCAGCCGCCATCGGTGTTGATGGCGGTGACGGCGAAGGTATAGGCGCCCAGACCGAAAAAGGCGGTCTGGCCGAAGGACATGATGCCGCCGAAGCCCCAGATAAAGCCCAGGCTGAGCGCCAGAATGCCCATCACCGCGAAGATGGTGTACTGCATCAGGTCGAACAGCTCGACCATCATCGGCATGAACACGACCAGGGCAGCGGCGGCGACGATGCCCAGGGTCTGGGCAGCTTTTGCCAGATTGGCATGGGTCAGGCCCGCACTGGTCAGGCCCGCATTGGTCAGGTTTGCGTTTGGCGTGGGCATGGGTCAGAGGCTCCCCCTGAAGAAGCGTCCCGAGATGCCCTGGGGCAACAGGCGGATCAGCACGATCGCGAACACGAACAGGAACACCTCGCCGATCACCGGGGTCGTGAGATACGAGGCGGACTGATTGATGAAGCCGAACAGCCCCGATGCCGTGGCGCTGCCGGTGATCACCGATGCCCCGCCCGCCACCACGGTGATGAAGGCCTTGGCGATATAGGCGGCGCCCATGGTGGGCAGCACGCCGGCCACGGGGGCGAGCAGGCCGCCGGCCAGGCCGGTGATCGCGGCCCCCAGCCCGAAGGTCGCCATATAGACCTTGGGCGGGCTGACCCCCATGGCCGCCGCCATGTCGGGGTTCTGCATGGTGGCGCGGGCGATCAGCCCGAAGCGGGTGCGGCGCATCAGCAGCCACAATCCGCCCAGCAGCAGCGCCGCCACCACCACCAGAAACACAGTGTACTGGCTGCTGCGATAGGCGCCGATGGTGAAACCGCCAAGCGGCGACGGCACGCTTTTGATCGTGTTGCCGAAGATGGTGGTGATCAGGCCCACGAGAAACAGGCTCAGGCCCCAGGTGGCGAGCATCGAATCCACCAGCCGCCCATAGAGCAGGCGGATGAAGGTGCGCTCCACCACCAGCCCGACCAACCCCACGAAGACCGGCGAGATCACCAGCATGGCGATCCAGATATTGATGCCGCTATCCACCGCCACCACCGTGGCATAGGCACCCAGCATCAGGAATTCGCCATGGGCAAGGTTGATGATTTTCATCATCCCGAAGATGACGGCGAGCCCCGTGCACAGAAGGATCAGCGAGGCGATGCCGTTCAGCACATCCAGGGTCAGGACGGCTGCGAGATCCATGAGCCTGTCCCCTGTCAGAGCGAGATGACGTACTGCTTGGTATCGCGGGGGTTGGCGATCAGGTCGCACACCGCCGCGGTATCGGCCGGCGGCTGGTCGGGATAGCTGCCGACCACGCTCCACAGCTTTTCCTTGGCTTCGGCCAGGAAGGCGTTGCGCACGGTGTGATGGGTTTTGTGATCGATGGTGACCGTGCCGGTCGGACCGTCGAAGCTCATGCCCTCTTCCAGCGCCTCGGTGACCTTCATCCGGTCGATCGACTGGGCCTTCTTCGCCGCCTCGACCCACAGATGGAAGCCTTCATAGGTGCAGGCCGCCAGTTCGCTGATATAGGGGATGCCGGGGAATTTCTCTTTCAGCGCGCCAGTAAATTTGGTGCTGGCCGGCGTGGTCAGTTCCTCGTAATAGCCGTAACCGCTGATAATACCGTCGCTTTCCGAGGCTTCCAGCGCCGCCAGTTCGTTGACCAGACCGAAGGTGGTCGAGGCGATCGGGATCGAGCCCTTCAGCCCTGCCGCCGCCCATTGGCGATAGAAGGCGGTGTGATTGCCGCCAACCAGGGCCGAGAACACCACATCGGGTTTGGCCTGCTGGATCTTGCTGATCGTCGAGCCGAAATTGGTCACGTCGAGCGGGAAGAAGTCGACCGACAGCACCTCACCGCCATTGTCGCGGGTGTATTTCTCCATCCATTTGGCGGTGATCTGGCCGTAATTATAGTCGGCCGCCAGGATGTAGACCTTCTTGCCCCAGCGCTCCAGCGCGTAAGGCACCAGCTTTTCAACGGTCTGGGCCGGGGTGGTGCCGGTCGAGAACACGTTGCGGTCGCAGACGCCGCCCTCATAGAGGGTGTTATAGAAATACAGCGTCTTGTAGCGCCCGAAGACCGGGCGGATCGCCTCACGCGATGCCGAGGTGATGCCGCCATGCACCACCGCCACCTTGTCCTTCAGCGCGATCTGCTGGGCATACTGGGTGTAGAGCTGGATGTTCGACTGGGTGTCGTAATGCACCAGCTTCAGCGGCCGGCCCAGAACGCCGCCCGCCGCGTTCACTTCCTCGATACCAAGTTCAAGCGCCCGCACCATCGGCACGCCCGAGGTGCCGACCGCGCCCGACTGGTCGTGCAGGCTGCCGATCAGGATCGGATCGTCCGAGCCCAGTGCCGCATGGCGCATGATCGCGGGTGCCGCGATCAGGCCGCCGGCGGCAAGCGCCGTGCTGCGGAGAAAGGTTCTGCGGGTGACGCTGCCCGATGCGGCGCCCCGGTTGGTGAGGTCTGTCCGGTTTTTGGACATAGGTCGGCTGCTCCCTGCCAATGGCCGTCTCCGACGCTCCCCGTCGCGACGACGTCATTACAGGTATTTGAATTCGTCAGTGTTGAAAAGTCAACTATATGATGCGCCGCAAAAAAGAGAGATGATCAGAGGCCGGTCCTGGTGCGATCCCCGACCGGCCTCTCTGATGCTCCCGCAATCCGGCCCGGCGGCCAGGGCACGGTCAGAACGAGGCGATATGTTTGAAATCAATGCCTTGTACAGTCGCCAGATGAACGGCAAGCGGCCCGGCCATGGCGTCGTGGCTGCGGGCCGATCGATGCGCCAGATGAAAGCGGTCGCGCCGCCGCGTCAGTCCGCCACTGACCGGGGCGGTGTCGATCAGGCTTTTCAGAAAGTGCACACCTTCGTAGCACGACTGCCCCAGCATGTTGGGCACCGGCGACCGTCGGCCGAACATCGCCTGATAGCTGTCGAGGAAGCTGTTGTTGGCCGCGGTGTCGAGGTTGCAGAAATAGCCCGAGACGCTGAACAGCCGCTCGGTGTTCTCTTCCCCCACGGCATAGAGCAGGTTCTCGTCGAAAGCCATGCACAACCGGCTCGCGGCACTGGCAAGGCCGGCCTCGCCGAAGGCACGATGGAAGCTGATCGCGTCTTCGCCCAGCAGCAGCAGCAGCACGCCATCGGCACCACTGGCGCGGATGGCATCCAGTTCGGCGGTGAAATCGCCATGGATCCAGGGAACATAGCGCTCCCCCACCACCCGCGCGCCCATCCGCCCGGCGATCGCCTTGACCAGCACCGCCGATCGCCTGGGCCAGACGTAATCGTTGCCCAGAATGAACCAGCGCTCCACCCGCTCTCGTTCCCCCATCCAGGCCATGGCCGGGGGCAGCAGCTCACGGCTGGTCTCGCCGATGGTATACACCCCCGGCGCCCGCTCGCCGCCCTCGTATTGCGGCGTATAGACATAGGGCACGCGGCCGGCGATCGTGGCCGCCATCGTCGCGCGAAGGTCGCTCGGATGCATCGCCACCACCGCGTCGATGGTGCGGGCGGCGATCGCGCCCGAGATCTGCGCGGCGATACGCTCGGGCGGCAGGCCGGCATCGAAGATGTCGATCGCGACCTCGCGGCCGCCGATGCCGCCGGCGGTGTTGATTTCCGCCACGGCCAGCCGGGCGCTGGTTTCGCAGGATGGCCCCCAGATACCCGCCGGGCCCTGGCGCTGGATCAGAAGTCCGATGTTCATCAAAGCCTCTCCCTGGATTGGCACAAGGCCGGGGTGTCGTCAGCGGCGGTTATCCGACATGCGGGTGCACCCGTCCTGGTCGTCGTCGGCGCCGTTCGATCCCCGCCCTTTCCCCGTTCGTGCATGTCCGTCGCTTGCCTAAACCACTGCGCGTCGGATAAATGATCCGGCCTGCCGGCTGGTCATCGGTCCACCACGCGTCGTCCAGCCGTCCTCCCGCCCCCGCAATCGAGGTTGCAGCGTCTTCGTGCCGCCGTCCATCGAGCATCACATCGCCTATATCACGGCCCGCGCCACCCGCTCGCTCGAACGCGAGCTGGAAGAGGCGTTGCGCCCCGAAAAGATCCCCCTGTCGACCGCCCGGGTGCTTGGCCTGCTCGACGACACCCAGGGCCGGCCGATGTCGGACCTGGCCGATGCGGTGCTGGTCGATCCGCCGACCATGACCAAGATGATCGACCGGATGGTGTCGCAATCGCTGGTCTTCCGCGCCCCCGACCCCGACGACCGCCGGCGGGTGCTGATCTTCATGGCGCCGCGCGGCCAGGAAACGTGGCAGCGCGTCCAGCCGATCCTGGCAGCCCAGCAGGCCCGCCTGGAAGCCGCCCTCAGCCCTGAAGGGCTGGACCGGCTGACCGATGCCCTGAATGCCCTGATGCAGGCATGATCGCCGCCGCGGCCCTCCCCTGCCCGTCTGCTGCGTCATGACGGAACATCCTCGTTGAGCAGGATGTGCTTGGCCACCGAATATTGATCCAGCGCATGCACCGACATGTCATAGCCGAAGCCCGACCGGCGCCGGCCGCCATGGGGCATCTCGGCCGGAAACACCATGTGATCGTTGATCCAGACGCAGCCATAATCCAGCCGGCGCCCGAACGCCATGGCCCGGCCGATATCGCGGGTCCACACCGATGCGGCAAGGCCATGTTCCGATCGGTTGGCGAAGCGCAGCGCCTCATCCACATCGGCCGAGCGCGTGACGGTGACCACCGGCCCGAAGACTTCGCGGGTCACGATCTCGTCCTGCGGGGCGGCATTCACGATCACGGTCGGCGCATAGAAACAGCCATTGCCGGCAATGGATGCGCCGCCGGTCGCGATCGTGGCGGTGCCCGATGCCCGCGCCCGTTCCACATAGCTGGCGACGCGGTCGCGCTGGCGGGGCGATATCAGCGGCCCCATCTCGGTGACCGGATCGAAGGGTGACCCGACGCGGATGGTCGACACCGCCGCGACCAGCCGCTCGACCAGCCGGTCGTGGATGCCCGGCGCCACGAACAGCCGCGCCGCGGCCGTGCAGTCCTGGCCGGCATTATAGAACCCCGCCCGGCGGACACAGGCCACCAGCCGGTCGATATCGGCGTCCTCGGCCACGATCACCGGGGCGTTGCCGCCCAGTTCCAGCAGGCTGCGCGTCACGCCGAATGCCGCCCCATCCAGCACCTTGCGCCCGGTGACCAGATCGCCGGTGACCGTGACCAGCGCCACGCCCGGATGGCGCACCAGCGCCTGCCCCACCGCCTCGCCGCTGCCCGCCACCACGTTCAGCACCCCGGCGGGCAGGATGTCGGCCAGCATCGCCGCCAGTGTCAGAAGCGACAGGGGCGCCTCCTCGCCGGGCTTCAGCACCACGGTGTTGCCGGCGGCCAGCGCCGGCGCCAGCTTCCAGGCCGCGATCATCAGCGGATAGTTCCAGGGGATGATCGCCGCCACCACGCCCAGCGGTTCGCGCATCAGAATGCTGGTGCGGCCGGGCAGATAGGCATCGGCCGCCATGTCCTGGCGGGTACGCGCGGCGCCCGCGAAAAACCTGAAGACATCCGCCGCCCGCGGCAGTTCGCCATCGCGTGACGCGCCGAGCGGCTTGCCGCAGTTGCGCGCCTCGATCGCGGCCAGGACCGGCGCCTGACGGTCGATGACATCGGCGATCGCCAGCAGCATCCGGGCTCGCGCGGCCGGTGTCAGCCCGGCCCAGCCCGGTGCCGCGCGCATGGCCGCCGCCACCGCCTCGTCCACCTGAACCAGCGAGGCATCGCGCAGGCTGGTGATCTGAAGCCCGGTCGACGGGTCGATCACCACCCGCTCCGGCCCTTCACCCGCAATCAGCCGACCGCCGATCAGCAGGTCGGTGCCGGCCTGTCCGGCCGTGCCGGGCGCGTTGTGCCAGGGCTGATCGTGCCTGGGCTGATCGTACATGGCCGTGCGCCCCCCGCTCAATCCGCCGCCCGATGGCCGGGGCGCTGCCCCTGCCGGCAGGACTGAAGAAAATGATCCACCGCCGCCGCGCGCTCCAGCCCGCGCCGCCACACCACCCCCACATCCAGGGCCGGCAGCGGATCGGCGATGCCGCGCACCTCCAGCCGGTCGCCTTCCAGCGACCAGGGGCGATAGGCGATGTCGGGGGCGATGGCGATGCCGGCGCCGGTCGCCACCATGCTGCGCACCGCCTCCACCGATCCGGTCTGGAACAGCACCCGCGGCATCAGCCCGGCCCGCCGGAAGATCCGGGTCAGGCTGTCGCCGTAATCATCGGCGGTCAGCACGATCAGCGGTTCCTGGCAGACATCGAACAGGCTGATCCGGTCGCGCTTCAGGAAGCGGTGATTGGGCGGCAGCCACAGCCGGTTCTGCGAGCGGGCCAGCACCTCGAAGGCCAGGGCCGCCTTCTCTTCAAGATCCGACACCACCAGGATCGCCACATCCAGCTCGCCATTGATCAGCAGATGCTCGATGAAACTGCGACGATCCTCCGACGGCATGACCTCGATGCCCGGAAAGGTGCGGCGGAAGCGGGCCAGCAGATCGGCCAGGAAATAGCCGGCGACCATCGGCGACACCCCCACGCCCAGCCGTCCGGTGAGCGCCCGCCCCGCCGCCGACAGGGTGCGGCCGGCGGCGGTCAGCGCCTCGATCATCGCATGGGCATGGCGCAGGAAATGGTGGCCCTCATGGGTCAGCGACACACCGCGCGGGTGGCGCTGAAGCAGCGGCACCCCCAACTGATGCTCGATCGACTTGATCGCTTCAGTCACGGCGGATTGCGACACCCCCACCAGCGCCGCCGCCCCCGTTACCGATCCGGCTTCCGCCGCGGCCACGAAATACCGGATATGCCGAAACGACAGGTCCATGCTGGTCGGCATGCTTTCACAACAAAGCTGACTTCCTGTCAGCCGGATCTCATCCCAGCGTCACCCACACGCTCTTGGTCTGGGTATGGGCGACAATGGCGTCGAAACATTTGTCGCGGCCATTGCCGGTCTGCTTCCAGCCGCCCCAGGGCTGGGTCATGTCGCCGTTCATATAGCCGTTCACCCACACCATCCCGCACTCGACACCGGCGGCGAAGCGATGCGCCTTGCCCAGATCACGCGTCCAGACACCGGCGGCCAGGCCATAGACCGTGTCATTGGCGATCCGCAAAGCCTCGTCAGGCCCATCGAAGCCGATCACCGCGCCGACGGGGCCGAAGATTTCCTCCCTCGCAATCCGCATGCCATTGCCCACATCGGCGAACAGGGTCGGCTCAACCCAGGCGCCGCTGTTATGGCCGGCGGGCACCGCGCCGCCGAAGGCCAGCCGCGCGCCCTCGTCGCGGCCGATGTCGATATAGCTCAACACCCGCTTCTGGTGGCTGCGCGTGACCAGCGGCCCCAGCGTGGTCGCCGGGTCCAGCGGGTTGCCGATCCGCACCGTGGCGCGGGTGCGGGCCGTGAAGGCCTCGACCACATCGCCCAGAATCGCCCGCTCCACCAGGATGCGCGAGCCGGCGCTGCACACCTCGCCCTGATTGCCATAGATGCCGGCGACCGCTGTATTCACCGCTGCCTCAAGGTCTTCGACATCGGCCATGATGACATGCGGCGACTTTCCGCCACATTCCGTCGAGACATGCTTCAGATTTGACTGGCCGGCATAAACCATCATCAACCCGCCAACTTCACCCGATCCTGTGAAGGCGATCTTGTCGACATCCATATGACGGGCCAACGCTTGCCCCGCCTCTTCGCCATAACCTGGCACGACATTCAGAATACCGGGCGGTCCGCCGGCCTCGACGAACAGCCGGCCCAGCAGCAGCGCGCTCAACGGCGACTGTTCGGCGGGTTTCAGAACCACGGCATTGCCCGCGGCCAGGGCCGGCGCGATCTTCCAGGCCGCCATCATCAACGGATAGTTCCAGGGCACGATGCAGCCGACCACGCCCAGCGGCTGCCTGAGGATGTAATGGAGGGCATCCTCGCCCGTCGCCGTGGTCATGCCGGTGATCTTGTCCGCCGCCTCGGCCATGAACCGGAAACAGGCAAGGCTGCCGGGCACGTCGATGGTCAGCATCTCGGCAATCGGTTTGCCCATATCCTGGGCATCGAGCACGGCAAATGCCTCTGCATGCGCCTCGATCAGATCGGCGAAACGATAAAGCACGGCCATGCGGGCACGCGGCGCGATCCGTGCCCAGGGTGCGGTTCGAAAAGCGCGGCGGGCCGAGGCCACCGCCCGGTCGATATCGATGGCACCGCCACGGGCCACCGTGGCGAGCACGCTGTCATCGGCCGGGTTGATCGTCTCGAACCGGCGGCCATCCGCCGCATCGACGAAAGCGCCGTCGATGAACAGCCCGGTGTCGGGGCGAAGGCTCCGGGCCAGAGCGGTCCAGTATTCCGTGGTCTTCAGGTCGGCGGACATGCGCGTGATCCTTCACGTTGCCGACAATTCGGTGCAGGTCTCAAGGATGACCGGTTCGGCCAGATGCGGTTTGACCGCGGCGAAGAACACCGCCACCGCCTCCGATCCATTATGCCGGTCCATCGCCGCCGCATCGGTGAACCGTTCATAGGTCGTGAACCGGCAGGGATTGTCCCGCGACTGGCTGATGAAGAAATCGATGGTGTCGGGCTCATTGGCCCGGACATGCGCCGCCACCTTCAGAAGCTCCGCCGCCATCAGCGCGTCGCTGCCCGGCGTGACGGTGATGATGGCCGTGATCGTGATCATGGGCGCTGGTTCCCCGCTTGCGGATGCTGACCCGCGATCGCCGGGCCGCTGTTGCACGGCCGGCACCCGGCCGGCACGCTCCATCAGCCTGCAACCCGCCAGCGGCCCGTGACCAATTCAAAATCCCGGATTGCGCTATTGGAAAAGCCGATCGCATTCTGGCTCCCCGTCCGGCCGGATGGTGCCAGCCGTCCCCGTCGGCGCCATGGGCCGGCCGGCCGCCATCGGTACGGCCGGCTGGATGACCGGTCCCATCGGCATTCCAGATACCGGAACCGGCGGCTTTCCTGTTTTACACCGGGCTGTGGCTGCGGTCTGCTTGAGCGGCGGGCCCGGCAGCGGCACCCGATCGTCGAGCAGGCACCAGGCGGAGGCACGAAACCAATGACCATGATGCGCGCAGCCATACTGGATCAGCCCGGCCAGGGGCTGCGGTTCCGCCAGATCGCGCGGCCGGTGCCCGCGGCCGGCGAGGTGCTGATCCGGGTCGCCGCCTGTGGCGTCTGCCATTCCGACCTGCACATCGTGGACGGCGACTGGGGAACGCCGCCACTGCTGCCGCTGATCCCCGGCCATGAAGTCACCGGCCATGTCGTGGCGCTGGGATCGGGCGTGTCGGGGCTGGCGATCGGCGATGCCGCAGGCGTGCCCTGGATGGCCCATGCCTGCGGCCGGTGCGGCTTCTGTCTGGCGGGGATGGAGACGATCTGCCCCGAAGGCGGGGCCACCGGCTTCAGCGGCCATGGCGGCTATGCCGAATACATGGTGGCCGAGGCCGATTTCGTGGCCCGGCTGCCGGCCGGCGCCGATCTGGCGGCACTGGCGCCGGTGCTGTGCGCCGGCGTCACCACCTATCGCGGGCTGAAGCGGTCGGAAGCCCGGCCGGGGCAGATGGTGGCGGTGATCGGCGTGGGCGGTCTGGGCCATGTCGCCGTGCAATATGCCCGTGCCATGGGCCTGCGGCCGGTGGCGGTGGATGTCTCGGCCGATCGTCTGGCCCAGGCGCACAGGCTGGGCGCCGAACGGATGATCGATGCCGCCGGCCCCGATCCGGTCGCGGCACTGATCGCCGCAACCGGCGGCGGTGTGCATGCGGCCCTGGTCACCGCCACGGCACCGCGCGCCTTCGAACAGGCGCTGGCCATGGTCAGGCCCGGCGGCACGGTGGTGTTCATCGGCCTGCCCGGCGGCGACCGCGACACCATCCGGGTGTCGATTTCCGCGATCTCGAACTGGGAGCGATCGATCCGCGGCTCGAATGTCGGCACCCGCACGGATCTTCAGGAAGCGGTGGATTTCGCCCTGCGCGGCCATGTCCGCGCCGACATCGAAACCATGGCCTTCGACGATATCGACACCGCCCTGGCCCGGCTGCGGGCGGGCATGGTCAATGGACGGCTGGTCCTGACCATGCCCTGAGATACAAAGACCCTGACGTACAATCGTCCCTGGATACCGGTCAGAACCCGGCCAGTACTTTCTCGACCGTGTCGAACAGATGGTCCAGATCGGCGGGCTCCATCACGAAGGGCGGCGCGAAGATCAGCGTGTCGTTCGTGATACGCACAATCGCACCGGCATCGTACAACGCGGTCAGGGCCTGGAAGCCACGCGCGCCCATGGTGGCGCCGGCCGCCAGATCGGCAGCACCCAGCATGCCGTAGCCGCGGATATCCTCGACGATGCCATGGGCGCGCAGCCGGCCCAACCGGTCCAGGAAATGCGGCGACAAGGCCGCCGCGCGGTCGAACAGCGCCTCGTCCTGGAAGATCTTCAGGCTGGCCAGGGCAGCCGCACAGGCAACCGGATGCGCCGACCAGGTATAGCCATGGAAGAACTCGATGCCCGAGGGGTTGTCCTCGACGATGGTGTCATAGACCATGCGCGACGCGGCGACCGCCGCCATCGGCACCGTGCCGTTGGTGATCGCCTTGGCCATGGTGATGATATCGGGGGTGACGCCGAAGGACTGGGCGGCGAAGGCCTTGCCGGTCCGGCCGAAGCCGGTGATCACCTCGTCGAAGATCAGCAGAATGCCATGGCGGTCGCAGATCTCGCGCAGCCGCGCCAGATAGCCCTGCGGCGGCACCAGCACCCCGATCGATCCTGAAATCGGCTCCACGATGCAGGCAGCGATCGTGTCGGCGCCGTACAGGCCCACCGCCCGCTCCAGATCATCCGCCAGATCGGCGCCATGCGCGCCCTCACCCAGCACGAAACGGTTCTCGGGAATATGGGTGTGGCGCATATGGGCGACGCCGGCCATGCCCAGGCCGAACATCTCGCGGTTGCGCACCATGCCGCCCACCGACCAGCCAGCCAGATTGACGCCATGATAGGCCTTCTCGCGCCCGATCACCCGCTGGCGCTGACCCTCGCCACGACGGCGGTGATAGAGCATGGCGATCTTCAGCGCGGTTTCCACCGCTTCCGAGCCGGAGCCGGCGAAGAACACCCGGTCGATGCCATCCGGCAGGATCCGGGCCAGGGCCGTGGCGACGGCGAAGCCGCCGGGGGTGCCGAACTGGAAGGGCGGGGCATAGTCCAGCCGGCCAAGCTGTGCGGTCACCGCCTCGGTGATCTCGCGTCGGCCATGGCCGGCGGGCGTGCAGAACAGGCCCGACAGGCCATCGATCAACTGGTCGCCGCGATCATTGCGGTACCAGATGCCGTGGGCTTCGGTGATGATGCGCGGCGCCGCCTTGAAGGCACGGTTGGCGGTGAAGGGCATCCAGTGATGGCTCAGATCCAGACTGTTCTGAGCGGCGTCATGGGGCTGGGGCGCGGTGACGGTATCGGGCATCGCCTCTCTCGCTCTGTTCCGGCCTGTGGGACTGTTCGGCCAGGTGCGAGCAGACCATGCGCCGTGCCCGCGCAGTAGAGCCAGCCGGCGCGAAGCCATCGGGCCAGAACCGGATCATCGCCGCCCCCGGACCGGCCCGCGCCGCCCCACGCCTGCGCAGGTCATCCCGCCGGGTGACCGTAAAACAGGCAGACCGGCGCAATCGATACCCGGCTGGTCCCGGCGGACTGACCGTTGGCGGCCATTGTCCCCGATTGGTATGGTCCGTGCTTCGGATGCAACCCGCATCTTCCGACCCGTCACCACAGAACGGCGCCCGCTCTTGCTCAATCTCATCCGCGATCCCGGCACCACCATCCAGGCATCACTGCGTCAGGCGGTCGTTCAGGCCATCGCCGAGGGCCGGCTGGCCGCCGGGCAGAAGCTGCCGCCCTCGCGCCGCTGGGCCACGCAGCTTGGCATCGCGCGCAACACCGTCACAGCGGTTCTGGATGATCTGGTGGCGCGCGGCTATCTGGTCTCGGCCGAACGGCGCGGCTATTTCGTCGCCGATCATCCGGGAACCGAGAGCGATCCGCTGCCGTCGGCGCCGATGGCGCCGGCCGCCACCAATGACACGGGGGATGTGCCCGCCGATGATCGCGACCCCGATGCCGGGCCGGTCTGGATCCAGCGTTTCACCATGCAGCCCGGCCGGCTGCGCAACATCGAAAAACCCCGCGACTGGCAGCGCTATCCCTATCCCTTCATCTATGGTCAGGTCGATCAGGATCTGTTTCCGATCGCGGTCTGGCGGCAGTGCTCCCGCGATGCGCTGGGGCGCTCGGCGGTGAATTACTGGGCGGCCGATCAGATCGTCGACGATGATCCGCTGCTGATCGAGCAGATCCGCCGCCACATTCTGCCGGCCCGCGGCATCTATGCCCGCGCCGACGAGATCCTGATCACGCTGGGCTCGCAGCACGGGCTGTATCTGCTGTCACGCCTGCTGGTCCGCCCGGCCGATGTCGTCGGCATCGAGGATCCGGGCTATCCCGACGCCCGCAACATCTTCGCGCTTGCCGAAGGCTCGGTACGGCTGCTGCCGGTGGATGACGGCGGCATCGACCCCGATGGCACGGCGCTCGACGGCGTGACCCTGGCGGTGGTCACGCCCTCCTATCACTGCCCGACCATGGTAACGATGCCGCAACCGCGCCAGCGCGCCCTGCTGGCCCGCGCCATCCGCGACGATATGCTGCTGATCGAGGATGATTACGAGGGCGAGACCCGGTTCGAGGCCGATGCCCGTTCGCTCAAATCCATGGACCGCACCGGGCGGGTGATCTATCTGGGGTCGTTGTCGAAGGTGCTGGCGCCGGGGGTGCGGCTGGGCTTCATGGTCGGCGCGGCACCGCTGATCGCCGAGGCCCGCGCCCTGCGCCGGCTGATGCACCGCACCGCACCGCTCAACAACCAGCGCACTGCCGCGATCTTCCTGGCGGAAGGCCATTATCAGGGCCTCGTGCGCACCTTGCGGGTCAGCATGAAGCAGCGCTGGGACGTGGCGACGCGGGCGGTGGACCTGCACATTCCCGATGTCGTCCGCCCGCCCAGCACCGGCGGGTCCAGCATCTGGCTGCGCCTGCCCGATGGCCTGGCCGAAGCCGGCCTTGGCGATGCGGCGCGGCGCCGGGGGGTGCTGTTCGAAAGCGGGCAGGCCTTCTTCGCGGCGCCGCCGCCGGGCCACGACCACATCCGCCTGGGCCTGTCGTCGATCGGCCCAGACCGGATCGGCGAAGGTGTGCAGCGGCTGGCCGCGGCCCTGGCCGAAGCCCAGCGGGCGGCCCGACCCAGCCCGGGTGGTTGACCGGCCCGGGCAGTTGATCAGATCAGGCTGGTAACGAGCCACTGAAGAAGGCGATCAGGGCCGCCGCCAGCGCCTCCGGCGCCTCTTCGGCCATGTGATGGCCGCTCTCGATCGGATGGCCGCGCAGATCCGGCGCCCAGGGCCGCCATACCGCCAGCACATCGCCATAGAGCCGTTCCAGATCGTCGCGCGACGACCACAGGCACAAAGTGGGGCAGCGCAGCCGCCGCCCCGCGGCCCGGTCTGCGGCATCATGCGCGCGGTCGATGCCGGGCCCGGCGCGGTAGTCTTCCACCATCGCATGCACGGTGGCCGGGTCGTGCAGCGCGCGGCGGATATCCTCATAGGCCGCCGGGCCGATGACCGACGGGTCCAGGCCGTACCAGGCATCCGGATCGGCCAGAATGGCGCGTTCCGGTTTGTCGGGCTGGGCGAAAAAGAACCAGTGCCACCAGGCCTGCGCGAAGCCGGCATCGCAGCGCTCCAGCGCCTCGATGATCGGCACGCCGTCGAGCACCGCCAGCCGCGTCACCGCATCCGGATGGTCCATCGCCATCCGGAAAGCCACATAGCTGCCGCGATCATGACCGGCCACCGCGAACCGGTCGTGCCCCAGCGCCCGCATCAGGTCGATGCCGTCCCGGGCCTTGGCGCGTTTCGACGAGCCGGCGTGATCGGGGCTGTCCGCCGGTTTCGACGACTGCCCGAAGCCGCGCAGATCCGGGCAGACGACGGTGAAATGCCGCGCCAGCAGCGGCGCCACACGCCACCAGGTGACATGGGTGCGGGGATGCCCGTGCAGCAGCAGCAAGGGCGGCCCGCTGCCGCCATGGCGACAGCGCAGCGTGGCATCGGGCAGGGGGATATGCTCAAGCGTGAAGCCGTCGAAGAAGCCATCGGACAGGACGGGCACTCCTTCGCTCAAAACCCCCGCTGCCGGCTGCCGGCGGTTCAGGCGACCGCAGTGGCGGTAGCGGTAGCGGTGGTGGCGGCGGCCGCATCCATGCCGTCGCACCAGATCATGATCGTGTTGCGGTCGTGCTGCGCGCCGATCCGCACCGTCGTGCCGGGCGCCAGATCGCGGGGCTGGTCCAGCGGAAAGATCCTGACCGCCCAGCACGACCTGACGCCGGCGCCCGGCCGGTTCTCGTAGATCAGGTCGCCCTTGTCGTCCATGTCCATCTTCAGCCACTGGACGATGCCGGTCACCCGCCCGCCATTGGCGGTCAGGGTCGCCGTGGTGCGGCTGGACGGAAACGGACCACCGGATTGCAGATCGAAGCGCATCAGTTCGACCGGTTCGCTGCGCAGCGACAATCCCTTGCGATCCGATGACATACGATAGAATGGCACGCCCAGATGGTTGAAATCCGACAGGTCGAAGCCCGACACCGTGTCCATCCGCCGGTGGCCGGCATCCTCATCGTCGATCAGCGCCACCTGTGCCGCGACCACCGCCGGTATCATCCGCGCGCCCGGCTTCAGCAGGCGCTTGGTCGCATCCTCGATCGCCGGCAGCACCGCCTCGCCCAGCAGATCGTTGGAGATGATCTCCTGCACCAGAATATCGGCCCGACCATCGACATCCTCGCCCACCAGGGCATCGGAGGATTTCTTCGCCACCAGGGTGATGCGGTCGTCATGGCCGTTGCGGGCGATGATCCGGCGCGCGGCATCGGCCACCATCGGGTTCATCTCGAAGGTCGTCACCCGGCCTGCGCCGGCCCGCGCCGCCATCATCGACAGAATGCCGCTGCCGGTGCCGATCTCCATCACATGGCTTTCCGGCCCGACCGCCCGCTTCAACGCCGCCTCATAGGCATCATTGCGCACCTGATCGCGCACGATGGCGAAATGCCATTTGGGTACGTCGCGGGCCAGAAGATCCCGCGCCAGCATCACCACCTCGGGCTGATCGGCGCCAACCTCCAGGGCGTGAAGACAGGCCGCCTGCGCCTCGTCTTTCTTGCCTTTCGCCCACAGCACCGCCGCCAGGCGGACAAGCGGCAGGGGTTTGTCGCGAAGCTGCATCGCAAGGCTGTCGGCGCTGATCGGCATGCGGAACGGGATCCCCGGCGTCGGTTGTCGGTGTTGCCGGTGATCATGTCGCGATCGGCGCCCATAGACAACTGCCTTGGCGACGGCTCTGGCAATGACCGTGCCGATCCCGATCCGGCCACCGCTTCAAGGGCTGCGGCGGCCATGGCGTCTGGTGGCGTCGTGTATGCGACAGGATGACAATAATTTATTGACAAAATGTCGGAAAAATAATTTTGTCGCAATACGGTGTCAAATACGACACCGGCAGGCGCCGTCTGGGGAGACGGTGCCGCGCAGCCGGGCGCGCGGCCCGGATTGGCAGCAGACACGGGAGCGCAGATGCCGCATTCCAGCCGGGATCCTCTTCTGGACGTGCGCTCGCTCAGCGTCCGCTTCGGCACAAGCCGGGTCGTGGATGACGTGTCGTTCACGGTCGAGGCGGGCCGCACCCTTGCCATCGTCGGCGAAAGCGGCTCGGGCAAATCGGTCACCTCGCTCGCGATCATGCGGCTGATCGACCATATGAACGGCACCATCGACCAGGGCCGGATCCTGTTCGATGCCGGCGGCCGGCAGGTCGACCTGGCGCAGCTTGGCGCCGACGAGATGCGCAAGGTCCGCGGCAAGGATGTCGCGATGATCTTCCAGGAGCCGATGACCTCGCTGAACCCGGTCTTCACCATCGGCGACCAGATCGCCGAGGTGCTGATGCTGCATGAAGGCAGCTCGAAACCGGCGGCGCTCACCGCCGCGCGCGCGCTGCTCGACATGGTGCGGCTGCCCGACGCGGCGGCGATGCTGAAGCGCTATCCGCATCAATTGTCGGGCGGCATGCGCCAGCGGGTGATGATCGCCATGGCCCTGGCCTGCCGGCCGAAGCTGCTGATCGCCGACGAACCCACCACCGCGCTGGACGTTACCATCCAGGCCCAGATCCTGACCATCATCCGCGATCTTCAGAAGACGCTGGGCATGGCGGTGATCTTCATCACCCATGATATGGGCGTGGTGGCCGAGATCGCCGACCGGGTGGTGGTGATGTGGCGCGGCCGCAAGATCGAGGAGGGTGCCGTGGCCGACATCTTCGCGCGGCCGGCGCATCCCTATACCCGCGCCCTGCTGTCGGCTGTGCCGGCGCTGGGCTCGATGACCGGCGAACCCTTTCCGAAGCGCCTGCCGCTGACGATCATGGATGGCGAGCAGTCGCGCGTGGTGGGGGTTGAAACCGTGCAGAACACCGCCCGCTACGATCAGCCGCCGATCCTGACCCTGCGCAATCTGGAAGCCCGGTTCGACGTGAAGCGCACCCTGCTGGGCCGGGTCACCCACCGCGTCCATGCGGTCGAGGCGGTCGATCTCGATCTGTGGCCGGGCGAGACCCTGTCGCTGGTGGGTGAAAGCGGGTCGGGCAAGTCGACCATCGGCCGCACCATCCAGCAGCTTCAGGATCCGACCGGCGGCGAGGTGATGTTTGAAGGCCGGTCGATGGCGGCGATGTCGGCCGCCGAGCGTCGGCGCCTGCGCCGGCATGTGCAATACATCTTCCAGGATCCCTTCGCCTCGCTCGACCCCCGCCGCACGGTCGGCTTCTCGATCGCCGAGCCGATCACCACCCACGGCCTGATCGACGGTGCCACCGCAATCCGCTCGCGCGTCGGCGCGTTGCTGGAACGCGTCGGGCTGGACCCGTCCGTCGCCGGGCGCTATCCGCATGAATTCTCGGGCGGGCAGCGTCAGCGGATCTGCATCGCGCGCGCGCTCGCCTCCCGGCCGAAGCTGATCATCGCCGACGAGGCGCTGTCGGCGCTGGATGTGTCGGTTCAGGCCCAGATCATCAATCTGCTGATGGAGTTGCAGGCCGACGAAGGGCTCGCCTATCTGTTCATCAGCCATGACATGGCAGTGGTGGAAAAGATCAGCCACCGCGTCGCCGTGCTCTATCTGGGCCAGATCGTCGAGCTTGGCAGCCGCGCCGCGGTGTTCGAGCGCCCGATGCACCCCTATACCCGCAAGCTGCTGTCGGCGGTGCCGGTGGCCGACCCGACCCGGCGCCCCGACCGGCCGATGCTCGATGGCGAGATCCCGAGCCCGGTGCGCCGTGTGGGCGATCTGCCCGACATCGTGAAACTTCAGGCCGTGGCCGCCGACCACATGGTGGCCCAGACTGCATCAAGACCGGCTGCATCAAGACCGGCCACATGAAGACCGGCTGCATCAGGACCGCAGGCCGCGACCTGATCCTGATCCCAAGACCCCGCCCTGACATCGAGGCCCACATCCACGCACCCAAGGTGGAGACGATCATGAAACACCCCCAGACCACGAAGCGTCTGCTGCTGACGGCGGCGCTGGCCGCCATGCTGCCGCTCGGCATGGCCGCCGGCGCCCAGGCGGCCGGCAGCCTGACCCTGTCCTCGCCGCAGGATCCCGGAAGCTGGGATCCGATCGATACCTTCCTGGTGAACTGGTCGTCGGTCGCCACCAACATCTATGACGGTCTGGTCTATCGCGGCCCCGACCTGAAGCTTCAGCCGGCGCTGGCCACCGAATGGCAGGTGCTGGACGAAGGCAAGCGCCTGCGCTTCAAGCTGCGCGAGGGCGTCACCTTCCACAATGGCGAGCCGTTCAACGCGAACGCGGTGAAGTTCACCTTCGACCGCCTGCTGGGCGAAGATGGCAAGAAGGGGCCGCAGCGTTCGAACTATACGGTCATCGACCGGATCAACATCATCGACGACTATACGGTCGATTTCGTGCTGAAGCAGCCCGATCCGGTGCTGCTGACCAAGCTTTCCGGCTATGGCGCGATGATCATGCCGCCGAAATATGTGGCGGAGCACGACGAGGCCCATGTCAACGCCAACCCGGTCGGCACCGGCCCGTTCCGGATGACCGCCTATGACCCCAAGGTCTCGGTGACGCTGGAAGCCTTCGCCGATCATTGGGGCGGCGCGCCGAAGCTCGACACCGTCACCTATCGCTTCATCCCCGAGCCGGCGACCGCGGTTGCCGAATTGCAGGCCGGCCGGGTCGATATCGTCGTGCCGCCGACCATCCCGATTTCGATGGTCGACACCATCAAGGCCGATGACAGGCTTGAGGTGGTGAGCGTCACCAGCCCCACCGTCTATGCGCTGCGCTTCAACACCCGCGACGGCATCACCGCCGATGAGCGGGTGCGCAAGGCGCTGATCATGGCGGTCGACCGCAAGACGATCATCGACGCCATTCTGGGCGGGCAGGCCAGCCAGATCGCCAGCTTCCAGTCGGAACTGTCGTTCGGCTACGACCCGGCGATGAAGCCGCTGCCCTATGACCCCGAGGCGGCGAAGGCGCTGCTGAAGGAGGCCGGCGTGGCTCCGGGGGCCGCGGTCCAGATCGACATCCGCGGCAACGACGCCACCTTCGCCGAGGTGTCGCAGGCGGTGGCCAGTTATCTGGGCATGGTCGGCGTCACCGCCACCATCAAGCCCTACGAGACCAATGTCCTGTTGAACGACATCATCCCGCAGGGCAGGTCGGGCGCGATGTTCCAGCAGAAATGGGGTGGCTGGACGCTCGATTACGACAACACCGCCTATCTGATGTACCACACCGGCGAACGCTGGAACCCCTATGACTCCGACCCGAAGCTCGACGCCCTGCTTGAGCGTCAGCGCTCGATGACCGATCCGGCGGCGCGTGAGAAGGTGTTGCAGGGCATCGCCGCCTATGCGGCCGACCGGGCGCTGGAGATGCCGCTGTTCAATCTGAACGAGATCTTCGGCGTCTCGAAGCGGGTCAAGGGTTTCGTCGCGCCGCCGGACAACCGCATCCGCCTGACCGACGTCACCGTCGACTGACGCGACGACGCCACCACCCATCTCCCTTGATCCATCCGCCAGGTGCCCCCGCCCCTGGCGGATGGGCCGCCGCTCATCCGTCCGGAGGCTGCCCCTTGGCCGGCTTTCTGCTCAAGCGCCTGCTTCAGGCGGCATTCGTCCTTTTCGCCGTCACGCTGACGGTGTCCTTCGCGATCCGCCTGACCGGTGACCCGGCGCTGATGCTGTCGCAGGGTGCCGGCAGCGTGACGCAAGAGGATCTGGACAACATCCGTCAGGCGCTGGGCCTGAACGAGCCCTTCCTGTCGCAATATCTCGATTTCGTCACCGGGCTGTTCACCGGCGATATGGGGCGCAGCTTTCTGGGCGGCACCTCGGTGTCGCTGCTGATCGCCAAGGCGCTGCCGGCAACGCTGGCGCTGGCCTTCACCTCGATGATCGTGTCGATCGCCATTTCCATCCCGCTCGGCATCCACGCCGCCGTCAATCGCGGACGCGGTGTCGATCAGGTGATCCGCATCCTGTCGCTGACCGGGCTGTCGTTTCCGAATTTCTGGCTGGCGATCATGCTGGTGCTGATGTTCTCGATCACGCTGCGCTGGCTGCCGCCATCGGGCATGGACGGCATCGCCAGTTTCGTGATGCCCGCCGTCACCATGGGCATCATCCTGACCGCGACCAATGTCCGGCTGGTGCGCTCCGCCATGCTCGAAACCCTGCGCGCCCAGTATGTGCAGGTGGCCCGCGCCAAGGGGTTGAGCGAACGCACGGTGCTCTACAAACACGCGCTCCGGAACTGCGCCATTCCGCTGGTGACCTATTTCGGCCTGCAATTCGGCGGCCTGCTGGGCGGCATCGTGGTCATCGAACGGGTGTTCAACTGGCCGGGGCTGGGCACGCTCGCCTTCGACGCGGTCGCCGGCCGCGACTATCCGGTGTTGCAGGCGGTGATCACCGTTCTGGCGCTGCTGATCGTCGCCATCAACCTGCTGGTCGATATCGCCTACGGGCTGATCGATCCGCGCATCCGCACCCGCTAGGAGGTCCGCCATGGCAAGCGCCCGTCCGCAGACCCGTCGCGGCCCAGGCCTGGAACTGGTTCTGGGCCTCATCCTGGCCGGTGGCATGACCGCTCTGGTCCTGTTGTCGCCGCTGCTGTTTCCCGATGGTGGCGAAAAGATCAACCTGATGGCCCGCCTGACCCTGCCCTTCCAGAGCTGGGTGTATCCGCTGGGCACCGATCCGCTGGGCCGCGACGTGCTGGCGCGGGTGGTGAACGGCGGCAAGATCTCGCTGCTGGTCGGCTTCACCTCGGTGGCCGGTGCCGTGATCATCGGCGTGGTGATGGGGCTGATCGCCGGCTATTACCGCGGCATTTCCGACATGGTGGTGATGCGCTTCGCCGATGTGCAACTGGCGCTGCCCTTCATTCTGCTGGCCATCACCTTCATCGCCATCGTCGGTGGCGGGCTCGTCAACACCATCATTCTGCTGATCGCCTCGCAATGGGTGCAGTATGCGCGGCTGGTCCGCGGCTCGGTTTTGTCGCTCGCCGACCGCGAATTCATCCATGCCGCCCGCGCCATCGGGGTGCGCGACATCCGCATCCTGTTCATCCATCTGCTGCCCAATCTGGCAGGGCCGGTGGTGGTGCTGATGACGCTGAATGTCGCCACCAACATCCTGCTGGAAAGCTCGCTCACCTTCCTGGGGCTGGGTGTCGATCCCACCATTCCAAGCTGGGGCGGCATGCTGGCTGACGGCCGGACCTATCTGCAGAACGCGTGGTGGGTCAGCGTGTTTCCCGGTCTCGCCATCCTGTTGACCGTGCTGGGCCTCAACCTGCTGGGCGACTGGCTGCGCGACCGGCTCGACCCCACCGGCCGTACTCAGGCCTGACGGATATCACACCCCATGACCCTGCTCATCGATCAGAGTTTCGCGCGCACGCTCGACCGGTTGCTCGCCCGCTATGCCACGCCCGACTGGCAGGGCGCGACGCTCGATGCCTGGCTGTTCGAAGACACGGCGTCCCGGCGCGCGGCCGAGGCGCGGTTCCGGGCCGCCGGCATCACCGCCCGGCTGCACCCGGCCTATAAGCCGCTGATCGGCCTGTTCATGGAAGATCCGCGCGCGGCCGGGCCGTTCGCGCGCGTCGACGTCACCTATCCGGTGGTGGCGCCGGCGGGCGACAACCGCTTCCGGCTGGAAGCCTATCCGCTGGCCGGCATGCTGGGCGACGCTGTGGCCACCTTCACCCCCGATATTCAGCCGGCCTCCGGCCCGATCCGCTATCGGCTGCGGCTGGCGGCGGCCGACGGCACGGTGACCGTGCTTGAAGTGCCGGCGCCCAACCATCTGGCGCCCGATCATCTGGGCGAAATGCGGCTGTCGCCGACCGGCTGGCTGCGTGTCAGCCATCCCGATGGCCGGCGGATCGACGAACGCCTGCCAACCGAGTATGAGGCCCTGTTCCACCGCGCCATGGCGGTGATCGCCGATCACGACTGGGGCCAGGACGAACCGTTCTTCGAAGCGTTGGAGATCCGCGTCGATCTGCCCGGCCTCGACATGGTGCTGCCGGTCGGCGAGGAAGCGGTCAGCCTGCATGAAGCGCTGCACGAAGAGCTGTATTTCTCGGTGCTGGAGCATATCCAGCGCCGGACCGGTCGGCCGGTCGGCGCCCGCGACATCCAGCCCGGCCAGATCCTGCCCGATATCCGCGCCGGCGATACCGTCCGGCTGCGGATCGAGACCCGGCCCCTCGACACCGGCGAGGCCGACTGGCCCGACCAGCCGCTGCACGGTGCCGACGCGCCCTTCGGCATGGCGCAGATCCGCGCCGAACTCGACCGCATCGGCGGGCGGGTATTCACCGCCGGCTCGCGCGCCGGCCGGACGGTGCCGGCGCGCTATATCGCCGGCAGCGACCATCCGGTGATGATCAGCGGCGGCCAGCATGCCAACGAGGTCTCAGGCGTTGCCGGCGCGCTCCGCGCCGCCGCCCTGCTGGCCGAACGGCCGGCGGCACATGTCACCATCGCGCCGGTCGAGAACCCCGATGGCTATGCCCTGCACCGCCGTCTGGCCCGCAGTCAGCCGCGCCACATGCATCATGCCGCGCGCTATACGGCGCTGGGCGACGATCTGGAATACCGCCGCGCCGATGTCCTGCCCTATGAGGCGGCGATCCGCGCCGAGGCCCGCGCCCTCAGCGGCGCCGATCTGCATCTGAACCTGCATGGCTATCCGTCGCATGAATGGACCCGGCCGCTGACCGGTTACATCCCGCGCGGTTTCGAGATGTGGACGGTGCCCAAGGGCCTGTTCCTGATCCTGCGCCATCATCCCGGCTGGGATGCCCGCGCCCGCCGCCTGCTCGGCCGGGTGACGGCGGCGCTGGCGCAGATCCCCGCCCTCGCCGCCCTCAACGCCCGCCAGATCGCCCTCTACGAGTTCCATGCCGGCCGGCTGGATTTCGAGGTCATCGACGGCATCCCCTGCATGGTCTCGGAACACGCCACCCAGGCCCCCGCCGTCACCCTGATCACCGAATACCCCGATGAAACCGTCTATGGCGATGCCTTCCGTCTGGCCCATGACGCCCAGTCGCGGGCGGTGCTGGCGGCGTATGAGGCGTGGCAGGAGATCATGGGAGATGACGAGACTTGACACCCCTGGGGGACATCGGTCACATTTTACTGAATACACCTGCAATATTATCAGTATGGGGACCATCCATGAACGACATCCGGAACGACGAGGTCGATCGTGACGAGCGCGCCGCCTGGAGCCCGCCGGTCTTGACCAAGGTCGCTGTCGACGAGGTGGTTCAGGCTTTGCCGATCGGTGGCCTTTTCAACGTCGCATATTGACGTCGTCCTGTTAACGGCGCGCATGCCGACTGGCATCGGGGCGCCGGGCCAGAATCGGGATGTCGGGCCGGGGCGCAGGGCCAGAATCGGGACGCCGGGCCAGAATCAGGACGTCCAGGTAGATGCGGGAAGCAGGGAGACCGGTGACGGGCGCCCTGCTTTTTTCGTGTCTGGCCGTTGGATGAACCAGGCTCTTGTCAGACGCCGCATCATCCGCCGGGCGATTGATCGCCCGCCAGGCCGTCGGCCGCGACCAGATCCTCTATCAGGCCGAGCAGCGACGGCAGATCGGCGAGATCACCGGTCCGGCTCAATTGCCAGGCGGGCAGGCGCCGGGCCAGTCGTGCCGCCGTCGCGAGCACGCGCTCCTGCCCGCCGGGCTGGCCCGACAGATAAGCGCGGTGAACCATGGCGTAAATCACGACGGTCGCCTGAAGCGGCGCCAGCCGCGTCAGACGCGGGCGGGCGGCGCGCGGGTCGTGCTGTAGATGGATGACACCTGTCAGGTGGGTCGTATCCGGATCAAAGGCTTGCCGCACCGGCACATGCCACTTGTCCTGACCGCGCATGGTCGGTTCGAGACCGCTGTGATCGACCGACAGCGCGGCGCAGCTACCGCTTGACAGCTTGACGCTGGGAAATGATGGCTGAACGCGCATGGTTCCCGGGTCGACCACCAGCAGGTCATCTCCAAGGATGCGATGGCCGCGCTGCGCCAGCGCGGTGATGGTCGTGGACTTTCCTGCCCCGGCATGACCCACGATGGCGATCGCGCCGGCCCTTGTCCTCAAACCGGCGCCATGCAGGGGAACAAGGCCACGCTGATGGCAGATCGCCCCCAGCACCGGCGTGAACAGGCAGGTCTGAATGTCCGGCCATGGGGCGCCCGGCACGGGTTCGATCACCACCTCATGACCGCCGCTCATGCCGAATCGCGCCAGCGCCGGCACGTCGAACACAATCCGATGATCGGCGCCAACGGTCATCCGGTCCCGCTCAAGCCGGACAGGCGGGGTGGGCGGGGCAACATCTCCCAGCCGGACCACGATATCGGCCCGCCTCTCGTCCGACACAGGCCATGGCAGCAGGTTCGGCCATTGAACCTCCGACGCCAGATGCCAGCCGCCGAGACGATAATGGTGCATCACCGCGATCTCCATACCGGCATTCATGCCTGGACGCTGGCCAGTCCTTCATCGATCAGCCTGTCCAGAAGGGCACAGACATCGGCGGTGATCACGTCGAGCGGGGCCGCATAGCGTCGCTCCAGCTCGGCACACAGATCGGCGACACGTCTTGGATTTTCCAGCAGGTTCCAGATATCGGTGCCGATCCGGTCCAATCCGAAGTATACGCCGCTCTCGACATCCATCATGACATATTCATGATCGACCTCGATCGCCAGACAATGATCGATCCTGGTCACCACAGTATTGGCCGCCACAGTTGATCCGGATGCCATATCACTTTCTCCTCCGCGCGGCCCCTGTCAATCGCTACAGATTATTATCAACCTGAATACAGGATCGCAATGACAGAACCGGGCTGTGTGGCATCCTGGTGTATCGTCAACCACGCCAGAAACACTTGACGCGCCGTGGATACATCCTTCAGCCCAAGGGCAGGCCGTCGACAGCAACGATCCTGAACCGACGCGGCAGCGGGAGACGACGTCCCCCGGCCACCATACATAAACACAATTATGGCTGACAGCCACGGGGCCGGACGGGACCACCTCCGTATTTAAGCAGCACGGCAACAGCAGAGCCCCTCAAAGGGGTCGATATATCAAGTCCCCTTCAGATAATTTCATCCGAATTTTGCGATATGGGTCAAAGCGTCATTTATATTGAACCAGATCGTTTCGGATACATCTGCAAGAAGAAAGCCGTAATTATGGTGACCGCGATGGCCCTGACCTTGAAGACGGCATGCATGGCAAGCCGAACAGGTTATCCCGCGTCAGAGCGACCCTGCCGCCGGACCGCCGCCATCCGGCTTCCCCTCACGGTCCACGGCGCCGACGACCACGGCGTACCGGCCCTGATCGCCCTCGCCCGCGAGACAGGCTTCCTGGTCCGCCACCTTAACCCCGCCGACGCCGCGGCCTATATCGGCTGGCTTCACCCCGTGTGTATCGCTCGACAACCCGGTCTCAAGCACGATCACGCAGCAATCGCTGGGCTGGCATCCAACCGGCGCCGGCCTGCTCGACGACATGACGGGGAGCGGGTATTCGCCTGCCTCGACAATGAGGGTTGATACACAATAATCGCTCAGAATTTGTAGGAGACGGTCATCCCGCCAAAGAGAACGCTATCGTCCTTGCTGATCGGGCTATCCGCCGCGTCGCCGATCACTTGAGAATATTCGATCATCGTGAGAATCTCCCAGTTCTCGAAGACGGGATATACGAAGCCGAGCTCCGCACCGACGGCTTTAAAGCCAGACTGCGGGTTGAACCGCGCCAGGCCGGAGCGCGCCGACTGCGCCGGGTTGATACCGAAGTAGCTATCCATGTACTTGTCATCCGACCACGTCGTGGAAATTCCGGCCAGGATAGCTGGCCCATTCTCGCTCTCGTCGTCTACGTCCGCCAGATGTGATCCATAGCTTGCGCCCCTCAAGGCACTGACGGGGATCATGGTTTCGACACCGAAGGACACCTCCAGTGAGTCGGTCCCTCCGAGATGTCGGGTCAGTTCGACAAACGGGGTGACGAGGCCGACGTCATACTCAAGGCTCAAATTCAGCGTTGGTGCGCCATCGACGTCACCCAGCCCCCTCAGGTCGGAACTATCGCTTTCGTCGCGCCCCCATTCATAGTTGAGGCTGACATCCACGGTAAAATCGTGGTTGTCGTAAACGACGGCGCCCAATCCATCTGCCGTCGTAAGGTAAACCCTGTCGTTCCATGTCATGCCCAGGACGGGCAGGAACATGACCTCCATGTCATCGGAGCCCTCGTACTTGGACTCATATCCCACGCCGCCTCCGACCTCGAACTGCCATTTGTCCCCCGCCGACGCAATCCCGGGGAATGCAACGGTCGCCATCAGCAGTCCTGCTGCGACGCCCTTGCGATAAACCATGTCGCTCATGTTCGAGACCTTCCATTTTGCCATTCATGGTTCAATGTCGAGCGATCCGCGCGGATGCGTCAGACCTTTATGCCGAACAGCTTTTCCGCGTTTCGGAATGCAATTTTTTCCTTGGCCTCACGTGGCAGATCCACCGCCCGAAACCAGTCGGTTCCTTGCTTCATGTCTGCAAACGGGTAATCGGTTGCAAACATCACCCGATCCACACTGATGTATTTCAGCAAAAGATGAAGCAATTCATCCTGGAAGAATGCGCTGGTCGTGTACCAGAAATTGTCATTAAAATATTGACCGACAGGCTTATTTAGCGAATTTTCGGTCGCCTCACTCATATCTCCCACAATACGCTCGTAGTAAAACGGAAGCCCTTCTCCCATGTGTCCAATAATGATCTGCAGTTTGGGGAATCTGTCGAAAACCCCGGTCACGATCAATCGAAGGCATTGAGTAAGGACTTCCTGATGCCAGCCATACCCTGAACCACTGAAAATGTAATCCTGATACTCTTCGTTATATTCTGGCCGCGTAATGCGGTAGTAAATTTCGAAGACGTCATCAGGCGGGAAGCCTGGATGCAGGTATATCGGCACACCAAGTGCCTCGGCACGCGCCAGAACGGGCTCAAAATCAGGGTGGTCGAGGAATTTCTTGCCAACGAATCCATTGGTCATGGCGCCCAGAAAGCCATCTTCCCGAACGGCACGTTCCAGTTCGTCCGCCGATGCCTCCGGATCCCGCAGCGGCAGGGTCGCATAGGCCTGGAACCGCCCCGGATAGGTGGCCATCGGGCCATTGGCAATCATCTTGTTGAGACGATACGCAAAATCGATGCCTTCCTGGCCGGCGAGATTCTGCACGCCCGGCGTATGGGCGGAGAGGATTTGAACGTTGATCCCCGCCTTATCCATTGCGCCAATGCGGCCAGGGCCGAGTTCGGCAAGACCGGTTTCCTTGAGGTACTCGACGTGATCATCGTTGATCGCGTTCAGCGCCATCAGTTCGTCGGTCGTATAGGTCTCTTCCGTGGCGATAAAGGGCAGGTCCTGGTCTCGCAACGCGATGACCGAAGCCTCTGTCGCGGCGGCGCGAGTGATAATGGCGGGTGCGGACAATCCGACACCAACACCAAGTGCAGCCGCGCCACCCAGAAAACTGCGGCGCCCCATCACCAGGCTCTTCCGGGGCTTTTCGATCGGTTTCATGTCAGTGTCTACTCCGATGCTGCGTTGTGCGGTTTGGGTTCAGCTTTCGCCGCCCCACGCCGCCTCCGGCCTCGAATTCCCATTCGTCCCCGGCCGCCACAATCCCGTTGCGATATACCATGTCGCACATGTCCGAGACCTTCATGGTTCGATGTCGGGTAGCCTAGAGGCGAGGTTTCACACCCGCATGCCAGAAAAGACGCCAAGTTGTAAAAAAGTGTGACAGCGCTTCTGTGCTTGGGTCGGCCTCTGGTGAGCTGTCCTCTTAACCTTCTTTTCATGCTAGTCTTGGCAAGGAGGACTGAACCATGGGACAGGCGTCGAGGACGAGCGGCTGCACCTGCCTCGCCATCGTCGCCGGCAAACCGCCCATCACATACAAGATGCTGATGTCATCGTAAGCAACGGCATAATATTTTGGACGAATTTGTATAAAAATATACCAGGGAAGAGCGTTGACATACTTTTATACACTTTCCTGTTTGTTCAACGCGGCAAAATCGATTATCCGCATGTTCGGTAGCGCGAAGCATTGAGGGGATTGGAGATTTGAACGCCATGCCGTCGAAGAATCCTCACATCCTGGTCGTCGACGACCACAGGAGCATCCGGGAGCCCTTGGCGAAGTATCTGGGTGAGAACGGGTTTCGAGCGTCTATGGCCGCCAATGGCGCGGAAATGGATACTGTCATTAAAGCTGCGTCGATCGACCTGATCGTTCTCGACATCCTGATGCCTGGCGAAGGCGGGTTGGAAATCTGCCGGCGTATACGAGAAACACGTGACATACCGGTCATTCTGCTGACATCCGTTGCCGACCAGACCAGCCGAATTGTTGGATTGGAGATCGGCGCGGATGATTACTTGACCAAACCATTCAATCCACGCGAGCTCCTGGCGCGGATCAAAGGCGTGCTGCGACGCGCAAATAGCTTACCGAAGCAATATTCAGGAATTGAAGCGGGCCAGATCGGTTTCGGGCCCTGGGTCCTGGACGTGGACCGGCAGGTTCTCAAGAAGCAGAGCGGCGACCAGGAAACGGCGCTTAGCACGGTGGAGTTCAGGCTCTTAATGACCTTTCTCAGCCATCCGAAGATGGTTCTGTCCCGCGATCAGTTGCTCGATATGGTCAGTAGTCGCGCCGCCACTGTGTTCGATCGGTCGATAGATAACCAGGTCAGCAGGCTTCGCAAGAAAATCGAAGTGGACCCCAAGAACCCGGAAATCGTCAAAACGGTCTGGGGTGGTGGCTATATGTTCACTTTGGACGTGGCCCGCCGATGAGGAAGCTTCACACCACAATTGCGGGTCAATTGATGATTCTTATCATCGGAACTGTCCTGCTGTCGCAATTTATCATCCTCGCCGTCTTCTATGTTAAAACGGATCAACGTATTCAAGAACAACAGATCAGAATGATCATCGAGGAGGTCGCTACCGCTTATGAAATTGGGCGTACGACATCGGGTACCGAACGCGAGCGACTCATACGGGCGGCAAGCGATCCGGATATTCGGTTCTCTATTGAAGATCGACCACTTACTCAAACCAGGTTCGATCTCCCGGACGACAGTATTGTCAGCATGCCCGAAATTCTCTCTGGAAGGCCTATATTCGCCACGGATAATACCGTACCGCCTTTGAGTATATGGGAATTCTGGTTCGCGGAGAGACTCGAGGACTGCCTTGTTTTAGCAGAGCAATCCAATCAAGGAAGCGCCTGTCCGATTGACTACGTCTCGATACCATTGAATGAGACGGAGTGGCTCAACGCCAGAGTCTTGTCGCCGGTGGATGAACTGGTGATCCTTCTACCAGTCATTCTGTCCGCTGCCCTCACGCTCGTTGGGATCTTGCTGATCGTCACGATCATCGTCAAACGCATCACGGCGCCGTTGCGGACACTATCTTTGGCCGCCGAACGGTTTGGTCAAGGTGAGGCCGTCGGCTACGTTGAGGTGAAGGGGCCTGACGAGCTCAAATCCACGACAACGGCGTTCAACACCATGCAGGAACGTCTCAGCCGATTTGTCGACGACCGAACGAGAATGCTGGCGGCCGTCAGCCATGATCTGCGGACGCCCATCACCTCCCTGCGATTGAGAGTGGAATTCATCAAAGATCCAGAACTGAAGTCCGAGATGATCCAGACGCTTGAGGACATGGCCTCGATGGTCGAAGGCTGTCTGGCTTTTGCCAAACAGGACGTCCAGGAAGAGAAAAGTGAAACGATCGATCTCGTCGAGACCCTTTCGAATCTCGCTAGAGAGTTCCCGCCTCCAGGGGTCGCTTTTTCGACCGATCTGCACACCCACATATACCTCTGTCGACCCGTCTCATTGCGACGTGCCATTCGGAATATGCTCGAAAACGCCGTGAACTACGCAAGTCGAGCCCAACTAACGGTCTATACAGACGACGATGGCGTCTCGATCGAGATCGTCGACGAGGGGCCGGGTGTACCGGATGAGATGCTCGACGACATCTTCGAGCCATTCTTCCGGGTCGACGAAGCCAGAAACACGGAAACCGGCAATGTGGGCCTCGGACTCTCGATAGCACGCACAATCATCCATAAGCACGGCGGCACAATACGAGCGACCAACATGCTCAGCGGGTTGAAACTGAGCATCTGGTTGCCGGGCCAGATGAATAGTCCTCCCCAGCTTTGATAGTGCAGTCTTTTCGCAGAAATGGAAGGATGCGCTATGGGTCAGGTTCTCCATGGATGCGGCACGACGACAGAGGCGGTCCGTCGAGCGATACAGCATAGCCCAGAGAGCCAGAGGGGTCTGGCCCAGCGCTACAGGATCAACCAGAAGACCGTCGCAAATGGAAACAGTGGGCCCCGGTCGCCGACCTGCCGACTGGCCCTGGAACGGTCGTAGCGCTCCAGTTCGGCGTCACGCTCCTGACGATCGAATAGCCCAGGTTGCCCGCCCATCCAATGTCACCCTCCGCAGTCAGGGCAAGGGAAGCATGGCAACGCCGATAGTGCGACGGTTTTTCGAGGCGTCCAGTTTCCCTGTTACCTCAATCCTCGTCCATATCGTCTGCACCAGGCTCAACCACATCAGAGTAGGCATCGCCGATCACCAGATGCAGCCGTTCAATGATCATCTGCGCGCGATTTCTGAGAAACAGGTCGTAGTTTTCAACTTTGAACTGGTCAAGCCAATCCGGTGCCGTGGGATCCCCCGGCATCAGACATGATTTCATATTTTCGGAGAACTGGCCGACCGTTCCGTGAGCCTTGGCATTGGACAGGCACTCTTTGAAGTATTCGAATGGCGACCTGTCACTGATGATGCGATTTGTGGTCTTATTGATGGGTATCTTATTCACAATAGAATCAATCGAATGATTACCGTAGCCGTTCTTTTTGAGAATGGCCCGCGGGAAGATGTGATGTTCTTCAAGTTCATCATGCTTCAGATGATCGCCTGAAACCATATCTGTCCGGATAGATGAAAACAGAAGCGACTGCAACCCTTTATACCTAACGTCCGCGCCCTGATATAATTTTACGATCTTGTCGACGCTAAGATGAACACGGTCAAATTCAGGGAGAACATTCGATTTAACGTATTCTCTCAATTCAGAATAATACAATCCCATTTTGTAATTACCAGCCTGCCGTGCTCCTTGCTGAAGAATTTTACAGAAATACCATTTTCGTAGGATCGCGTTCTTATTGTCGAAGACGGAGTTTCGCTCGGGACTGGTGAGCGCCATCATGGCGGCGATCGCCGTCAGGATGTTGTGGCTGGGAGGACTGGGCGGGCGAGCCCCATTATACTTTGCCCATTCATAAGCCGACGCCAAATTCTGAATGGCCGTCCGCCAATATGCCTCGATAGCGCTACGTTCAATCGTGAGCAGCTTGCTTCGTGAAACTTGGGGATATTTTTCGGAGGAGATAAGCGAAATGACTTGAAGGACTCGCTCACCATCAACCTCGAACTCCCTCAAAACTGGAAATTCTTCTTTGGCATTATCCCACATCGCTCGCAGATCAGGCTGTGGGTAATACGTCGCGACAGATAGATCAAACGTTGTGAGGCGTGTTCCCGTCGAGTTAATGGTCTCGAAAATTCGACAGACACTCTCGATATGAGCGTCACGTTCAATTGTAACAGCGGGCAACTGGTAATTTCTGAGACGTTCAAATATACCTTTAACTTTAGCGGCAGCCATCCTTGCCTTGGAACGATCACCGCCGAACTCCGGAAAATCTTCTGGAGAATCCTCTATGTACTCCGAGACGAATATATCACATTTTGCCTGATCAAGTATGACGTCCGATCGCAATAGGCGCCCATTTTCTTTTCGGTCTGTTTCTACTTTCCCCTTCTGCCGTACAACTATCCATTTTGTTCCTTCATCTTCGTTAAAATAATCATTGGCGAGGCTTTTTATATCAAAATAATAACTCTTCTTCGGGTGCGCATCCATAAATACGCGGACAACAGAAGTTACCCTCTGCTGCCCATCCAGAATATAATATTGATCGTTTGAAAGATCATCTTCAGTATTTTCTATTCTTGTATGGTCTGCAGAAGGAACTCCATCCCTTATCTCGGCTTGGATGCTTCTAGAACTGAGATTAATGGATGGAGATCGTGGTAAGAGCAAAATTGATCCGATCGGATACGACCGCGACATCGAATCGATCAAAAGTTTAACTTGGCTATCCCGCCAGACAAATGCCCGCTGAAACTGAGGTATGGTCAATGATTTCTCACGAGCGCGTCGAAGCACCTCGGAGATGCTGAAATTCGCTGTTTGCATTCGATCCTCACGAGGCGTACGCCAAGGCCGCTAACACAGGAACATATGAGTTCACCTATATCAGCGGATTTGTGCCCCCTCCGCAATCCCACGTACGCAACCCCCCGTATTTCCGCAGCGCAGCAAATCCCCGACCATCTGATGGCGCGATGCGGACCGTTCCCCCGGCGGCCGTGTCCCGAGGCTCCATCGATCAGGAGGGGACATGACCCTGACCCATTCAACGGGCCACGCGCCCCGGTTCGGCCTGAAGCGGCTTGCCGCTGCTGTGGCCGTGTCCGTGATGACGTCCGTGGGGGCTCTGGCAGGTCTTGCCGGCGCCGTCCATGCTGCACCGCCCACCGCCGAGGTGAACACCACCGGGCTCGCGGTCACCGATACCGAGGTCACCGTCGGCATCCTGCACTCGGTCACCGGCACCATGGCGATTTCCGAGACCGGGTCGGTGCAGGCCGAAAAGCTGGCCATCGCCCAGATCAACGCATCGGGCGGCATTCTTGGTCGCCAGATCAAGGTCGTGCAGGAAGACGGCGCCAGCGACTGGCCGACCTTCGCCGAGAAGGCCCGCAAGCTGCTGGTCAGCGACAAGACCGCCGCCGTGTTCGGCTGCTGGACATCCGCCAGCCGCAAGGCGGTGCTGCCGGTGTTCGAGAAGGAAAACGGCCTGCTCTATTACCCGACCTTCTATGAGGGTCTGGAAGAGTCGCCCAACGTCTTCTACACCGGCCAGGAAGCCACCCAGCAGATTCTGGCCGGCATCGACTGGGTGATGAAGGAAAAAGGCGCCAAGAGCTTCTATCTGCTCGGCTCCGACTATATCTGGCCGCGCACCTCGAACAAGATCGCCCGCAAGCATATCGAGATGAACGGCGCCAAGGTGCTGGGCGAGGAATATTTCGCCCTGGGCCATACCCAGTTCAACTCGGCGATCAACAAGATCAAGCTGCGCAAGCCCGATGTGATCTATGCGATCATTGTCGGCGGCAGCAATGTCGCCTTCTACAAGCAGTTGAAGGCGGCCGGTGTCGACCTGTCGAAGCAGACCCTGCTGACCATCTCGGTGACCGAGGATGAAGTGCTGGGCATCGGTGGCGAGAACATCGCCGGCGCCTATGCCTCGATGAAGTACTTCCAGTCGCTCGACAACCCGAACAACGCAGCCTTCGTGGCGGCGTTCAAGGAGATGTGGGGCAAAGACATCGTGATCGGCGACGTCACCCAGGCCGCCTATCTGGGCCCCTGGCTGTGGAAGGCCGCGGTCGAAAAGGCCGGTTCCTTCGACGTCGACAAGGTCCGCGAGGCATCCCCCGGCATCGAGCTGACCACGGCGCCCGAAGGTTACGTCAAGATCCACCCCAACCACCATCTGTGGAGCAAGACCCGGATCGGCCTGGCCAAGCCCGACGGCCAGTTCGAGGTGCTGTATGAAACCGCCGAGCTGATGGAGCCCGACCCCTTCCCCAAGGGCTATCAGTAAGCGGCCGGCAGGCGCCGGACGACGCGGGCGGCCTCTCCCCGGTTGCCTCCCGTCTCCGGCGCCACCCCGTCTCGGGCGCCGCTCCGGTGCCGTCCCGATCTTCAGCACCCGACCTGCCCCCTCTCGTTCCTCCATATCCTTGCCACCACGATGCGCCGCGCGCCCGTTGACCCGGATGCGCCGGCCGCTCGCTCGGGAGGTGCCGCATGTTCGACGGCTACACGGCGTCAGAACTGGTCTCGATCCTGGCCATGCAGGGTTTCGCCGGTCTGATCCTCTTCTCGGTTTTTCTGCTGATGGCGCTGGGCCTCGCGATCATCTTCGGCCAGATGGGCGTCATCAATATGGCGCATGGCGAGTTCATGATCCTCGGCGCCTATATGACCTATCTCACCTCGACGATCACCGCCGAATACTTTCCGGGCCTGTTCGCCGGATATTTCTTCGTGGCGATGCTGGTTGCCTTCGTCACCGCCGGTGCTCTGGGCCTGCTGATGGAATGGGCGCTGATCCGCCATCTGTACAAGCGACCACTGGATACATTGCTCGCCACCTGGGGCGTGTCGCTGATCCTGCAACAGACCTATCGCTTGGTGTTCGGCGCCCGCGAGGTCGGCGTGTCGCTGCCCGACTGGATGATGGGCGCGCTGCCGCTGTCCGACACCATCGAGGTGCCGATCAATGGCCTGTTCGTGATGGCGCTGACCCTGGTGATTTCCGGCATCGTCTTCCTGCTGATGTTCCGCTCGTCCTGGGGGCTTCAGGTGCGCGCGGTCACCCAGAACCGGGTGATGGCCGGTGCCGCCGGCATCAACGGCCGCCGGGTCGACGCCATGACCTTCGCGCTGGGCTGCGGCATCGCCGGGGTCGCCGGATCGGCCTTCACCATGATCGGCTCCACCGGGCCGACCTCGGGCCAGCTCTATATCGTCGACACCTTCCTGGTGGTGGTGTTCGGCGGCGCGCAGAGCCTGCTTGGCACCATCGCATCGGCGCTGACCATCTCGCAGTCGCAGTCGACGCTGGAATTCTTCCTGTCGGGCAGCATGGCCAAGGTGTTCACGCTGCTGGTCGTGGTCCTGATCCTGCTGATCCGCCCGCAGGGCCTGTTCGTCCTCAAAGTGCGGAAGGCCTGACGCGATGAGCCAGAGCACCCTTCATCCGGGGGCAACCGCCCCCGCCATCCCAACGCCGTCGCGGCTGGCGCTGATGTTCGGCACCCGGCGCGACATGATCGGCCTGCTGATTTTCGCCATTCTGATCCTGCTGGTGCTGCCGGCGGCGCTGGACCTGTTCCGGCTGAACAATGTCGGCAAATACCTGACCTATGCCTTCGTGGCGGTGGGGCTGGTGCTGTGCTGGGGGCTTGGCGGCGTGCTGTCGCTGGGCCAGGGGGTTTTCTTCGGCCTGGGCGGCTATGCCATGGCCATGTTCCTGAAGCTTGAGGCGTCCTCGCCCGAGGCTACCGCCATCCAGTCCACCCCCGGCATTCCCGATTTCATGGACTGGAACCAGATCACCCAACTGCCCTGGTTCTGGGAACCGTTCCACAATCTGGGCTTCACCATCATCGCCATCGTCGCCCTGCCGACCATCTTCGCCTACATCCTGGGCGCCATGCTGTTCAAGCGCCGGGTGGGCGGCGTGTATTTCGCCATCATCACCCAGGCCGTGGCCTCGATCCTCACCATCCTGATCGTCGGCCAGCAGGGCCTGACCGGCGGCATCAACGGCATCACCGACCTGCGGACCCTGCTCGGCTGGGACATCCGCGACGACAGCGCCAAATACATTCTCTATTACCTGAACGGCGCCCTGCTGATCGCGGTGATCCTGGTCGGCCAGTTCATCAAGAACGGCAAGATCGGCCGCATCCTGGTGGCGCTGCGCGACAAGGAGGACCGGGTGCGGTTCACCGGCTATGACGTCGCCGCCTACAAGACCTTCATCTTCTGCGTGGCCGCCGCCTTCTCGGGCATCGGCGGGGCGATGTTCACGCTTCAGGTCGGCTTCATGTCACCAAGCTTCGTCGGCATCGTGCCCTCGATCGAGATGGTGGTGTTCTGCGCGCTGGGTGGCCGGCTGTCGCTGCTGGGCGCCGCCTATGGCGCGCTGATCGTCAACTACGCCAAGACCGTGTTCTCGGAAAGCTTCCCCGAACTCTGGCTGTTCGCGATGGGCGCTCTGTTCATCGGCGTGGTCGTGGCCTTCCCGCAGGGTCTGGCCGGGCTCTGGCAGCAATATGTCCAGCCATCGCTGATCCGCCTGATCAGCCGCAAACCGTCCGCCACGGAGCCGGCCGGCCCCACGGCGCCGGCCCCGGGCGAGTGAAGGAGCCTTTGCCATGAACGCTGCCATCGCAACCGGTGTCGCCGCCACCAATAACGACTTCCTGCTCGCGGTCGAGGGGCTGACCGTATCCTTCGACGGCTTCAAGGCGGTCGACGACCTGTCGTTCTATGTCGATCGCAACGAGATCCGGGTGATCATCGGCCCCAATGGCGCCGGCAAGACCACGGTGCTCGACCTGATCTGCGGCAAGACCCGCGCCACCGCTGGCTCGATCCGGTTCGAGGGCCGGGAACTGACCAAGATGTCGGAACACGAAATCGTCCGCTCAGGCGTCGGCCGCAAGTTCCAGACCCCGTCGATCTATGAAGACCTGACGGTGTTCGAGAACCTGGAACTGTCCATTCCCGGCACCCGCCATGTGTTCAAGGCGCTGGGTTTCCGCCGCGATGCCGCGGTGGTGGACCGGGTGACCCGGATCGCCGAGGAAATCTTCCTGGCCGATCAGTTGACACGGCGCGGCGACGAACTCGCCCATGGCCAGAAACAGTGGCTGGAGATCGGCATGCTGCTGATCCAGGACCCGGCGCTGATGATGCTCGACGAGCCGGTCGCCGGCATGAGTGTCGCCGAGCGGGTCAAGACCGCCGATCTGCTGAACCGCATCACCCGCAACCGCTCGGTGATCGTCATCGAGCACGACATGAACTTCGTCAAGGACATCGCCCACAAGATCACGGTGCTTCATCAGGGCCGGATCCTGTCGGAAGGCGATATCGACAAGGTCCAGTCCGATCCGAAGGTCATCGAAGTGTATCTCGGACATTGATCACGCCGGCCATTCTGCACGCCGGGCGCAATCTGGATCGCTCGTACCGAAACCTGCTTCATGTCCGAATGATGATGGGAGACCGCTGATGTTGACTGTCGATGACCTGACCGTCGCCTATGGCCAGTCGGAAGTGCTGCATGGGCTCAGCCTGTCGGCGGCCAAGGGTGAGATCGTGGCGATCATGGGCCGCAACGGCATGGGCAAGACCACACTGATGAAGTCGCTGATCGGCATCCTGCCCACGCGCGGCGGCCGGATCCGGCTGGGCGACACCCAGCTTGCCGGCACCGAACCCTATGAACGGGTGCGCCATGGCCTCGCTTTCGTGCCCCAGGGCCGGATGATCTTTCCCGCCCTGACGGTGGAGGAGAACATCCGCACCGGCCTGGTCGCCCGTGGCCGCACCCGCATTCCCGACGATATCTTCAGCCTGTTCCCGGTGCTGCACGAGATGCGCCGCCGCCGGGGCGGCAATCTGTCGGGCGGTCAGCAGCAGCAATTGGCGATCGCCCGCGCCCTGGTGGCGGAGCCCTCGGTTCTGCTGCTCGACGAGCCGACCGAGGGCATCCAGCCCTCGATCATCAAGGATATGGCCCGGTCACTGCGCGAGATCCGCGACATGATGAACCTGACCATCCTGGTCTCGGAACAGGTGCTGAGCTTCGCGCTCGACACCGCCGATCGCTTCCTGGTGATCGAGAACGGCCGGCTGGTTCATGAAGACCGCCGCGACGCGGTGAACGAGGCCCGGATTTCCGCCTACCTGTCGGTCTGAGCCGGCCCGGTTCGTCCGCACATCCTTCCACACAGTTTTCCGCCACCCCTCACACGCAACTCATCCCGCAATCCGACAGATACGGAGCGCCCGCATGACCGAAACGCTCGTCAAGGTGGATCTCGCCAGCTCGGCTTATGACAACGAGAATGTTCATAACCGCTGGCACCCGGATATTCCGATGGTCGCCTGGGTCAGCCCCGGCGACGACTTCAAGCTGGAATGCTTCGACTGGACCGGTGGCCAGATCAACAATGACGACGACGCCGCCGATGTCCGCGACGTCGATCTGTCGCAGGTTCATTTCCTGTCGGGGCCGGTGGGTGTGAAGGGCGCCGAACCCGGCGACCTGCTGGTGGTGGAAATCCTCGACATCGGCACGCTGCCCGGCGCCGATTGGGGCTTCAACGGCGTCTTCGCCAAGGAAAACGGCGGCGGCTTCCTGACCGAGCACTTCCCCGATGCCCGCAAGTCGATCTGGGATTTCGAGGGCCTGTTCGCGAAATCACGCCATATTCCGGGCGTGCGTTTCGCCGGGCTGATCCATCCCGGCCTGATCGGCTGCCTGCCCTCGCACAAGCTGCTCGATGAGTGGAATGTCCGCGAAAAGGCACTGTTCGACACCGACCCGACCCGCGTGCCCGGCCTCGCCAACCTGCCCTATGCCCCCACCGCCCATATGGGCCGGCTGAAGGGATCGGCCTCGGAAGCCGCCGCCGCCACCGGTGCCCGCACCGTGCCGCCGCGCGAACATGGCGGCAATTGCGACATCAAGGATCTGTCGCGCGGCTGCAAGATCTATTTCCCGGTCTATGTCGATGGCGCCGGCCTGTCGATGGGTGACCTGCATTTCAGCCAGGGCGATGGCGAGATCACCTTCTGCGGCGCCATCGAGATGCCGGGCTGGGCGCATCTGAAGGTCGATCTGATCAAGGGTGGCATGGCCAAATACGGCATCAAGAATCCGGTGTTCAAGCCCAGCCCGATCAAGCCGACCTATAACGACTATCTGATCTTCGAGGGTATCTCGGTCGACGAGTCCGGCAAACAGCATTACCTCGACGTCCACATCGCCTATCGCCAGGCCTGCCTGAACGCCATCGAATACCTGACCAAATTCGGCTATTCGCGCGGTCAGGCCTATTCCATCCTGGGCACCGCGCCGATCGAGGGCAAGATTTCGGGCGTGGTCGACGTGCCGAATGCCTGCGCCACCCTGTTCCTGCCCACCGAGATCTTCGATTTCGACCCCTCGCCCACGGCAGCCGGCCCGTTCAAGGCGGTCGAGGGCGCCGAACTGCCGATCGCCTTCTGGAAGGACAAGGCCTGACCAACACAGACTGACCGAAGCGGCACCGGCCCCGGATGCGGGTCGGCGCCGCCGCCTTCTTCGACAGGGGATACCCGCCCATGCCGCTCTATGATTACGCCTGCACCGCCTGCGACACCGATTTCGATGCCTTCCGCCCGATGGCGGAGGCAGCCGCCCACGGCACCTGCCCGCGCTGCGGCGCCGCCGCCCCGCGCCGGATCACCGCCCCGCGCCTCGCCGGCATGTCAAAGGCATCGCTGGCTGCCCACGCCACCAACGAACGCGCATCGCACGAACCGCGCCGTACCTCCCATGTCTGCGGCGCCGGCTGCAATCATGGCGGATCGGCGAAAGGCTTCACCGCCACCGCGGACAAGCCGGCGATGAAGACCTTTCCGTCGAAACGGCCGTGGATGTTCAGCCATTGACCACGACCGAGGCCAGCCAGGTCCGCTGGAACAGGCCGGCGACAGGACTTTCGCCGGTCACGGTGAACTCGACATTATAGGTTCCAGGGCGCCGGGTCTCGGTCAAGCGTCCGACATAGCCGAGGGGATGTTCGGCCAGCGACACCAGCGATCGCCGATAGGCTAGGATGTCGATCTCGGGCAGAAGTTTCTGACGCAGGGCCGACAACCGGAGCACCCGTTCGCCGCGCCGCCCCGGCGCCACCCCTTTGGGCAATGCCACCGCGCCCAACTGGTCGTCATAACGTTCCAGAGCTTCGTCGATCGTCGTGGTGGGCCGCGAGACGGCCGCCCGGACCAGCGCACCGCGAACCGGCTGCCCGCCTTCGACGACATCCACCTCAAATGTCATGGGCTCGCCGGCCTTGATCATCCGGGGAATCCGGAAGACCACGTCGATTGGCGAAGCTGCTGCCAGAGAACGCTGCGACTGGCCCGGATAGAGCAGCGCCGCCCCAAGCGAGTCGACATCGACACCGTTTCCGGCATATTCGAACTGGATGTTCCACTCACCTGCGGCGAGCGAGCCGGGATCGAAGATCACATAGCCGTCGCCGACCACGTCCGGCTCGATATCCGACACGTTGCCGTTGGGATCAACCAGGGTGATCGCGATCTGTTTGCCATAGGGCGTCGAGCGGGTATAGGCAATGCTTTCGTCGTTCCACACCGCGGCGAGTTGGTTGGCGCCGTCGGTCTGCGATATCATCACCGACACCAGACGGAAGTCGTCGCTGTCGATCGTCTCAAGATCGTTTGCAAGCACGGATGCGGAACTGGTCGCGCCGCGGATCTGAGTATAGACTTTGCCCATGTCGCTGCCATGCAGCGCCAGGAAATATTGGCCGCCGGTTTTCGTGGCGATCTCCTGGAGCAATCCCTCGTCGGAGCTGGCGCCCATCGCGCACGTCATCACGCGATAGGATGGCAGTACATCCGTCGGATTCGGCCCGTAGTTCTGTTCGCCGTCGGAGAGCAGAACGCACGCCTTCGGGTCTGGCGCGCTGTCGAGCAGGCTTCGCCCCTGTTGCAGGCCCAGGCCGATCGCCGTCGACGGCCCGTCGAATTTGAGGGTCCCCAGGCTTTCACTGGCCTTCCTGGTCACGGTCTTGTTCTGGTCGACCGTCGCGAGCGCGCCCTGCGGAGCGTAGAGATTCCACGCCTCGCGGGAATAGGCCACCACACCCACCCGGTCTCCGGCCCGCATCATCTGTAGGAAATATCGGGTATTGATCCGGGTTTGGGCACTGAGCTTGTTGGAGGTCATGCTGATCGAATCATCGACGATCGGCACAGCGGAAACAGTGGTCATGTCCTATGCTCCCGGGTCAATTCGTTGTGCTGGCATCCGCGCGAATGGCGAGCGGTGCGGGGGGCGTCTGCGCGACGGGAAAGGTGGCCCTGCCCGCCCCGTCGGTCGTGGCACGAGAGACAGGGCTGCCTGCCGAGAGCAGTTCGAGTGCAAGATCGGAGACGGCATCGCCGTCGGCATCGAGAACGGTCACGGTAAGAGACATCGTGAATAGCTCCTTATTCTTCAGGGCATGTCGGCTTCTTCAGGGCATGTCGGCGTTGTCGACGAAGCGGGTCGAGACATTGTCGTCGATCGACCCTGCCTGCTCCTGCAAACCGCCCTCGAACTGTCGAAACACGTTGCGACCGGCCGCTCTGCCCGTTGGATCAACAGGCACGATCAGCGTCGGGAAATATTGACCCTGCAAAGTGATCCAGTCGGACCAGGGGCCGATATAGGACTCGTTCAGATCGTTCGTCCAACTGAACGCATAACGCACCCGCCGGCCGTCCATCCATTGCGGCGGAACCGGCGTCCGGCTTTGCCAGCCGGATGGATCCAGAACCGGCGCCGTCGTCGGCGGATCGAGATAGCCGGTCGGGTTGTTCGGCTTGTACAGAGCGAGTTTTGCCGCAGTGGTGGCACCCACCCAGACCGTTGTCCAACTGTGGTCGTTCAGGTTCGCGAGCGTGTTGCGGCAATAAATCGTATTGTCGCCGGCATAGAAGAGCGCCGCATAGTTGTCTGGATTAAGATGATTGATGACGGCTGTGAGATCGGGGATCAGGCTGAGCGCCGCGAAATCCTGCGGCCCTACGGCACTGCCATTGTTGCAGGCTTCCCAGATTTCATCCGCCGAGGCCTGCACCGTGAAGTTCACGCGATTGCGGTTGCCCACGTCGAGCGTGTCGAAATAACGCTTATCGCCATAGGCCCGCCACCGGTCGCCCGTGGCATTCTGCACGTTCAGGCCGAATTTGCAGTCCTCGTCGTGCATGTAACGCGCAAGCTGCGAGCCGAGGTAACGCCCGCCGACCACGCCGTAATAGAGCTGGCGCCGGGGCGTGCGAAGATGGCCGGCGGAAAACAGGTCCGAGAGGTAGTGGTCCGCGAACGCATTCATCGCATAGGCCAGCACCAGATCCTCGCGGCGGCCGGTGCGGCCGGCGACGACGGCCTGGCGCAAGGCCGCGGTATGGCCCGCCGTATATGCAGACACCGCCCAGACGCCGAAATGGTCCCAATTGGTCAGTGCCAGTTTCAGATAGCGGCCCAGCGGGTGCAGAATTGTGCCACCGCCGGTGATCTTGTTCCATTCCTTCGACAAGGTGTCGCCAAGCGCATCATAGGCCGTATGCGGCTCAAGCCCGTCGCGTACCGCCTTCTGCGCCGCGTCGATTTCGGTCTGCATGACCCGCAGGATCTGAAGAGCCTCATCGTGCGACGATGCCTTCACCGCAAGCGAATTGAAGGCTTCGGTGAAACGGGCAATGCGGTCGTCGGGCGTTACGCCGTCCGAAATCGGCTGGTCCGGAAGCCCATAGAAATCGCCACCCAGCGCCACGATCTGGCCATAGGTCAACGCAAGCCCGTTGGCCAGGCGCAGGGGCATCTGCCAGGCCGGGGTGCCAGGATCGGTGGGCGAGAAGTACAGGACGACCTGATCGCCGATGGCGGTATGCTCGCCGCCTTCGAATTTCTCGGACGGGCCTCCCTCGTTCGGCATCCGGCCGGCGTCCCAGTACTTGACGGTGTGCCCACCCTCCGGGAGCAGCGTCACCTGCGTGCCATCCCCCCTGATTTCAATGCCTTCAGGCGCGAAAAGCTGCGATATGAATGTGACGATGGCGGCCTGCATATCCTCCGCCACCGCTGCGTGCGGCGTATCCCCAGGCATTTGTTTCCCTCCCTCAGATGAGCCGATTATGTTTGGTTGTGTCAGAATGAAACTCAACTTTAGATTCATTTTTCAGTCAAGATAAGTCATCTATAGTTGATAACATTTTCGTCAGAACCATCCTGCGCCTGGGCAGATGATCCGCCGATATCCGGAATCGACGGGGCTGTGCTCAGGTGCCCGTGGTCCGGCTGCTCGCTCGATCGCAGCCTGTGAACATCCACGCCTGGTCTGCCCTGCCTCCGACAAGGGTGGCGCGACGCCGGGAAACACACTGTCATTACCGACATGTGCCCGTCCGTGGGGGCATCCTCTCGAAGCGGCCGCGGATACGCGGCCACTCGGCCACTGGGGCGTCAAGACGTGGTCGGGCATTACCTGTCGTCACCATCATGCCTGCCGCATCGCTTGCTCTGATCCGTCGCTTGCGCCAAAGTGCGCCGCAACAACAGCAGTGAGCAGCGAGGCCGTGATGGGTGATGATCTGATCAGTCCGGCACTGGCCGGCCTGGCAGCGGCGGTCGCGCGCGGCGTTGGTGGCCCTCTTGCCGAGGTCGCGCCGGACATCGCACTTGATGCCAGCGGTCCGCTTGCCGACTGGGGCGAAACCGCCCGTCTGCTCAGCCGTCATCGGATACAGGCGCTCGCCGCCCCGGCATTGCTGCATCGCCAGGACGCCGCACTGCCCGAGGATCTGCGCCGGAACCTCGTGCGCGCGGTCATGCTGGCCGTGCGCATCCAGTCGACGCAGCTTGCGGTGCTGGAACGGATGATGGCGGCACTTGAGGCCGCCGGCCTGCGGGCAATGTCGATCAAGGGGCCGATGGTCGGCCGGCGGTTCATGGCACGGCCGGAACTGCGGCTGTCGAATGACCTCGATATTCTGGTCGACCCGGCCCGGCTGGACGATGCCGAAGCGGTGATCGCGGCCAATGGCTATTACCGTATCCGTCCCGCGCCCGATCTCAGCCCCGCCCGGCTGGCCTATCATCGACGCTGGCGCAAGGACGCGGCCTTCCTGGCCCACGACCGCGGCCAGGGTCCGATGATCGAGTGTCACTGGCGCATCTTCGACAATCCGCGCCTGTTGCCGCTCGACTTCGAGGCGCTGTGGGCGGCGCGGCGTATGGACAGCCTGAACGGCACCGCCATTCCGGTGATTGGTGATGTTCAGCAACTGGTCTATCTGGCCATGCACGGCGCCAATCACGGCTGGTTCCGCCTGAAATGGGTGGCTGATTTCGCCGCTGTCGCGGCAGCGGCTCCGCTCGCCGACCGGTTGGCCGCGGCCGAGCTTGCGCGGAGGCTGGGGGTGCTGCCGGTCCTGAACCACGCCCTGTCGCTGGCGGTGCGGTTCTTCTCGATCCCGCTGGATCCTTCCGAAACGGCGCGGATCGCCGCCGATCGCCGGGTGCCGTCGTTGGACGGCTTCGCGCTGGATGCCCTGGCGCATCCGGATGCCTCGGTCATCGGCCTGGCCCATGATCGCGCTTTTGCCCTGCGCATGACCCTGCACAGTCACCGGCTGCGTACGGGGCCGGGATATCGTGTCAGCCAGTTGATCAGCCAGCTCAACGACCCGACCCTGATGGATCGGAGCACGCTGCCGGACGGCCTGCTGTGGATGCATCCGGCCCTGCGCGGCCTGTCTTATGCCCGCCATCAGATCGGCCGACGGATCGGATGGCGGCGATGACCGCAGGCCCCGCCTTCCGCCGCCTGCTGAGCCGCCTGATCGCGGCCGGCGGGCGCGGCCGGATCACACGGCTGGCCATTCTTCAGGTCGCCGCCGCCGTGTCGGAGAGCCTGAGCCTGGCGCTGCTGCTGCCGCTGCTGCGCATGATCCAGCTTCCGGGCACCGACGGCGCGTCGACCGCGGCCGGCGGCCAAACCGGCAGCGGCTGGACGGCGATCGACCGGCTTCTGGGCGGTTTGAGCCCGGCGCAGGCACTGGTCGCGGTGCTGGTTGTGTTCGTGGGCATCACCCTGCTGCGCGGCCTGTTGTTGCGCGCGCGTGAGGTGCACGGGTTTCACCTCAGCGTCGATATGGCGGCCCATCTGCGCGCCGGCCTGTTCGGTGCCGCCGCCCGCGCGCCATGGAGGGTTCTGGCGCGCGAACCGCGCGGCCGCCTGCTGGGCCTGCTGACCGGCGAGGTCGACCGGATTTCCAACGGCATCACGATGCTGCTGCGCCTGCCGGCACTGGCCGTGATGGCCGTGGCCCAGATCGCGGTGGCGGCCTGGATCAGCCCGCCGCTGACGCTGGCGGCGCTGCTGATCGGCGGCTTCAGCGCCATGGTCGTGCGGCGCCGGTCGAGGGCCAGCTTTCAGCAGGGCACCATGCTCAGCACCCGCCATGCCGTTGCCGCGCGCGAGGTCCGCGACTTCCTCGATGGCCTGAAGCCCGCCAAGGGCCAGGGGGTGGAGCTGCGGCATGCCCGGAATTCGGCGTCGGCGCTGCGCGATACCGGCCTTGGCATGCTGACCTTCATCCGCGACAGCGCCACCACGCGGATGGTGATGCAGTCGGTGGGCGCCATCGCCATGGCGGTGCTGATCATCATCGGCGCGCTGGGGCTGAAACTGCCGGGACCGGAACTGATCCTGCTGGCGGTGATCTGCGCCCGGCTGCTGCCGATGGCACAGGAATTCCAGCAATCCGCCCAGCGTGTCGCCCATATGCTGCCGGCGCTGGTGGCGCTGGAGGCAGCCGAACGGCGGCTGAACGGCACCGCCGACCCAACCACCGATCTGCCGCAGGCCATGCCGGTGCCCGACCATGCGCCGCGCCTGCAACTGGACGCCGTGTTCCTGGCGCACCGGCCCGATGCCCATGCCCAGCCCGATGCCCCAACCCGGTCCGATATCCCGACCCGATCCGATGCCGCCGGGCTAGAAGCGATGGATGGAGAAACGGTGGGAGAGGCGGAAGCGGCGGGCCAGATGGTGCTGAACGGCGCCAGCGCCGTGTTCCCCGCCGGGCGGATCACCGCCGTGGTCGGCCCGTCCGGCGCCGGCAAGACCACGCTGATCGACCTGCTGCTGGGCCTGCTGCCGCCGGATCGCGGCGTGGTCAGCATCGATGGCGCGCCGCTCGACGAGGCGCTGGCCACAAGCTGGCGGCGGCAGGTGGGCTGGGTGCCGCAGGAACCCTTCCTTACCGATGCCAGCCTGCGCGACAATCTGATCTGGTCGGCAGACCCCGATCGCCATCCAGTCGATGACGGAACACTGATCCGCATGCTGGATCTGGCGGGCCTGACCCCGGTGCTTGCCGGGCTGCCGCAAGGGCTGGACACGCCGCTGGGCGATCGCGGCAACCGCCTGTCGGGGGGGGAACGCCAGCGGGTGACCCTGGCCCGCGCCCTGCTGCGCCGGCCAAGGCTGCTGCTGCTGGACGAACCCACCAGCGCGCTGGATACAGCGACCGAGGCCGGCATCCGCACTATGCTGACCGCCCTGAAGGGCGAGGCCACGGTGATCGTGATCACCCATCGCCCGGCGCTGCTGGAGACGGCCGATCAGGTGCTGCACATGGCCGACGGGCAGTTCGCGGCCGCAGGCTAACACGCCGCGGGCCGCGCGGCCCGCAAGCTTCCCCATCCCTGGTTCACCATACGCCGCGGCGCGTAACCGGCGGCTTGGGGTCGTGGGAGAGGTTGGGGTGCATTCTTTCGTTTGACATTCGTATTTGTTTCGCAATAACCTCTACAGACTTTCGAACAGCACATAGAATGCTGCATTGCGAAAGCCTGGGGAGGGATACTGGTGGCGGACGATCCGGTCCATGACATCTTTGTCATCGGCGGCGGCATAAACGGCTGCGGCATTGCCCGCGATGCCGTGGGCCGTGGGTTTTCGGTGGCGCTGGCGGAAATGAACGACCTCGCCTCCGGCACCTCGTCAGGGTCCACCAAGCTGATCCATGGCGGCCTGCGCTATCTGGAATTCTATGAATTCAGGCTGGTACGTGAGGCGCTGATGGAGCGTGAGGTGCTGTGGCGAAACGCCCCGCACATCATCTGGCCAATGCGTTTCGTGCTGCCGCATCACAAGGGCCTGCGCCCGCGCTGGCTGCTGCGCCTGGGCCTGTTCCTCTATGATCATATCGGCGGCCGCCGGCAATTGCCGGCCACGCGCACGCTGGATCTTCGAACCGATCCCGCCGCGAAACCATTGAAGCCGCTGTTCCGAACTGCTTTCGAATATTCCGACTGCTGGGTGAACGATGCGCGCCTGGTGGTGCTGAACGCCATCGACGCCGCCGAGCGCGGCGCCCGGGTGTTCACCCGCACGAAGGTAGTGGCGGCGCGGCGAGACGCCGGGCACTGGATCGTCACACTGCAAAGCCTGACCGATCCCGCCGATCGCCGCGAGCTGACCGCCCGCCTGCTGGTCAATGCCGCCGGTCCCTGGGTCGATCAGGTGCTCACCGGAACATTGTCGCGCAACGACGTGCACAATGTCCGGCTGGTTCAGGGCAGCCATATCGTGGTGCGACGCAAGTTCGATGACCCCCGCGCCTATTTCTTCCAGAACCGGGATGGCCGGATCATTTTCGCCATTCCCTATGAAGACGACTTCACCCTGATCGGCACCACCGACCAGGACTTCACCGGCGACCCGCAGACGATCGCGATCACCAAAGGCGAGATCGATTATCTGTGTGCGGCCGCCAGTGAATATTTCGCCGAGCCGGTGCGTCGCGCCGATATCGTCTGGACCTATGCCGGCGTGCGGCCGCTGTTCGACGACGGCGCATCGAAGGCACAGGAAGCCACCCGCGACTATGTGCTGAAGGCCGAGGCGGGCCCCGATGGCGGCGCGCCGCTGATCAACATCTTCGGCGGCAAGATCACCACCTATCGGCGGCTGGCGGAATCGGCGCTTGAGAAGATCGAGGGTTTTCTGGGCCACCGCGGGCTGGCCTGGACCGTCGAGGCCCCGCTACCGGGCGGCGATTTTCCAGCCACCGGCTATGACGATGCGGTTCGCGCCTTGCTGGCGGATTACCGCTTCCTGGATGCGACACTTGGCCGCAGACTGGTGCGGCAATATGGCACACGGGCGCGGATGATCCTGGGCGATGCCCGGTCGATGGCGGATCTGGGCCGCCATGTCGGTGCCGGCATGACCGAGGCGGAGCTTCGCTATCTGATCGACCACGAATGGGCGCGCACCGCCGATGACGTGCTGTGGCGGCGCACCAAACACGGCCTGCACATGACCGCCGCCGAACATGCCGGCTGCGCGGCCGTGATGGCCGAGTTGATGGCAGGGGGCCGGCGACATGGCCAGACGACACCGCAGATCCGGGAGGATGGGACAGCGCGATGCTTGAACTGAAGGGCGTGAGCAAGCAGGTGGGGGACGACATCCATGTCGCGGATGTCTCGCTCGCCCTGGAGCGGGGCACGTTGAACGTGCTGCTGGGGCCGACGCTTGCCGGCAAGACCAGCCTCATGCGGCTGATGGCCGGGCTCGACCGCCCCACCCGGGGCCAGGTGTGGTTCGATGGCAGCAATGTGACCGGCGTGCCGGTGCAGAAGCGCCATATCGCGATGGTCTATCAGCAGTTCATCAACTATCCGATGCTGACCGTGTATCAGAACATCGCCTCGCCGATGAAGCTGTCGGGCGCCGACCGCGCCACCATCGACCGCGAGGTGCGCCAGGCGGCCGAACTGCTGAAGCTGACGCCCTATCTGGACCGCGCGCCGCTCAGCCTGTCGGGCGGCCAGCAGCAGCGGACGGCCCTTGCCCGCGCGATCGTCAAGAAGGCCGGTCTGGTGCTGCTCGATGAACCGCTGGCCAATCTGGACTACAAGCTGCGCGAAGAGCTTCGGACCGAACTGCCGAAGATCTTCGCCGAATCCGGCGCGATTTTCGTTTATGCAACCACCGAGCCATCCGAGGCTCTGCTGCTGGGTGGCAACACCGCTACACTGTCGGAAGGCCGCATCACCCAGTTCGGCCCCACCATCGAGGTCTTCCGCCGCCCGGCCGATCTGATCACCGCCCAGACGTTTTCGGACCCGCCGCTCAACATCCTGTCGATCACCAAACGCGGGCCGAACTTCACCCTCGATCGCAGCGGTCAGCCGCTCGGGCTGCCGGTTGGCCTGTCGGGGCTGGCCGATGGCCGCTACACGGCAGGGTTTCGACCGCATCATCTGGTGGCCAGGCGCCCCGGCCCGGATGCCGCTGCCTTCCAGGCCACGGCCTTCGTCACCGAGTTCAACGGGTCTGAGAGCTTCGTGCATCTCGATTTCGCCGGCGAGCGCTGGGTGATGATCGCCCCCGGTATCCATGATCATCAGATCGGCGACCCGATCGAGGTGTTCCTGGACCCGCGGCACATCATGATCTTCGACGCGGCCGGCCAGGCGGTGGGCGGACATGCCCGAGCCGGGGCCACCGCTGATGCCCCCGCCGTCAACATCCGTGCCGGCTGAGCGAGGGAGAGACCCATGGCCTGTATCGACCTCGATCATATCCGCCACGCCTATGGCCCGGCCCCGAAAACCGATGCCGATTATGCGCTGAAGGAAGTGCATCATCGCTGGAACGATGGCGGCGCCTATGCGCTGCTGGGGCCTTCAGGCTGCGGTAAGACCACGCTGCTGAACATTATTTCAGGGCTGCTGCGACCGTCGGAAGGCCGCATCCTGTTCGACGGCCGCGACGTCACCGATCTGTCGACCGAGGAACGCAACATCGCCCAGGTGTTCCAGTTCCCGGTCGTCTACGACACCATGACGGTCTATGACAATCTGGCCTTTCCCTTGCGCAACCGGGGCGTTCCGGAACGCGAGGTCGACACGCGGGTGCGTGAAATCCTCGACATGATCGACCTGGCCGATGGTGCCGCCAGGAAGGCGCGCGGGCTGACCGCCGATCAGAAGCAGAAGATTTCGCTGGGTCGGGGTCTGGTGCGGTCGGACGTGAACGCGATTCTGTTCGACGAACCGCTGACCGTGATCGATCCGCATATGAAATGGGTGCTGCGCACCCAGTTGAAGCAGCTACACAAGCGCTTCGGCTTCACCATGATCTATGTCACCCACGACCAGACCGAGGCGCTGACCTTCGCCGACAAGGTGGTGGTGATGTATCAGGGCGAGATCGTGCAGATCGGCACGCCCGAAGAACTGTTCGAACGCCCGGCCCATACCTTCGTCGGCTATTTCATCGGATCGCCCGGCATGAACGTGATGCCGGTGACGGTGAACGGACAGGTGGCGCATCTGGGCAGCCAGATCATCGGTCTGCCCGGCGCGCCGGGCGTGAAGGCCGGCGCCGTGCTGGAACTTGGCGTGCGCCCCGAATATGTCCGCCTGGGCACCACCGGCATGCCCGCCCGGATCATCAAGGTCGAGGATATCGGCCGCCACCGCATCGTCCGTGCCCTGGTGGAAGGGCTGGAGATCGCGGCGGTGCTGCCGGAGGACGACACAGTTCCGGCCGAACCGCGGGTGCTGTTCGACCCGCAGGGCATCAACCTCTATGCCGACAGTTGGCGGGTTGCCACCCCGCCCGCCGCCACAGGAGCCTGACCCCATGGAAAAGACCTGGAACAACAAGGCCTGGTTCATGGTGCTGCCGGTGCTGGTGCTGGTGGCGTTCTCGGCGGTGATCCCGCTGATGACGGTGGTGAACTATTCGGTCCAGGACACCTTCGGCCGCAATGAATTCTTCTGGGCCGGCACCGAATGGTTCGAAGAGATCCTGAACTCGCAGCGGTTCTGGGACTCGATGGTCCGCAACCTGATCTTCTCGCTGGTCATCCTGGCGATCGAGGTGCCGCTGGGCATCGTCATCGCGCTGAACATGCCGAAAAAGGGCTGGGGCGTTCCGGTCTGTCTGGTGCTGATGGCCCTGCCGCTGCTGGTGCCATGGAACGTCGTCGGCACCATCTGGCAGGTCTTCGGGCGCACCGATATCGGCCTGCTGGGCCATACGCTGGAAGCGCTCGGCATATCCTATAACTATGTCCAGGATCCGACCTCGGCCTGGGTGACGGTCATCGTGATGGATGTCTGGCACTGGACCAGCCTGGTGGTGCTGCTGTGCTATGCCGGTCTGGTCTCCATCCCCGATGCCTATTATCAGGCGGCCAAGATCGATGGCGCCTCGCGCTGGGCGATTTTCCGCTACATCCAGTTGCCCAAGATGCACCGGGTGCTGCTGATCGCCGTGCTGCTGCGCTTCATGGACAGCTTCATGATCTATACCGAGCCCTTCGTGGTCACCGGCGGCGGCCCCGGCAATTCCACCACCTTCATGTCGATCGATCTGGTGAAGATGGCGATCGGCCAGTTCGACCTTGGCCCCGCCGCCGCGATGTCGCTGGTCTACTTCCTGATCGTGCTGCTGCTGTCATGGGTGTTCTACACCGTGATGACCAATTACGACGCGAGGACGTGACATGACGACGACGCCGATGCCGCGCGCCGCCACCGCCCCCGTGGCCACCGATACCGCCCGTGACGACCAGATCGCCCGCCGCATGCGCAAACGGGGCACCAAGTCCCGCTGGTCCTGGGCCGTGCCGGTTCTGTACATCATCTTCCTGATGCTGCCACTCTACTGGCTCGTGAATATGAGCTTCAAGACCAATGCCGAGATCATCGGCGGCATGACCTTATGGCCTCACGAGCCGACCCTCAGGAATTATACGATCATCTTCACCGACAGCTCGTGGTATTCGGGCTACATCAATTCGATCACCTATGTGGTGATCAACATGGTGGTGTCGGTGTCGGTGGCGCTGCCGGCGGCCTATGCCTTCTCGCGCTATCGCTTCCTGGGCGACAAGCACCTGTTCTTCTGGCTGCTGACCAACCGCATGGCGCCGCCGGCGGTGTTCGCCCTGCCCTTCTTCCAGCTCTATTCGGCCTTCGGGCTGATCGACACCCATATCGCCGTGGCGCTGGCGCATTGCCTGTTCAACGTGCCGCTGGCCGTGTGGATCCTGGAAGGCTTCATGTCGGGGGTGCCCAAGGAGATCGACGAGACCGCCTATATCGACGGCTATTCCTTCCCGCGCTTCTTCGGCCGGATCTTCCTGCCGCTGATTTCCAGCGGGATCGGCGTCGCCGCCTTCTTCTGCTTCATGTTCTCGTGGGTGGAACTGCTGCTGGCACGGACCTTGACCACGGTCGATGCCAAGCCGATCGCCGCCACCATGACCCGCACCGTTTCGGCATCCGGCATGGATTGGGGCCTGCTGGCCGCCGCCGGTGTGCTGACCCTGATCCCCGGCGCGCTGGTGATCTGGTTCGTGCGCAACTACATCGCCAAGGGCTTCGCCCTGGGCCGCGTCTGAGGGAGCACCCGGGATGAGCCTCGACTTCTCGTGGATGGCCTGGACCTGGCCGACCGCCCTGTTCTTCATCGCCATCGCCACCTTCCTGGCCGGCATGGCGGTGTGGGAATACGCCCGGCCGGGCGGCAGCCCCAGGGTGGGCGTTCTGCGCTTCGAAACCACCCGCGGCGACCGGCTGTTCGTCAGCCTGCTGGGCAGTGCCTTCATCCACCTGGCGTGGCTGGGCCTGGCCGGTGGCGCCAGCCTGTGGTGGGCGACCCTGATTTCGGCCGTGTATGCCGTCCTGGTCTTCCGCTTCGTCTAGATCTTTCGTTTCGTGCCGGCGGTCCCCAACCGGACCGCCTGTCCGGACGTTCGTGCCAGACCTGAACCGACGACCTGAACCAACGACCAAAACCTTGCCTGCAATGACGGGCACCCATTGCTGGTGTCCGCGGCTGATCAAGAGGGAGGAACCACATGCGTAAGCATCTTATGGCGTCCACGGCGGCCTTCGCGCTGCTGCTGGCAGCCGGCCCGTCCTGGGCCGGGATGGAGGAGGCGAAGAGCTTTCTCGACAAGGAGATCGGCGATCAGTCGGTGCTCTCGCGCGCCGACCAGGAAAAGGAGATGCAGTGGTTCGTCGACGCGGCCAAGCCGTTCGCGGGCATGGAGATCAAGGTGGTCTCCGAGACGATCACCACCCATGAGTATGAAAGCAAGGTGCTGGCGCCGGCCTTCACGGCCATCACCGGCATCAAGCTCAGCCACGATCTGATCCAGGAAGGCGACGTCGTCGAGAAGATCCAGACCCAGATGCAGACGGGTCAGAATCTCTACGACGCCTGGGTCAACGACTCGGATCTGATCGGCACCCATTGGCGCTATAAGCAGGTCCGCAACCTCACCGACTGGATGACGGGCGAAGGCAAGGACGTCACCAATCCGGGCCTCGACATCGACGACTTCATGGGCAAGTCGTTCACCACCGCGCCGGATGGCAAGCTGTATCAACTGCCCGACCAGCAGTTCGCGAACCTCTACTGGTTCCGCTATGACTGGTTCAACGACGCCAAGAACAAGGCCGACTTCAAGGCGAAGTATGGCTACGAGCTGGGCGTGCCGGTGAACTGGTCGGCCTATGAGGACATTGCCGAGTTCTTCACCGGGCGCGAGCAGGATGGCCGCAAGGTCTATGGCCATATGGATTATGGCAAGAAAGACCCGTCCCTCGGCTGGCGGTTCACCGATGCCTGGCTGTCGATGGCCGGCAATGGCGACAAGGGCCTGCCCAACGGCAAGCCCGTCGACGAATGGGGTATCCGGGTCAACGACAACAGCCAGCCGACCGGTTCCTGCGTCGCGCGTGGCGGCGACACCAACGGCCCGGCCGCGGTCTATTCGATCCAGAAATATCTGGACTGGATGAACGCCTATGCCCCGCCGGAGGCCCAGGGCATGACCTTCTCGGAATCCGGCCCGGTTCCGGCGCAGGGCCATATCGCCCAGCAGATCTTCTGGTACACCGCCTTCACCGCCGACATGGTGAAGCCCGGCCTGCCGGTGGTGAACGCGGACGGCACGCCGAAATGGCGCATGGCGCCCTCGCCCCATGGCGTGTACTGGAAGGACGGCATGAAGCTCGGCTATCAGGACACCGGTTCCTGGACGCTGATGACCTCCACCCCAACCGATCGCGCCAAGGCCGCCTGGCTCTATGCGCAGTTCGTGACCTCGAAGACCGTCGACGTGAAGAAGAGCCATGTCGGCCTGACCTTCATCCGCGATTCCTCGGTCCGCCACGACAGCTTCACCAAGCGGGCGCCTGAACTGGGCGGTCTGGTCGAGTTCTATCGCTCGCCGGCCCGTGTCCAGTGGACCCCCACCGGCACCAATGTGCCTGATTATCCCAAGCTGGCGCAGCTTTGGTGGCAGGCGATCGGCGATGCCTCGTCCGGCGCCAAGACCGCGCAGGCGGCGATGGATTCGCTGTGCGAGGAGCAGGAGAAGGTGATGAGCCGCCTGGAACGCGCCGGCGTTCAGGGCGAGTTCGGTCCCAAGCTGAACGAGGAACATGATCTCGCCTACTGGAACGAACAGGCGAAGAAGAACGGCACCATCGCGCCGCAGATGAAGATCGAGAACGAGAAGGAACAGCCCCAGACCGTCAATTATGACGAGCTGGTGAAGAGCTGGGCCGACGCCAACGCCAAGCAGTGAGCGTCGGAACAGGAGCTGATCATCCGCTTCGGGGGAAGGGGATGTCGTGAGACGGGGGCCATCGGCAACGATGGCCCCCGTTTTCATGGGCAGGCCCGGACGGATGCCATCCCGGACGGATGTCATGGCACAGCCTGCCCTGTCACCGTCGCCAGATGCCGCTCCAGCGCCGCCACGAACAGCCGCACCTTGGGTGGCACGAACCGGCTGGTGGGATAGACCGCCCAGATCGCCCAGGGCTCGGGCTCGGCATCGGCCAGCGGCAGCGCGACCAGCCGGCCGGCCGATACATCATCGGCGGTGTTCCAGGCCGAGAGCAGGGCGATGCCGATGCCGTCGAGGCAGGCCCGGTGCAGGGCGTCGATCGAGCTGGCGGTGAAGCGGCCCGTGATCCGCTGGCGTGTGGTCTCGCCATTGCACTGGAACTGCCAGTGGCTGGTATCGGTCAGGGCAAGGCAGACATGCCCGGTCAGATCGGCCATCCGGCCCGGCGCGCCATGGGCGGCGACATAGCCGGGGGCGGCATAGAGCGCGCGCGGATTGGGCGCCAGCCGGCGGGCGACCAGCGTGTTGTCACGCAAGGGCGCGATGCGCAGCGCCAGGTCGACGCCCTGTGCCACGATGTCGACCACGCTGTCCGACAGCAGCAGATCGACGCGCACCTCCGGATTGGCGGTCAGGAAGCCGGCGATCATCGGCGTCACCACCTTGCGCCCGAACGGCACCGATGCCGTGACCCGCAGCAGACCCGACGCGCCGGCATCCGATGGTCTCACCGATGCCCGTCCGTCGGCTTCGTTCTCAAGCATCGCCTCGGCATAGGGAAAGAATGCCTCGCCGGCGGTGGTCAGCGACAATGCGCGGGTGGTCCGGTGAACAAGACGCACGCCCAGTTCGTCTTCCAGCGCCGCCAGCCGCCGCGACGCCACCATCGGCGCCACCCCCAGACGTCTGGCCGCACCCGCCAGACTGCCGCCATGAACCGCCTCTACCAGAACCGCGACGTCGCCCAGGTTCATCATATCGTCTTTCGTTATGCCGGCCTATTTGAAGCTCTGACTACAGACTATATCGATAGGATCGTATCGTCATCCGACAGGCGGCGATGGCTGCCGGAAGCGGAAGATGACGACGATGACCGGGACGACAGAGACGACAAGGGCGACAGCGACGACGGGGACGGCGGCCTCGGCCACCACCGCCGGGCTCAGCCGGGGCCTCAGCCTCGCCATGGCGATCGGCGCCGGCGTATCGGTGGCCAACATCTATTACAACCAGCCGATGCTGGGCATCATGGAACGCGACTTTCCGGGCGCCACCATCGGCCTGCTGCCCACCGCCACCCAGCTTGGCTATGCGCTGGGCCTGTTCCTGCTGGTGCCGCTGGGCGATCTGGTCGAGCGGCGGCGGTTGATCGTCGTGCAGTTCCTGGGGCTGGCGGTGGCTCTGGTGGCGGCGGCGCTGGCCCCCACCGCCGGATTGATCGTGATCGCATCGCTGGCAATCGGCGTGGCCGCAACCGCCGCGCAGCAGATCGTGCCGTTCGCGGCCCATCTGGCGGCGCCGGAACGGCGCGGCGCCGCGGTCGGCACGGTGATGGCGGGGCTGCTCTGCGGGGTTCTGCTCAGCCGGACGGTGGCGGGCATCGTCGGCAGCCATGCCGGCTGGCGCGCGATGTTCTGGCTGGGCGTGCCGCTGGCGCTGGGGATGGCCGGCTGGCTGGCGGTCCGCCTGCCGAAAAGCCACCCGGCCGGCGGGCTCGGCTATGGCGGGTTGATCCGGTCGCTGCTGCATCTGTGGCACGAATTCCCGGCCCTGCGCCGCGCCGCGATCACCCAGGCCCTGCTGTTCGCCGCCTTCTCGGCCTTCTGGACCATCCTGGCCTTGCGTCTTCAGGCACCGCAATTCGGCCTGGGTGCCGATGTCGCCGGCCTGTTCGGCGTGGTCGGCGCCGTCGGTATTCTGGCAGCCCCCATCGCCGGCCGCATCGCCGATCGCCGCGGGCCGCATCCGGTCATCCTGACCGGCGCCGTGCTGACGCTGGTGTCGTGGGCCATCTTCGGGCTGTGGTCGGATCTGGCCGGCATGATCGCCGGCGTCGTCCTGCTCGACTTCGCGGTGCAAAGCGCGCTGGTGTCGAACCAGCACATCATCTATGCCCTGCGGCCCGAGGCGCGGGCCCGGCTCAACACCATCTTCATGGGCGCCATGTTCCTGGGCGGCGCCGGTGGTTCCGCCGCGGCCACCGAAGCCTGGAGCCGTGGCGGCTGGACGGCGGTCACCGCTCTTGGCCTGACCCTTGCCGGTATCGCCACCGCCCTGCAACTGGCAGGGCGGTGGCGGCCGGCATAATCATGCCGTCATCTGTCAGGTCCGGGCGACATATGAACCGGATCTGACGCTTCAGTCGAAGATATCGAGCGGCAGAAACGCCGAGACCGTGACGTTCGGCACGTCGACGATCTGGCTGATCCTCAGATTGACCGCGACGCTGGCGAGGCAGATCGCATTCTCGGGCGTGAAGCCATAGCGGTCGCAGATATGATCGACCATGTTCAACAGCGCGTTCCGGGTGGCCAGCGTCAGATCTTCGGACAGGTTCTCTCCGTCGTCGCGAATGCAGGTGCCGGTGGTCGCATAGAACCGGGTCGACGGGTCAAGCGGGGGCCTCGGCGCGGTCTCGTTGCCGAAGGACACATCCTTCTGCCCCCGACGCGCCGCCTCGCCTTTCAGCACCCTGAAACGGGCATGCAGGATGGCCGAGGTCTCGATGGCACTGCCGCAGGATTCGCCGTCCCCTTGAGCGAAATGGGCGTCGCCGACCGAAAACAGCCCGCCCTCCGCATAGACCGGCAGATAGACCGTTGTCCCTTTGGTGAGTTGCTTGATATCGAGATTGCCGCCCATCTCGCGGGGCGGGATCGTGCGCAGCGCGTCGTCGAAGGCCGGCACCGCACCATCCGGATCGGGCAGAAAGACGGCGCCGCCCTTGTCGTGCAAACGCTGCTCGCGCTCAAGGATGGTGGCGAGAAGCGGTTTGGACGGCGCAAGCCCCATCACGCCGAAGAAGGGATTGCCCTCGATCCGCACGCCCGGCATCTGCGGCGATGTGGCATAGCCGTCGGCCATCTGCCAATGAACGAGATGTGGCGCCGTGAACCTGTCGCGCAGGAAGCCGAAACCCGGCGCGATCACGGTGAACCCCTCGTTATGCGCGTGGATATCAAGGATATCCACCGCCAGCAGATCGCCCGGCATCGCCCCTTCGACGAAAACCGGACCGGTCAGAGGATGCGCGCGACCGATGCTGACGCCGGCAAGATCCGCGCCGGTCATCGACCGGCAGATCTGGCAATCGAACGAATCCCGGGTATGGATTTCGGCTTCGTCGCCATCGCGCACGCATGCCATCGGCCTGATGTCCGGATGCCACCGGTTATGCCCTTCATGGGCGGCATCGGCCAGACGAACGGTCCGGTCGACATGCAAGATGTGCCTGGTCATCTCTTAACGCTCCCCATCCGGATGGCTTCGATGAAGCCGGACTGCCTCGGTCATTGACCCCGCCTGATATGTCCGCTCCCACATGCCGACATATCGATGAACTAGAGATCGAGGACGATGCGGGCGCCCATGACTTCAGAGACGCAGGGGGTCACGAATTCCCTCCGGTCCGCGGGCGACATCACCAGATCCTTGTGCAGGGGCGAGCCCGCGAGATAGCGCGTCTTGCAGGACGTGCAGACCCCCGCATGGCAGGACGCCTCGATCTCGACCCCGGCCTGACGCAAGGCTTCCAGCATGGTCTGTCCGACGGCGACCTCGACACTGCCGCCGCTGCGGGCCAGATCGACGGTATAGGCCGTCTCGGCCCCGGGCGTGATCGTGGCATGCGCCCCGAACTGCTCCAGGTGGATGTCGTCGCGGCCGGTCGCGTCGGCGAAGTCCCTGGCCTCGTCGATCATCGGCTTCGGCCCGCAGATATAACTGTGCGTGCCGGGCGCGGCCGCTGCAAGGAGTCCCGACAGGTCGAGCCGGCCGGCCCTCTTGCCGCCATGGCCCTTGCCGTGCTGCCCCTCGCTATAATGGAACGTCACCCGATCGGAAAACGGCCCGCCCTCAAGCGCATCGCGGAAGGCCGCCTCCTCGGGAGACCGCGCGGCATAGTGAAGCTCGAAGCTTGCACCACTGCCGGCAAGGGCCTCGGCCATCGCAATGATCGGCGTGATGCCGATGCCGCCCGCCGCCAGGATCCGGTGTTCGGCGCCGTCGCCCATATGACCATGGTCCATATGAAACGTGTTGCGGGGCAGCGAGACCGGCACGATCGTCCCCAGCGTCCAGCCCTCATGGATGGCCCGAGAGCCGCCGCGGCCGGCATCCTCCCGCTGAACCGCGATCCGGTAGCGGTCCGGGCGGCTGAACGGTCCGCATAGCGAATACTGGCGCGCTGTGCGGTCATCCAGGAACACGTCGATATGAGATCCCGGCGTGAAGGGCGGCAGGTCCCAGCCATCGGGGTCGGCCAGTTCATAGACCGTGATCCGCGACGTCTCGCGACGGACGTCCACGACGGTCGTGGTGACGTGATGGATGAGCTTCATGTCAGGATCTCCACGACGTCGCCCATGCGAACGGTGCCGCCGGTCAGAATTCTCGCGTGAAGACCGCTGCGGTTCAGCAACGGCGTGAAGACCTCAAGGCCGGTGATCTGCTCGATATGCCGGCACGGCGTTGCGAGGCGGGTGGCTTCGAGCAGCGCCTCGCCGATCCGGAACCGGCGCCCGACCAGATGGTTCAGCGGCACGTCCCGGGTGGTGATGTTGCGCCGGTGATCGCCCATCGTCATGCGGATCTTATGATCGCGCGCCAGCGCCTCCAGCGTTTCCACCTCGAACAGGGTGACCTGGCGGCCCTCCTCCGGACGGTCGGAATAGAACCCCTCACCTTTCTCGTACCGGTCGCCGACGATCCCCCTGCCAGCCACGAGCACAAGTTCCTCTTGCGCCTTCATTGGCAGGAAGGATCGCGGCGCCAGATGCAACCCGACGACAGCCCCCATAAATTCGCTCCCCAGTCGCGGCAACGGCCTCTCTGATCAGACCATCGAGACAGGCAACGTGTTGCCTATTGAGCGACGACTATGAGGTATCACCCTCTGTCTGTCCACCCGCATGCCACAGGCGCCCCCTCTTTCGAAGCGAACATGATCAGGTCTTTAAATCGGGTCGAGATCGCTGTTGACATTGATTTGTTCAAAAGGCAACAATTTGCCTCATAAGCAAATATGCCAGAGCGGAGGGCTGAACATGCACCGACGGGACGTCTTGAAGGGCGCCCTCGCCGCGACCGCAGCCGGCGGCGCGCTCGCCGCCCCCGCGATCGCCCGGGCACAAACCAAGGTGCGGTGGCGGATGCCGTCCTCCTTCCCGCAGGTGCTCGACACGGTGTACGGCGCCGGCGCCTTCATCGCCGAGCGGGTCGCCACCATGACCGACGGCCAGTTCGAGATCACGCCCTATGCGGCGGGCGAGATCGTGCCGCCGCTGGGCATCCTCGACGGCGTGCAGGCCGGCACGGTCGAATGCGGCATCACCGCCGGCTTCTACTATCTCGGCAAGATGCCGGCCCTGGTCTTCGACACCGGGGTGCCGTTCGGCATGACCCCGCGCCAGCACATGGCCTGGATGCAATATGGCGGCGGTTATGACCTGATGGCCGAGCTTTACGGCCAGTTCAACGCGGTACAGTTCCCCTGCGGCAACACCGGCGCCCAGATGGGCGGCTGGTTCCGCAAGCCGATCGAGAGCGTCGACGACCTGAAGGGCCTGCGGATCCGTGCCGCCGGCTATCTTGGCCAGATCTACGCCGCCCTTGGGGCGGTGCCCCAGCAGATCCCCGGATCGGACCTCTATTCGGCGCTGGAGCGCGGCACCCTCGACGCCGTCGAGTTCGTCGGCCCCTATGACGACGAGAAGCTCGGCTTCCAGAAGGTGGCGAAATACTATTATGGCCCTGGTGTGCTGGAGCTTGGGGCGTCGCTCTGCTTCCTCGCCAACAGCCAGGCTTTCGCAGCACTGCCGGCCACCTTCCAGCAGATCCTGAAAAGCGCCTGCGCTGAATCCTATACCGACATGCTCGCCAAATACGACCAGCGCAATATCGGCGCGCTGCGCCGCCTGGTCGCCAGCGGTGTGCAGTTGAAGTCGTGGACGCCGGAAATCATGACGGCGATGCAGACCGCCACCGCCCGGCTCCTCGCCGACCAGTCGGCGACGGACGAAACCTTCGGCCGCGTCCACACGGCGTGGAAGGCATTCCTCGACGAACAACTGCTCTGGGGCTCGGTGAACGACTTCGCGGCCGAAAACTTCATCGTCGCCAACCGGGGCCGCTAGACCGCCGGCTTCCGCTGGCCCGGTATCCCGCTTAGTCCGGCGGCCATTCGTCCACATGGATGGTCGCCGCCATTCCCGCATCTGAACGCGTGAACGAAAGCGGCCGCCTGCCGCCTGGGCGATTGCTCCCGCGCGGCGCGCTTTCCCTGGTGGAGCCGGTGCCCATGATCCTCTACGACCATCCCCTCTCCGGCAATTGCCACAAGGTCCGCATGCTCCTGTCGATGCTCGGGCTGAAGGCGGAGACGCGTTTCATCGATGTCGTCAACCATGCCCATATCGGTGTCGGCTTCGAACGCCTGAACCCGCTGCTTGAAATCCCGGTGCTGGAAGACGGCACCGAGGTCATCCCGGACAGTCAGGCGATCCTGGTCTACCTCGCCCGAAAATATGGGCCGGACTGGTTTCCGACCGAGGCCCCGAACGCCGCCCAGGTGGTCCGGTGGCTGGCATTCGCGGCCTTTCCGATCGCGGCCAGCCTGCAGCCGGCGCGCCTCTACCACCTGATCGGCGAGGATGGCGACATTCAGGCCCTGAACGCCCGTTGCGCACGGGTGCTCGCCGTGCTCGACAGCCATCTCGCCGGTCGGGAATGGCTGGTCGTCCGACCCAGCATCGCCGACCTCGCCTGCTTTCCGTATGTCGCACTCTGCGGCGATGCCCGGCTCAGCCTCGACCCGACGCCGCATGTGAAAGCCTGGGTGGCGCGCGTGAAGGCGCTGCCCGGCTATGTCGGCATGCCCGGGCTGGATTGAGCGATGGCCAATGCGCGCATTCCGGCCGTGGTACGGATGATCGATGCGTCGAACCGGGTGATCGGCCGGATTTCGGCCTGGATGACCCTGGCGGCCGTGCTCGTCAGCGCGGGAAACGCGATCTCCCGCAAGGCATTCAGCCTGTCCTCCAACGGCATGCTGGAACTCCAGTGGTATCTGTTCGCGACGGTGGTGATGTTCGCCGCCGCATGGACGCTCCAGCGCAACGAGCATGTCCGCATCGACATCCTCTCCAGCCGTTTCCCGCTCAGGCTCCGCCACTGGATCGACATCGCCTGCCATCTGGTGATGCTGCTTCCCTTCACCGTGGTCATGGTCTGGCTGAGCTATCCGTATTTCGCACGCTCGTTCGCGCAGAACGAGGTCTCCCTGAACGCCGGCGGCCTGCTTATCTGGCCGATGCGTGCCGTGGTGCTCGCAGGCTTCGTGGCCCTGGCGCTGCAGGCCATCGCCACCATCATCCGCAAGATCGTCGAGGGTCCGATGCCCGAAGACGCGCCGTGACCGCGCGCCGGCGCCCACGCCTTCACACCGTCTGCGAGGCCCGATGCTTGCGCTGATTGCAGAGAACATCGCTCCCATCATGTTCGTCACGGTGATGGGGCTGCTGCTGCTCGGCTACCCCGTCGCGTTCACGCTGGCGGCGGGTGGCCTTCTCTTCTTCGCCATCGGCGTCGAGCTGTCCCACCTGGCACCCGACACGATCTCACTGTCCTGGTCGCTGCTGCAGGCGCTGCCGGACCGGGTATACGGGACGCTGAGCAACGACACGCTGCTCGCCATCCCGTTCTTCACCCTGATGGGCGCCGTGCTGCAGAAATCCGGCATCGCCGAAGATCTGCTCGACGTCGTCGGGCGCCTGTTCGGCAAACTGCGCGGCGGTCTCTGTTACGCGGTGATCCTGGTGGGCACGCTGCTTGCCGCCACCACCGGCGTTGTCTCCGCCTCGGTTCTGACCATGGGCCTGATCTCGCTGCCGATCATGCTCCGCAACGGCTACAGCCCCTCGGTGGCGGCCGGCGCGGTCACCGCCTCCGGCACCCTCTCCCAGATCATTCCGCCCTCGCTCGTCCTGATCGTGATGGCCGACCAGTTGGGCCAGCCGGTGAGCGACATCTATCTGGGCGCGATCGTGCCCGGCGCGCTGATGGTCGGGCTCTATCTCGCCTATATCGCGGCGCTGGCGGTTCTGTTTCCCCGGCTGATGCCCGCCATTGCCGGCAACCAGACCCGCCCGGCAGACTACCTGGCCCTGATCGGCGTGTTCGCCGCCGCCACCCTGCTTGCGATCGCACTCTACCATGTCGGGTTCGCCGGGCTCCGCGACGAGCCCCGGCTCGTTGCCGCGGCAACCGCCGGCGGCGTCTTCGTGCTTGCGATCGCGCTTGCCGACGTGGCGACCGGCGGGCACCTGCTCACGCCACTGGCGCGCCAGTCCGTGTTCGCGCTGGTGCCGCCTCTGGGGCTCATCTTCCTCGTCCTCGGCACCATCTTTCTTGGCATCGCGACGCCCACCGAGAGCGGATCGATGGGCGCCGTCGGCGCGCTGGCGATCGCGCTGATCAAGCGGCGGCTCACCGTCCCGGTGCTGATCGACGCCGTGGAGACCACCGCCCGCCTCGCGGCCTTCGTCATGTTCATCCTGATCGGCGCGCGGGTCTTCAGCCTGACCTTCTATGGCCTCGACGGCGACGCCTGGCTGCACGACATCCTGTCGTCGCTGCCGGGCGGGCGGATCGGCTTCATCATCTTCTGCATGGTGGTGATCTTCATCCTCGGCTGCTTTCTCGACTTCTTCGAAATCGCCTTCATCGTGATCCCGCTTCTGATCCCGACGGCGATGGCCTTCGACATCGATCTGGTCTGGTTCGCGATCCTGATTTCGATCAACCTGCAGACCTCGTTCCTGACCCCGCCCTTCGGCTTCGCGCTGTTCTATCTGCGCTCGGTCGCACCACGACGCCGCCTCGGCGCAGGCGACACCCGCACCGGCATTGCGACATCCGAGATCTATCTCGGCGCGCTCGCCTTCATCGCGATCAACGCCGTCGTCCTCGCGCTGGTCATGGCCTTTCCCCGGCTGGTGCTTCAGTCGACGACGGAATTTCTCGTCGACCCGGCATCGGTGCGGATCGAAGTGGCACCGCCCACCCAGACCACAGTTCCCGGCGGCAACCTCAACGACCTGTTCAAATAGGCCGGAACCGATCCGTCAGCCGGCCAGGCATCACCAAACGCCTCGCCCCCGGCCCGATGTCGAGGGCCTCCCGTACCGATTTGATGGTGCCGAAGCACCGGGCCTGTTCCTGCTGGTGCCATTCGGCGATCTGGTCGAGCGGCAGCGCTGGCGCCCACGGCCGGATTGGGCCATCTTCGGGCTGTGGTCGGATCTGGCCGGCATGATCGCCGGCGTCATCCTGCTCGACGTCTCGAACCAGCACGTCATCTATGGCCTGCGACCCCAGGCGCAGGCCCGGCTGAACACGATCTTCATGGGCGCCAAGTTCATGGGCTAAGGCGGGAGGGTTGATCCGATGGCTGTTGCGTGCCCCCATGTCCGGCGGAGACCACAACGGCTCGGCGCCCTCGTGCTGGCCTGCGGTCTGACGATGGCGGCGTACCCCGCGTTTGCAGATATGCCGCCGGACATCCGGATCGTCACGTTGGAGATGATCGCTGCCTGCAAAGATGTCGGCGGTACGCCAAATCTTTCAGGCCTGACGATGCCCGGCGCCGGCCTGACGCCGCCGGGCTATCCGCCATATCTGACGCAGACCGAGCTCAATGGCGATGGCCAGCCGGATTACATCACGGATCTGGCCGGGCTGGAATGCGTCAATGCCTGGAGCCTTTTCTGCGGCTCCGCCGGATGCCCGGTCACCGTCTGGCTGTCGGGCCCCGAGGGCCATGCGGTGGCATGGGGCGGCAATGCGCAGGGCTGGACATTGCGCGGCGCGGAGATCGTCGTGTCGCTGCACGGGCAGCTCTGCACACCGCCGCGCATCGGAGCCGAAGGCTGCGAGATGGCGATGCGATTCGATCGAGCACCACCGTCACGACATCCCGGCCAGACCCGCTGACGGCTTTCCGTTGTGCCGGCAACAGTCTATAAGACTGGTGGTATCGGGATTGAGACGTCCTGGTGTTTCAGCATCATGGACTGGTTGAACGGAGCGCAACCATGCGGGCGCGACGCAGACAGGACGCAGAGCGGATGAAGGCGCGGGCCCGCCGGGTCATGACGCTGTGGACGCACGGCCCTACCGACGACGCTCCGTCACCACGTGCGGTCGGCAAGGTCGCCTCGACACATGGCCGCCCCTGTTCCTGCTGGCTTTGTCGGGGCCGAAAAGATGTCGCGCCGAAGCGAGAGCGGGGCTTCGATCTGCGCGATCGGGCCGACCATCACGACGGCAACGCCTGACCGCTCCGGCCCTTGCCGTCTCCTCTCCATCTGATTTCGATCAGCCGAGCGCCCCGATCGGCACGCTCAGGATGCTGGAACCCGGCAGGTCGTGGCCAATGGTCTGTCGTCGGGTTTGCTGGCCGAAACATTGATCGGGATCGTCGGTCCGAAGACCGACGCGCCCCGGGAGGCCTTCTGAGGCAATTTTGCTGATGCGCCGCGGCGTATTGCACCGTATTGTGCTGTCAAGGTAACTGGAGCCCCGTTTCACCCTCAGGGCGGGCCGGCGATCGAGACGCAGGCCCGGGTTCGGGGCATGACGGGCACAGCACTGCCGAACCTCCATGCCGCCGGCGATGCCGCGGTCGGGGTCTCGGGTGCCGATGACCATGGCTGCCTGTAACCATGGCTGTCTGGCGGGTATTGGTCCGCTGACCGCCACGGTGCCTGGCCGCATCGCGGGTGCGCACCGCCCGCGATGGATGACAGGGCCGCGATGGACGACAGGGCCGGGCCATTTCAACGGGCCGGCTGTCCAGCATCCGGGAAATGCGGATGTCCCCGTCTGGTCCGGATATGACCGCCGGACCGCAGGGGCATCCGCATTTTTGTATGCAGATCAGGCGCTTTTGAGCACGCTGGGCGGGATCGCCGCGATAAAATCAGTCAGATTATCGCCAAGCAGGGTGACGTGGTCGCGCATCGCCGCCTGTGCGCCGGCTGAATCCGCCGCCAGAATCGCGTTCAACACCCGTTCATGCTCGTCCAGGGTGGCACCCATCCGGCCGGGCAGGAAGGTGACATAGCGGCGATAGGGCGACACCCGGTTGCGCAGGGCCAGGGTCTGTTCGGCGATGAACTCGGAATTCGAGGCGTCATAGATCGCCTCGTGGAATTCGCGGTTCACCTCATAGAACACCTCGGGCTCGTCATCCTGGATCACCCGGACCAGGCGTTCGTGAATGGCCTGAAGGTTGCGGCGCTGTGCGGTATTGGCCCTGCGGGCGGCGAAGCTGGCGCACAAGCCCTCAAGCTCGGCCATGATCTGGAACATTTCCAGCAGCATCGAGATCGACACGGTCGAGACCGTCGCCCCCTGGCGGGAGCGCATCTCGATCAGCCCGCCCGCGGCCAACGCATGCAGCGCCTCACGCACCGGCGTGCGTGAGACATTGAACCGCTCGGCCAATTCAACCTCGTCCAGCCGGTCGCCGGGCCGCAGCTCACCGCGCACGATCTGCTGTTCAAGGCTGCGGCGCAGGTTCTCGGCGCGGGTTTCGGTCACCACGGGCACCGTCTTGATCTTCATGTCGGCCTGCTCGGTTTGCTATGGTGATGGATTGCGATCGTGATGGGTGTCGCGGCGGCACCGCGGGTTGACAAGCGCCGGCCGCGTCATTCTGCGGCAGACAATACCGGTTTCCGGGCGCTGCTGCACGCAGAACAGCCCTATCCGCATGCCGATGTCGCTTTTGCCGCAGGCCACCGCCTATTCCGGTATGCCCCACGCGTTCCGGGACGCCACTCATTCAGGGACAAGATTGCGCGGCCGGGACATCACATCGCGCACCAGCGGCTCGAAATCCCCCAGGGTCAGCGCCCGGTAGTCGTGGTCGAAGGATGTCTGGTCATAGCGTTCGCAGAACTCAGCGGTCATGCCGAAGCATGGATGATCGCGATGGCGGTCGCGGGCATGCCGATCGCGCCCCAGGAAGTGCCAATAGTAATAGCCCTGGAACGAGCCGTGATGGCGGACCATCCAGTACAGATCCTCGGTCAGATAGGGCCGCAACATGGCGGCACCGGCCTCTGGATGGTTGGCGGGGGCGATCGCGTCGCCCACGTCATGAAACAGCGCCGCGAAGACATACAAATCGTTCCGCCCGTCTTTCAGCGCCCGGGTGGCAGTTTGCAGCGAGTGCTCCAGCCGGTCGATCGGAAAGCCCAGATGCGGCGTCGACAGCGAGGCCAGAAGCCGCAGATACAGATCCGGCGTCGTCTGGCGATGCCGGGCCATATGGCGCTCCTGGATGACGTAATCCTCGGCCACGCTCTCGCGGATGCTGCGGTATTGCGCGCGCTCATCGGCGGTGAAAGGCAGCCCCACCCCGTCGCCGGTCGTCATTCCATCAGCCATGACGCGTCTCCTGCATGCACATCCTGGCCTTTTGTATCAGATGACCGGGTTCCTGTCGAGAACCCGCACGATCCACCCTGCCTGTTTTGACGCCACAGCCGGCTGTTTGCCCATTTAATAGGCCATAAACCAGATTTCTGAGCAAAAATTATGCGCCTCACGCCAATCTTGCATACAGAGACTGGCAGTCGCGCATCCGCAGCGCTAGGATTACGACAGAAATGAGACAGCCTGTATCCGGCGGAACCGCTGGCCACAGGATCGCACAGCCCGGCCGCGACGTCATCCGGCTGTCACAGTGCCCGGCGCTTGGCACGGGCGTTGCAACGGCCTTGGCCGGCACTGCATGACATCGCATGTGCCGGACCCGTGATCGAACATACGTCGATACACAATCTGCCCGCCCCGTCGATGTCATCGCCCATCGGCCCCGAGAACGCCCCCGGACGCTTGAGGAGACCAACTGACATGGCTTTCGCACCCATCTTCGCAGACGGTGCCAGCGGCGCCGGCCGGATCAGGGCCCGGACCCGGTCCGCAGGCCGGGCGATCGCCGCATTGGCGGTGGCGGCCCCCCTGCTGGCCGCCGCCAGCCTGGGCGGCGCCGATGCCGCCGCCGCGGCCGAAAAGGCCTCGCTGCGGCTGAAATGGCTGCCGCAGGCACAGTTCGCCGGCTTCTATGTCGCGAAAGCCAAGGGCTTCTACGAGGCCGAGGGCATCGACCTGACGATCAATCCGGGCGGCCCCAACCTGAATGCCGAGGCGCTGGTCGCCTCGGGCGCCGACACCTTCGGCCTCAGCGGCGGTGTGGAAAGCCATCTGGCGGCGGTCGACAAGGGCATGTCTCTGGTGGCGATCGGCGTCGCCCATCAGAAGACGCCTTATGCTTTCGTCACCTATCCCGACAGCGGCATCAACACGCTGGAAGACTTCAAGGGCCGCAAGGTCTCGACCTGGTATTCCGGATCGCAATACACCCTGAAGGCGATGCTGGCCACCGCCGGCATCACCGAGAGCGACCTCACCATCATGCCGCAATCGGTGTCGATGAACCCGTTCATCGACCGCGAAGTCGATGTGGCCACAGCCACACTCTATAACGAGCTGAACACGCTGAAGGCCCGCGGCCTGACCGATCTCAAGATCTTCCAGCCCGATGATTACGGCATCGTCGTGCAGCGCGACACGCTGATCACCACGGCCGAGACCATCAAGGACAAGCCCGAACTGGTGCAGGGCTTTTTCGATGCCACGGTCAAGGGCTGGAAATATGCCCTTCAGCACAAGGACGAGGCGGTCGACATTCTGCTGAAGGTCGACCCGGGCATGGATCGCAAGCATCAGGAAGCGATGATCGACACCATCGAGGACGTGATGATCGCCGGCAAGGGCGCCAGCGACGGCATGTTCTTCATCGATTACGACACGCTTCAGAAGCAGCACGACATCCTGCTCGCCGCCGGCGTGATGAAGAACCCGGTCGATCTGAAGACCGCCTTCGACCCGTCCTTCTGGGAGAAGGCCCCCGTCGACGACAAGAAGCTCTGAGAACGGAAGGGCGCAAGATGCCGGTTTCCCCCCGCGATCTCCTGGCCACCCGCCCCGCCCCCGCCACAGCCACGGCTGCGGCGGGGGAGAAGCCGCCGCTTCTGGAACTGGTCAATCTGTGGAAGCGGTTCGGTGACGGCCCGTCGCAGGTCACCGCGGTTTCCAATGTCAACCTGAAGATCCGCGACGGCGAATTCGTCACCCTGGTCGGGCCGTCCGGCTGCGGCAAATCCACCCTGTTCAACGTGGTCGGCGGCCTGCTGCCCGGCGATGACGACGGCTCGATCCTGATGCATGGCCGGCCGATGGCCGACGGCGCGCTGCTGGGCAAGGTGTCGTTCATGCCGCAACGTGACCTGCTGTTCGCCTGGCGCAATGTCATCGACAACGCCATTCTGGGGCTTGAGGTCGAAGGTGTGCCACGCGCCAAGGCACGGGCCAGGGCATTGGAGATGCTGCCAGATTTCGGCCTGAAGGGCTTTGCGAAACACTATCCGCACCAGTTGTCGGGGGGCATGCGCCAGCGCGTCGCCCTGATGCGCACCTTTCTGTTCGAGCGTGACATGATCCTGCTCGACGAACCGTTCGGCGCGCTCGACGCGCTGACCCGGGCGATGATGCAGCGCTGGCTGCTGGATATCTGGTCGCGTTACAAGCGCACGGTGCTGTTCATCACCCATGACATCGACGAGGCGATCTTCCTGGGCGACCGGGTGGTGGTGATGACCGCCCGCCCCGGCACGATCAAATGCGACGAGGTGATCGACCTGCCCCGCCCGCGCGATCCCGAAATCGTCACCTCGCCCGAATTCATCGCCATCAAGCGCCGCCTGCTGGATGCGATCGAGGAAGAGGCCCGCAAGAGCTTCATGCCCGAAAGCGGGGACGCGTGATGGCCATTACCGCCCGTCTGCGCGGACCGCTGATCGGCCTCAGACGCCCGGTCCTGACCATGCTGGCCCTGGCCGTGCTGTGGGAAGGCATCGCCCGCGGCTTCGATGTGCCGGCCTCGTTCTTCCCGCCGCTGTCGGTGGTGCTGGCCGATGCCTGGTCGGTGTTTCCCTATCTGATGCGCAGCGTTGGCCGCACCTTTGTCGAAACCACGCTGGGCTTCGTCACCGGATCGCTGTTCGGCATCTTCTGCGGCGTGATCTTCGCCTATTCGCGCGGGCTCGAACGGGCGCTGTTTCCACTGTTCGTGGTGTCGCAGACCATTCCGGTCATCGCCTTCGGCGCGCTGATCATCATCTGGTTCGGCAACACCATTCTGGCCAAGGTGATCATCGCCTTCTACCTGACCTTCTTCCCGGTCACGGTGAACACCCATCGCGGCCTGCTTGCCTGCGATCCGCAGAAGGTGTCGCTGATGAAGAGCTTCGGCGCCAGCGAATGGACCATCTTCACCCGGCTGCGCTTCCCTTCGGCCCTGCCGGTGATCGCGGTCGCCCTGCGGCTCGGCATCTCGCTCAGCCTGATCGGCGCGATCGTGGGTGAATGGTTCGGCGACACCGTCGGGCTTGGCGTCATGCTGATCCAGGCGATGTACACCGAGGCGGTACCCCGGCTGTGGGCGCTGATCCTGGCCTGCGGGCTGCTGGGCTCGGCGCTGTATGCGGTGGTGGCGTTCTTCGAAAGGAGGTTCATATGGTGGCGTCAGGACTGAGGTCACAACCTGGGCGAGCCTCACTCACGCTGCTGCGCGAACGGGTGCTGCCCGTCGTGCTGGGGCTGGCGGCGATCGGGATCATCTGGGAAGGCGCCATCTGGTTCTTCGACGTGAAGCCCTTCGTGCTGCCGTCGCTGACAGCGATCTTCGGCGCCACCATCGACGACCTGCCGCGGATGCTGGTGGCGCTTCAGGCAACGCTCTACGAGGCGGGCTCCGGCTATGCGCTCGGCACCGCCATCGGCGTCGCCCTGGCCATGCTGATGGTGTTCATGCCGCCCCTGGAACGGGTGCTGATGCCGGTGGTGGTGGCGATCAACTCGGTGCCGGTGGTGGCCTATACGCCGCTGGCCCTGATCTGGCTGGGCATCGGCCCGGCATCCAAGATCGCCATGGTCACGCTGGCCGTGGGCTTCGTGATCCTGATCAACACCATCCACGGCCTGAAGCGCCCGGAACAGGGCGCCATCGACCTGATGCGCAGCTTCGGCGCCGGCCCGGTCACCATCATGCGCAAGCTGCGGCTGCCGGCGGCGATGCCGTCGATGGTCAACGGCCTCAGGGTCGCGGTGGTCCGCGCGATCATCGTCGCCATCGTCGCCGAGATGCTGGGCGCCTATTCCGGCATCGGCTGGGTAATCTTCCAGGCAACCCAACAGGTCGATTTCCTGCTGGTCTGGGCGGCGGTGCTCACCTCGTCGGTGGCCAGCATGGTGCTCTATCTGCTGCTGGTCTGGGTGGACCGCAAGCTGGTCTGGTGGCAGTAACCCGCAAGGAACAGACGATCATGACAGCCCCCCTGCCTGACATGCCCGACAGCCCGCGGACCGAGGCCGATCTGCGCCGCCAGCTTGCCGCCTGCTATCGGCTGGTCGCTCATTTCGGCATGGACGACCTGATCTACAACCACATCTCGGCGCGGGTGCCAGGATCCGGTCACCATTTCCTGATCAACCCTTACGGCCGGTTCTTCCGCGAGATCACCGCGTCGTCACTGCTGCGGATCGATCTGGACGGCACCAAGATCTGCGACACGCCGGGCGAGGTGAACCGCGCCGGATTCGTCATCCACGCCGCCATCCACCGGGCGCGCGCCGACGCGATGTGTGTGCTGCATGTCCATTCCGACGCCGCAACCGCGGTGTCGGCGCTGCCGGAAGCGCTGCTGCCGCTCAGCCAGTTCGCGATGCATTTCTACAACCGCATCGGCATCCATGCCTATGAGGGTGTGGCGCTGGATCTGGAGGAGCAGGAGCGGCTGGTGGCCGATATCGGCGATCACCGGGTGCTGCTGCTGCGCAATCACGGCTTTCTGACCGTGGGCCAGACAGTGCCCGAGGCCTTCATGCTGGCCTATTACTTCGAGCGCGCCGCCCGCATCCAGTTGCAGGCCCAGGCGGCTGCCGCCGCATCCGGCCGGCCGGTGGTGCTGCCGCCGCACGAGGTCTGCGAAAAGGCCGCCCGCCAGTTCACCGAATTCGCCGGCGACATCAAGCGGCCGGGCTTCCGGGAATGGCCCGGCTTCATCCGCATGCTCGACGCGCTTGCCCCCGGCTATGCCGACTGACCGCCCGCTCTCCCTAAACCCCTCCCCCCCACGCCCTATCGTTTCGACAGAAGGACCAGCCCCATGGAGATCAGGGAACTCTCGCCCGTCATCGGCGTCGAGATTCTGGGTGTCGATGCCTCGGCACCGATTTCCGATGCCGAGGTCGTGCGGCTGCGCGACCTGCTGAACACCCATTCGGTGCTGCTGCTGCGTGGCCAGTCGCTGACCGAGGCCCAGCATGTCGCGTTCTCGCGCTATTTCGGCGACCTTCAGATCCACGTGCTGACCCAGTACCTGACGACCGCGCATCCGGAAATCTATGTGCTGTCGAACGTCAAGGAAGCCGGGCGCAGCATCGGCAACCACAAGGAGGGCTGGAACTGGCATTCCGACTGGTCCTATCTGGACATCCCCTGCTTCGGATCGGTGCTCTATGCCCGTGAATGCCCGCCCGAAGGCGCCGACACGCTGTTCGCATCGATGCATGCCGCCTGGGAGGCACTGGATCCGGAATTGCAGGCGCGGATCCGCAACATGACCGCCGTGCATTCCTATAGCGGCTATTACAACAAGGCCTTCGGCGATCGCGAACCGTTGAGCGCCGCCCAGATCGCGGCCACGCCCGATGTGGTGCATCCGGTGGTGCGCACCCATCCGGAAACCGGCCGGCTGTCGCTTTATGTCGGCGAGGACATCGTCAAGGAGATCCAGGGCCTGCCGGCGGACGAATCAGCGGCGCTGCTGCATACCCTGAACAGCCATGCGGTGTCCGATGCCTTCGTCTATCGCCATCAATGGCAGGACGGCGATCTGCTGATCTGGGACAATCGCTGCACCATGCACAAGGCGACGCCCTATGACGATGTGAAGTATCGCCGGATCATGCACCGCGCCACCATCAAGGGCACCGACCGGCCGGTGTGACCGGCACCGCCGGCCGCTCACCAAGATGTGATCCGCGCCGAGGCGCGGTCGCGTTGACATCGGCAGGGCCAGCGGCCAGCCTCACAGCCATACCCCCGGCGCAACGGGCGCCGGGGCAGATGGTCACGAGGCGCCCTCGCATGTCAGATCCGACCGAAACCAACATCACGGCCCCTCCCGGGAGGGCCCTTCCCGGGAGGGCTCTTCCCGGAATGGCCTTCCCCGCCATGGACTGGCCGCAGACCGATGGCGGCCGCCTGAACCCGGCGGCCATGACCGGCTGGCGGATGCTGGTGGTCTATCGCGGCGCCCATTGCCCGCTGTGCAAGACCTATCTGAAGACGCTGGAAGAGCTGAAGCCCGCCTTTGCCGAGGCCGGTATCGCCGTGGCGGCGCTGTCGGCCGACCCGGCCGATCGTGCCGTCGCCGAAGCCTCGGAACAGGGCTGGACCTTCCCGGTCGGCTATGACCTGACCCCCGATCAGATGCGGGGTCTGGGCCTGTATGTCTCGGCGCCGCGCTCGTCCCAGGAAACCGACCGCCCGTTTGCCGAGCCGGGCGTGTTCGTGATCAACCCCGACGGCGCGGTGCAGATCGTCGACATTTCGAACGCGCCCTTCGCGCGCCCCGATCTCGCTGCCCTGCTGCGCGGCATCAGCTTCGTTCAGGCCAAGGGCTATCCGATCCGCGGCACCGCCTGACGCGCGCCATTTTCTCTGAGGCGGGTTGGGGCTCCTGTGCCGGGTGGGGGCTCTTGTGCCGGTGGGGGCACGATTGACAGCGGCAAAGCCCTGACGCGGTGGCGCCGTCAGGCGCCGATGCCTTGAATTTAGGCGACTGTTTAAATATTGAGCGACGGCAGATCTCTGTCGTCGTTTTTTTTATGACATCATATCAAAGCCTTGGCCATATCCCCAAAACTGGCGCGGAGATTGCTTAGCACCGGCCCGGCCAGATTCGGGCCTGCGCTGCCCGCTGACGAGACCGCGCAATCGACGCTTCTGGATCAAGCCGTTCCTAGAGGACCAGGGGATAGTAATGAAGCACGTTAGAACCCTTCTTGCCGCGGGCTCTGCCTTGGCGTTGTCGGCACTGCCGGCCTGGGCGCAGGACGCAACCCCCGCCGTGGCCGATGCCGCCGCAGCCGCCACGATGGACAAGGGCGATACCGCCTGGATGATGGTCTCCACCATCCTGGTTCTGTTCATGATCCTGCCGGGCCTGGCGCTGTTCTATGGCGGTCTGGTCCGTGCCAAGAACATGCTGTCGGTACTGATGCAGTGCACCATGATCACCGGCGTGGTGATCATCGTCTGGACGCTCTGGGGCTATTCGATGGCCTTCGGCGATGCGCCAAGCCTGTTCTGGGGCGGGCTCGACAAGGCCTTCCTGGCCGGCGTCACCATGGACAGCATGGCCGCGACCTTCACCGATGGCGTGGTCATCCCCGAATACGTCTTCATCTGCTTCCAGATGACCTTCGCCTGCATCACCCCCGCGCTGATCGTCGGCGCCTTCGCCGAGCGCATGCGCTTCACGGCGGTGGTGGTGTTCGTGGTTCTGTGGGTCACCTTCGTGTACTTCCCCATCGCCCATATGGTGTGGGACAGCGACGGGCTGCTGTTCGCCTGGGGCGCGCTGGATTTCGCCGGCGGCACGGTCGTGCACATCAATGCCGGCATCGCGGGCCTGGTCGGCTGCATCATGGTCGGCAAGCGTGCCGGTCTCGGCCGCGACATGATGGCGCCGCATTCGATGACGCTGACCATGGTCGGCGCCTCGATGCTGTGGGTCGGCTGGTTCGGCTTCAATGCCGGCTCGAACCTTGAAGCCAATGGCGGCGCGGCGCTTGCCATGATCAACACCTTCACCGCCACGGCCGGCGCGCTGGTCGCCTGGGTGGTCATCGAATCCCTGGCACGCGGCAAGGCCTCGATGCTGGGCGGTGCCTCGGGCATCGTCGCCGGTCTGGTCGCGGTCACCCCGGCCGCCGGCCTGATCGGCCCGGTCGGCGCCATCGTGCTCGGCGTCATCGCCAGCGCGGTGTGCTATTTCTTCGTCACCGTGATCAAGAACAAGTTCGGCTATGACGACAGCCTGGACGTGTTCGGCATCCATGGCGTCGGCGGCGTCATCGGCGCCATCGGCACCGGCGTGTTCACCAGCGCCTCGCTCGGCGGTATCGGCTTTGCCGACGACGTCACCATGGCCGATCAGGTCTGGACCCAGATCCTGGCGGTTCTGGTCACCATCGCGTGGTCGGGCATCGGCAGCATCATCCTCTACAAGATCGTCGACCTGATCATCGGCCTGCGGGTCAGCAAGGAATCGGAAGCCGAGGGCCTCGACCTGTCGAGCCATGGCGAAGCCGCCTATCACAGCTGATAGCGTGCCCGGCGGCCCGACCAGGGTCGCCGCCCCGACGAGGCCAGCCCCCGCGTTTCCACGATGCGGGGGCTGGCTTTTTTCTGGACGGGATCGGGTTTCTGGCCTGGATCGGGCTTACGGCCGCATCACCACCTTGATGCAGCCATCGGTCTTGTCGCGGAAGGTCTTGTACAGATCGGGCCCGTCTTCCAGCGTGGCGCGATGGGTGATCACGAAGGACGGGTCGATATCGCCCGCCACGATCCGGTCCATCAGCATCGGCAGATAGCGTTGCACCGGCGTCTGCGCCATACGGAAGGTGAGGCCGCGATTGATCGCCGACCCCATCGGGATCTTGTCCAGCAGCCCGCCATAGACGCCCACGATCGACACCGTGCCGAAATTGCGGCAGCACTGGATGGCCTGGCGCAGAACATGCGGCCGGTCGGTGCCCATGAAGGTCGCCACCTTCAGCCGGTCGACCACGGCATCCAGCCCGCTTGCCACGCTGGCCTCGGTGCCGACCGCGTCGATGCAGGCGTCGGCGCCGCGGCCTTTGGTCAGATCCTGAATGCGGTCGTACACGTCCTCCTCGGTAAAATCGAGCGTCCAGGCGCCGGCGGCCCGGGCCAGATCCAGCCGCTCCGGCACCGCGTCGATGGCGATCACCGCGCCGGCGCCCAGCAGAAAAGCACTGCGGATCGCCATCTGGCCCACGGGGCCGCAGCCCCAGATGGCAATCGTGTCGCCGGGCTGAATATTGCAGAACTCCGCCGCCATATATCCGGTCGGGAAGATGTCGGACAGGAACAGCACCTGTTCGTCATCCAGCCCCTCGGGCACCTTCACCGGGCCGCTATCGGCATAGGGCACGCGCAGATATTCCGCCTGTCCGCCGGCATAACCGCCCAGCAGATGCGAATAGCCGAACAGCCCGGCCGGCGAATGCCCCCACAGCTTCTCGGCATCGGCTTTGTTGGGATTAGACCGCTCGCACCCGGAATGAAAGCCGCGTTTGCAGAAAAAGCAGTCGCCGCAGGCGATGGTGAACGGCACAACCACCCGGTCGCCGACCGTCAGCGCCTTGTTGTCGCGGCCGACCTCGACCACCTCGCCCATCGCTTCATGGCCGACCACGTCGCCATGTTCCATCGACGGCATCACCCCGTCGAACAGATGCAGATCCGATCCACAGATCGCGCAGGACGTCACCTTGATGATCGCGTCGCGGCCATGCTGAATGGCGGGGTCGGCCACGCTTTCGCAGCGGATATCGCCTTTGCCGTGCCAGGTCAGAGCCTTCATGCTTGCCTCGTGCTGTCGGAAAGATACCTCTCCGCTCAACAAGGCAGACGTCGCGGTGTTCCGGACGGGCATGGACCATACGCGCGGGTTGCGCCGCAGGCATGGTGCGGCGCACCATGCATCGATCGGTATCCGCCCGTCCCCGGCATATGATCGGACAAGCATGGCCAGCGACCCCACCATACACGGCACCACCGACGGCGCGTTTCAGCACCTGCGCGATATCTTCCGGCACAATCTCACCAGCCGCGGCGAGCTTGGCGCCGCGGTCTCGGTCTATCATCGGGGCCGCAAGGTGGTGGATCTGTGGGGCGGCAGCCGTAATCGCCGCACCGCCGAGCCCTGGCAGCAGGACACGCTGGTGCCGGTGTACTCGACCGGCAAGGGCCTTGCCGCCATTGCCTGCGCCGTGGCGGTGTCACGCGGTCATCTGGCGCTGGACGCGCCGATCGCCGACATCTGGCCGGGCTTTGCCCGCCATGGCAAAGACACCATCACCCTCCGCTGCGTGCTCGACCACAAGGCCGGGCTGGTGCTGTTCGGCCGCACCGTCACCCGCCAGGATCTGGCCGATCCGGGCGGCATGGCCGCCATCCTGGAAGAGATGGTGCCGCTGTGGCGGCCAGGCAGCCGCTGGGGCTATCATATCGGCAGTTTCGGCAGTCTGCTGGCCGAGCTGATCCGGCGCACCGACCCTGGCGGCCGATCCTTCGGCCAGTTCTTCGCCGACGAGGTGGCGCGGCCGCTGGGCGTCGACGTCCATTTCGGCCTGTCCGACGACCTGCCGCAGGACCGGCTGGCGCGGATTTCGCGCCCCTCGGCCGCCGGGCTGCGCAGCGGGCTGCTGCACGCGCCCTTCGCCCTGCAATGCCAGGTCTATAATCCGGTGTCGCTGCTGCACCGTGCGATCCGCGAGATGCCGGATCTGAACGTCAACGACCGCGACTGGATGCGGCATGATTTCCCCTCGGCCAACTGCGCCGCCACCGCCCGGGGGATCGCCGCCATCTATGGCAGTCTGGCCACCGGCGGCGAGGCTCTGGGCATCGCCCCGGCGCTTCTGGAGCAGATGTCCAGCCCGCCCGCCAAACCGCCCGGCGGCCCCGCCGACCGGCTGTTCGGCATCGACCTGTTGTGGAATCTGGGCTTCATGCGGCCCGGCGCCAGCTTCCGCTTCAGCCCCACGGCCGGTGCCTTCGGCATGGCCGGGCTCGGCGGATCGTTCGGCTTCTGCGATCCGGAGCATGGCATCGGATATGCCTATGTTCCCAACCGCCTGGGCGTGCTGCCCTTTGCCGATCACCGCGAACAGGCGCTGCGCAAGGCCGTGTATGACGCGCTCGCCACGGCATAGCCGGCGGAAGATCTTGTATGCGAATAACTCTCATTTGCGATACGCTCACCGGAGACCTGGTAGCGGGAGGCGCGGATGGAGATCATCGAGGCGGCGGGACTGGAGATCTTTCTGTACCGGACCACCATCCACCAGGGCGCGTGCTGGACATCGACCGTCGCCCCCGGATTGTGGCTGGGGACGCTGGCGCAGGGCAGCGTCGCCATCGACCGCCAGCCGGCCGCCTGGGCGCCGGGCATGGCGGCGCGGTTCTGGAGCGCCGATCCGTTTCCCAGCCACCATACCGCCACCGGCGACGGCATGGTCGCGGGAGTATTTCTGCGCGTGAAGCCCGACGCCCTTGCCGATCTTCTGGGGCCGGAGGTCGAGCGGCTGACCGCCGGGCGACCGGATGGCCCGCAATCCGATGGCACGCATGTGGTGGACCTGCCCATGGCCCTGATCTGGCGGATGCTGGGCACGTCCGGTCCGCCAGCCAGCCGGCGCCTGCATCTGACCGCCATGGCCCTGCATCTGCTGGGGCTGGCGCTCGACACGATCGGCGATGCCGATACTGTTGCCCCGTCCGCCCGGCTCTCTGCCGGCGATATCGAGCGGCTGCATGCCGCGCGCGACATCCTGCTCGGCAATCTTGCAGCACCGCCCGACGTTCCCATGCTGGCGCGGATGGTCGGGCTCAACACCCGCAAGCTCGGCCAGGGCTTTCGTCTGCTGTTCGGCAGCCCGGTCTATGCCTTCGTCAAGAGCCGCCGGCTGGAAGAGGCCCGCCGGCTGATCGAGGATGAGGGCCTGGGCGTGGCGCAGGCGGCCTGGCGGGTCGGCTATAGCCCCGCCCATCTGTCCACCGCCTTCCGCCGCCATCATGGCGTCGTGCCCACGGCGCTGCGCCAACAGATCTGAGCGCCCAGCCCGGAATGCGCATGCGTCAGTCCGGATCGCGAAAGCCGGGGCTATTGCCGTCAGGTCGCCGTGAGCGTTGAATGCGAGCCATTCGCAAGTGACCTCGCGGGATACCCGACATGACCTCGACCGCCCTCTCCATCCTGCGTCGTGGCCTGCTGGCTGGCGCAGCCTGCCTGGCCGCCGTGCCCGCATCGCCCGGCATCGGTCTGGCCGAGGATGCCCCGCCGGCCGAACGCGGCGTATCGACACTGGAACCATTGACCGTCACCGCGCGGCGGCGCACCGAAACCACTCAGGATAGCCCGGTGGCCGTCACCGTCATCGGGGCTGATCATCTGGGCGAGGCCGCGATCCGTGATCTCGACGATGCGGCAAAGCTGGTGCCGAACACCAGCTTCAGCCTTCAGGGCGGCCCGCTGACCATCCGCGGCATCGGCTCGCTGGGCATGGATGGCGGCGTCGACCGGCAACCGGGGGTGGGGTTGTTCGTCGATGACGTCTATATCGCCCGCCCGAACGGCTATCCCACCGCGTTTCAGGATCTGGACCGGGTGGAGGTGGTGCGCGGCGCGCAGTCGACCGTCTATGGCAAGAACACCATCGGCGGCGCGGTCAATCTGATCTCGCCGGTGCCGGGTGCCGATCCAGGCCTGTCGGCCACGGCCGGCCTCGGCAGCGATCGGCGGCTGGGTCTGCGCGCCACCCTCGATACCCCGCTGATGGAGCGGTCCGCCGGCGACCTTGCGGTCAGGGCAACGGTCTCGCTCACCCGCGATGACGGCTTCATCCGCGACGACGCCAGCGGCGCCCGCCTTGGCCGCGCCGATCGGCGGGCGGCGCGCGTCGCCCTCGCCGGCATGCTGGGGGATGCAATCGACCTTGTGATCCGGGCCGACGTCACCCGCGACCGCGATGATGGCGGGCTGGCCTATGCGCCCCTGTCGCAGGCCTTCGACCATCGCTCCACCCACGACACCGAGGGCCGGCGCAGCCTCGACAGCGCCGGCATATCGACGACGCTGACCCATGATGCGGGCGGCGTGGTGCTGCGGTCGATCACCGCGATCCGCGGCCACGACATGGACCATGTGCTCGACGGCGATTTCACCGGCCTGCCCTATTACGTCCAGGCCCAGACCGAGGAGCAGCGCCAGATCTCGCAGGAACTGCGCCTGTCGAGCCCCGAGGATGGCCGCCGGCTGGGCTGGACCGCCGGCCTGTTCTACATGCGCGAGGATTTCAGCGGCGCGCAGTTCTATGACCTGACCACCGTGCCAAACGCCGATTGGAGCCGGAGCGCCTTCGACCAGACCACCGACACCGCGTCGGGTTTCGGCGAGGCGCGGTTGCGGGTTCTGCCATCGGTGGATGTCACCGCCGGGCTGCGCTACACCCGCGAATGGAAGCGTACCAGTTCCGAAATCACCAGCCCGTCGGGCAACTGGATGATGGGGGGGCCGCTGGATGTGTCGGGCAAGGCCGATTTCGACGACATCTCACCCGAGATGACCATCCGCTGGCGCCCTGGCCCCCAGGGCATCACCACCTTCGCGCGCGTCGCCCGCGGCTTCAAATCCGGCGGTATCAGCCCCTATCCCGAACTGGATGGCGGGGTGAACCGCTATGATCCGGAAACCGTGCTGACCTGGGAACTGGGCGCCCGGACGCTGTGGCTGGACGACCGGCTGGCGGTGGACGTGACGCTGTTTCACAACGACTGGAAGGATCAGCAGGTGGTGATCTATACCAGCCCGCTGACCCGGGTGTTGCGCAATGCCGCCCGTTCCACCTCGCAAGGTGCCGAAGTCGAGGCCCGGGCGCAACTGACCGATGCCGTGCGGCTTCGTCTTGCCTATGGCTATCTGGATGCGCATTTCGATGATTTCATCGACACGGTCCAGGGCACCGATTATTCCGGCCGCGACCTGCCCTATGCGCCCGAACACACGCTGGCGCTGGGCGCCGATCTGCGCCGGCCGGCCGGCAATGGCGTCGATCTGATCGCCGGCATCGACTATGCGTGGCGTTCGTCGATGAGCTTCACGCCATCGGGCAGCTATCGCCAGGGCGATACCCATCTGGTCGACGGCCGGATCGGCTTCGACACCGGCCCGTGGGCGGCGACCCTGTGGGCGCGCAACCTGCTGGACGAGGACTATCTGACCTATTACTACCAGATGGGCGGCACCGATATCGGCGTTGCCGGTCGCGGCCGTTCGCTCGGCCTGCAACTGACCGCGCGGTGGTGAACGCCATGCGGTCGCGGACAATCAGAGCAACCGATTCCGGCGCCGAACCCGGCCTGATCCTGATCGGCGCGCTCTATCTGGCGCAGGGCCTGCCGATCGGCTTCGCCTTCGAAGCCCTGCCCGTGCTGCTGCGTCAAGCCGGCATTCCGCTTGCGGTGATCGCCTGGGTACCACTGGCCGGCCTGCCCTGGGTGCTCAAACCGCTCTGGGCGCCGCTGGTCGACAATCACGGCGGCGCGCGGATCGGCCGCCGCCGCGCCTGGATCATTCCGATGCAGCTTGTCCTGGCCGCGTCCATGGCCGGGCTTGCCGTCATCGATGCGACGGCCGGCATGGCGCTGTGGATCGTCGCCATGACCCTGATCGCCTCCACCGCCGCCGCCACCCAGGACATCGCCACCGACGGCCTTGCCGCCGAGCGGCTGCGCGGCCGCAGGCTTGCCACCGCCAATGCGCTTCAGGCCGGCGGCATGATGGCCGGGGTGATGATCGGCGGCCCCGGCCTGCTGTGGCTGGCCGGCCATCTGGGCCAGGGCATGGCGATCGGCCTTGCCGCCGTGCTGCTGCTGGCTGGGCTGGCGCCGGTGCTGAGCTGGGCCGAGCCGCCCGCCTCCGCGCGGCCAGCGGCGGCGCCCGCGCGGGTCGGCGGCTATTTCCGCCGCCCCGGCGGCTGGGCATTGCTGGCGGCGGCACTGTTCTTCGGCCTGCCCTATTCCGGCGGGCTCGCTCTGTCGAAGCTGTGGCTGTCGGATGCCGGCATGGCGCTGGGCCGGATCGGGCTGGTCGGCATCGCCGGCAGTCTGGCGATGATGGCGCTGGGATGCCCGTTGGCCGCGCAGGCCATCCGCCGCTTCGGGACCGGCCGCACCCTGGCCGGCGGCCTCGCCATCGCCATCGTCGGTCTGCTGCTGTGGACACTGGCGGTGACCGGAATCACGGCGGCCACGCTCGCGGGCGTGCTGCCGGCCGCCCTGGTTCTGGGATTGGGCGGCGGTGTCGCCTCGGTCGCGGCCTCCACCGTCATCATGCGCTTCGCGGCCGGTGGCGACCAGACCGGCACCGACGTCACCGTCGCCCAGGCCGTGCATGTGTTCAGCGAAACCATGACCGGCAGTGTCGCGATCACGCTGGCGGCGGCCGCGGGCTATGCCGGCGCGCTGTCGGCCATCACCCTGGCCAGTCTTGCCGGCATCGCGGTCATCGCCCTGATGCTGCGCCGCATGCCCGGCTGACATCACCGTCCGACATCACCTGCTCCCATCGTCTCGACAAAGGCCCTGACCCATGAGCGCGACCTTCATGGACCGGCTGGTCGACCGCATCGCCCGCCGCCCCGGCGGGATGATCGGCCGGCTGCTCTATCGCCATCCCGCCGGTCACAAGACCAGCTTCGACATGGCCCTGGATGCCCTCGGCCCCACACCCGACGATCGCCTGCTCGATCTGGGCTGCGGCGGTGGTGTCTTCCTTGAACGGGTGCTGAACACTGGTGCCAGCGCGGCCGGGCTCGATCATTCGCCCGACATGGTCGGTGAAAGCCGCCGGCGCAATGCCGCGGCCTGTGCCGCCGGGCGGCTGACGCTGTGCCAGGGCGATGTCGGCCGGTTGCCGTTTCCAGATGGCGCCTTCAGCATCGTCACAACGCTCAACGCCTTCTTCTTCTTTCCCGATCCACAGGCGGCCGTCGCCGAGATGGCGCGGGTGCTGGCACCGGGCGGCCGGCTTGCCATCGTCACCACCCCGCCCGAACAGGCCGCCGCTCTGAAGCGGTATTTCGGCCCGGTGGCGTCTCGCATGCGCCTGGATGCGCCAGAGGCGCTGGCCGACTGGCTGCGGACGGTGGGGCTGGTGCCCGGCGCCGCGCGCCCGGTCAGGGCGGTGGGCTATCTGATCACCGCCCGAAAGCCGCTGATGCCAGCCGCGACCGGTGCTGTGATCGAGATGCCCGGATTCCATGGCCGCATTACCGGCCGGATCGGCGATCTGCTGGTGGTCGAGGCCGACGTCACCGGCGCCATTCCGGCCCATACCGCCCAGGGGGCCGAACTGGTCGTGGTGCTGTCGGGCGAACTGCATGCCCGGATCGATGGCACCGAACGCGTGCTGCGACCAGGCGAGCATGCGCTGATCCCCGCCGGCACCAACCATGCGGCGACGGTTGCCGGCCCGACCCGGCTGTTGCTGATCGGCCCGCCCGAGTGATCCGGCATTCGCCGGGCGCGCGATCAACCATGTCGGTCGAAGGCCGCGCGTATTAAGCTGTGGGGGTTGGTATCAGGCCCGGTTCGGGCCACCCTTCACTCTCAGCGGATGATCAGACCACCCATGCCGAACCTGCTCTCACCCCTGCCGCCGCGTGCCGTGGACGAAGTTTTCACTGAGCTTCTCAATCGCCCGGGCGTGCGGGTGGAACGCATCGTCTCATGGGGACAATCGACCCCGGAGGGCGAATGGTACGACCAGAGCTGGGATGAATGGGTGGTGCTGCTGACAGGCTCCGCCGGGCTGCTGATCGAAGGCCAGGGCGAGACCGTGCTGGGCCCCGGCGACCACATCCTGTTGCCGGCCCGGCTGCGTCATCGGGTCACCTGGACCGATGACCGCGAGCCGACGGTGTGGCTGGCGGTGCATTTCGGCCGTGACGTCTGACAGGACACCGCTGGCATTCACCGCCCACCCGCGTTTCAATAGGGCTGGCCATCCATCCATCCGCGCGTCCCGGAGACCAGCCATGCCCCCCGCCCCGCCCGCAGCGCCGAACATCCTGCTTGCCACCGACATCACCGGCCGGACCGACCGGGCGCTGGACCGGGCGGTGGCTCTGGCGCGCCAGACCGGCGGCCGCCTGACTATCCTGCATGTCGCGGAAGCCGATAGCGGCGCCGAGGGGTCGGCCGAAGAGCAGATGCGGGCGGCGGCGGCCCGGCTGGCGGCGGACCTCCCGGCCGGGCTGCTCGATGGCGCGGCCGCCCAGGGCTTCAGCATCACCACACGGATCGAGGAAGGCGTGCCGGCCGATGTGATCGCCGATCTGGCCGATCGTGAGGGGAACGACGTGATCGTCACGGGGCTCGCCCGCGCCGAGCCGCACGGCCTGCTGTTGCTGGGCGACACGGTTGATCGGCTGCTGCGGCGGGCACCGGCACCGGTTCTGGTGGTGCGGCGGCGGGTGACCGGCCCCTATCAGCACCTGATGATCGCGACCGATTTCTCGAAGCCCGCCCGCCATGCGGTGGAGGCGGCGCTGGCGCTGTTCGCCACAGCCCGCATAACGGTCGTCCATGCTCATGACCCCGCCGAGGCCGACGAGGCCGGCCCGGCCCTCGACCGGTTCATCGACGGGCTGGCGATCGCCGCACCCTTGCGTGACCGCATGGCGCGCATCACGGCGCCTGGCACGCCGGCGACGGTGTTGCCCGATCAGGCCACCGCGCTCGATGCCGATCTGGTCGCCATCGGCACGCGTGGCCATGGCATTCTGGCCGAGGCGGTGATGGGCAGCGCCGCCCGCCAGGTTCTGGCCGCGATCGATTGTGACGCGCTGGTGGTGCCGGCGCGGGGGCGCTGACCGCCATTCAGGCGGGCCAACGGCCAGGCGGGCCGGCGTTCAGATCGTGGGCATTCAGATCGTGGGCCCGTCGATCTTCTCGGCATGGTGGCAGGCGACGTAATGGCCGGGCGACATCGCCCGTTCCAGCGGGGTTTCGGTGCGGCAATGGTCATCGGCAAACGGGCAGCGGCCGGCGAACCGGCAGCCCGGCGGCGGATCGATCGGGCTTGGCGGTTCGCCCACCACCAGGAAGCGCCGCTTCAGCTCGTCGCGCAGCGGCCCGGCCGGGGCGGCAGCCGACATCAGCGACCAGGTATAGGGATGCCGCGGCCGGGTGAACAGCGATGTGGTCGGCGCGCGTTCGACGATGCGCCCCAGATACATCACCGCCACCTCGGAACAGATGTGCTGCACCACGCCCAGATCATGCGAGATGAACACATAGGTCAGGCCCAACTCGTGCTGAAGCCGGCGCAGCAGGTTCAGGATCTGAGCCTGGATCGCCACGTCCAGTGCCGACACCGCCTCGTCGCACACCACCAGCGATGGCGATGAGGCCAGCGCCCGCGCGATGCAGATCCGCTGGCGCTGCCCGCCCGAGAACTGATGCGGAAACAGCCCGCCGGCCGATTGCGGCAGGCCCACCGCGTCGATCAGCGATGCCACCCGCGCCGCCCGCTCGCGCGGCGTGCCGATGCCCAGGCGGTCCAGCGGCTCGCGGATCGCCTCGGCCGCCCGCCGGCGCGGGTTCAGCGACGAGAACGGATCCTGAAAGATCATCTGCACATCGCGGCGCGCCGCGCGCAAGCCCGCGCCCGACAGCTCCGACAAGGGCTGGTCGCCCAGCCGGATATGCCCGGCGCTCACCGGCGCCAGCCGCATCACCGCGAGAGCCGTGGTCGATTTGCCCGATCCACTTTCCCCGACGATCCCGAAGGTGCCGCCCCGGGGCACGGTGAAGCTGACGCCGTCGACGGCGTGCACCACCCGATGCGGCCCGAAGGCGCCCTTGCGGCCGGCGGGGAAATGCACCTTCAGATCGTCGACCTGAAGCAGAGGCGCGGTCCTGGCCACAGCCGGGCCGTTCGCTGCGGTCATCATGGTCATGCGCCGATCTCCTCGCGCCGCCAGCACGAAACCGCATGGCGGCTGCCGGCCGACACCGCCTCAAGCGGTGGCTGGGGTCGTGTGGTGCACGCCAACGCGGCGTGGCGGCAGCGCGGCGCGAAGCAGCAGGCGGCGGCCCGCTGGCCCAGCGGCGGCACCAGACCAGGAATGTCGTCGAGCATTTCAGGCTCGGCGGCGGCCGCCGCCCCCAGTTTCAGATGCGGCACACAGGCGATCAGCCCGCGGGTATAGGGGTGGCCGGGGCGTTCGAGCATGGTGGCCACCGGCCCGCGCTCGATACAGCGGCCGGCATAGAGCACCGCCACCTCGTCGGCCATATCGGCCACCGCCGCCAGATCATGGGTGATCATGACGATGGCGGTGTCGTTCTCGGCCTGAAGCCGCTTCAACAGATCGAAGACCTGGGCCTGAACCGTCACGTCCAGGGCGGTTGTCGGCTCGTCGGCGATCAGCAGCTTCGGCCGGCAGGCCAGGGCCATGGCGATCATCACCCGCTGGCGCATGCCGCCCGACATCTGATGCGGATAATTGTCGACCCGGCTTTCCGCCGCCGGGATCTGCACCGCGCGCAGCATCTCGATCGCCCGCGCCCGCGCCTCGGACCGCCCCAGCCCCTGATGCAGGCTCAACGCCTCGCCGATCTGGTCGCCGACAGTATAGACCGGGTTCAACGCGGTCATCGGTTCCTGAAAGATCATCGACATCGCGTTGCCGCGCAGCCGCCGCAGCCGCCGGCCCGGCGCATGGGTGATGTCCTCGCCCGCCAGCCGGATATGACCGCCGGCGATCCGGAAGCCTTCGGGCAGCAGGCCCATGATCGCGAGCGCGGTCATGCTCTTGCCGCAGCCGCTTTCACCGACCAGCGCCACCGTGCGCCCGGCCGCCACCGACACGCCGAGATTTTCCAGCACCGGCACCGGTGCCCGTCCACGGCCCTGATCCAGCGTCACGGTCAGGCCGTCGATCTCCAGCACCGGCGCGCCCGTGCCCTGCCCCGTGCCCGCGCCCGCAGTCATCTGATCAGGCACCGCCATAGCAGCCGTCATGTCAGCGCCTCCGCCTGAGACGCGGGTTGATCGCGTCGTTGATGCCGTCGCCGATCAGGCTGACCGCCAGCACCGCCACAAAGATCGCCGCCCCCGGCGCCGTCACCGACCACCAGGCGTCCAGCAGGTAATTGCGGCTCTGGCCGATCATCAGCCCCCAGCTCATGACATTGGGATCGCCGAGCCCCAGAAAGCTCAGCCCGCCCTCGAACAGGATCGCCACGCCGATCGCCAGCGTCGCCGACACGATAATTGGCGGCAGCGCGTTGGGCAGAATGCAGCGCAGGATCAGATACAGGCTGTCGGCGCCGCCGGTGGTCGCGGCCTTCACGTATTCCAGACCCCGGATGCGCATGAACTCGGCCCGGGTCAGCCGCGCGGTCTGGGTCCAGCTCACCCCGCCGATCGCCATGGTGATGATGTCGAGCCTGGCCCCGAACAGGGCCACAAGCACCATGGCGAACAACAGCGCCGGCAGCACCTGGAACACCTCGGTCAGCTTCATCAGCACCGCATCGACGATGCCGCCGAAGAAGCCGGCGACAGCACCGACCGTGACGCCGATGACCACCGAAATCAGCGCGGCAACCGCGCCGACCGCCAGGGTGGCGCGGCCGCCATAGAGCAGCCCGGCCAGAACGTCGCGCCCCAGATAATCGGTGCCCAGCGGCGCATCGCCATCGGGCGGCCAGAACGGGATGCCGGCGATCTCGAACGGATCGACCTGATAGATCATCGGCCCGAAGATCGTGCCGGCGATCAGGATCGTCAGCAGCAGCATGCCCATCAGCCCCGATGGATGGGTCACCATCCGCTTCAGCATCTCGCGGGTGGGTGAGACGGCGGCGGGCACGTCGGGAGCGGCGGGCACGGCGGTTGCGGCGGCGGGCGTGGTGCGATCTGTCATGGTCATCAGCCACCGGTCCGGATGCGGGGATCGATCAGGCGATAGACGAGGTCGGTCAGGATGTTGACGACCATCACCAGCACCGCCGAGAAGAACAGCACACCCAGCAGCGTCGGATAGTCGCGCCGCAGGATCGACTCATAGACCAGCCGTCCCATGCCCGGCCAGGCATAGACCGTTTCCACCAGCACGGCGCCGGCGAAGAGCTGGCCGAATTGCAGGCCGACCACGGTCACCACCGGGATCAGCGCGTTGCGCAGCGCGTGCTTGAACACGACCCGCCCCTCGCCCAGCCCCTTGGCCCGGGCGGTGCGGACATAGTCGGCATCCAGCGCATCGATCATCGCGGTGCGCGACAACCGGCTGTACTGGGCGACATAAACGATGGCCAGCGTCGCCGCCGGCAGGATCAGGTGGTGGGCCACGTCCAGCACATAGCCGAAGGGGCCGTAACTGGCCGCCACCCGCGACATGCCCGAGGTGGGGAAGATCGGCCACAGAGACGCGAACAGCAGCAGCAGCATCAGGCCGGTCCAGAATACCGGCGCCGAATAGCCGGCGAGCGAAATCGCGGTCACGATATGGCTGAAGATATGGCGCGGCCGCCGGGCGCTGATCACACCCATCACCACACCCACGATCACCGACAGGCCCAGTGCCGCGCTCACCAGCAACAGCGTTGCCGGCAGCCTTTGCAGGATCAGCGACAGAACCGGTTCGTTGAAATAGAACGAATAGCCGAAATCACCCTGAATGATCCGCCCGAAATAGGCCCCGAGCTGCACGGTGAACGGCTGATCCAGGCCATAGCGGGCGCGGATTTCGGCCAGGATCTCGGCCGTGGCGCCACCCATCTCGCCGGCGATCACCTCGGCCGGGTCGCCCGGTGCCGCATGGATCAGGGTGAAGTTCAACGCCACCACGATCGCGAGCAACAGGCAGGCATTCAGGATCCGGCGCAGCAGGCCGAACGCGATGGTCATGGGATATCCCGTCTTCCTGAAGGTCCGGGCGGGCGGGGGCATGCCGGTATGGCAGCGCCCCCGCCGGCGCGATCACTTGTCCCAGTACATCTCGTCCATCGGCGACGACGGACCCCAGATGGTGGTGGGGGTGTTGCGCAGCCGCTTGTCGAACGCCGAGTGATAGGGGATGGCGTTGACATAGAGGATCGGCACGTCGTCGACCACGATCTTCTGGAATTCGGTATAGAGCGCCTTGCGCTTCTCCACATCCATCTCGCTCGCCGCCTCAGCCAGAATCTCGTCGACCCGCGCATTCTTGTACTGCTGGGTGTTCGACCAGATGATGCCCTTGCGGATATTGCTCGACAGATAGGTGCGGTCGACACCGATCACCGGATCGGCCCAGTTGAACACCTGATCCATGGTCAGGTCGAAATCATGGCTGCCGACACGCTGCGCCCAGGTGGGAAAGTCCGGGGCCGCGCGCACCACCACCGTAATGCCGACCTTGGCAAGCTGCGGGCGGATATATTCGGCCAGGTTGCGCTGCTGGTCGTTGCTGTTCGGGATATAGTCGATGGTCAGGGTGAAGCGGCTGCCATCATCCTTCTTGGGGAAGCCGGCCTCGTCGAGCAGGGCTTCGGCCGCGGCCGGATCATAGGGGTATTTTTCGACGTCATCGGTATAGAACGGCGTGCCGGGCATGATCGGGGTCAGCGCCGGCGTCGCGGTGCCGCCCATCAGTTTGTCCAGGATGAAGCCCCGGTCGATGGCATGGGCGATGGCCTTGCGGACCTTCACATTGTCGAGCGGCGGCTTGCCGGTGTTGAAGGCCAGCCAGTTGATCGGGCCGATGGCGTCGTAGCCCTTCGCCGTGACCTCGACATTGTCCATCTTCTTCATGCGCATGATCTCGCGCACGCCCGACACATAGCTCAGCATGCCGGTCTCGCCGCGTTCCAGCATGATCAGCCGGTTGTTCTCGTCGGGCACGATCCGGGTCACGATCCGGTCCAGATAGGGCCGGCCGGGCATGAAATACTTGTCGAACTTCTCAAGGACGAAATACTCGCCCTGCTTGTACTCGGTCAGCTTGAACGGGCCGGAGCCGATCGGCGCCAGATTGGCCGGATGGCTTTTCACGTCCTGACCGTCGCCATAGATATGCTTGGGCAGGATCGGCATCAGCGGCGGCGACATCGCCAGCAGCAGCGCCGGATGCGGCTTCGACAGCCGGATCACCACGGTGTGCGCGTCGGGTGTTTCAACCGTGTCCACCGGCGCCAGCATGGTCTGGAACGGGTGGTTCGCCTTGATCACCCCGATCGAGAAGGCGACATCTTCCGAGGTGACGGGCTGGCCGTCGTGGAACACCGCGTTCTCGACCAGATGCAGGGTCACCGACAACCCGTCGGGCGCCACCTCCCAGGATCTGGCCAGATAGGGCTGCGGGTTCCACTGGTCGTCGAACCGCAGAGGGCTTGCAAAGATCTGGGTCGACGCCACGGCCGTGGCGATCCCCGACTGCACCGCGCCGTTGAAGTGCCGCGGCACCTGGCTGGATGCAATCACCAGCTCGCCGCCGGGCTTGGGTTCGGCCACCGCCGTTCCCGCTGCCAGCCACGCCGTCATCGCCGCGATCGCGGCCGTCTTCAAGATACGCATCTTGTCCCCCTCATGCCTCCCTTGGTGGCAGGCCCGCCTGCGGCTTGGCCGCCATTCACCCGCCGGCGGTATGGCCGCCATTCAATAGATCACGATCTCGCGGATGATCGTGGTCAGGCCGGTCGCCAGCAGGATGATCAGCGCCGCCGGGCGATAGAACCGCGTGGCCCCCAACCCGAACAACGCCGCCCCGATCGCGCTGCCGCCGATCACCAACGGCAGCGAGATTGCCGTCAGCACCAGCTCCGTCCGCCCGATCAGCCCTGCTCCCCAGGCACTGATCGTTCCGGCGACAGCGGTGAAAAAGAAGAACACCATCAGCGTGGCCCGGATGACCCGCGGATCGCGTTCGGCCGCCAGCATATAGGCCACCGCCGGCGGCCCCGGCATGGCGGCAAGCCCTGTAAACAGCCCGGCCAGCGCTCCCACGCCGATCCTGACCGATCGCAACCGCACCAGATCTCCCAGATCCGGCGGCCGCCACGACGCGGCCACCCCCAGCAACACCACCCCGCCGATCGCGATCCGCGTGGTGGCGGGCGGCAGCCAGACCAGCAGCCACATGCCAAGCGGCGTCGCCAGCGCCACCCCCACGGTCAGCCACAGGATGACGCCGCGGTCGACGGCGCGGCGTTCCCGTACCGCGTCGCCGGTGCCGATGATAAGCTGCACCACCATCACCACCGGCACCACCACCTCAGGCGGCAGAACCAGGCTGGTCAATGGCACCGCCGCCAGGGCGAAGCCAAAGCCGGTGAAGCCGCGCAGCACCGCCGCGCCGAACACGGCCAGTCCCGCCCAGAACAGATCCTGTGCGGTCAGCCCCGGCGCCAGCAGCGCCGGATCCAGCCAGTCAGCCAGCATCTGCGCCACCTGTGGCCGATGCCCTGCACGGGCGCCGCCCGTCACAGCTCCGGTGGAAATGCATATGCCGGTCCTGCCTTTCGGTTCCGGTTGCCGACCTGTTCATCCTGCGGTGCGGCGCCGCACCGCCACAGGGCCACATCGGGTCGATCGACTGGGCCAAGATGGCCGGTGCCAGGCCGGCCGCCGCCTGTAAGGTCAAGGATAACCGCATCGGCATCACATCCTCCGGCCGCCTGGGTAGAATGCCCTTGTATCGCACATCGCCTCGCCGTGTAATGGTGTTGCATCATCGATTTTTTTGATCCTGGCCGGTCCTGGCCCGGTCGATGCGGCTGTGGTGGCCCTGTGCCCGTCCACGCACCCGCCGCACCATCTGGCATCGGTTCCACAAGCCCGTCCAATCCAGAGCGACCAGGCCAGAGCGACCAGGCCAGAGCGACCAGGCCAGAGCGACCAGGCCAGGGCAATCAGGCTACAGCGATCAGGGAGCATCACAACCATGCCGGTCAGCGTTTTCCAGGCCAAGCGGATCATCACGCTGAACGGCTATCGACCGTTCGCCACCCATGTGGCCGTGCGCGACGGCCGCATCCTGGGCATGGGCGACGAGACGATGCTGACCGCCTTCGGGCCGGCCCGTCTCGATGACCGCTTCGCCTCGAAGGTGCTGATGCCGGGCTTCGTCGAGGGCCATGCCCATGTCTTCGAAGGCATGGTCTGGGACGACCGCTATGTCGGCTTCTTCGATCGCCGTGGCCCCGATGGCCGGGTCTGGCCGGGCCTGACCAGCATCGATGCTGTGGTCGAGGTGCTGGCGGCCGAGGCGGCGGCGCTGGCCGATCCGGCAAAGGCGCTGTCGGCCTGGGGCTTCGATCCGATCTATTTCGATGGCCGGCGGATGACCCGCGGCGACCTCGACCGGGTGTCGACCACCCGGCCGGTGCTGGTGCTGCATGCCTCGGCCCATATCCTCAACGTCAACAGCGCCGCACTCGATCTGGTGGGCTTGCGCGACGATACCGATCTCGACGGGCTGGTGCGCGACGAAGCCGGCCGGCTGACCGGCGAATTGCTGGGCCCGGAGGCGATGGGCTGGGTGCGCAGCAAGATCGACGGGGTGCCGCTGCTGCGCGCCGCCGACGAACGGGTTCTGCGCCGCTTCGCCGATATCGCCCGCGCCAGCGGCGTCACCACCTGCACCGATCTTCTGAACCAGCTTGGGGCCGAGGCGGTCGAGGTGCTGACGACGGTCACCGGCGCCGATGATTTCCCGATCAGGCTGGCGCCGGCGCTGGCGCAACGCATGCACAGCCTGGACGACGGCGTCGCGCGCTGGAAGGTTCTGGCCGGCGCCAGCACCGACCGGTTGAAATTCGGGCTGGTCAAGCTGGTGGTCGACGGTTCGATCCAGGGTTTCACCGCCCGGCTGCGCTGGCCCGGCTATCACAACGGCGCGCCCAATGGCATGTGGTACATGGCGCCGGCCGATGTGATGCAGGTGGTGGACGCCTATCACGCCGCCGGCGCGCATCTGCAGATCCACACCAATGGCGATCAGGCGAGCGAGCTTGCCATCGATGCCATCGAAGCGGCGCTGATCCGCACGCCCCGCGCCGATCATCGCCACACCCTGCAACATGCCCAGATGCTGGATGAAGCGCTGCTGCGGCGGATGAAGACGCTGGGCATCTGCTGCAACATCTTCGCCAACCACATCTATTACTGGGGCGACGCCCATGCCGCCCAGACCGTGGGCCCGGTGCGGGCCGAGCGGCTGGATCCCTGCGGCACCGCGCTCCGGCTGGGGGTGCCGTTCTCGATGCACTCAGACGCGCCGATCACGCCGGTGGCGCCGCTGTTCACCGCCTGGTGCGCGGTCAATCGGCTCACCGCCTCCGGCGCCCTGCTCGGCACCGAAGAACGCATTCCGGTTGAAGCGGCGCTGCGCACCGTCACGCTGGGGGCTGCCTATACCATGAAGCTCGATCATCTGATCGGCAGCATCGATGTCGGCAAATACGCCGATTTCGCGGTGCTCGACGACGACCCGCTGACGATGGAGCCGATGGCGCTGAAGGATGTGGGCGTGCATGCCACCGTCGTTGGCGGCCGCGTGTTCCCGGCACCGGGCTCATGACCGCGCGGCAGCCGATACCGGTCACGGTTCTGGGCGGATTTCTGGGCGCCGGCAAGACCACGCTGCTGAACGCGCTGCTGGCCCGTGGCGACCGGCGCTATGGCATCATGGTCAATGATTTCGGCGCGATCAACATCGACGCGGCGCTGATCCGGCGCCGCGACACCCGTATGATCACCCTGACCAATGGCTGCATGTGCTGCGGCCCGGCCGCCGACCAGAATGCCGCCCTGACCGCACTTGCCGAGGGCGGCGACGACGGCATCCCACCCGATCAGATCGTGATCGAGACCAGCGGCGTCGCCGATCCGCGGCGTGTGGCGCAGCTTGCGGCGCTGGAGCCGACGCTTCTGATCGATGGCGTGGTGGTCCTGGCCGATGCCTCGGCCGCAGCCGGGCTGCTGGCCGACCGGCTGGTGGGCGACACGCTGATCCGGCAGTTTGCGCGCGCCGATCTGATCCTGCTGACCAAGACCGATCTGGTGAACCCGGCCGGGCTTGCCCAGGCCCAGGCCGCCATCGCCCGGGCGGCACCGGGCGTGGCGATGATCGCAAGCCCCGCCTCGGCGGCATCGCCGGATGATGGCGGCTTCGGCGCGGCCCTGGTCGCCAGCGGCGGCCTTAGCCCGCCTGCGGGCACGGCGGCGGCGCGGCACCTGCCCGACGACGATATCGACCATCAGGCCGATGCGCGTTTCAGCAGTTGGAGCTGGGCCAGTCGCGGCCCGGTCGACCGGGGGCGGCTGCTGGCGGCGCTGACCGCCCTGCCGCCGGGGGTGCTGCGGGTGAAGGGCGTTCTACCCGTGGCCGGCGCCGACGGCCGGCCGGCCGCCACCGTGGTGCAGATGGTCGGCCGCCGCTGGCGCCTGACGCCGCTGGCCGCGCCCATCGGCGACACCGCCCCTGCCCTCGGCGGCCCCCCCCCTGCCCTCGGCAAGACCGGCCGTGGCATCGGCCATGATGGCCAGGGCGCGCTGGTGCTGATCGCCGCCACCGGCGCCCTGCCCGCGGCCCCCGACCTTCAGACGATGTTCGACGCCATCCGGCTGTAATCGATTGCGTGCGATCATTTTCCGCGCCATGATTTTCCGCGCAGTAAAACGAACGTTCGAATTGTCTTGTCGGACCGGGCATAAGCGGGTCACGATGGCACGGCCGGCTTCAGGTGGCGCAGACCACCGGCGCCGGGCTGTCGCTGATGCCCCAGAAACCACCGGAGGTTCGCCCGATGCCCGCCGATCCCAAGCAGCCCGCGTTCAGAACCCTCGACTATGCCGTCGCGGACGGTATCGCCACCGCCACATTCAACCGCCCGGAGAAGATGAACACCTTCAACGGCGCGATGATGGATGATCTGCTGCGGCTGTTCGACGTGACCGATGCCGATGACGATGTCCGCGCCGTGATCGTCACCGGGTCCGGCCGCGCCTTCTGCGCAGGGGCCGATCTCGAAAGCGGCGGCGACACCTTCGATTTCGACAAGCGGGTCGGCAACCGCGATCAGGTCGCCGGGGTGCACCGCGATGGCGGCGGCCAGGTAACGCTCAGGATCTTCGACAGCCTGAAGCCGGTGATTTCGGCTGTGAACGGTGCGGCGGTCGGGGTTGGCGCCACCATGCAGCTCGCCATGGATATCCGCATGGCGGCCAGCAATGCCCGCTTCGGCTTCGTCTTCGCACGTCGCGGCATCACGCCGGAAGCCGCGTCATCCTGGTTCCTGCCCCGGCTGGTGGGCATGCAGACCGCGCTGGAATGGGTGTATACCGGCCGCGTGTTCAATGCCGACGAGGCCCTGGCGCGCGGCCTGGTGCGATCGGTGCACGCGCCCGACGATCTTCTGCCCGCGGCCCGTGCGCTGGCGCGTGAAATCGCCGACAATGCGGCGCCGGTCTCGGTGGCCATGGCCCGACAGATGCTGTGGCGCCTGCAGGCCGAAGACCATCCGATGGCCGCCCACCGCATCGACAGCCGCGCGATCGTCTCCCGCGGTCGCAGCAGCGATGTCGAGGAAGGCATCAAGGCGTTCCTGGAAAAGCGCCCGGCGCAGTTCCCGAACACGGTTTCCGCCGACATGCCCGATGTCTATCCGTGGTGGCCCGAGCCTAAATTCCTCTGACCCCGGAATTCCTCTGATCCCGGAAGTCCTCTGCTCGTTGATCCCGCGACACCACCCCGCAGACCCGCCGCCGCACCCCATTCCCCACACAGAGCGATACCCGCATGGCCGCGACCGATCTTCTGTTCCGCCCCTTCGATCTGGGGCCCCTGCACATGCCGAACCGCATCGTCATGGCGCCGATGACCCGGTCGTTCTCGCCGGGCGGTGTGCCGACCGCCCAGGTCGCCGCCTATTACCGGCGCCGTGCCGAGGGCGGTGTCGGGCTGATCGTGTCGGAAGGCACCGGCATCAATCGCCCCGCCTCGCTGAACGATCCCAACGTGCCCCGCTTCTGGGGCACCGAGGAACTGGCCGCCTGGAAGCATGTGATCGACGAAGTGCATGCGGCGGGCGGGTTGATGGCGCCGCAGCTCTGGCATGTCGGATCGGCGCGCAACACCCAGACCGACTGGAAGGCGCCGGGGCCGGTCGACAGCCCGTCGGGCCTGTCGTCGCCGGGCAAGCAGTTTGCTGAACCGATGACCGATGCCGCCGTGGCCGACACCATCGCCGCCTTCGGGCAGGCAGCGGCCGATGCCAAGCGGCTGGGCTTCGATGCCGTGGAATTGCACGGCGCCCATGGTTATCTGATCGATCAGTTCTTCTGGGCCGGCACCAACCAGCGCACCGATCGCTGGGGCGGCAGCACTCTGCCCGAACGGACCCGGTTCGCGGTGGAGATTCTGAAAGCGGTGCGGGCGGCGGTGGGCCCAGGCTATCCGGTCATCATCCGGCTGTCGCAGTGGAAGCAGCAGGATTTCAAGGCGCGTCTGGCGGAAACGCCGGCCGAGATGGCCGCCTGGCTGGAGCCGATGGCCGCGGCGGGCGCCGACATCTTCCATTGCTCGCAGCGCCGGTTCTGGGAGCCCGAATTCGACGGTTCCGATCTCAACTTCGCGGGCTGGGCCGGCAAACTCACCGGCCGGCCGACCATCACCGTCGGCTCGGTTGGGCTGTCGGGTGAATTCGTCGCCGCCTTCCGTGGCGAGGGGTCGGAGCCCGCGTCACTCGACGGGCTGATCGAGCGGCTGGCCCGTGACGAGTTCGATCTGGTCGCGGTCGGTCGTGCGCTGCTCCAGGATCCCGATTGGGTTGAAAAGATCCGCGCCGGACGCAATGATGAATTGATGAATTTCGGCCGCGAGGCGTTGGCGACCTTGTACTGACGTTATCACAGTGCCGGCGCAAGACCGCCGGCACTGTGCTTCTTTTTGCCAAGTTCATCGGATCGTGCTGGCGATTGTCGCCGAAACAGTGCTTTCTTGGGGTTCGGGAACAATCCCGACACGGAGGCCAATGATGCGGCGGACGGCACCCTTAGCAGTCAGTATTCTTCTCCTTGTCGCACTTGCGGCCTGCGGAAAGGAACGCTACGACACCTCGAACGTCGCACCCAGGGCCGGGCCCTGGTCGATATCGTATAGCTGTGGCGATGGCAGCACGTTGAACGTGCGGTTCGAACCAGAGCAGGCCGTCATCCGCACCGGCGACGGCGAACAGCTGATCCTGCCGTTGCAGACCAGCGACTCCGTAAGGTTGTATGCAACCAACCGCCACAGCCTGCAACAGAGCGTCGATCAGGCGATCTGGACTGTCGGCAGTGGCAGACCGGTGGCCTGCAAGGCCTGATCGTCGACGGCCCCCTTTTGAGTCCATCGGAAGAGACAGATGAGATCCAGGCATCACCTGGGCCCGATTCTGGGCGGCCTGGTCATCGGTGCCGCCATCCTCAGTGGCTGCGCGGAACGCCCGGTCTCGGTCACCGATACCGCCACATCGGCGCCAAAGATCTTCACCGCCCGCTATGTCTGCGATGACGGCAGCGTGCTCGACGTGCGCTTTCAGGGCGAGACGGCCACGGTGGCCACGTCGACCGGCGGAACCGTGGTTCTGCCGCAACGCGTCTCCGGCTCGGGCTTCCGCTATGCCGATGCGGGCCACAGCCTGCGTGGCAAGGGCCGGGCAGCGAACTGGACCGTCGACGGAACCACCGCCACGACCTGCCAGGACCAGGAACCGGACTGACGGCAGCGGCGCCGGTTGCAGATCGCCGCGCGTATCGGCAGAGTGTCGCCGGGGTGGAGGTTGCAACAGACGGAACGCGAAAGGTCAGTACGCATGTTCAGTGGAGCGGATATCGCCGCGGCACGGGCCGCCGGTCTGCGGATCGGCGCCCAAGTGGTCGTCGACCCGACGGCACGCATCGACCCCTCGGCCGCCATCTTCGGCAAGGTCACGCTCAAGGCCGGCGTGTCGGTGTGGATGAACGTGGTGTTCCGCGCCGAGATGTTCGACATCGTCATCGGCGAGAACTCCAACATTCAGGATTTCGTCATGGTCCATGTCGGGTCCCATACCGGCACCCATGTCGGCCGCAACTGCTCCATCACCCATCATGTCACCATCCATGGCTGCCAGATCGGCGACAATGTTCTGGTCGGGATCGGCGCCACGGTGATGGATGGCTGCGTGATCGGCGAGAATTCGATCATCGCGCCCCAGTCCTGCCTGAAGGAAGGCACGATCATTCCGCCGAACTCCATCGTGGTCGGCACGCCGGCCAAGGTGGTGCGCACCCGCGACAACGGCGCCGCCAACCGGTTGAACGCCTTCCTCTATCGCCGCAACGCCGAAGCCTATGCCGAGGGCGACGATCGCTTGTGGTCGCGCGACGGCTTTCATGCCGAGATGGAGGCCGAAATCGCCCGCATCGCCCGCGAGGCTGCCGGCGCCTGATCCGGCTGCGCCATCATCGACCCCATGCCGAGGGATCTCCGCCATGCATTTTCTGCACACCATGATCCGCGTCCGCGACCTGGATGCCACCCTTGCCTTCTTCTGCACTCATCTGGGCCTGCGTGAGCTGCGCCGTAAGGAATCGGAGGCCGGGCGCTTCACCCTGGTGTTTCTGGGCGCACCCGACGACATCACCACGGGTGAGGAGACCGCGCCCCTGATCGAGTTGACCTATAACTGGGATCCGGAAGACTATGGCAGCGCGCGCAATTTCGGCCATCTCGCCTTCCAGGTCGACGATATCTATGCCACCTGCGCCCGATTGATGGCGGCCGGTATCACCATCAACCGGCCGCCACGCGACGGCTATATGGCCTTTGTCCGCTCCCCCGACCTGATCTCGGTCGAACTGCTGCAGAAGGGCAATGCTCTGGCGCCGGCCGAGCCCTGGGTATCGATGCCCAATACCGGCGTCTGGTAACGGATCGGCATTCGGCGGAAGCCGCTGGTCACCACGGCACCCGACCGCCCTCGGTGAAGAAGCCGCCCGTCGGGCCGTCGGGGCTGATCAGGGCCCAGCGCAAGACCGTGCCGGCGGCATCCGCCGCCGCGCGCGTGCCGGTATGGCCGTTCATGTCGGTGGCGGTGAAGCCCGGATTGATTACATTCATCTTGAAGCCTTCCGGCGCCAGTTCCTTGGCCAGCAGCACCGTGAACGCGTTCAGCGCGGTTTTCGAGGCGTTATAGGCAAAGCCGGCACCGCCGGCGGCCAGACCGCGCGATCTCGAAGCCGATCCCCTTGTTGCCGCCGGTGACCAGGGCAACTTTACTTGTTGCAGAAATCATCATGTCCGCTCCCGGATTGCGGTGTATCGATGGATCACAGCCTGATGGCTATGGATCACCCGCGAAAGGAGGCACTTTTTTGAAACCGGTTCCCGCCACCATGCCGCCAGTGCCGGACGATGCCGGCTACACGCCCGAGATCTGCATCCAGGTGAACGCCGCCCGCGCCGGCTTCGACGCCCGCGCCGACGATGATGGCTGGCCGCGCGTGGCCGGATCGGGGGCCGCACACACCGCCGGCTGACGGCTCGCCGCCGTCACGCCGCCGATTGCAGCCGGTCGCGCATCGCCGCCATGTCGCGGGCCGGCGGCAGCCCGAACATCCGGCCGTAATCGCGGGTGAAGTGCTGCACGCTTTCATACCCCACGCGGAACGCGGCCTCGCTGGCATTCACGCCATCCGCCAGCATCATCCGTCTGGCCTCGATCAGCCGGAGCTGTTTCTGAAACTGCAGCGGCGTCAGAGAGGTGACGGCCCGGAAATGCCGGTGGAACGACGACACGCTCATGCCCGCCGCCGCCGCCAGCCGCTCCACCGGCAGGCGCCGGGCATAATCGGCCCGCAGCAGCGCCACCGCGCGCGCCACCCGTTGCGCATGGCCGTCGGGCAGGCCAAGCCGCCGGATGGCCGCGCCATGGCGCCCGGCCAGAAGCCAGTAATGGAACTCCCGCACCAGCGGCGCCTGCAGAACCGGCACCGATGCCGGGCGCTCGATCAGCCGCATCAGCCGCAGCGCCGCATCGGCAACCTCGGCATCGGTCGGATCGATCATCACGGCGCCATGATGATCGGCGGCGGCCTGGGGCGCCATCTCGGGCACCAGGCTGGCGATGGCCGCCGCGTCCAGGTCCATCACCAGCGAGACATAGGGCATGCCGGCGCTGGCGCGGGTGATCTGGCTGACGGTGGGCACGTCGGCGGTGATCAGCAGCAGATCGCCGGCGCTGAAGGTGAACGACCGGCTGCCGGTCGTGACCTGTTTGGTGCCCTGCAGAACAAGGCAGACCAGCGGTCGCGCGATGGCATAATCCAGCGCGGTGCGCGCCGCGGCCCTGATCGCCGTCAGCCCCGGAACGGGGGTCCGCGCGATGCCCGACCGGTCGGCATGGGCCTCGGCATGGCGGCGCACGGCATCGAGAAGCGCTGCGGTCACGGCACGATCCTTCATGTGACAGGCCTTCCGAATCTGCCGGGCCTCCCGCATCTGACACGCCGCGATTTTGCAGGATCAGGCAAACAACGTCCAGCTTCCGGCAACCCGACCCCACCGGCCGAACCGATACTGTGCCCATCACCAAACCACGGAGACGGGTCAATGACCAGGATCGCGATCGTCACCGGCGCCAGCCGGGGGCTGGGCCGGAACACGGCGCTGAACATCGCCCGCAAGGGCGGCGACGTCATCATCACCTATCGCAGCCGCGCCGACGAGGCCGAGGCCGTGGTCGCCGGGATCGAGGCCATGGGTCGCAAGGCGCTGGCCCTGCAACTCGATGTCGGCGACGTCACAGGCTTCGCGGCGTTCGCAGACCGGCTTCGGGCAGCACTCGCCGCGACATGGCAGCGCGACAGCTTCGACCATCTGGTCAACAATGCCGGCCATGGCGACATGGCCCTGATCGCCGACACCACCGAAGCGCAGTTCGATCACCTGATGAACGTCCACCTCAAAGGCGTGTTCTTTCTGACCCGGGCGCTGCTGCCGATGCTTGCCGATGGTGGCCGGATCGTGAACCTGTCATCCGGCCTGACCCGCATTTCCTATCCCGGCTTTGCCGCCTATGCGGCGATGAAGGGGGCGGTCGAGGTGCTCGGCATCTATCTGGCCAGGGAACTGGGCAGCCGCGGCATCGCCGTCAACACCGTGGCGCCGGGCGCGATCGAGACCGATTTCCTTGGCGGTGCCGTCCGCGACATGCCCGATCTCAACAAGGTGTTCGCCGATATGACCGCCCTGGGCCGCGTCGGCGTGCCCGACGATATCGGCCCGATGATTGCCAGCCTGCTGTCGGCCGACAACCGCTGGATCAACGGCCAGCGGATCGAGGTGTCGGGCGGCCAGACCATCTGACCGCGCCCCCGGCGGAGTGGTATCGTCCACCGATGCCGCTCCGCCACCGTCGCGCCGCACAATTATTCTCATAATTTCTTTTGCGTCGCAGCATGAGATTTCATCTTGCGCATACGCGCGGTTTCAACGACAACAATGGTGACTGATGAATCATTAATCAATTCGGAGCGAGGCATGCACGCCGAGTTCACGGCCAAAGAGCGGGCCTTCCGCGACGAGGTACGGCGGTTCTGTGAAGAGCGACTGCCCGACGACATCCGCGCCAAGGTGCTGGATGGCCGCCACCTGACCCGCGACGATCATATCCGCTGGCAGAAGATCCTGTATGACCGCGGCTGGATCGCCGGCTTCTGGCCCAAGGCGTGGGGCGGCTGCGACTGGTCGCCGGTCGAGGGCTATATCTTTCAGGAGGAAACCGCGCGCGCCGGCGCGCCCTGGCTGCTGCCCTTCGGGGTCAATTACGTCGGCCCGGTGATCTTCACCTATGGCAATGAGGACCAGCAGGCCCGTCACCTGCCCGGCATCCTGTCGTCGGACGTGTTCTGGTGCCAGGGCTATTCCGAGCCGGGCGCCGGGTCCGATCTGGCCGGCCTGAAGACCCGGGCGGTTCGCGACGGCGATCATTACATCGTCAACGGCTCGAAGATCTGGACCACCATGGCCCATTGGGCCGACATGATGTTCTGTCTGGCCCGCACCGATCCCGGTGCCGCCCGACCGCAGGAGGGGATTTCCTTCCTGCTGCTCGACATGAAGCAGCCGGGCGTGACGGTGCGGCCGATCATCTCGATCGATGGCGCCCACCATCTGAACGAGGTGTTCTTTGATGACGTCCGCGTGCCGGTGACCGAGCGCGTCGGCGCCGAGAACCAGGGCTGGACCTACGCCAAATTCCTGCTGGGGCATGAGCGGATGCTGTCGGCCGAGACCGGCAAGGCCCGCCGCCTGCTGGCCAAGCTGCGCCGCACCGCCGCCCGCCTGCCCCATGCCAACGGCCAGGGTGTGCTGGCCGATGACGCGCGGTTCCGCGACCGTGTGGCCCGGATCGAGATCCGGATCATGGCGCTGGAATGGACCACGCTGCGCATGCTGGATGCGGCCATGGAGGGGGCATCCCCCGGCGCCGAGGCATCGTTGCTGAAGATCCGCGGCACCGAGCTGCTGCAGGCGGTGACCGAGCTGTCGACCGATGTGCTTGGCCTCTATGGCGTGCCGTTCGATGTCCGGCTGCTTGAGGCCGAGGCCGAGGGTATCGAGATCGGACCCGATGGCGCCGCCGGCATCCTGGCTGAATACCTTTATCATCGCGCGCCGACCATCTGGGGCGGCAGCAACGAGGTTCAGCGCAACATCCTCTCCAAGCACGCCCTCGGGCTCTGACGGACAAGGGCGGCTCCCGATGAATTTCCGCTACACCGACGAACAATCGATGCTCCGCGACATGGCCCGCCGCTGGGTCGATGAGCGCTACGATCTTCAGCGGCGCAAGGCCGCCGCCGCGACCGGCCTTGATCGCGCGGCATGGGCCGCCATGGCCGAGATGGGCTGGCTGGGTGTCGCGCTGCCCGAAATGGCCGGCGGCAGCGCCGGCGGCGCGATCGAGACCATGATCGTGATGGAGGAGATCGGTCGCGGGCTGATGACCGAGCCCTATGTGTCGACCGCCGTGATCGCGGCCGGGCTGATCCTCGACAGCGCCGCCGCCGGCGACGATCCCCGGCTTCAGGCGATCGCGGCCGGTGACCTGATCGCAGCCTTCGCCCATGACGAACCCGGCCTGCGCGACCCGCAGGCGCCGCGCACCACCCGCGCGACACCCGGCGAAGCCGGGACGTGGCGGCTGGACGGCACGAAGACCGTGGTCCGCGCCGGCGCCGAGGCCGATCATCTGATCGTCACTGCCACCGGCCCGGATGGCGAGGCGCTGGTGTTCCTGGCCGACGCCACCACGCCCGGCATCAACCGCACCGGCTATCCCACGCTCGACGGCATGCGCGCGGCCGAGATCGCCTTCGAAGGCGCGACCCTGCCCGCCGGCGCCCTGCTGCTGCGCGGCGATGCCGCAACCACAGCCCTCGCCCGCCGGCTGGACGCCGCCATCACCGCCGAACTCGCCGAGGCGCTGGGGGTGATGGAGCGGCTGAAGGACGCGACACTGGATTATGCCCGCACCCGCCATCAGTTCGGCCAGCCGATCGGCAAGTTCCAGGCTCTGCAACACCGTCTGGCCGACATGCATATCGCCTGCGAGGAAGCACGGTCGATGGTGATCATGGCCAGTGTCGCCCTGATCGGCGCGCCATCGGCGGGGGATGAGCCGCAGGCGCGCGGTCGCGCGGTATCGGCGGCACGACTGCATGTGGCCGAACTGGCCATGCAGGTGGGACGCGAGGCGATCCAGCTTCACGGCGGCATCGGCATGACCGACGAATTGATCATCGGCCACGGCTTCAAGCGCATCAAGGTGATCGCGGCCGGCTTCGGCGGCAACGACCTGCATCTCGACCGCTTCATCGCCCTCTCAGACCAGAGCAATGCCGCCGCCTGAGCGCCGGCCCGTGATCCGCCCCATCACCGAAACCGCGAACAATGACGCGGCGGCACCCGAACCGCCCGCATCCGCCACGGAGGAACCCAAGCCTTGACCACCGACGCTTCAGCCGGCCCCCGCCCCTTCGCCTTCCGCGATTACGAGTGCTTCACCTTCGATCGCCGCGACCGCGTGCTGACCATCTCGATCAATCGCCCGGAGGCGATGAACGCGGTCAATGCCCGACTGCACGAGGAATTCTCGCGGGTGTTCACCGATGCGGCCCATGATCCCGACAGCGACATCATCGTGCTGACCGGCCATGGCCGAGCCTTCTGCGCCGGCGGCGACATCAACTGGATGCAGGAGCATATCGACGTGCCCGGCGAGTTCGAGCGCACCGGCGTCGAGGCCAAGCGCATCGTGTTCAGCCAGCTCGATCTTGAAAAGCCGCTGATCTGCCGGCTGAACGGCCATGCCACCGGCCTTGGCGCCACCATCGCGCTGATGTGCGACATCATCATCGCGTCGGACAAGGCCAAGATCGGCGATCCGCATGTGTCGGTGGGGCTGGTCGCCGGCGATGGCGGCGCGGTGATCTGGCCGCAATTGATCGGCTTTGCCCGCGCCAAGGAATTCCTGCTGACCGGCGATCTGCTGACAGCCCCCCGTGCGGCCGAAATCGGCCTGATCAACCGTGCGGTGCCGGCCGACCAGCTCGATGCCGAGGTCTATGCCCTGGCCGACCGGCTGGCCGGCGGCGCCACCAAGGCGATCCGCTGGACCAAGACCGCAACCAACATCGCGCTGAAGCAGCTCGCCCATTCGATGATGGATGCCTGCATCGGCTATGAAAGCATGTCGAACCTGACCGAAGACCATAAGGAAGCCGTGGCCGCCTTCCGCGACAAGCGCAAGCCGGTCTTCACCGGCCGCTGACCACACCCCGTTATCCGACCCGACGCGCCCCCGCCGGAGTGCCCGCCATGACCGACCCACAGGCCGACACCACCGTAACCGGACCCGCCCTCGACGCAGCCCTCATGGCCGCGATCGCCGAGACGGGCACGCTTGCGCGCCTGCTGGACCGGCAGGCGGCGCGCTTCGGCGCGGGCCCCATGCTGGTGGCACCATCGGTGCTGATGCCGGCCGACCCCGACGGCCTTGCCACCACCAGCTTCGCCGAGATGGCGGCCCGCTCCTCTGTGCTCGCACGCGGCCTGTATCAAGCCGGAATCCGGCCGGGCGAGGCGCTGGGGGTGCTGGCCACCAACATGGCGATCACCGAGGCGCATCTGGTGCAGTTCGCGGCGGCGCGGCTCGGCGCCGTACTCGTGCCCCTGAACCCGCGTTATGGCGACGAGGATCTGGACCATGCCCTGGCGTTGTCCGATGTGCGGATGGTGATCGCCGAAACCGCGCTGATGCCGCGTCTGGCTGCCGCCCGTGCGCGATGCGGGCGCGGGTTCGTCTGCGTGGATGCCGCGGCCGCGGACGGCCTGCAAGCTCTTCTGGCCGCCGGTGACGCCGTCTCGGGGCAGTCCTGGGCCGCGCCGACGCCATCGGATACCGCCGATCTGATCTTCACCTCCGGCACCACCGGCCGGCCCAAGGCCGTGGTGCACACCCAAGGGTCGGCCGTGGCGACCGGCGCCATCTTCGGCACCGCGCTGACGCTCGGCCCCGGCGATATCCACCATCACGCGGTGCCGTTCTTCACCAGTTCGGGCGTGCATTTCAACCCGCTGGCGGCCCTCTGGGCCGGGGCCACCATGATCGTGGAGCCCGCCTTCGATGCCGACGCGATCCTGAACCGGATCGCCGCCCGCCGCAGCACCGTGCTGCTGTCGGTGCCATCGGGCTATCTGTATATCCTGGATGCGTTGGAACGCCGCGGCGACGATGCGCCCGACCTGTCCAGCATCCGGATCTGGAACTATGGCGGCGCCGCCATGCCGCAAGAAGCGGTGATCGCACTGGCCAAACGCTTCCCGGATGTCGACCAGCGCCAGAATTACGGCATGACCGAAACCGGCCCCACCGGCACCATGCTGCAACCGGATGAGGTGCTGAGCCATCCGGGGTCGGTCGGTCGGCCGATGCCGCTGTGCCGGGTGCGGATCACCGACGAGGCGGGCCGGCCACAGCCGGCCGGCCGGCCCGGCGAGATCGAGATCGCCAGCCCCGCCAACATGGCCGGCTATCACGGCGATGCCACGGCGACCGCCGCCACGCTGTGCGATGGCTGGGTGCGCACCGGCGACTGGGGAATGATCGATGACGATGGCCACCTTCATCATCTCGATCGCCTGAAAGACGTGATCGTCCGGGGCGGGCTGAAAATCGCCGCGCGCCGGGTGGAAGAGGTTCTGCACCGCGTGCCCGGCGTGTTCGAGGCGGCGGTGATCGCCCTGCCCCATCCACGGCTGGGCGAGGATGTCGCCGCCGTGATCGTCCGCGGCCGGACGCATGAGCCTGCGCCCGCCATCGACGAGACCGACCAGCAGTTCATTGCCCGGCTGACCGCCGCCGCCCGCGCGGTGCTGGCCGATTATGAAACCCCGCGCCGGATCTTCATCACCGATGCGCTGCCCCGCAATCCGCTGGGCAAGGTGCTGAAGACCGAGCTTCGCCGTTGCTATGCCCTGGCAATGGCGCCCAACCCCACACCCGAAACCGACCCCACACCCGACACCAGCCCCGTATCGACAACAGCACGACAGGCATGACATAGCCGCGGCAAGACCGACACGCCGGCCCCACGGAACCCGTGCCCCGGCCGATAACGGCACCGCTACCCATGCCATTGGGAGGAGACGACGATGACCCGTTCGAATGACGGCTACCGGTTCAGCCGCCGCACATTGCTGAAGAGCACCGCCGCAGCCGCAGCACTGGCGCCGCTCGGCCGCTTGTGGATCCCCGGCGCGCGCGCCGCCGACAACCCGATCACGCTGGGCCTGGTGACGCCACTGTCGGGCGCGCAGGAGATGATCGGCAGCTTCGTGCGCCATGGCGCCGAAATCGCGATCGAGAAGATCAATGCCGATGGTGGCGTGAACGGCCGGCCGCTGGCGCTGGAGATGCGCGACAGCAAGGCCAATCCGGCCGCCGCCACGGTGGCCGCGCGTGAATTGCTGGGCCAGGGCGTGAACCTTCAGCTCGGCACCATCGGCTCACCGGTGGCGCTGGCCATGGGGCCGCTGATGCAGGCCGCCGGCGGCGTGGTGCTCACCTGCGGCGCCGGCACCGAAAAGCTGAACCATGAAGGCTATAACCCGCATGTGTTCCGCATCGGCGACAGCCCCTATTCGCGGCAATACGGCCTGATCCGGATGATCGCCGAGCGCTATCCCAATATCACGAGCTGGGGCGGCATCATCCCGGATCACGAATATGGCCGCACCACCTGGGCGATCTTCGTCGACGCCATGTTGACCGTGTTCCCCCAGGTCACCGGCAAGCAGCCCGAGATTTCGCGCCCGATCCTGATCCCCTATGGTTCCGGCGACTATAAGAACTTCATCGCCGCCGCGATGCGCCAGCCCTTCGAAGGCCTGTACACCTCGGCCTATGGCGGCGATGCCGTCACCCTCTATCAGCAGGCCCGGCCCTTCGGCCTGTTCGACAAGACCAAGGTTCTGGTCGATTCGGCCAATGAATTCCTGGTGCCGCTGGCCATGAAGGACCAGACCCCCGACACCTGGACCGGCACCCATTGGTATTTCAAGGCCAATCAGGGCAATCCGATGTCGGATCACCTGTATAACGCCTATGTCGAGCGGACCGGCAACCACTATCCGATGGGCTGGGCGGCGGAAGCCCATGCCGCGGTCTATGCCTACAAGGCCGCGATCGAGAAGACCGGCGGCGACACCAAGGCGGCCGCGATCATCGCCGCCCTGAAGGGGCTGACCTTCGACACCGCCACCGGCAAGCGGACGCTCCGCGCCGAAGACAATCAGGCGGTGAAGAACGCCGAAGCCATGCGCATCCAGCCCAAGACCGGCAGCGCCGACGGTTTCGAGGTCACCGACTATATCTCGGTGCCCGGCGACAGCGTGGTCGAGCCGCCGCGTCCGGGCGAGAAGCTGGAGCTGAAGACGCTCTGATCCCGCCGACAGGATTGCTCTCAGCCTCCCCTTGAGAGCACCTTGGCAGCCGCCGGGCCGGCCTGTGTGATCGCGCCTCCCCGGTGAAACGCCGTGTTCCGGCGGCTGTCCTTTGTCTTCCGTTCGATCCCGTGGTCGTCCGATCGCTCAAGCCGGGCGGACGGCCACACCCATGGAGGCGATGATGACCCTCGCCGATCTGGCGCTGATCATGTTCAACGGCATGTCCTGGGCTGCCGCGACCTTTCTGGTCGCCGCCGGGCTGACGCTCATTTTCGGTATCCTGCACATCCTGAACTTCGCCCATGGCGGGTTCTTCATGATCGGCGCCTATATCGCCTTCACGCTGATGCAGTTGCTGGGCGGCGGCGCCGTGCCGCTGTGGCTGTATATGGTGGTGGCGCTGGCCTCGGGCATGGCGGTGGCGGCCCTGGGCGTCGCCGCCGATTTCGCCATCTTCCGTCGCCTGCGCGACGTGGAGGACGCCTATGTGCTGATCGCGACCTACGCCCTGCTACTGGTCTGCGACGGCGCGGTCAAGCTGATCTGGGGCCTGAACTTCATGTCGGTGCCGACCCCCGCCGAGCTTGGCGGCGCCCTGTTCCTGGGCGACATGATCATGCCCGAATTCGCCATCTTCGTGATCGTCTGCGGCATCCTCACCTTCATCGGCCTCGACCTTTTGATGGAACGCACCAGCTTCGGCAAGCTGATCAGGGCCGTTGCCATGGATAGCTGGATGGCGACGCTGCTGGGCATCAATGTCGGCCGGGTGCTGATGGTGACGGTGGTCATCGCCTTCGGCCTGGCCGGCCTGGCGGGCGGGCTGCTCGCCGCCAATCAGAGCCTGTCGCCAAGCCTTGCCGGGGTGTTTCTGCTTCAGGCTTTCGGGGTGATCATCGTCGGCGGCATGGGCAGCATCCGGGGTGCCGCGATCGCGGCGGTGATGCTGGGCATGATCGAGAGCTTCGGCACGGTGTTCGTGCCCGATTATCCGGGCATCTTCTTCTTCATCGCGCTGGCGGCCGTGCTGCTGATCCGGCCGCAGGGCCTGATGGGCAAGGCACAGGTGGCATGATGACACCCGATCGCACTCGAAAAGCCGCCGGTACCGGCGGCACCACCCTGCTGGCGCTGTGGCCGCTGGCGCTCGGCATGGTGCTGTTCGCGCTGGCGCCCGCCGTGCTGAACCAGGGGCTGGTGTTCCTGGCCGGTCTGACGCTGGTCAACATCGTCTTCGCGCAGGCCTGGAACCTGCTGTTCGCCTATGCCGGCCTTTTGTCCTTCGGTCAGGCGATGTTCTTCGCGGTCGGCGCCTATACCATGGCGGCTGGGCCGCAACAGCTTGGCGGCGGACCGTTCCTGGGCTGGCTGCTGATCGCGACCCTTCTGGGGGCCCTGGCCGCCATCATCTTCGGTCTGGTGGCGCTGCGCCGCTCCGGCGGGATCTATTTCGCCGTGCTCACCCTGGCCTTCGCCGAACTGGTGCATGTGATCATCACCAAGACCGACTGGCTGGGCCGCAATGACGGGCTGGTCGGCATCACCCGGCCGGTGATCGATCTTGGCGTGATCACCATCGATCTCACCCGGGGCGATGCCTATTACTATGCGATGATCGTGGGCTGCGGGCTTGCCTCGGCGGCGCTGTGGTGGGCGGGGCACGGCGTGCTGGGCCGCAGCTTCCGCGCCATCCGTCAGGATCCGGTCCGCGCCGCCTTCCTTGGCCTGGATGTCGACCGCCACCGGCTGATCGCCTTCGCGATTTCGGGCGCCGCCAGCGCCTTCGCCGGCGCCATGTTCGCGCCCTGGACCCAGATCGTAACGCCGGAACTTGCCCATTGGAGCCAGTCGACCCGGCCGGTGCTGTATGCGCTGCTGGGCGGTGCCGGCAGTTTCTGGGGCCCCGCCGTCGGCGCCATCCTGTTCGGCGCCGTCGAATATGCCACCCGTACCATGCATGGCATCGCCGATATCACCACCGGCCTGATGCTGCTGGCGGTGGTGCTGGCCATCCCCGGCGGCGTGATGGGGCTGGTGATGAAGCTGCGCGGGCGTGTCGCCGCACGATCGGCGGCGACACCGTCGCCCGCCGCCGGCCGCCCACAGGAGCAGACGCCATGACCGCCACCCCCATCCTCTCGGCCCGCGGACTGGTCAAGTTCTATGGCAAGACCCAGGTGCTGCACGACGTGTCGATCGATGTAGCCGAGGGCGAGGCCCATGTCGTGATCGGCCCCAACGGCGCCGGCAAGACCACGCTGTTCAAGGCGGTGTCGGGTGAATTCCCGGTCGATGGGGGCGAGATCCGGCTGGGCGCCGATATCGTCACCCGGCTGGCCGGCTGGCAGCGGGTGCGGCGCGGCATCGGCCGGTCGTTCCAGGTCGCCCGGATCTTCGGCGAGATGACCACGATCGAAAACCTGATCGTGGCGGTGGAAGCGCGGGAGCGCCGGGCGCGCGGCGGCTTCGCCCTGACATTGCGGGTCAACCCGCGCGCCTCGACCATGACCGAGGCGCGCCACCTGCTCGACGGGCTGAGCCTTGGCGATCAGGCCGACCGGCCGGCGAAGCTGCTGTCGCATGGCGACAAGAAGCGCCTGGAACTGGCGATGAGTCTGGCGCTGCGCCCGCGCCTGATCATGCTGGACGAGCCCACCGCCGGCATGTCGCCGGGCGACCGCAGCAATGCGGCGGCCTTGATCGCCGACACCCAGCGCGCCCATGGTCTGGCCTTCCTGCTGACCGAACACGACATGGGCGTGGTCTTCGGCCTTGCCCAGCGGCTGACCGTGCTGCATCACGGCGCCGTCATCGCCACCGGCGCGCCTGCCGACGTGCGCGACGATCCCATCGTCAAGGAGGTCTATCTGGGCCATGGCTGATCCGCTGCTGCGCATCGACGCACTCCATGCCGGCTATGGCGACGCGGTCGTCCTGCACGGCATCGACCTTGCCATCGCCGACGGCGCCGCCGTGGCGCTGCTGGGCCGCAACGGCGCCGGCAAATCGACGGTGCTGAAGACGATCCTGAATGCCGGCCCGAAACTGGTCGCGGGCCGGATCAGCCTGGATGGCCGCGACCTCCGCGCCCTCGGCGCCGATGCCCGCGCCCGCGCCGGGTTGATGCTGGTGCCGGAAGACCGGCGGGTCTTTCCGCATATCACCGTGGCCGAGAACATCGCGCTGGGCGTGCACGCCGCCCGCCCGGGCGTGAAGCCGATGACCATGGACGAGATCTGGGATCTGTTCCCCGCCCTGGTGCCGTTCGCGGAGCGCGCCGGCTATGCGCTCTCAGGCGGTCAGCAGCAGATGGTGGCGGTGGCGCGGGGCGTGATCGCCCGGCCACGGCTGCTGTTGCTGGATGAACCGGTCGAGGGGCTGGCGCCGGTGATCGTGGACCAGATGGCGGCCGAGATCCGCCGGCTGCATCGCGATCACGGCCTGACCGTGCTGGTCACCGAACAGAACCTGTCCTTTGCCCGCGCCGTCACCGATACCCTGCATCTGATCGACAGCGGTGAACTGGTTCATTCCGGCGACTGGGCCGGCTTCGATGCCGATCCGACGCTGAAGACCCGCTATCTTGCCGTCTGACCGCGCCCCCGCCTCAGGATGTCCGCCCATGTCCGCCATGTCGCCCCCCTCCGCAACGCTGATCGACGACCCAAGCGGCTTCCGCCTGCGCTTCACCGCCGATGAAACCGCCCGCCGCCGGGCCAGCGGCGTGTGGACCGGCCGCACGCTGGCCGATGATGCCCGCAACCGCGCGGCCACCACGCCCGACGCCATCGCCTGCGTCACCGAGACCGGCGGCCTGAGCTTCGGCCAGATCTGGAACCGGGCGGTGCGGCTGGCGCGGCGGATGCGGGCGCATGGGCTCACCCCCGGCGCGGTGGTCAGTTTTCAACTGCCGAACTGGGACGAGGCGGTGGTGCTGAACCTTGCCTGTTCGCTGGCGGGGCTGGTGATCAACCCGATCGTGCCGATCTATCGCGATCGCGAGGTCGGCTTCATCCTGAACGATGCCCGCAGCCGCCTGCTGATCCTGCCGGCGCGCTGGCGCAATTTCGACTATGCCGCCATGGCCGTGGCGCTGAAGCCCGGCCTGCCATCGCTCGACAGGATCATCACCGTGCGCGGCACGGCGGATGGCTGCGACAGTTGGGACGACTGGACCGGCGGCCCCTCCCGCGACGGCTCTCCCCGCGACGACGGCGCTGACGACGATCGCGTGGTCACCGACCTGGCGCCCGATCTGGTCGGCGCCGATGCCTCGTCGCTGAAGATGGTGATGTATACCTCCGGCACCACCGGCCGGCCCAAGGGCGTGCTCTATGCCCACGAGACCTCGCGCCGGGCGTTGATGAGTTCGATGCGCGCCTGGGATATCCACGCCGGCGACGTGCTGCTGATGCCGTCGCCGGTCACCCATGTCACCGGCTATTCCTATGGCATGGAACTGCCGTTCTATCACGCCACCCGCACCGTGTTCATGGAGCGCTGGGATGGCGCGCAGGCGTTGGAGCTGATCGCCGATCATGACGTGGCCTTCATGATCGGCGCCACGCCGTTCCTGCAGGAGTTGACCGCCGCCGCCGAGGCGGCGCGCGCCGCCGGCCGGCCACCCGTCGCCACCAGCCTGAAGATCTTCGCCTGTGGCGGTGCCGCCGTCCCGCCCGAAGTGGTCAGGCGCGCCCGCAAGGCGATGCCGAACCTCGCGGCCTTTCGAGTCTATGGCTCCAGCGAATGCCCGATGATCACCCAGGGCTATCCCGGCACCGACCCGGCATCGGCCGAGGCCGCCGCCACCAGCGATGGCGCGGTCTATGACTGGGAGGTGCGGGTGGTCGACGAGGCCGGGCAGCCCGTGCCGGCGGGCGCCGAGGGTGAGATCGTGGCGCGCGGCCCGGCCCTGTTCCGTGGCTATACCGACCCGGCCGCCACCGCCGAGGCCTTCGATGCCGACGGCTACTTCCGCACCGGCGACCTTGGCACCGTCGCCGAAGACGGCCGGCTGGTGATCACCGGCCGCAAGAAGGATCTGATCATCCGCGGCGGCGAGAACCTGTCGGCCAAGGAGATCGAGGACGCCTTGCACGAACACCCGCTGGTGCGGGAAGCCGCCGTCGTGGCCATGCCCCATGCCCGGCTCGGCGAGGGTGTCTGCGCCTGGCTGATCCCCACGGACGCCGCCCGCGACGCCACCCATGACGGCCAAATGCTGCCGGATCGCGATATGATCGCCGATTTTGTTGCATCGCGGGGCCTGGCGCGGCAAAAGCTACCGGAACGGATCGAATGGGTCGACGATTTCCCCCGCACGGCGTCGGGCAAGATCCAGAAGCATATCATCCGCAAGCTGGTGGCGGCGCAGCCGGACGGGTCGTGATCCGGAGCGGATCGCCATCCCGGGCGGGCCGACCATTCCAGAGATGAGGGACCGGAAGACATGGCGGGGCGCAGGCGCAACGAACGTGCGGAGGTGGTGCGCGAAAAGGTGATCCAGGCAGCCGCCCGGACCATCGGCGACAAGGGCTATGACAAGACCTCGATCGCCCGCGTCGCCGAGGAAGCCGGCATCGCCCATGGCTCGGTCTATCTGCATTTCGAAAACCGTCAGGCGCTGTTCGACAGCCTGCTGCCGACCCTGGGCCGCCGGATGCTCGATTTCATCCGCGGCCGCACCGGCAAGGCCCGCACCGTGCTGGAACGTGAGCGGATCGGGCTTGAGGCCAATTTCGCCTATCTGTCGACCCACCCCTATCTGCACCGCTTGACCAACGAGGCCGAGTTCTTCGCGCCCAATGCCCATCGTGAATTCTATGACCATCTGGCCACCGGCTATGTCCGCGCCCTGCGCCGCGCCCATGCCGGTGGCGAACTGCCGGGCTATACCCCCGAGGATCTTGAGCCGATGGCTTATATGCTGATGGGCGCCCGGGAATTCCTGCTGGCGCGGTATTGCGTCGACGGCGCGTCGGTGCGGCCCCTGCCGCCCGAGATTGAGCGGATCTACATGACGATCGTCGCCCGCGCGATGTCGGGAACCACCGATCTGCCCGAGGAAGCCGCCCCCTCGGCCGAACATGCCGCCGACGCGCTGGCGGCGGCGGCACAATTCGACCACAGCCGCGACGCCGCCGGATAGCGGCGCCGCGTGTAGCGTCCTCCCGGTCTGGCCGAGTTCTGACGTCAGGCCGACCGCACCATCACCCGCAGGCGATGGCCATCAGGATCGGTGGCCACGAAGCTGCGGCCGAAATCCTGATCGGTCGGCGGTTGAATAATCGCGATGCCACGGGCTGCCCAATCGTCATGCATCGCCTGAAGGGTGGCATGATCCGGCGCGCGGAAGAGGATTTCCGTGCCGCCACCGGTCGTGGTCGTGGCTGGCAACACGGCGTCCCGCGACCACAGGGCCAGGAACATCCCGCTCGGCAGCGTGAACAGGACGAACGTGTCAGAGACGTCCATCGGTGTCAGATCCAGCAGATCGGCATAGAACCTGCCGCTGGCGGCGGCATTGTCGACATAGAGCAGCAGATGGGTCGGGGTTGCCACGGTCTTCATCTCCGGTCATGTGGGCGATGACCGGATCATAGCCGCCCCCCCCTGACAGTTTCCGGCAGCAGCGGCACGGGTGTGATATCGGCACAGCGGGACGATCAGGGCCGGAGCGTCACGGCGGCGGCGCGATGTCGCGCTCGATCTGCCAGGCTTTCAGCAGCGCCTGCCGGCGCCGCGGATATCGGGTCGCCATATCGGAACAGGCGCTGATGCGGTCGATGCGGAACACGCGGAAGCCGTCGCGCAACTCGCACCAGGCCACCACCACCTGCACCCGGTCGAAGAAGCCGATCGCGAACGGCCAGATCACCCGGTCGCTCAGCGCGCCGGCGGCGTCGCCATAGCGGATCGCAAGTTTGTGCTCCGCCCGGATCGCGGCCCGGATCATGGCGGGATCGATGACCGCGGCCGGCCCCGGTCCCGGCCCGACCAGCAGCGCCGATGCCGCCATCTCGTCGCGCAGCGCCTGTGGCAGCACATCGGCGATCCGGGCCTGCGCCGACAACGCCGCCTGCCCCAGCCGGTCATCGCCGCGCCGCGCCACCCAGCGCGCGCCCAGAACCAGGGCCTCGATCTCATCCACCGTGAACATCAGCGGCGGCAGCATGAAGCCCGGTTTCAGCACATAGCCAAGCCCGGCTTCGCCCTGAATGTCGGCGCCCTGGCCCTGCAGGGTCGCGATGTCGCGATACAGCGTGCGGATGCTGACCCCCAGCCGGTCGGCCAGCACCTGTCCGCTCACCGGCTGGCGATGGCCGCGCAGGATCTGCAACAGGTCGAGCAGGCGTTCTGATCGCGACATCGCCGGCACCTCGGGAACAGCATGCCGTCATCACACGATTGCAGGCCAAAGGGCCAGGCGACGCGCGGGACGGGCGGGCGGCAGTGTGCCACCGTCCGGCCCGCCCGTCTCTAGTGGCTAGGCCTCTGGCAGAAACGCCGCGCGATTGGCCGCGAAGAACGCGGCCAGTGTCTGCGGCGCCTGCCCGGTCAGCCGTTCGACCGCATCGGTGACGATGTCGATCCGGCCGGCACGGGTGTTGGCGTCGAACGACACCACCAGATCGACCACGAAGGGCGGCATGCCGGCGACCGCCAGCCCGCCGGCCAGTTGCTCGTCGCTGACCTGGACCACCGATATCGGCCGGTCGAAGACCTCGGACGCGATCGCCGCGACCTCGTCGGTCGTATAGGCGGTCGGGCCGGTGATGGTATGGGTGGCGGTGCCGGTGGCCGCGGTCAGCGCCGCAGCGGCCGCGCGGGCGGCATCCGCGCGGGCGACATGGGCCACGCGGCCGGTGCCGGCCGAGGTGCACCAGGTGCCGGTCGCCAGCACATGCGGCAGCGACGCGACCAGATTCTCCATATACCAGCCATTGCGCAGAACTGTGTGCGGCACGCCGCTTGCGGCCAGTGCCAGCTCGGTCTGATGATGATCGGGCGCGAAGCCGATCGGCGACGCCGGTTCGGGATTGGGCATCGAGGTATAGACGATATGCGACACGCCGACGCGGACCGCCGCCGCCACCGCCGCCTGATGCTGGCGCAGCCGCAGCCCTGGTTCACCCAGCGCGTCGGTCGACACGATCAGCAGCCGGTCGATGCCGGCAAAGGCCGCATCCAGCGACGCGGTGTCGTTGAAGTCGGCCGTCACGGCCTCGGCGCCACGGGCGACAAGGTCGGCCAGTTTGGCGGCATCACGGCTGGCCGCGACCAGATTGGTGGTGCCGGCATCGAGCAGCAGCTCGACGACGCGCCGGCCAAACTGGCCGCCGGCGCCGGTCACGAGCAGACGGGGGGTGGTGGTGGACATCGGGTGCGATCCTGCCTTGGTTCATCATCGGGTCAAGGTCTATGATAGAGACCGCTTGGAGCCCGCGTAAGGAGGCAGGTTTCAGGGACAAGGTAACGCCCAGGGAACCACCTGACGACCAGAACCACCTCACCACGAGGACCAGCCGATGTCCGCCGCGTCAGCACAGCTCGCCCGTCCAGCCACCGCATCGGCCCCGGCCGTGCCCAACGATGATGGCGCCAGCCTGGCGGCCAGTTTCAGCGACTGGCAGACCGTGCGCCTCAATCCCGCCACCTGCCCGGTGCGCGACGTGCTCGACCGGCTGGGTGACAAGTGGAGCACGCTGATTCTGATCGCGCTGGCCAATGGGCCGCTGCGCTTCAGCATGATCCGGCGCAACATCCCCGACATCTCGAAGCGGATGCTGACCCAGACCCTGCGCGACCTGGAACGCGACGGGCTGATCACCCGTCATGTCTTTCCAACCAAGCCGCCCGGCGTGGAATACCGGCTGTCGCCGCTGGGTCGGTCGTTGCAGGGGCCGCTGGTCGCCCTGATCGGCTGGGCCGAAGCCATGCATGGGGACATCAACGCTGCCCGCGCCCGCTTCGACACCGAAGCCGAGGCGGTCAGAACGGCCGGATGATCACCAGCACCACGATCACCGCCACCAGAACCGCCATCACGGCCGCCGCGTGGCGCAAGGGCGGTGGCGGAGACAACGCCGCCTGATCCTCACGCGCCTGATCGCGACCCAAACGGCGCAGACTGCCGGCCTGCATGCCGTGCAGGGCCGACAGCCCCAGCACCGCCACCAGCTTGACCATCAGCCAGGCATCGGGAAACCAGCCGCCCATCACCGCCAGCGACAGCCCGAACAGCCAGGTCAGGCCCAGCGCCGGTCCGGTGACGCGGCTGTCCCAGGCTGTCATTGTCGCCAGCATCGGCGCGGCCTGCTGCCGCGATGACATCGTCGTCGCCATGCGCAGCACCAGCGCATTGGCCAGCATGCCGGCGATCAGCGCGAAAACCGCCAGCAGATGCGCCGCCTTCACAACCGCATAGAGCATTCAGCCCCCCTTGCGCCGCAAGAGAATGGCGACCGCGATTGCGCCGAAAGGAATGAACGCCGCCAGAACCAGCCACACGGCCTCGACCCGCCGCCAGCTCCCGGCCGACAGCACCGTCGTCAGCACCCACAGATAGGCCAGAAAGGCGAGGCCATGGATGGGCCCCATGATCCGCGTCGCCTCGGGCATACCCCACAGATGCTTCAGCGGCACCGCGATGCAGATCAGCAGCACCAGGGTCGTGCCCTCGATCATCGATGCCAGACGCAGGCGGCGCAGATCGCCCGCCGATGCCGCCACCATCATCCGTCCCGTCCTCCACATATCAGGGTCGATGTCATCGGCGGCAACGATGCCCCGGGCGTCCGCGCCGTACCAGTGGCGGAAATGCCAATCTCCGTTCAAATTCAGCCAAGCGCCAGTCGCGGGATCTTGACCGGCAGGCCGCCGGCGCGGCAGCCTGCATGCCATGCCCCATCTGGTTGCCGTGCTCGCCCTTCACGATGTCGTGCCCTTCGATCTCGCCACCCCGTGCGAGATTTTCAGCCGTGTCCGCCTGACCGATGGCAGCGCGCCTTATCAACTGCGGGTCTGCGGTGTGGCGCCGCGCATCCGCGCCCAGGCTTATGATCTCTGTGTTCACCACGGGCTCGACGGGTTGCGCGATGCCGACACCGTGATGGTGCCGGGCGTCAACACGCCGCAGACCCCGGTGCCACCGGCGGCGATCGCGGCCCTTCAGGCGGCGGCCGCCCGGGGCGCGCGGCTGGCGTCGCTGTGCACCGGCGCCTTCGTTCTGGCCGCGGCCGGCCTGCTCGACGGACTTGCCGCCACCACCCATTGGCAGGCATCGGCATTGATGGCGGCGCGCTATCCGGCGGTGCGGGTCGATCCGGCGGCGCTTTATGTCGACAATGGCCTGATCCTCACCGCGGCCGGTGCCGCCGCCGGCATGGATCTGTGCCTGCACATGGTGCGGCGCGACTGGGGTGCTGCGGTTGCCGCCGCCGCGGCACGCGACGCGGTGATGCCGCTGGAACGCGCCGGCGGCCAGTCGCAGTTCATCCTGCACGAGCCGCCGGCATCCTCGGCCGGGCTGGCGCCGCTGCTGGCCTGGATGACCGCCAACCTCCACCACCCGCTGACGGTCGAGATCATCGCCGCGCGTGCCGCGATGAGCCCGCGCAATCTGGCCCGCCGCTTCCGCGAACAGACCGGCACCACGCCGCTGCAATGGGTGTTGACCGCCCGCATCCGTCGCGCCCAGCATCTGCTGGAAACCACCACACGATCGATCGAACAGATCGCGACCGATGCCGGCTTCGACAGCGCGGTCACCTTCCGCAACCGCTTCACCCGTGTCACCGGCACCAGCCCATCGGCCTGGCGGCACAGTTTCGGCGGCGGCGGCCCTCTGCCACGGGCGGGCAGACCCGCGACCGCCACCCTGTCCGCATGAGACATCGGCTGCATAAGACACCGGCTGCATAAGGCGCGGCATCCAGCGACACAAGATGATTGAACCCACGGCGATCCGGTGGCACACCGGGTGGGTGCCCCCTCGCACCCCCGAGGGCTGCCCCCGCCAGAAGGAGCCGGATCCCATGAGCCTGCGCGAGATCATCAAGGTGCCGGACCCGCGACTGCGCATGCCCTGCGCAGCTGTCGAGCGTTTCGACGACGCCCTGCGCCAGTTGACCATCGATCTGGTCGATACCATGCGCGCCGCGCCCGGCATCGGCATGACCGCCGCCCATGTCGGCATCCTGCAGCGCATCGTGGTGATCGAGCTTGAGGACGATCCCGTGGGCGTGCGCGCCTATGTCAACCCGATCATCGAATGGTCGTCGGATGACTGGGTGGTGCACGAGGAAGGCAGCGTGTCGATGCCCGGTGTCAGCGACGAGGTGGAACGCCCCGCGCGCATCCGGCTGCGCTGGCAGGATCTGGACGGCGCGTGGGAGACGGCCGAGGCCGATGGCCTGCTCGCCGTCTGCCTGCAGCATGAAATCGACCAGTTGGACGGGATCTTCTGGACCCAGCATCTGTCGAAGCTGCGCCGCGACCGGTTGACCAAGCGCTACGAAAAGTTGCAGCGCCTGGCCACCCGGCCAAAGGCCGTTGTGGCTGACCAGCCCAAGGCCTGACCGGACTGGTCAGCCAGACAGCCGCGCCAGTGCCGCCGCCTCGGCGGCGGCCAGCGCTGCCGCACGGTCGGCACCGAAACCCACGCCAAAGGCCTGGCCGCCATCGGCGTCGGTGACGGTGACATAGGCAGCCATATCCGCGCCGCGCCCGGCCACGCCCGGCCGTATATGGGCCTCCGCCGCCGTCACCACCGCGGCGCTGGCGGCAGCGGCGGCCAGGGCTGACGGCGTGGTCGTGACATAGGCCTCGGCGAACACCGCCCAGATATCGCCGCCGCTCAATTCGCGGCCGCTGCGGTCGGCGATGATCTGCAGGCGGTGGGCGAAATCCACCTGGACGGCCCGTGGCAGTTCCAATCCGTGCGTCCGGCTCAGAATCCAGCTCGCACCGGCCTTGCCCGACTGGCCGTTGACCCGGATCACCGCTTCATAGGACCGGCCCAGATCGGCCGGATCGACCGGCAGATAAGGCACTTCCCAGACCGGATCATTGCGCTGGTCGCGATCGGCGAAGCCTTTGCGGACGGCGTCCTGATGCGAGCCTGAGAACGCCGTGAACACCAGCTCGCCGGCATAGGGGTGCCGGGGATGCACCGGCAGGCCGGTGACCTCGGCCGCGATCGCCACCGTGGCGTCGATGTCGCTGAAATCCAGCCCCGGCGCCACCCCCTGGCTGTACAGGTTCAGGGCCAGCGTCACCAGATCGACATTGCCGGTGCGCTCGCCATTGCCGAACAGGCAGCCCTCCACCCGCTCGGCGCCGGCCAGCACCGCCAGTTCGGCGGCGGCAACCCCGGTGCCGCGATCGTTATGGGGATGGACGCTGATCACCACGCTGTCGCGCATCGGCACATGGCGGCAGAAATGCTCGATACGATCGGCATAGACATTGGGTGTCGAGACCTCGACGGTCGCCGGCAGGTTCAGGATCACCTTGGCGTCGGGCGTCGGCCGCCAGACATCCAGCACCGCGGCACAGACCGCCAGCGCCACGTCCGGCTCGGTGCTGCTGAAGGTTTCGGGGGAATACTGGAAGGTCCAGTCGGTATCGGGATAGCGCCGGCTTTCCGCCAGGATGCGGCGGGCGCCGGCCACCGCCAGCGCCGTCACCTCGGCGACGCCGCCGCCGAACACCACCCGCCGGAAGGCGGGCGCGATGGCGTTGTACAGATGCACCGTCGCGCGCGGCACCCCGGCCAGCGCCTCGAAGGTCCGGACGATCAGGTCATCGCGCGACTGGGTCAGCACCTGGATGGTGACGTCGTCGGGGATGGCGTCCTGCTCGATCAGGTCGCGCACGAACCGGAAATCGGTCTCCGACGCCGCCGGAAACGCCACCTCGATTTCCTTGAAGCCGATCTTGACCAGATGATCGAACAGCCGCCGCTTGGCGGCACGGCTCATCGGGTCGATCAGCGCCTGATTGCCGTCGCGCAGATCGGTCGACAGCCAGCGCGGCGGGCTGGTGATGGTGCGCGCGGGCCATTGGCGGTCGGCCATGTCCATGGCCGGCGCCGGGCGGTATTTGGTCTGAGGCATCTGCAACATGATCTGGATCAGTCTCGCATCCGGGCCGCGCGGTGACGGCCCGGGAACCATGACAGGCGCCGCCGCCATATCGGCGGCGGGCGGCGGTGTGGATGTCTGTCGGGCGGGCATCGGCGGGCGGCGGGGCGGCCGTCAGCGCGTGCCGCCGGCGATAAGTCGCAGCACCAGATCGAAACGGCAGAGATAATCGGCGACGGCCATGCGTCGGGACATGGCGACAGCCGGCCAGGGGCCGGCCGGTTCAGGCATCATCATCGGGGACATAACGATCAAAGGCCAACAGCGAAACGACAGCTCAGGCGGTGCAAAGCACCCACAACCCGGCCTCTCAGGAGGCCGGGCGGAGAAGTCGAAGCTGCTGGCGGGCGGCAGGCAGCGCGTGCCGGCCGTGGGCGCCGTCGGGCACCCGATATCGCGTGATCATGCATCGATCATGGCCGCTCGGGCCTGTCGATGTCAACCCGGCTTCACCTCGCCCTTGGCAGATCCGCGCGGTCGGCCGCCGGCGCCTTCGGGGAAGCGCGCAATCTCGGTATGCGCCGGGGCGACCTCATGGCCCAGAAAGCCCTGGCCGCGATACTCCAGCCATGCATGGGCCTCGATGCCACCGCCGGGTGCCTGGCGCTTCACGCCATAGACGATCTCGGTCGGCACGCCGCGACGACGCAGCATGCCCTGGCCGACCAGCGCCTGCGGCAGACACACCGCCTTGAACGGCACCTTCCGCGCCGCGATGGCGACCAGACGCCCGGTCTGCCACGCCGTCCGGAAATCCGGATCCGCCTTCAGAGTGTCGGGATCCGCCGTCACCGGCGGCATTGCCTTGCCCGAGGGCAGCGGCCGGGACGACCACGCCGCCAGGCGCCGGAACGGGATCAGCTTCACCGACAGAACCGCCGCCGCCAGCCCCAGCCCCGCTTCGATCAGAATCAGGCGCTGGCGCCATACCGACAGGGCCGGCGCCTTGGTGGGCATATGGGCGGCATCCGCCGGCGGCGCGGCGGAGGGATCGGTGGTCATCTGGGCAATCGTCCGGAACGGGTGAGCATCGCCCCGATCATAGCCGCGCCCGCGTCTGGCGCCAAGCGGCGGTGGCCCGACGTCATACCGATATGCGGTGGGCCGCCGCCCCTACATCCGCCAGGATTTGAACAAAGGCCGATGGGTATCCAAGCAGATTAAATCATATGAAGACAAGGATAGAGATCCGACATATTTTAGGGAACCACTCGATACCTGACCCGAATCGGGCAGATTTGAATATACATGGCATTTATATATTTTATGTCGTGTATTTTATCCGTTTTATCGGCGAATGGACGCGCTCGACGAAATGGAAGTGGCAAGATCTGGTGCCGGAACCAAAGAATGAGCAGTCGGAACGTTTTGATGAGCCGCGTGCCACAGCATGATGACCCCGACACCCCCGATACCGCCACCGGCTCGCCCGAGGCGGCCGCAAGGGTCAGACGGATGACACCGCAGGCGATGTCCACCACGCCGGCGGCCCTGCGGGGTCTTGTCCACAGCCTGGCCACGCGTGCCGGTGCCCGTCAGGTGGTGGTGCTGCGCAGGCTGGCCGGCGGCCGGCTCGAACCGGTGGCCCATGCCGAACCACCATCGACCTCCGGTGCCGATGGCGGCTTTCGTCCCCCAAGCTGGATGATCCGCGACATCACCGGCAGACCGGTAATTCTGTCCGGGCTGAGCGTGCCACGCAATCTGTGCCTGCCGATGACGCCCGACGCCACGGCGCTGTGCCTGGATGCCGACGATGTGATCGCCGTCTTCGGTTGGGCGACCATCCCCGATGCCGCCTCCGTTGCCGCCGCGACCGAGGCATGGGAAGATCTCTGCATCGCCATCGGGCTGATCGCCGCCCAGAACCCTATGGCCACCCCCCTGCCCGGTCAGCCGGCCGAATGGTCGGCCGACATGGCGGAGGCGCGCCGGCAGAGAGCGGCCGCGGCCACGGCCCGCAGCCATTTTCTGGGCCGCATGAACCATGAACTGCGCACGCCGCTGAACGCCATCATCGGCTTTTCAGAATTGATCCGCTATCAGGCGCTGGGCCCGGCCGCCATCGATCGCTACATGGAATATGTCAACGACATTCATGTCAGCGGTCTGCACCTGCTGCGGCTGGTGGATGATCTGCTCGATCTGGCGCGGATCGAAACCGGCGGCTTCGATGTCAGCGCCCGATTGTGTCCGCTGGCCGAGATCGTGCGGCATCCGGTTGCCGCCGCACGCAAGCTGGCCCGCCAGGGCGGGGTTCATTTCAGCCTGGAGGCTGCGCCGGAGCTGACCGAGATCCGCGCCGATCCCGATGCCCTGCCCCGCGCCTTGACGCGGCTGCTGATCGACGCCATCGACGCGGCCCTGCCGGGTGGCACCGTTCGCCTGATCATCAGCCGGCCGGCCGACACAGAAGCCGGCACCGCCGACCACGACCACCCGCAGCGACCGGGTACAGGCGACAGCCTTCCGTGCCCGGGCACGGGCGCCTGCCGGATCGTGGTTGAAACCGATGGCTGTCTGGCGTTGGCCGATGATCCGTCAGGGGGCGACATGGCCCGGCTGACCGATCCCACCATCCATCGTCGCGACGGCACCGGCATCGATCTGCCGCTGGTACAGGATCTGGTGGAGCTTCATGGGGGCCGCATGACGTTGCGGGCCAATGAAGCCGTGACCCGGGTGGTCATCGATCTGCCAGGCCTGCGCTGAAGCCGGCGGCGGCGATCGGCGGCTGGGCGATCGGCGGCGGATGGGCGGGCGGCGCCGCCCTTGCCGTTCAGATGTCAGAACCGGGAACCGTGCCGCCCGGATCACACGGCCGGATCACACGGCCACGGCGCGCGGGAGGGGCGCGGATCAGGCCCGCCGGAGCCGGCCCGGCAGCTTCACGGCCACGCTCGATACCGCCACCGACGGCTTCGACGGCCGCAGCACCAGTCCTCGGCCGCTGGCCTCGACATTGGCCTCAGGATACACCGCCACCACGTCCTTCAGCACTTCCTTCAGCCGGAAGGCCAGCACGCGATGGCCGCTCTCGCTGCCGAAATGATCCGACAGGGCGTGCCAGGGAACGGTAATCTCGCGCTTCAGCGCGTGCAGGCGATAGGTCAGCCACACATACAGATCAAGCGCCAGACTGGAATGCTTCAGCCGGGCGATGGCTTCTTCCGACAGCGGCACCGAGTGTTCCATCAGGTGTTCATAGAACGCCTCCGACAGTTTCACATGCCGCACCCATTCGCCGCCAGTCCGGAACAGGTCTTCGGCGTCGCTGTCATCGCGCCACAGATCCATGCCGTCGACGATCCGCTGGTCGGCCAGCCGGGCTTCGGCGGTGCCGCGTTCGAACCGCATGGTGAATTCGCATCGCGCAATCCGCAGCGCCTGTTCGCGCACCGGGGCATAGGATCCGCGCGGGCCGCCCGATGTCGACAGCCCCATCTTGCGCAGCCAACTGGCCATGGTCGGCCCCAGATCGACCACCTGGCTCTGGCTGCGCACCGCCTCGGTCTGGAAATAGATCATGATCAGCCGCGCCTTCGTGCCATAGGGCACGCCGATGTCGACGATCTTGTCCTTCAGCGGCAGAATACCCGGCCGGATGATCAGCTGATAGGCGCCGTTGCGGCGGACCCAGGGTTCCAGCGGGTTCTTTGGCTCCCGATGGGGCAATGCCGCCTGAGCGAAGCCCGAATGAAGATAATTGATCGTCTCGTGCTCAAGCGACATCATCTCATGCGCCCAGCGCACCCGCCGCCGTTCGGCGGCGCTGTCGGCCGTGGCCATGACCTGATCCAGGCCGTGGAGCATGAGCTGCTGATGCACGTCCGCCATCTCGACCTCCGGGCTCGTTTCCAAGGCGTGCACCCGCCTCCGGACACGGTTATGCCTGCCGTCAATGGCAGACGATTTCATGCCTGATCCGTCACGATCCGACTGTACACGCTTTGCTGCCTCAGGAAAGACCGCGCGGCGCGCGGCCGCCCTCATGTGGCACGAATCCGTTGCAAGTTCAGCGACGCCTGCCGGCCGGTCGTGCCGATCCGGAACCTTTCGCCATTCCTGCCGCCGTATCATAGGCTTGGCGGCGATGTCGCCACAGGCCGCATCATGGGCCGCAATCGCTTTGCGTATCAAGTTCAGCGTTGTTGCAACACTCAGGGAGCCGCCGCGAGCCTCGGACCGACGGTGACCCGCGGTTATCCGCGCTTTTCCACGCTGAACTCGTAACGCCTGGCGGTCCGGCATGCGGCCAACGCTGATGATGATACGCGCCAACGCTGATCTCGATACGCCCCGCCCGGCCGGCAGCGCTGAAGTCGCGACGCCGGCCGCAGTTATCCACGCTGAAGTCGACACCCCTTCCTATAGAGACTAGATCCTATAGCTCTTCTAAACCTGATAGGACGCGTTCGCCTGCGGCCGGTGCCCGCCGCTTCAATCTCGACCGGCATCACAGCCATCTGCCACAACGGCCTGTATTGCCAGTCAAAAAGAGGCCAGCCATGTTTGTCCACACCACCCTGCTGCCCTCTCGGTCGCACACCTGCGCAAAAATCTGTCCCCAGGTCGGAGACGGATGTGTCGCTGAGTTTGATACGGTGGAGCACCTGACAGCATCCAGCCTTCCAACGCTGATCTTGTAACGCTCCCCAAACCGCCACAGCGCTGTCAAGCGGTCCAGGCGTTGCAACTTCAGCGTCGATGCTGCCGCATTTCTGCGGAATACAGCGATCGCCGGCCACCTTACGCTGAAGTTGATACGCCCAGGCGCCACAACGCCGATCGATCCCGATCCCGGCCTTTCCAACGCTGAAGATGTAACGGTGCGTGATCATCGATCTCGCCGGCCAAGCCACCAGAGGCCCTCGCGCCCGCTCCGAATCCCAGTCAACCATCAACTTCGCTATTGATGCGTTGATCGCCGCCATGTCATTCTGTGTCCGGATGACGATCAGGCGACACCGCCACGGCCTGATCCGCATCATTATGTCCGGCATCCACAGGCCCGGCCCAAGATCCACTCCCTGAAAGACAGACTGATGAGGCTCTGCCGATGAATGGCGAACGCATGCGCGAACTGCGCCAGCAGCTACGCTTCAGTCAGGCTGATCTGAAGGAAGCCCTCAATCGCATGCTGCAGCGCAGCTATGACAAGCCCAAAATTTCGCGGTGGGAGAATGGCCGCGACCCGATCCCGGCCGACGTGTCGATGGCACTCAGCCGCCTGGTTGAAGGGCGTGGCCGCGAGGCGCGAACCATCGTCTTCGCCAATCAGAAGGGCGGCGTCGGCAAGACCACCAGCGCCTTGAATCTGGCCTACGCGCTCAGTCGTGGCGATCACCGGGTGCTGCTGGTCGATATGGACCCGCAGGCGACCGCCACCGTCGCCCTGCTCGCCGAGGGCGCCGTCGAGGCCTATCGTCAGGGCAAGACCATGGCGCAGGTCATTCTGGGCGATGCGCCGATCAGCCGGATCATCATCCGTGCCGGCGAGGAGATCATGCCCGATCGCGCGCCGCTCTGCGATCTGGCCGCCAGCCATATCGACCTGTCGGAAACCGATGGCCGCCGCGAGCCGGGTTTCGACATCTCGCTGCGCGAGGCGCTCGACGAGGTTCGCGACCGCTATGATTTCATCGTGATCGATGCCCCGCCCAATCTGGGTATGCTGACCTGGATGTCGCTGGCCGCGGCCGATGACGTGTTCATCCCGGTGCGCACCGAGCCCTATGACACCATGGGCGTCGGCCTGATCCTGGGCACGATCAACAAGGTCCAGCGCCGCCTGAACCCGGCCCTGCGGCTGACCGGTATTCTGCCGACGCAATATGGCCGGCGCAAATCGGTCGACCGCGAGGTTCTGGCGCATCTGGTCGCCGCCATGGGCGATATCGCTCCGGTTCTGGAGCCGGTGCCCAACAGCGCCGTCTTCGGCCATGCGGCCCGCAATGGCCGTATCGCGCTGGAAGCCTCGCCATCCAGCGTCGCCACCACCGTGTATCTGAGGCTGGCGGAAGGGATCATCGGCGATGCGCCCCTGCCCCGCGCCGATGTTGACAAGGCCTATGCCGGTCTTGAGGAGGAAGAGGTCTGATGGCGCCACGACGCAAGGCTCCCTCCCCGATCCTCGGCGCCGTGCGCGGCATGATCGCCGACGCATCCGACACGCTGGTGACCGAGAGCAGCCGCTTTCGCCATACCTTCGAACTCGCCATCGACCGGGTGTCGCCCGATCCGGAACAGCCCCGTAAATATGTCGATGACGACGCCATCACCGAGCTGGCGCGCACCATGGCCGAACACGGCCAGTTGCAGCCGATCCTGGTTCGGCGGGATCCGGGCGATCGTCGACGCTTCATCATCGTTGCCGGCGAGCGACGCTATCGGGCGGCCGTGCAGAACGGCTGGCCGGCGCTTCTAGCCATCGAGCATGAATCCGATCCTGAGATCGCAGCGCTGATCGAGAATTTGCAGAGGGTCGATCTGTCGCCGATCGACGAGGCGAGGGGGCTGGCCCGGCTGATTGAAGGCCGCGGCTGGAGCCAGTCGGAAGCGGCGGGCGTGCTGGGCAAGGCTAAAAGCGAGATCAGCGGCGTGTTGCGCATCCTGACCCTGCCCGACGATCTGCTGAATGCCGTTCTGACGTCCGAACTGGCGCTGTCGAAGAATGTGCTGGTCGAACTGGCGCGGATCGAAAGCCCGGTGGTGCGCAATCGTCTGGTGGCGCTGGCATTTCAAGGCCGGCTGACCGTCAGGGCCTTGCGTGCGGCCAGGGCCGAGGACGAGCTTGCCCGCGCGGAGGACAGCGCCCTTGTCACCGCCAGCGACGCTGAAGTCGATACGGAGACCCCGAGCGGGCCGGCGGAGCCGACGCCACCGCGTCTGGTTCTGCGCCAGCTCGACCGGGTTTCGGCAGCACTTGAAGCCGCCGCGCGTCGTGATGCGCCGTTGAGCCGGGCGGAGCGGGAACGGTTGGCAACGCTGCGTCGCCACATCGACCAGCTTCTTGGTCCCGAGGTGGCGTGAGCGGGGCTGCCGTCTGCTGCGGGTATACGCTGAAGTCGTAACGATATACCGGCGCCGATGTAACTCCGCACCGGTGCCGTCGACGCTGAAGTCGATACAGGCCGGCGGGTTCAGCCGATCTGCTTGGTCATGAAGACGCGCGAAAAGCCCTCGTCGACCCGGCGCTCGGTTTCCTGATAGCCCAGCCTGCCATAGAGCACGATATTGCGCGCCATCTTCACATGGGTGTAGAGCCGGATCTGGGTCTGGCCTAGTTCCAGGGCGCGGCCGTCGACAAAACGCATCAGCCGGCGCCCCAACCCGGTGCCTTGAGCGACGGGTGCGACCGCGACGCTGTGCAGCAACACATGATCCGGTTCAGACATCAGAACCACCAGCCCCGCTGCCCGCCCTGCCGCTTGCCCTGGCCCGTCGTCGGACGGTATCTCGCCCGGTCCGGCGGCCAGATCGGCAATCCATACCTCCGTGCCGGGTGCGGACAGCAAAGCCGCGATGTCGTCGCCCATCGGTCCGGGCTCGCGGCCGATGATCGGGATCCACGGCCGATAGGCGGCGTCGGTCAATGCTGTGATCGTCGCTGCATCCGTCACGCCGGCCCGTCGCAGACCTGCTGCCTGTGCGGCCGGGCTGGTGGCGTTCATCATCGTCGGGTCGGTGGGTGTCGGTTCCGAATGGTCGCTGGTCATCGCGTGATCCCCCGGCAGCCTGTCGCTGAAGTCGATACGTTAGCATGAACCGGCCCGGCCGTCATCGCAGCGGATCATCGTGCTCTGTCGGACGAGCGCCGCCGGTATGAACGCTGAAGTCGAAACGCGGCGCCATCGGCCACGGTCATACGGGCCACGCCGCGGTCCGTACGAATCGCCAGCCGGGCCGTATCAGCTTCAGCGCGGCGATGCCGTATCAGCTTCAGCGTTCCGGGCCGATCGCTCGCTACCATCTCCAATGGGATGGGCGCGGGTCAGGCCCTCGATCAGTGAAGGCGATGCAAGACGCCGTCAGTGCCCGATAATCCGATATCATTGAGGCCGCGCTCAGCAGAGCAGGGGCAGGCGTATCAACTTCAGCGCCGCCTTGCCGGTCAGACGTCAGAACTTGTCACGGCGTCATATCATGCCGGCCCAGGTGCCGTGCTTGCGTCTTGACAGCCGGCCCTGCCGCCGTGGAGAGTGGCCGCGCCCCTTGCCAGGAAAGTCATCGCCCAGCCCATGTCACTTCCCCACGCGCTGCTGACAGCCCTGATCGAACGGCCGGGATCCGGCCTGGAACTGGCCGGCCGTTTCGACCGGTCGATCGGCTATTTCTGGCAGGCGAGCCATCAGCAGATCTATCGTGAGCTGGCGCGGCTGGAAGCCGCGGGCTGGGTACGATCGATGGAGCCCGACAGCGGCCGGGGCCGCCGCCGCGACTATCGGGTTCTGCCGGCGGGGCGCGCCGAGCTGAAGCGCTGGGTGGAGGACAGATCCGCGCCGAAGCCGCTGCGTGATGAATTGATGGTGCGGCTGCGTGCGGCGGCGGTGCTCGGTGATACCGCGCTGCCGGACGACCTGCGCCAACGTCTGGCATCTCACCGCGAGATGCTGGCCAATTATCTCGCGATCGAGGCCCGCGATTTCACGCCGGCGCCCGCATCCCGCGAGCGCCGGCTGCGCCATCTGGTGCTGAAGACCGGCATCCGTCATGAGCGGAGCTGGATCGACGTCTGTACGGAAGCTCTGGAGATCCTGGGCGATCCGGCCGTGGACGCATCGACGGAGCGGCCCTCGACCGGATCGTAGACAGGGCAGGGGATCAGGCCTTGGCCTTGAAGGCCGGCAGGCTGCCGCCAACTCTGGCGCCCATCTCGGCGCCCAACGCCTGAATGCCGCTCATCGGGCGGATCATCACCTCGAAATCCCGGATCAGGCCATCGGCGCCAAAGCGGATCATGTCGATCCCCTTCAGCGACTTGCCGTTCACGGTGGCGCTGAATTCCAGCACCACGTCCAGCCCGTCATCCGACACGAAGCTGCGGTGATAGGTGAAATCCTTGAAGACCTGGATCACCGTGGTCAGGGCCAGCACCAGCGCATCGGCCGAGGCATAGGGAGCATGGGCCATCGGCGAGCGGAACATGGCATCCTCGGCCACGATCTCGCGCAGCCGGCTCAGATCGTCTGCGGCGATCATCTCATGCCAGAGGCCGAGGCTGGCGGCGACGGCGGGGGTGGCGGCACTGGGGATATGCGGGGTGGTCACGGGTGCTTCCTCCTTGGTTTGTCTCTTGTCTGTGGGTCAGATGGCGGCGGCCAGTCGCGTGCCCTGGTCGATGGCACGCTTGGCATCCAGCTCGGTGGCAAGATCGGCGCCGCCGATCAGGTGGACGGTGCAGCCGGCGGCCTCCAGGCCGGCCACAAGGCTGCGCTCCGGCTCCTGGCCGGCGCAGATCACCACGGTATCGGCCTGAATGGTCGCGGGCGCGCCGCCGGTCTCGATCTCGACGCCGTCATCGCCGATCCGCCGATAGCTGACGCCGCCGGTCATGGTCACACCGCGGGCCTGCAGGGCGGCGCGATGGATCCAGCCGGTGGTCTTGCCCAGACCGGCGCCGGGCCGGCCGGATTTGCGTTGCAGCAGATGCACCTGGCGCGCGGCGGCCTGCGGGGCAGGTCTGGTGACGCCGCCGGCGCTGGCCGGGTCCATATCCACGCCCCAATCCCGTGCGAAGGCGGCGATATCCGGCAGGCCCTCGCCCGCCGGGTGGCTCAACAATTCGGCGACGTCGAAGCCGATGCCGCCGGCACCGACGATCGCCACCCGCTCGCCCACGGGCGCGCGGTCGCGCAGCACGTCGAGATAGCCCAGCACCCTGGGATGGTCCAGCCCCTCGATCGCAGGCTGGCGCGGCACCACGCCGGTTGCCAGCACCACGGCATCGAAGCTGGCTGATATCAGCGCGTCCACGCTCACCCGATGCCCCAGATGCAGGGTCACGCCGCTGGTCTCGATCCGGCGCCGGAAATAGCGCAGGGTCTCGTGGAACTCTTCCTTGCCCGGAATGGTCTTGGCCAGATTGAACTGGCCGCCGATCTCGCCGGCGGCTTCGAACAGGACCACCTCATGGCCGCGTTCGGCGGCGGTGGTGGCGAAGGCCAGACCCGCCGGCCCGGCACCCACCACCGCCAGCCGTTTCGGCGCCGTCGCGGGTGCGATCACCAGTTCGGTTTCATTGCAGGCGCGCGGATTGACCAGACATGAGGTGATCTTGCCGCCGAAGGTGTGATCCAGGCAGGCCTGATTGCAGCCGATACAGGTGTTGATCTCGTCGGCGCGGCCGGTGCGGGCCTTGCGCATGAAGGCGGCATCGGCCAGGAAGGGCCGGGCCATCGACACCATGTCGCAGGCGCCCCCGGCCAGCAGCGTTTCGGCCAGTTCGGGCGTGTTGATGCGGTTGGTGGCGACCAGCGGCAGGCCGACATGACCCTTCAGCCGTTGTGTCGCCCAGGCGAAGGCGCCGCGCGGCACCCGGGTCGCGATGGTCGGCACCCGCGCTTCGTGCCAGCCGATGCCGGTGTTGATGATGGTGGCGCCGGCGGCCTCGACGTGCCGCGCCAGCATCGCCACCTCGTCGAAGGTCGATCCGCCCTCGACCAGATCCAGCATCGACAGCCGGTAGATGATGATGAAATCCGGGCCGACACGGTCGCGCACCCGCCGGACGATCTCGACCGGAAACCGGATGCGGTTTTCATAAGATCCGCCCCAGTCGTCGTCGCGATGATTGGTGCGCGCGGCGATGAACTCGTTGATCAGATAGCCTTCCGATCCCATGATCTCGACGCCGTCATAGCCGGCCTCGCGCGCCAGGGCGGCACAGCGGACGAAATCGGCGATGGTCTGCTCAACCTCGGTCGCGGTCAGCGCATGGGGCCGGGCCGGGTTGATCGGCGCGCGGATCGCGCTCGGCGCCACCAGATCGCGATGATAGGCATAGCGGCCGAAATGCAGGATCTGCATGGCGATACGGCCGCCCTCGGCATGAACCGCATCGGTCACCACCCGATGATGTCGCGCCTCGGCCGCCGTGGTCAGCATGGCGCCCCCCGCCATCGGCCGGCCACGTTCATTGGGAGCGATGCCGCCGGTCACGATCAGCCCCACCTCGCCACGCGCGCGTTCGGCATAGAACGCCGCCATGCGGGCGAAACCGTCGGGCGCTTCTTCCAGGCCCAGATGCATCGATCCCATCAGCACCCGGTTGCGCAGGGTGGTGAAGCCCAGATCCAGCGGCGCCATCATGGCGGGATAGGGGGTGGAGGTGGTGGAAGGGGAGGGGGGCGTCGCCCCGGTTGCCTCGGTGTCGTACATGGCGGGCCTGCCTCATCAACGCGGGATCACGGTTTCTTGGAACCTGTTGCCGTTGAGCCTATCCGGGACACGGCATTCATGCAACTGGTTGCATAAACTGTCCCGGCACCGTCGGGTCACCATCCGGTCGCCGCATGGAGCCCCGTTCAGAAACAGGGCACCATGGCCCGGCTGGCGGCGGTGGAAGACGGGCTTGCCGCACAGGGGCGCCTGGGACCGGTGGCGCGGCTGATGCCCACCGCCCGCGACCTTGCCCGCGCCAATGACGATGGTGCCGGGGTCTATGAAATCCGGCCGCTGGCGCTGTTCAGGCCGGGTGTTGCGGCCGGCGTGACAGACGTCCTGTCAGACACCACACCGTCGCCGGCAGGGTGATGCCATACCCGATGATCGGCCAGGCGGTGCCGGCGGCAGACAGACCGATCATCGCCGTGCCAACGCCGCCCAGCACCACACCGCCCACACAGAAATACAGCGCCGTCGCCGTGCCTGCCATGTGGTCGAAGCCGTGAAGCGCGATGCCGGGGGCGACAGTGGCGGTGATGGCGATGCCGATGCCGGCCAGCCACATCGGCAGCAGAAGTGCCGTCACGGCGTGCGGCGCCGCCAGTTCGCCGATCGTCAGCAGCAGCGATGCCGCGATGATGCAGGCCATGGCGATGCGCAGACAGCCAATGGCGCCCCAATGCCGCACCCGTGGGCCGATCAGGCGGGCGGTGATCATCATCACCACCGCGACCGTGCCGAACAACAGGCTGAAGGTGATCGGCGACAGGCCCTGACGCCCGATCATCAATCCTGGTGCTGTCGACAGGAACACGAAGAAGCAGCCCATGCCCGCGGCATAGCCCAGCGTGCCGGTCCAGAACCGATGACCCGAGAGGGGGGCCAGCGCATTGCGGATGGCGCGGCCCCGTGGGCAGGGGGGGATGGGGCAGGGGCAGGGGGCGATGGGGCGGGGGGTGACGCGGATGCGGGTTTCCGGCCAGAACCGCCATGCGGCGGCGGCGGCCAGCAGCATCGCGCCGCCAAGCCCGGTGAAGATCGCCCGCCAGCCCCAGAGATGGTCGACCACCGCCCCCAGCACCGGCCCCACGGCCGGCACCGCCGCCAGCAGCGCGCCCAGCAGGCCATAGAGCATGGCGCCATCGGGGCGATCGGCCTGGATGTCGCGGACGGTGGCGAACACCGCCACCAGACAGGCGGCGGCGCCCAGCGCCTGCGGCACGCGCAGCGCCAGGAACAGGCCGCCGGTATCGGCGAAGGCCAGCCCGAACGATGCGCCGGCATAGAGCACCGCGCCGGTCAGCAACACCGGGCGGCGGCCATACCGGTCCGATAACGGGCCGAACACCAGTTGTGCGGCACCCAGCAGCACCAGATAGACGGTCAGGGTCAGTTGGACCGTACCGGCATCGGTGTTCAACACCTGGGCCATGACCGGCACCACCGGCAGATACATGTCCATGGCCAGAGAGGCCAGAAGATCGAATGGCGACAACAGAAGAACGGTCGTGGTCAGCGACAGCCGCCACGGCGGGGTATGCGCGCGCATCACGCCATATCCTTGATAGCTGCCACCGACCCGTCGATGGCAGCATGGAAACGCGCGGCGCTGGCCGGGGAAGGGGGCGCCGCAACAACCGGAAGAACGGGTCGCTGCGGCTTATCTGTCTGCGGTTTTGGTGGTGCTCATCGCGGGGGGCGGCTCCTGAATGACGGGCCACCCTGGCATCAGCCATGGCGTCCCGTCAAGCCGCGACGCGATCAGGCGAAGCCGGCGGGGCGCCGCGTGTGCCAGTCGGTGGCGGTCTGGAAGGCATGGCCGGCGCGGGCGACCAAGGCCTCGGCGAAGCGCGGGCCGGCGAACTGGCAGCCGATCGGGATGCCGGCGGCGCTGATCCCGCAGGGCACGGTCACCGTCGGCTGGCCCGCCACATCGAAGGGCGCCGTGAACGGGCCGATCGCCAGGATCGCCGCCGGGTCTTCGCCCAGACCCGCCATATGATCCAGTGTCGGGCCGGCCACCGGCAGGCCCGGCACCAGCAGCACGTCGCAGGCATCGTACACCGCCTCCATGGCGCCGGCAAAGATCCGGCGGCGGTCCTGCGCCTCGGCCAGTTCGAAGGCGGTGTGGCGGTGGCCGCGATCGATCAGCGCCGCCAGGCGTGGTCCGAAATCGTCCGGGCGGGTGGCCCAGTCGTCGCGATGAACGATGGCGGCCTCGACCGCGCATTGCACGGCCCAGCCCTCCAGAACCGGGTCGATCTCAGGCAGGCGCACATCCACGATGCGGGCGCCAAGCCCGGTCATGACGTCGACCACATGATCGATCGAGGCCAGCACCGCATCATCGGCGCGCGCGCGCAGCAGCCGCCAGTCGATGCCGATGGCCAGACCGCGCACCGGCCGGGCGATCTCGGCGGCATAATCCGGCACGGTATCGCGGGCGGCGGTGAGGTCCAGCGGGTCGGGGCCGGCAATCACCCCCAGCATCGCCACCGCATCGGCAACGCTGCGTGCCATCGGGCCGACATGGTCCAGCGATGGCGCCAGCGCCAGTGCGCCGGCGCGGCTGACCCGGCCCCATGTCGGCTTGATGCCGGTGATGCCGCAACAGGCGGATGGCAGGCGGATGCTGCCGCCGGTGTCGGTGCCCAGCGCTCCCCAGATCAGCCCGGCGGCCACGGCGACCCCCGATCCGCTGGAGGATGTGCCGGTCCAGTGGGCGGCGCCCCACGGGTTCACCGGCGGCGTGACGTCGGGGTGGTGGTCGGCATAGGCGCCTTCGGTCAGGGTCAGCTTGCCCAGCAGAATGGCGCCCGCCGCGCGCAGCCGCGCCACCACGGTGGCATCCGTGGCCGGCCTGCGGCCGCGCATCACCCGGCTGCCGAATTCGGTCGGCATATCGGCGGTGTCGAACAGATCCTTCACCGCCACCGGCACGCCGTGCAGCGGCCCGCGGCACAGGCCGCGCGCGATTTCGTCCCGCGCCTGTTCGGCCCGGGCCAGGGCGCCGGCGGCATCGACGGTCGCGTAGGCATGCAAGCGCCCGTCATGGCGGGCGATCCGGTCGAGCATCGCCTGAACCGCATCGACGGGCGACACGGCGCCATGGCGGATCTCGGAGGCCAGGCGGATCAGACTCAGATGATGAAGAGGTGCCGTCGCGGACATCGGGGCGGATATCTCCCATGGGGATGCGGGCGTGGGGATCGGGCTCTGCCATCCATTATACAAGAATGCCGAATTCGTGCTCAGAATTTCGAATTGCCCAATAAATGGGCCATATGAGGCGGTGGCATGGTCGGATGTCCGGCCGGTTTCCGCTGTGAAGATGATGGCATGCATATTGCTAGGTCATTCATGCACACCAATCCCCCGCCTTGCACACAAAAAAGCTCCGGAAGGCTGAACCCATGTATATGCGGATTGCGAAACAGGGGCTGCTCGCCCTCGGTCTGGCGGCAGCGGCGGTGGTCGGGCCGCTTGGCGGATCACTTGGCGGATCGTCTCCGGCCAACGCCGCCGAAGCGGTTTCGGTGCGGCTGAAATGGCTCCCCCAGGCCCAGTTCGCCGGCTTCTATGTCGCCAAGGCGAAGGGTTTCTATGAAGCCGAGGGCCTGGACATGACCATCAATCCCGGTGGTCCCAATCTGAATGCCGAGGCGCTGGTCGCATCGGGCGCCGATACCTTCGGCCTTGGCAGCGGCACCGAGGCTGTGCTGTACGCGCGTGCCAAGGGCCTGCCGCTGGTGTGCATCGGCATGTCGCAGCAGAAGACGCCCTTCGCCTTCGTCGCCCGCGCCGCCAGCGGCATCAAGACCATCGAGGATTTCAAGGGCCGCAAGGTCGCCACCTGGTTCACCGGCCCGCAATACACCCTGTATTCGGTGCTGGCGGCGGCCAAGATCGACCAGTCGGAGCTGACGATCATGCCGCAGCCGGTGACCATGGCGCCGTTCATCGATGGCCAGTTCGATGTGGCGACCGTCACCTTCTATAACGAACTCAACACGCTGAAGGCTCAGGGCATCGATGACCTGACCGTGTTCACGCCCGATGATTATGGCGTCACCACCCAGCAGGACAGTTTTCTGGTCTCGGAAAAGGTGCTGGCCGAAAAGCCGGAGCTGGTTCAGGGCTTCCTGAACGCCACACTCAAAGGTTGGAAATACGCGTTCGAACACAAGGATGAGGCACTGGACATCGTCATGGCCGCGTCCGAGGGGCTGGAGCGCGGCCATCAGGCGCTGATGCTCGATGAAATCGAACGGCTGATGGTCGCCGGCCGGGCCGCCGAAGAGGGCCTGGGCGCGCTCGACATGGCCAGCATCGAGAAGGTCCAGGCCGATCTGATCAGCTTCGGCGCGCTGAAGGAGCCGGTCGACCTGAAGGCCGCCTTCAACGAAACGGTGTGGGAGAAGGTGCCCGCCAGCGACAAGAAACTCTGATCCGATACCACGCCGCCGCCCGGCGCAGGATCTGTCCGGCACAGGGCGGCGGTTGACATTCCGATTATCGGATACAATAATAGCGATATTGCATTCATAGACGCGCATGCTGCGTACAAAAGCGAGGGACTTGAGCGGTGGAGCTGGGTCTGAAAGGCAAGACGGTTCTGATCACCGGCGCATCAAAGGGCATCGGCCTTGCCGCCGCCTGGAGCTTCGCCCGTGAGGGTGCCACCCTGCATCTGGCGGCGCGGTCCGGCGATGCGCTGGTTGAGGCGAAGGCGCTGATCGAGGCCGAATGCGGCGTTTCGGTCACCATCCACGCCATGGACCTGTCGAGCGACGCGCAGATGCTGGCGCTGGCCGATGCCGCCGGCGACATCGACATCCTGATCAACAATGCCGGCAACATCCCCTCGGGCCCGATCGACGCCGTCGACGACACCGCCTGGCGGCGCGGCTTCGACCTGAAGGTGTTCGGCTATGTGTCGCTGACCCGGGTGGTCTATGCCCGCATGCAGGCGCGTGGCCATGGCGTGATCATCAACGACATCGGCAATTCCGGTGAGAACTGGGATGCCAATTATATCGCCGGCTCCACCGGCAATGCGGCACTGATGGCCTTCACCCGCGCGCTTGGCGGGGTGAGCCTGGATTACGGCATCCGTGTGCTGGGCGTGAACCCCGGGCCAGTGGAAACCGACCGCATGGTGCGGCTGATGAAGCGGCGCGCCGTCGACATGTTCGGCGATGAAGGCCGCTGGCGCGAGTTGTTCGACCGCTATCCCGGCGGCCGCCCGGCCACGGCGGAAGAGGTCGCCGATCTGATGGTGTTTCTGGCCTCGCCGCGCGCCGGCTATGTCAGTGGCACGATCGTGACCATCGATGGCGGCATCGCCTCGCGCGGGTCGATCATCAAGGATGGCGGCCGTCGCGGGGCAGCCGCCGTCGCCGGCGCCCTTGAGGAGATCGAGGCGTGAGCACGCTGGACATCAAGAACGCCTATTTCGACCGGCTGTTCGCCGACGCGGACCTGAAATGGCTGGGGCAGAACACCAATCACGTGCCGATGCATCCGGCGGTTGCCGAGGCGATGCATGCGGCGATCGATGGCGAGCGCTTTCATGCCTATGCGCCGCCGGCCGGGCTTGAGGCGCTGCGCGCCGGCATCGTCGCCGATCTGGGCCTGCCCGGTGCCAGCGCCCTGGTCACCGATGGCGCGGTCGCGGCACTGGCGCTGATCTGCCGGGTGTTCTGCAAACCCGGCAGCCGCTTCGTGACCACCGATCCGGGCTGGAAATGGCCGCTGCAATTCGCAGCCCAGGCCGGTGCCGAGGTGGTGGAGATCCCGATCTGGGGGCCGGACTACAACTACCGGCTCAGCCCTGAGCGTCTGGCGGCCGAGGTCGACCACAACACCGCGATCATCTATCTGGTCGATCCCAACAACCCGCTCGGCATCACCTATACCGCCGACGAGATCGGCGCCTTCGCGGCGATCGCACGCGATGTGGGCGCCATCCTCATCCATGACAGCACCTATCGCGATTTCGCCCAGGGCCACACCCCCGCCAGCCTGATCTATCCCGAAGGCGCGGTGACGGTGGTCAGCTTCTCGAAATGGCTGGGGCTGGCCGGCATGCGCATCGGCGCGCTGGTCGCTTATCCGGCGCTGATGGACAGGATCGCGCCGTTCTCCACGGCACCGCTTGGCGCCAATGTCGTGGCCCAGGCCGCCGCCCTTGCCGGGCTGTCGGTCAAGGCCGAATGGATGGCCGAGGTGCAGCGCATCCAGCGCCACAACCAGGATCTGATCAAGCAGGCGGTCGACCAGTTGCCCGGTTTTTCGATGCCGGTCTATCCGTCGCATGGCAATTTCGTTGTGGTGGAATGCATCGAGGCCGGCATCCGCCCCGAAGCACTGGTTGCGGAATTCCAGACCGCAGGCATCATGATCAGGCAGGGGGCCTATCACACCCCGCGTTTCGGCGACCGCTTCATCAAGGTCTCGACCAGCGTGCCGGTCGCCTGGATGGAAGCCTTCTGTGCCCTGCTGCCCGAGATGGCCGGGCGGGCGCGCAGCCGCAACGATATTCCGCCGCTGTTCTGATCCGCGTTCATCGCTCATCCGAGGTTCACGACCCCCATGCCTTATGCAACCGCCGCCGACGGTGTCCGGCTTCACTATGAAGAGGCGGGATCGGGCACGCCGATCCTGTTCATCCACGAATTCGGCGGCGATTGCCGCGCCTGGGAACCACAGCTCAACTATTTCAGCCGCCGGCATCGCTGCATCACCTATTCGGCACGTGGCTATGCGCCATCCGACATCCCCGCCGATGTCGACGCCTATTCGCAGGCGATCGCGGTCAGCGACGCGCTGGCGGTGCTCGATCATCTGGGCATTGCGCGTGCCCATATCGTCGGCCTGTCGATGGGCGGCTTCGCCACCCTGCATTTCGGGCTCACAGCACCCGAGCGCGCCTTGTCGCTGACCATCGCCGGCGCCGGCTATGGTGCCGAGAAGCAGTATGAGGATTATTTCCGGGGCGTCTCGCTGGAGGTGGCCGACCGCTTCGCCACCCTCGGTGCCGTCGAGTTCTCGAAGACCTATGCGCTTGGCGCCAGCCGGGTGCAGTTCCAGAACAAGGATCCGCGCGGCTGGCAGGCCTTCGCCGACCGGCTGGCCCAGCATTCCGACATCGGCGCCGCCAACACCATGCGCGGCGTTCAGGCGCAGAGACCCTCGATCTATGATCTGGAAGACCAGATCCGCGCCTGCACCCTGCCGGCGCTGATCATGGTCGGTGATGAAGACGATCACTGCCTTCAGCCGGGGATTTTCATGAAGCGCTGTCTTCAGGCATCGGGTCTGGCGGTGCTGCCCAAGACCGGCCACACGCTCAATCTTGAGGAACCGGCGCTGTTCAACCAGCTTCTCGCCGAGTTCATCGCCATGGTCGAGGCCGGGCGCTGGACGCCGCGCGATCCGCGTGCCGAGGCTGGCCAGATCATGAAAACCACGTGAGGCGATGATGGCGGGCGATGGCGGGCTGATCGGCGGCGGTGCGGCGCCCGGATCCGATGATGACGACAACGCCTGGCGTCGCCGCACCGATTGGCGCCGCGAGCAGGGAGATGAGCAGATGCCGGTGGGGCAGCAGATCACCGAGGCGGCGGAACGCGTGGTCGGCCATGTCTCGGCCGACAGGCTGTGGCAGCGTCATATGGACCTGGCCCGGTTCGGCGCCCGCGAGGATGGCGGGGTCGATCGTCAGGCGCTGTCGGCGGAAGAGATCGCCGCCCGCCACCATCTGATCGCCATCGCCCGTGCCCGCGGCCTGAGCGTGGCCACCGACCCGGCCGGCAATCTGTTCTTTCGGCTGGCGGGACGCGAACCGCATCTGCCGCCGGTGCTGTCGGGCTCGCATATGGACAGCCAGCCCACCGGCGGCCGGTTCGACGGCATCTTCGGCGTGCTGGCGGCGATGGAGGTTCTGGAAGCGCTCCGCGACAGCGGCCATCAGCCCCGGCGCAGCATTGAGGCGGTGGCCTGGATGAACGAGGAAGGCTCGCGCTTCGCCCCCGGCATGATGGGCTCGGAAGCCTTTGCCGGCGTGCGACCGTTGGACGAAATTATGGCGGTGACTGATGCCGATGGTTGCAGCGTCGCCGAGGCGCTGGCACAGGTGAACGCGGCCTTCCCCGATGTGCCGGTGCGCGAACTGGGCATGCCGGTCGAGGCCTATGTCGAGGCCCATATCGAACAGGGGCCGGTGCTGGAGGCGCAAGGCTGCGCCATCGGCGCCGTCACCGGCATTCAGGGCAAGCAGACCTTCCGCGTCACCGTGACCGGAGAGGAGGCCCATGCCGGCACGAAGCCCATGGCCGAACGCCGCGATGCGCTGATCGCCGCCAGCGCCATGGTCCAGCGGCTGCACGGCATCGCCCGGGCTGCCGATGATGCGCTGATGTTCACGGTCGGCCGGTTCACCGTCTCACCCAACGCACCCTCGGTGGTGCCGGCGCGGGTGGTGTTCTCGATCGATCTGCGCCATTTCGACACCGCCGTGATGCAGCGCTTCGGCGATGCCGTCGCCGGCCTTTGTGCCGAACTGGCCCAGGGCTGTACGGTACAGGTCGACCGGCTGGTCGATGCGCCGTCGCTGATCTTTCCCGACAGCCTCCGCCGCCGCACCCGCGACATCGCCGCGGTGCTGGGCCATGCCGCGATGGATCTGCCATCGGCGGCCGGTCATGACGCCCGCCATCTGAACGCGGTCGCCCCCTCGGCGATGATCTTCATCCCCTGTCACCAGGGGATCAGCCATCATCCCACCGAGCGGGCGGCGCCGGCGGATATCCACGCCGGCGCCCGGGTTCTGGCGGCCCTGCTGGTGGAGCTTGCAGGGTAGGGGCAGGTTGGTGGAGAGAGCGCGCAGGGCGAGGGATCAGGCCAGCCACGCCTTGATCACCAGCCCCACCGCCATGGTCACGCCGACACCGGCGGCCCACAGCCCCACGAACCAGATCCATTGCCGGGCACTGGGCCATTGCCGTGCGCGGGGCCATTGCCGCGCATGTGGCACGTGGCGTGTCTTCCTGTCGGCCATCAATGATACCCCTCATGGCCGGTCTTGCCGCGGAACACCCAATAGGCATAGCCGGTATAGGCCAGGATGATCGGGATCAGCACCACCGCGCCGACCAGCATGAAGATCAGGCTGTCATCGGGGGCGGCGGCCTGCCAGATGGTCACCGCCTGCGGCACGATGTTGGGGAAGATGCTCACCCCCAGCCCGATCAGCCCCAGGGTGAAGAAGGCCAGCGCCATCAGGAACGGCATGAATTCCCAGCCGCGCCGCAGGCCGATGAAGAACACCACCGTGCAGATCAGCACCAGCAGCGGCACCTGCGCCGTGAACAGCACCCGCGGCCATGCGAACCACGCCTCGTAATAGGCGCCCGACAGGAATGGGGTCGCGGCGCTGACCGCGGCCATGCAGATCAGGGTCGCGATGCCCAGATTGCGTGCCAGCGTATAGCATTTCAACTGCAGCACGCCGTCGGTCTTCATGATCAGCCAGGTGGCGCCAAGCAGGGCATAGCCGACGACCAGGCTTGCCCCCACCAGCAGGCTGAACGGGGTCAGCCAGTCCCACCAGCCGCCGGCATAGGCGCGGCCTTCCACGGCGATGCCCTGCAACAGCGCGCCCAGCGTCACACCCTGCGCGAAGGTCGCCACCACCGATCCGGCGGTGAAGGCGATGTCCCAGGTGCGGCGGTGGCGGGGGTCGCGCCAGCGGAATTCAAAGGCGACGCCCCGGAAGATCAGTGCCAGCAGCATGGCGATGATCGGCGCATACAGCGCCGGCAGCACGATGGCATAGGCCAGCGGGAAGGCGGCCATCAGCCCGCCGCCGCCCAGCACCAGCCAGGTTTCGTTGCCGTCCCAGACGGGGGCCACCGTGTTCATCACCCGGTTGCGCTCCGGCCCCGGCTCGAAGCCGGGGAACAGGATGCCAAGGCCCAGATCGAAGCCGTCCATCACCACATAGGCGAACACCGCGAAGGCGATGACGAAGGCCCAGATGGTCGGCAGGTCGAAGAAACCGGTCATCGCCGTGGCCCTCCTTCATGGGTGCCGTGCTGCCCGCCGATCGCCCGGCCGGGGCTGACCGAACTGGCTGGCGTGATGCCGGCCGCGCGTACCGGCGGCTGTGCGTCGTCTTCCATGTCGCCGGCCGGGCCGGTGATCTGCGGCGGCTTGCCCATCAGCTTCAGGATGTAGATGGTGCCGGCGCCGAAGACGATGAAATAGACCAGGATGAAGGCCAGCAGCGACGCCGCCACCGCCGGCGCATCCAGTGGCGAGGCCGATTGCGCGGTTCTCAACAGGCCATAGACCGTGAAGGGCTGGCGGCCGACTTCCGTGGTCACCCAGCCCGCGATCACCGCCACGAAGCCGCTTGGCCCCATCACCAGCGCGAAGCGGTGCAGGGGGCGCCACTGATGCAGGGTGCCGCGCAGCCGCGCCAGCAGCCCCAAGCCGCCCAGGGCCAGCATCAGGAAGCCCAGCCCGACCATGATCCGGAACGACCAGAACACGATCGGCACATAGGGCCAGTCCGCCCGGTCGACCGTCTCCAGCCCGTCGAGCGGCGCGTTCAGATCGTGTTTCAGGATCAGCGACGACGCCTTGGGGATCGAGATTTCATAGTCGACCGTCGCCCGTTCCTGATCGGGAATGCCGAACAGGATCAGCGGCGCGCCGTCGCGATGGCTCTGGAAATGGCCTTCCATGGCCATCACCTTGGCCGGCTGATGCTCCAGCGTGTTCAGGCCATGCATGTCGCCGGCGAAGATCTGGATCGGCGCCGCCACCATCACCAGCCCCATGGCCATCGAGAACATCACCCGCGCGCCCTCATTGGCCCGATCGCGGAGCAGATGCCAGGCCCCCACGGCGCCCACCACCAGGGCGGTGGTCAGATAGGCGGCCAGAACCGTGTGCGCCAGACGATAGGGGAAGGACGGGTTGAAGATGATCTCCAGCCAGCTTTCGGGCACGAACTGACCGACATCGTTGATCGAGAATCCGGCAGGCGTCTGCATCCAGCTATTGGCCGACAGGATCCAGAACGCCGAGATGAAGGTGCCGACGGCCACCGCCAGGGTCGCCACGAAATGCAGCCCGCGACCCACCCGGTTCATGCCGAACAGCATCACGCCCAGGAAGCCCGCTTCCAGGAAGAAGGCGGTCATCACCTCATAGGCCATCAGTGGCCCGATGACCGGGCCGGCCTTGTCGGAAAACACCGACCAGTTGGTGCCGAACTGGTACGACATCACGATGCCCGAGACCACGCCCATGCCGAAGGCCAGGGCGAAGATCTTCAGCCAGTATTTGAACAGCGTCAGATAGACGTCGCGGCCGGTCTTCAGCCACAACGCCTCCAGCACCGCCAGATAGCTGGCAAGGCCGATCGAGAAGGCGGGAAAGATGAAATGGAACGACACGGTGAACGCGAACTGGATGCGGGCCAGAAGCACCGCGTCTGCCTGTTCAAACATGACGCGTGCCTCCCCATCCGCTGGCCGGCACGGCCCCGGGGCGCCGTCGCCGGGCCATCGGCCTCGCTGGTGTGGCTGCCATGGCTCATCTCCTCGGACACGGTTTCCGGTGCAGGCGTCTTGTGTGGCCTGTCGGACGATCTCGGTGGTTTATGGACGCAACGGAACCAACGACGTGACGCGGGTTAAGGTTGCGCGCGCCAGCGTTCCGGCAATGGCGATGTTTCCGCGCATCCGGTTGCGGCCATGCAACCACCGCCGGGGCGCGGGCTCAAGCGTTCCAGTGTCGCAGGATCGGTCCCCGGTCGCCGATCGCCTGCGCCCGCATGCCGACAAGACCCGCCGCGGCGATTGGCGCGTAAGTCCTTGTCGTGGCCGGGGATCAGCGCGTGCGATGCCGCGCGATATCGCTACGGAGCGCGACCGGGCGCCGTGGTTCCGATGCGACATGGGCGGCCGTCCTGCGGCAGAAGGCCGCGTGCGCCCAGGCGTCGTGCGCGCCCAGGCGTCGTGCGCGCTCAGGGGCCGCGCGGTGCGAACAGGATGATCGCCGCGCCTGCCAGACACATGGCACCGCCCGCCACATCCCAGCGGTCGGGGCGCGATCCTTCGGCCACCCACATCCAGATCAGCGACGACAGGATATAGATCCCGCCATAAGCGGCATAGGCGCGCCCGGCGAAAGCGGCGTCGACCCGGGTCAGCAGCCATGCGAAGGCGATCAGGCTGATCACGCCCGGCACCAGCCACAGGGCGCTGCGATCCAGCCGTGCCCCCCCGTCCAGCCGCGACCAGGCCCAGAAGGCGAAGCAGCCGGCGATTTCGGCGGCGGCGGCCAGGGCATAGATCAGGATGGCCTTCATGGTGCCACGATGCCGCCGTCGCGCCGATAGCGGCCGGGGCTGACCCCGGTCCATTTGCGGAAGGCGCGATGGAAGGATGACGGGTCGGCGAAACCGGCGGCGGCGGCGGCATCGGCGACGCTGGCCGCCGGGTCGCGCAGCACCTCTGTGGCGATATCCAGGCGCAGCGCGTCCTTGATGCTGCGATAGCTCTGGCCTTCCGCCGCCAGGCGGCGATGCAGGGTCGCCGTCGACACGCCGAAATCGGCCGCCAGCCGGTCGATATCCGGCCAGTCGTCGGGGTGGCGGTCGCGCAGCTGGTGGCGCACCCGCACCAGCCAGGCATCGGCGTTGCGATAGCGCACCAGAATATTGCCCGGCGCCTGTTTCAGAAACCGGGTCAGCGAGCGGCGCGACCGGTCGACCGGCATGTCGAGCAGGGCGGCCGCGAACACCAGCCGGCTGACCGGCTGGCCGAAGCGCAGATCATCGCAGAACAGCCGCCGGTAATCGTCGATATAGACCGGCGCCTTCGCCCGGATGTCGACGCGCTGAATGGCGATCCGCCGGCCGATCAGCCAGCAGGCGGCGCCATGCAGCATCAGCCAGATGGTGAAATCGGCGAAGGCGCGCGGCGGGCCGGCATCGGTGGGCTGTGCCGACTCCGTCGCGGCTGCCGTGGCCGACGGGCGCCGGCCGCGCATCACCAGCTCGGCCTGATCGCCATGGCGCAGCAGGCGCAGATCCACGCCGTCGAAGGCCAGCATCAGAAACCGGGTCATGATCCGGAAGGCGGCGGCCAGATCCGGCGCCTCGCGGGCGGCGGCGCACATGAAGCCGAAACTGCCGCGTTTCAGCCGCCTTGGGTTCATCGCGAAGAATTCATCATCCAGCAGCAGGGTCAGGCCACGCCACAGCATGGCATACTGATCGGTCGTCACGCGGGCGCCGGGCCGCGTCAACGCCACCGGATCGATGCCGGCGGCCCGCAGAACCGGTCCTGTGTCCAGCCGCCGCAGATGGGCGCCGGCCAGGGCCTCGGCGACCAGATAGGCCGAAATGCTGCCGGGCGGCACAGCGGCCGGCTTCCCGTCCGGGCCCCCGGTCTTCCGCCCGCCCGTCTCCCGCCCCTCCGTCTCCCGCCCCTCGGTCGCCCGTATCCTGGTCATGCGCCGCCATTCGTCTGCCCCGTTCAGGGCATAAACCGAACCGCGCGCGCCGTAAAGGTCATTGATCGATCCGTATCGCGAGATGCCGTCAGGCGACCGGAGCGGCAAAGGGCATCGCCGTCGCTCAGCCGCGGTTGCGTGGCGGCAGCGGGCAGGTCTCGCCGCAATCCGCCACGCCGGGCATCAGATAGCGCAGGCAGCAGACCTTGCGGGCATAGCTGGCGGTGGCGCCGCTGGATGGCCGCAACAGCATGTCGAACATCGGATTGGCGGCGCCGGAGGGCAAAGTGGGGGCCTCGATCAGCAGCCGGCGCGTTGCCTGTGCGATGCTGGCAATGTCGGCGGTGTCGTTGGCGGCGGTGTCGTTGACGGTAAGGGCCGCGGTTTCCATCGCCCAGATCAGCCGCACGGCCGCGTTGCACCACAGCAGCCTGGGTGCCAGCCGGGCGGTGCGGCTGACGGTGTCGACCAGCGGCGTCATATGGTTTTCGATCAACTCGACGATCACGCCCAGGGGATCGCGATCGGGCAGGGCGGCGCCCGGATCGTCCAGCCGCATCGCCACCGGCAGGCCGTTATCGCCGATCACCCAGCGCACGTCATCCAGCCCCACCGCCAGCCGCCGTCCGGCCAGCATGGCGCCGGCCACCACCGGCACGGCGATGATCGCGAAATAGAATTGCGACCACAGCGATGCCGCACCGCGCCGAGCCGCCGGTGCCGCAGCACTGCCGCCGGCGCGGCGGATCATCATCTCGCCCAGATCCTCGTCCGCGATCAGCGCCCGGGCGCTCACTGCCGGACGCGTGTCCTCCGGCCCCGCGACCATGCCGCGGAAGCGGTCGAACGGCCCGCTGAAGGCGGGGTCCAGGGCTGGATGCATCGGCCGTGATCCTTGGGCGGCGACAGAACATCCATATTGATATTGATAATCACTCGCAAGATCAACGGCAAAACCCGCCGCTGAACCGCGCGCCCTGCGATCATGGTTCAGTCCGTGGCATCATCCCGCAGGCTGATCGCGTCGACCCGGTCGGGATAGAACGCCAGATGATCCCTGATTGCTGCGACCGCGTCATGGGGCGCTTCATAGCTCCAGACCGCATTGGTTGCGGCGGTACCGCCCATGGGGATGCTGTAATAGGACGCCTCACCCTTGTAGGGGCACCAGGTGGTGTGGTCGGAGCGGCTGAGTGCCGCCATGTCGACATCGGCGCGCGGCACATACAGCACCGCCGGATAGCCGGCTTCCTGCAGCGACAACGCCTTGCGGCTGTCGGCGACCACCTGGCCTGCGATGGTGACGACCGCCCGGCCGGCGGCGGGTTCGATGGTGATCGGATGGTCGGGACCGGGCTGAAGAACGGTACGATCGGTCATGACGGCACGGCTTCCGGTTTAAGGGGGTGGCGTGATGCCCGCCAGAGAGCAGATCCCGATCAGGTGGAACCACCTGATCGGGTGAAGATGCTCGGCAGAACAATTTCCTCTGGCGGGCATCACGCCGGATCGCCGCCCCGCAGGGCAGGGCGGCCTTAGAACGCGGTGTTGTGGGCCACGAACTTGGTGTTCAGATAAGCCTCGATCGCCTCGCTGCCACCTTCCGATCCGTGACCACTTTCCTTGATGCCGCCGAACGGCACTTCCGGCAGCGCCAGCGCCCCCTGATTGATCGAAATCATGCCGCTTTCGATATCGGCCGACAGATTGGCGGCGGTGCGCGCCGAGCTGGTATAGGCATAGGCGGCCAGGCCATAGGGCAGGCGGTTGGCCTCGGCGATCAGCGCGTCGTAATCGCTGAAGGTTGCAACCGGCACCACCGGGCCGAAGGGTTCCTCGCTCATGATCCGGGCCGAGAGCGGCACCCCGGTCAGCACGGTGGGCTTGAAGAAATAGCCGGTATTGCCGATGCGCTCGCCGCCGGTGCGCAGCGTGGCGCCATTGGCCAGCGCGTCGGCGACCAGCGCCTCCATGGCGTCGACCCGGCGGCTGTTGGCCAGGGGGCCCATCTGCACGCCGTCGTCCAGGCCGTTGCCGACCTGGAGTGCGGCGGCGGCCTGGGTGAAATCGTCGACGAAACGGTCGGCCACCGCCTCGTGGACCAGGAAGCGGGTCGGCGACACGCAGACCTGACCGGCATTGCGGAATTTCTGCGCGGCCAGCGCTTTGGCGACGCGGCCGGCATCGACGTCGTCGAACACGATCGCCGGGGCATGACCGCCCAGCTCCATGGTGGCCAGCTTCATATGCTGGCCGGCCAGCGCCGCCAACTGCTTGCCGACCGCGGTCGAGCCGGTGAACGAAATCTTGCGGATCACCGGATGCGGGATCAGATAGGCCGAAATCTCGGCCGGCACGCCATAGACCAGATTGACCACGCCGGCGGGCAGGCCGGCATCGACATAGGCGCGGACCAGTTCGGCGCAACTGGCCGGGGTTTCTTCCGGGCCCTTGACGATGATGGTGCAGCCGGCGGCCAGCGCCGCCGAAACCTTGCGCACCACCTGATTGATCGGGAAATTCCACGGCGTGAAGGCGGCGACCGGCCCCACCGGCTCCCGCGTCACCAATTGCTGGGTGCCGGCGAAACGGGGCGGCACGATCCGGCCATAGGCGCGGCGGGCTTCCTCGGCGAACCATTCGATGATGTCGGCGGCGGCCATGGTTTCGGCCCGGGCCTCGGCCAGGGGCTTGCCCTGTTCCAGGGTCATGATCCGGGCGATGTTGTCGGCGCGCTCACGCAGCAGGCCGGCCGCCTTGCGCATCAGCTTCGACCGGTCATAGGCCGGAACCTTGCGCCAGGTCTTGAACGCGCGGTCGGCGGCCTCCAGCGCCCGGTCCAGATCGGCGGTGGTCGCATGGGCGACGCGGCCGATCTCCGCGGCCGTCGCCGGGTTCAGAACCGCTTCGTCAAAGCCGGTGCTGCCGGCGGTCCAGGCGCCGTCGATGTGGAGGCTCGTATTCGGGTACATGTCAGGTCGCTCCTTGGGCGGGGACTGGTCCGGGGGATCGCGCGGCGCTGCCGGTGGTGGCCGGTGCCGGTTCAGGACAGGTGAGACTGGTTGGGGCCGAGACGACCCGGTCGCGGCCACCATGCTTGGCATCATACATCGCCCGGTCGGCGGCATCGATCAGCCGGCCGTAATCGGGATGGCCATCGAACACCGCAATCCCGATCGACGCGGTGATGACGATATGGGCGCCGCTGGCAAGGGTGATGTCGGTCGCGGCGATGGCCGCGCGCAGGCGCTCGGCCATCTCGCGCGCGGCGGCATCATCGGTCTCGACCGCTACGACCAGAAATTCCTCGCCGCCATAGCGGAACACGATGTCGCTGCCACGGCATGTGCCCAATATCGTCTCGGCCGCGCGGCGCAGGGCGGCGTCGCCGGCGCTGTGGCCATGGGCGTCGTTGATCGCCTTGAAATGATCCAGATCGATCATGATCAGCGCGAAGGGGCGCTTGCGGCGCAGCGCCAGGGCGATCTCACGGTTCAGGATCGCGGGCAGGAAGCGCCGGTTCAGGGTGCGGGTCAGGGCGTCGCGGCCGGCCTCGATGCCGATCAGCCCCTCGAATGCCTGTTTCAGCACGAAGCGGATCTCGCCCACCGCGCCTTGTAGGGCGCCGAGTCCGGCGGCGATATCGCCGCCGGTGGCGCGCGCGCCATCGATGTCCGGCAGAACGCGGCCGTCGATGGCCTGCATCAGCCGGGCCACCTGGTCCAGAACCGGCAGGCCCTCGAACATGATGCTGCCGCGATGATGGAACCACAGGCCGAATTCCGACCGGCCGATCGCGGGCAGGGTCGTGCCGGTCGCGGCACCGGCGACATGGGCGCCGCCGGCCAGCGCCAGAAGCACGGTCTGGTTCCATTCCAGCAGGGCGGCGCGCTGGCTCTCCCGCTCAAGGGTCAGATCCTGGCTCAGAAAGAACAGCCGATAGGCTTCCTCGTTGCGGGTCTCGCGCTTCAGGTCCGATACGAAGGCGGTGTTCATCAGCTCGATGGCGATATCCATCACCGTCTCGATATGGATCAGCGCCTGAACCAGCCGGTCGCGATCGTCCAGCGACGCCGCCAGCCGGCCCGCCAGCCCGGCCTTGATCAGCCGCGCGCCGCGCCCGACCAGATGGATCGGCACGCGGACCCGGGCATGGACCTCGCCGATATGGCGCTGGCCCGCGGCCATGGTGTCGAAATCGGGCAGGGGGGCGTTGGCGAACAGACGGCACAGCCAGCCGGCCAGAGAGGCACGCAACCGCGTGCGGACCAGATCATGCGACAACAGCGGTGCCGCCTCCGGATCGGCCAGCAGCACGCGATAGAAATCACCAGCCAGATCGTCGGCCGCATCCGCCACCAACTCCGCCAGATGAAGGCGCAAATCGTCGTCGAGTGCCGCCTGCGCCCGCCTCCAGTCGCGGCCGGCGGCGGCCGACGGTCCGTCGCGGTCGCCGGCCGGGGTGCCGGTCACGCCAGGTGTGGGCATCTCAGGTATGGGATCGTCCATTTGGGCGCGGACCGCCTCCTCAACGCCATCGGTCGCGGGCCGTCTGGCTCCGGACCGGCGCATGATGGGACGGGACAGCGCCGACGGCAAGCCCTGGCTGGGTCTGGTCGGCAGGCTCAGGGCGTATCATTGGCCATACGGTCGGCCAGGGCGTCGATCGCCGCCTCGGCGCGGGTGAGCGACGCGCGCAGCCGGTCGTCGCCGAACTCGTCATACTCCACCGCCACACCGGCGGTATCGGTCAGGCCGATATAGCCGAGCGGCGCCGCCAGCCCGCCCTCGACATGGTTCAGATGGGCGATGCGGCCGCCGGGGTCATAGCCGAAATCCCCGCGCGCGCTGACGATCACCAACCGCTTGCCGGGGGGCAGCATCGGCCAATAGGGCTCAGCGCCCCGGCCGCGATCGAAGCCGAAGGTGACGCCGACCCGCACGATATTGTCGATCCAGGCCTTCAGCGGCGCGGGCAGGCCGAAATTATACATCGGCGCGCCGATCACCAGAACATCGGCGGCGAGCAGTTCGGCGACCAGCCGGTCGCTTTCGGCCAGCGCGTCGCGCATCGCGGCGGTGCGGGTGGCAGGTGGCGTGAAGGCGGCGGCCACCCAGGCGCCATCCACCGGCCGGGGCGGTTCTGCCGCGACATCGCGGTAGAGCAGGGTGTCCTTGGCCCGGCTGGCCTGCCAGCGGGCGGCGAAACGCGCGGTCAGCCGGCGGGTGTGGGAGCCATGCCGGTCGATACCCGACGGGTCGGCGTTGGGGCGACCGGCGCGGGCACTGGCATCGATCTGAAGCAGGGTAGCCATGACAGGGGGCCTTTCCGTGAGGGTGATGGCCGCGCATGGATGTGACAGGATCAGTCGTCCTGATGCGGCGTCGGCTTCACGGGCAAGGAATAGGCTGATAAAACGGTCTCGACAAAATCGGATCCCTCACCAGACAGATGATGTGCATTCAGCCATGGATAGCCGCCCCCCGCCGCCGCGCAGATTGCCGCCGTTGGGCGCCCTGCGCGCCTTCGAGGCCGCGGCCCGCCGGCTGAGCTTCCAGAAGGCCGCCGACGAACTGGCGGTCACGCCCACGGCGATCAGCCATCAGATCCGCCTGCTGGAAGACAGCCTGGGCGTGGCGCTGTTCACCCGCCATGTCCGGCGGGTGTCGCTGACCGCCGCCGGGCTGGCGCTGTTTCCGGCGGTGCGCGACGGGCTGGACGGCATGGCGGTTGCCGTCGCCGCGCTGCGGCCGCCGCCGGTGACACATCCGGTGCTGACCCTGTCGGCGACCACCCTGTTCACCGGCCGGCGGCTGATCCCGGCGCTGGCCCGTTTCCGCGCGCGCCATCCCGATATCGACCTGCGGCTGCAGGCGACCGAGGCGATCGCCGATCTTGAGACCGGTGCTGCCGATGCGGCGGTGCGCTATGGCACCGGCCCGTTTCCAGGCCTGATGTCACATCACTTATGCGATGACGCCTTTGGTGTGCTGGCAAGCCCAAGGCTGGGGCTGCGATGCCCGCGCGATCTGGCCAATGTCACGCTGTTGCATGTCGACTGGCATCACCGGAGCGCCGATGCCCCCGGCTGGCCGCATTGGCGGCGGCTGGCGGGGGCAGCCTGGCTCGACGCCGGCCGGGGGCTGCGCTTCACCGATGACAGCCATGCCCTGCAACTGGCCATCGCCGGCGAGGGCGCGGTGATCGGCAGCCTGATTCTGCTGCGCGACGAACTGGCCAGCGGTGTGCTGGTCCAGCCCTTCGGCCCGCTGATCCCCGGCGCCGGCTATCATCTGGTGGCGACTGCGGCGCGCATGGCGTCGTCAGAGGTTCAGGCGCTGCGTGACTGGCTGATCGCCGATTGCGCCGGCGCGTGACCCAGGATGGAGGCCGCGTCGGCCGTGTCAGACATGGCCGTCGACGATGCCCGCCACGCGCATCAGATGATGCAGCCGGCCGGCGATGCCTGACGCGGTCTCCACCGGCACACCGACCATATGGCGGTATTCCCAGGGGTGGATCACCGTCAGCGATTCCTGAAGGCAGGCGTGGATCACACACAGTTCCTGCTCGGACAATGCCAGGGTGAGCGTGCCTTCAGTGGCGCGGGACAACTCCATGGCGGGCCTCCCTATTTTGGCGCGGGCGGCCCGATATGACAGCCGCATCACCAGCCTAGCACCACCAGTGCCGCTGTCCACGGCACCCGATCCCGCGATGGCGCCAAATCGGCATCCGCTTCGATTTGTCACGGCCCGGACCGTGGCTCGTGGCCGACGCCATTGACGAAACAGGTTTCGTGCAGGCCTCCTGCCGCAAAATCCCTATCGGTATCCGGCCATACAGCCTACGCTTAGCCAAAATACAGTAAGCCGGTTTTGCCGGCGTGGGGCGCACCGTAAAGGGAATTGCATACCATGATCCGTCGTATTCTCCTCGTTGCAGCCGATGCGTCGGAAGAGTCGTTTCAGGCCAGTCGCTGGGGCAGCCACCCCCTGGGCCTGATGTATATCGCCGCGGCGGCGCGCGAGGCATTCCCCGACACCGAAATCCGGATCTTTCAGACACTCACCAGCCGCGATTACGAAACCGCCCTGCCGCGTGTCCTGCGTGAGTTCGAGCCGGATCTGATCGGCTTGCGCGCGCTGTCCTTCTTTCGGGACCAGTTCTCGGCGCTCAGCCGGATCATCCGGCAGACGCTGCCCGGCCGGCCGATCATTGGCGGTGGCCCGCATGTGTCGTCGGCCTATGACCAATTGCTTGAGGCGGGCGAGATCGACCTCGCGGTGATCGGTGAGGGCGAGGAGACGTTTTCGGCGCTGCTCACCATCCTGAACCGCGGCGAGCCGATGCCGGTCGATCTGGTCGGCACCGCGGCCCTGGTCGACGGCAAGGCGCTGCGGAACGAGAAGCGGGTCCGGATCAGGGATCTGGATGCGGTGCCCCTGCCGGCCTATGACCTGATTGATCTTGAACAGTATCGCGGGATCAGCAACGCGGCCCATGTGCCGCCGTCGCATTGCGGCTATATCGAGACGTCGCGCGGCTGCCCGTATCGCTGTTTCTATTGCCATATCGCGGCGGAGAAGGCGACGCATCAGCGCTCACCCGCATCGGTGGTCCACGAGATGCGCAAGCGCCGCGACGACCACGGCATCACGTCGTTCATGTTCGTCGACGACATCTTCAACTTCCCGCAGCCCCGCGCCAAGGCGGTGCTGCGCAAGATCGCGGCGGAACTGCCGGGCATGCGGCTGCATTTCCCGATCGGCCTGCGCGCCGATCAGATGGACGAGGAGATGCTGGATCTGTTCGAGGCCGCCGGCACGGTGATGATGTCGCTGGCCGTTGAGACGGTCACGCCCAGGCTGCAACGCTTCATCGGCAAGAATCTGAAGATCGACCGCGCACAGAAGATGATCGATGCCGCATCCAGGCGTTTCATCTGCACGACGTTCTTTATGGCCGGGTTCCCCTCCGAGACGAAGGAAGAGATGCGGGCGACGATCGATTATGCCGCATCCTTCGACCATCTGTGCGATCCGACATTGAATATTGTGCGTGTGTTCCGCGATACCTTGCTGTGGACGCATCTGGACCCCACGCCGGAACAGGCGCGGCGTCTGGATGGACAAACCAGCATGCGCACCACGCCGCGCATGTTCACCACGGATCCGTTCGTGTTCTATGGCGATATCTTCGATCGGGACAAGGTTCCCCTGACGTCCGACGATATCGCCGAGCTGCGGATTGAATGGTTGCAGAAGGTTCAGTTCAATCCGCAGCGGATCGTCAACAGTTACGAGATGATGCGACGCTTCCTTGATGAGGAGGATGTGGCGCGCACCTATCAGTCATGGCTGAATGACGAGCGGTTCACCATGCGCAAGATGCAGCGTATGCTTGAATTCGGGCGCGCGCAGATCAACAGGAACCCGCCCGCGATCCGTCAGCCGGCGCCGACGCGGTTGAAGATGACCGCGTGACGGCGATCCGGCCGCCGGTCACGCACTGCCAGTCACACATTGATCGTGATCGGCAGATCGGGCGGCACCACATGATCCGCCACCCGCAATTGCCAGACGGTGGCCTCAGGTGGCAGGGCCGGGGCGCCGGCCGTGAGGGGCCATGCGTCATGCGGCGCGGCTGTGAAACCCAGCGCCGCATAGTGGCCGGCGACCATGGCGTTGCGACCCGACGGCAGATACAGGCCGGTGAGCGTGGCGATGCCTTTGGCACGCGCGACGTCCACGAGCTTTGCCAGCACCGCCGCCTCGACCCGACGGTTCAGCACCCGGCAGCTCATCAGCCAGGTATCGATCGCCCAGCTCAGCGTGGCGCCTTCGCCGGTTGCGGCGCGGCAGATCACGACCGAGATGATGCCGGCATCGCCAAAGGTGTCGCGCAGGCGAATGCAGAACGCGGTCGTATCCCCGGCCGCCTCCATCGCTGAGAGTGCCGCCGCGTCGTGGCGCCTCGTGGTCAGATTGAACTGGTTCGACCGGCTGATGAGCTGGGCCGCGCGTCCACGTGACGCGGCGTCGACAGGCGCCATGTCGATCCGCGTGTCCAGCGCGCGCAGATAGTCTTGAAAACCGCCGAGCCTGACATGGCCGGCGCCGATATGCCGGGATTGGGCCTGCCGGGATTGGGCAAGGCGGGTATAGTGCCCGGCGCGGCCGTAATCCTCGTCCGACACGGCGGTCGTCTCGAAATAGCCGGCGGCGAGCAGGCGGTCGGGCACACCGGCCGGGTCGTCGGGCAGCTCGGGCACGGCGACCTGGGGCAGGGCCTCGCGCACCTGCCGACGCTCCGCCGGGTTGTCGTCGAGCAGGACAAGGGCATCGACGCCCCATCCCAGGCGGGCCGCGATGTCCTCGATCTGCGTGGCCTTGTCGCGCCAGTCGGCGACGAAGACAGCGATGTCGCTCTCGCGCAGCAGCATGTCGGGATGGTCGCGAAACATCCCGCGGGCGACATGTTCGTCATTCTTGCTCGACACGGCCAGCACCACGCCGCGCCGGCGCAGGTCCAGCGCCATCCGCTGCACCGACAGGAACGCCTCGCCCACGGGGTCGCCCTGACCGAGCACGACTGCCTCCGGCCCGTCATCGCCGATCACACCGCTCCACAGCGTATCGTCGAGGTCAAGAACCAGGCACCGCCGGGCAAGGCCGGCGCGCGCGGCGGCGATCCGCGCGACATGATCGGCATAGAGCGGCAGCATCGTGGTTGAGATGGCGCTTTTCGACCAGTGCCATTCGCGCGGATCGTGCCAGTTGGCGGTGCCCACCGTCTCGGCCAGAGCCGCGAGGTCGAACAGGATGGCATTGTTGGCCTCCGCCCAGTCGACGAGCCACTGGTTGACCTGATCGATGCGCCGGCGCGCCGACACTGCCATGCGCCGGTCGAAATGGCCAAAGAGCCCTGCTGGCATCTGTGGCAGTGTCTGGACCATGATCGTGGCGCCGGTTGTGGCGGCGGCGCGATCATGCAGCATCTCCAGATGCGCCAGAACCCGGTCAAGCGCATGGTCGGATGTGTCGGGGGCGCCATCGCCGGGCCAGTGGGGCAGCCGCCGCCGGTCCAGTGACAGCAGGACCAGTTCCGGGTCGGCACGGAAGAAAGCGGCCGCCGGGTCGTTCAGTGTCGCCGGTATCTGGTCGTCCGGCGCGGGCGTCACCCTGATGTCGAGGCCATGACGCAGACCCGCGACCCGGATCGCATCGGGCAGGAACGCGCTGGTGGTGTCGGACAGGATGCCAAGCCGCAGCGCGCGGAAGACGGGCGCTGGATCATCATCGCCGATCAAGCGCTCGGCCAGGCGGGCCACCGGCGCCATCTGGGGCAGGGACAGGCGGTGGGTGGCGAGCCGGCGGAGCGCGAGAAGCCCTTCCACCCGCGAATGGCCTTCCGCCCGTGAATGGCCTGCGCCCCGCGAATGGCCGGCTGCGTCGACCAATGCCAGTTCCGGCCGCAGGCGACCGGGCAGGGCGGGAAGCCATGGCAGGATGTCGAGGGTCATCCTCCGTCCTTCTGTGTCGAGGGCCGGTACTCTATGATCGGGTGACGCAGCACCGGACCGACTGGACCCTGATCGCGATGAACCTTGCTCAGCTTGCCACCATCTCGCCTGCCCTCGCGGAACTCGTTGATGCCGTGCTGGTGGCCTGGCCCGGGCATGAGGGGTTCCTGCATCGGCGCTTTCGTGGGGAAACGCCAGAGCGGATCGTTGCGCTGGACCCGGTCGCGGTGGCGATCCGCGCGATGTGTGGCGCGTCGCTGGCAAGCTTTGCCGACGGTTATCGCCGGATGTGCGGCATGATCAATGATGAGGAGCTTCATTTTCGCCGGACAGGTGGATATCGGTTGCGGCGTTTCGCCGAGGTCGAGGCGCTTATCTATGCGGATCCTGAGGAGATGCGCCCGTATCTGGACGGCATTCTGTTGTCGCAGGTGCTGTGGCGCAATCATGCCGATGCGATCGTGCTGTACCACACGGTCTTCCTGGCGGGGAGCCGGCCTGGCTGTCGCCACCTGGAGATCGGACCCGGGCACGGGCTGCTGCTGGCGTTGGCGGCGGCCGATCCGGCGTGCGGCGTCATCTCCGGCTGGGATGTCAGCCCGACCAGCCTTGCCCGCAGCGCCCAGGCGCTTGACTGTCTGGGCCTGACAAAACCGGTGGCGCTTGTGGCCGTGGATATCGGCAACCCGGACGCGCGGCCGGATGCGGGCTTCGACAACATCGTGCTGAGCGAGGTTCTGGAGCATCTGGAACGGCCCGATCTGGCGCTGGAGACCATCCACGATCTTCTGGCGCCGGGGGGGCGTGTGTTCCTGAATGTGCCGGTCAACAGCCCGGCGCCGGATCATATCTATCTGTTCGAGACCCCCGAGGCGGTGGTCGAGATGACCGCCGCCTCGGGCCTCGACGTCACCCGTGTGGATCTTCTGCCCGCGACCGGTGTGACCCTCGATCGGGCGCGGCGGATCAAGGCGACGATCTCGACCGTGATCATCGCGACCCGCCCGGGCTGACGATCGCGGTGATCGGTGTCATCCGCCGGTCTTGGCGTCGATCGTGGCCATGAGATCGCCGATATTGCGCATGTCGGCGATTTCCTTTGTGGTGAATTTTATCGTGTACTCATCCTCGATCGCCACGATGAAGCGGATGTGATTGAGGCTGTCCCATTCATCAACATCCGCCGCGGAAAGTTCCGGCGTGACGGCGAGGTCTTCGACGTCGAGCGTTTCTTCAAGGATTTCCTTGATGCGTGCAAGGCGGGACATGATGTCGACGTCTCCAATCTGGACGGGTGTCGGCGGGCATGATAAGGCTCCCGACCTGGCCCGGCAACAATACAAGCCGGGCTGTGCGAGCGGTCAGGATGAGGGCCTATGTTTTTCTTCCAGCCTGTCTTCCTGGCTCTGGCCGCCCTGTTCACAGGGCTTGCCGCCATTCCGATGCGGCCCGGCCACTTCAAGCTGATATTGGCGGCCACCAGCCTCGTTTTTCTGGCTCTGTCGCTCGATCCCGCGCGGTTATGGCTTCTGGCCGGCTTCGTCGCGACCGGCTTTGTGGCGACCCGGGCGGCACGACGGTTCGGCTGGTATGCGGCGGTGCCGGGCCTGATCGTGCTGCTGGCGGAATTCGTGGCGGTCCATGCCGGCGGCGTTCTGCTGATCGATCCCGACCTGATCGGTATCGTCGGCATTCTGGGGCTGGCCTATGTGCTGTCGCGGATGATCCATATCCTCATCGACGTGACGGTGGACCCGAAGGGCATGCCACGGGTGACGGTTGTCGACTATCTGAACGTCAACCTGTCATTCCTGACCTTCCTGTCGGGGCCGCTGCAACGCTTTCCAGACCATCTCGACGCCATTGAACGGCGCGCGCCGGCCCAGGGTGCCGCGCGTGTCGCCGCCCTGGGGCGGATCGCCGCCGGATATGCCAGGATCCTGATCGCGCTGCCGCTGATCGATCTGGCGCGGGACTGGCTGATGAGACAGGCGGCCGACGGCAATGTCGCGGGCGTCGACCTGATGGCGATTGCCGGCGCGGCCGTGGGAAGCGACGGCCCGGCACTGGTGACGATGACATTCCAGGTGTTGGCCGCGACCCTGTTCCCGATCCGTCTCTATCTGAATTTCGCGGCCTATATGGATATCGTGATCGGCCTGGGCCGGCTCGCGGGGCTGTCGCTGCCCGAAAACTTCCGCCATCCCTTCCGGGCCAATGCGCTGCTCGATTACTGGTCGCGCTGGCACATCACGATGTCGGACTGGTACAGGGATTATATCTTCACGCCCGTCGTCACGGCGTTGTGCCGGCGCTGGCCGTCGGCCCGCGCCATGGAGGTTCATGCCATGATCGGCCTGCTGGTCACCTTCGTGGTGGTCGGATTGTGGCACGACGTCAGCCTGGACTTCGTGGCGATCGGGTTGTTGATCGGCGCCGGCATGATCTGGAACCGCGCCTGGCGCTGGGGCCTGAGGTCGGCGCTGGGCTCCGGGGCCTGGAAGCGGCTGAAGGGGCGGGCCTGGTATCGGGCGGGTTCGGCCATCGCGTGCTATCTGTTCCTGACCAGCTTCGTTGCCGTCTATATGTGGCTCTATGGCGATGCGCCGCCGCCGACGCTGGCCCCGCGCCCGGTGTTTCTGCTGGTTCTGGTGCCCGTGGTGCCGGCGATCTTTCTGGGCGGTATCGTCTGGCGGTATCTGTCGGTTCGGGTTGAGGGATGGGCGGCGCGGATCGATGCTGACTGGCGGTCGTGTCTGGGGCTTGCCGCGGCGATCTGCGTGTTGCTTCTGATCGCATCGATGCGCGTGGAGCCGATCCCGGAGTTCACCTATGCGCGCTTCTAAGCCGCCGCGCCGGCCTGTCCGGCATCCGGTGATGGTGGTTGCCCTCGCGACGGGCATGTTCTGGCTGATGCTGGCCGTGGCCGGCGGCATGATCCGCGCGCTGCCCGTCGACACCTCGGCCGACCGCTTTCTCGATACCCGCGCCCATGTGGCCCGGTCGCTCTACTGGCTGTGCACCGATGTTGGCCGCCGGGACCAGATGATCGTACTGGGCGCGTCGGGGGCCTCGGCCTACAAGCCGGCGGACAGGGCCGCTCTGGCGCCGACGGTCGACCAGCATCTCATTCACCTGCCCGGAACACGGGCCTCCGAGCTTGCCATCGTCGTCGATCTGCTGGCGAACTGCCTTGCGCCGGAACGGGCGGCGCGGACCCGGCTGGCGGTCGCCAGTCTTTACGCCGTGTATCTTCCACCCTTCAAGCCGACCGATCTTCTAACCCTGCCGCGCCATCTGGCGGCGACCGGTGCTTTCGTCGAGGGCGCGGAGGGTTGGCAACTCGCGCCCCGCTACGCCGATCCGTCGACAGGCGGCGTGATGCGGTTTCTGATGCGGCCGGTCATGGCGGGTCGTCTGCTTCTTGGCAATCTCGATCGATATGTCACGCGCCGGCAGATGGGCGCGGTTGAGCAACAGATCGACAGGGCGGCGGCGCGCGCCACATTGATCCGACAGGTGGCGGCGGATTCCGGCAATCCGGAGGCGGACCCTGAGGCCGCCTTCACGCAACTGGCGCAGGCGCTGGAACGGTGGCGGTCACGGGGCGGACAGGTCGTTCTGGTCCAGTCACCGGTGGCCGGCGAGGTCTTGCGCGCCGTGCCGGCGATGGCCATGTGGCCGCGATCCGAGCGGGCTCTTGCCGCCAGACATGGCGTGGCGGCGATCGATCTTGTCCACAGCGCCGACGACGACGAGTTCCGCGACGGCTTTCATGCGCGCGACAGTGCCGCAATGTTGTGGACAGAACGCCTGATGCGTTTGCTGGACCAGAAGCCGGATCAATGATCGATGGCCGGCCGGCAGTTTCCGTGCACCGGCATGCAAATGCGTGCTCAACATTCCACGCCGAACCTGATAAAATTCGTCCAAGCGTAATAGCATCAGCGCAGCTTTTTGGAGGCTTCACCCAATGCAGTACATCGACAAGGCCATTTCGGCGATGGGCGTGGGGGAAGGCGACGATATGCCTCCGCTCTGGAAGAAGCCCGTTCTCGATGTCCTGACCATTGAGGATACGGAATTTTCCGTAGCGGGCAGCGGTGACGGCAGCGGCATGTCCTGATCCGGTCCCAGAGGAAATTCCGTGAGCCAGAGCGAACGGAATTTCCTCTGGAGTATTGCTTTGACATGCGCCCCGCTATCCATGGCACCGCACCGGCCTGTCGCGCCAAAGTGGCCCGCCGCTACGATCTGTCACGTCGCAAGGCGGCCTGCTGCGCGGCGATGATAGGTCAGCGCCGCGCGCAGACACAGCGCCAGCGGCCCTTCCGGCAGCGGCGCGTCGGGCGCGATGATCAGCGCCCGGTTGCCCTGGAACGAGAAACTGTCGCCGACCTGCTGGCGAAAGGTCTCGACCAGCGTCGTCCGGCAGTTGAAGAACACCGCGCAATGATCGGGCGCCAGCCGCGGCACACCCAGCCGGATGGTGGTGCCGCTGCCGCTCGCCGCTGTCAGCCAGGCGGGCTCTCCCCATTTCAGGGTTTCGGTCAGCGGACCGACGCCGTCGGTCTCGGCGGCGACCGCGAAAATCATCGCCCGGATGTCGAGCAGGCGCGCCTGCACCGTGGTCGTGTGGCGCGACCACGCGCGCGCCGTCGCCTCGGGAACCGGTGGGGGCGTCATGATCCGACCTTCATGAGATGGGCATGAGACGGCACGATATAAGGCGGCACGATAGCAGACAGTGTCTGTTGCCCCTCGACCCGGGTCAATGGGGTGATGCCGACGCAGTTCGCCGTCGGCGCGACGATCCAGCCGCCCGTTGATCAATTTGCCCAACCGGCCGTTATTATTGTCACGCTCGGGCGTGACTTGATAGTATAAGCCAAGGGGTAACATGATTCACTGAATGGAGGCCATGTCATCATGGACAAGACCCTTTTGCAGCAGTCCCGGATGTCTCAGCCTGTGAGCGAGCGGCGATCCTGGCGCAAGCCTGTACTCGACACATTACCTGCCGACGAGACGGCGGTTGGCGGCCTCGCTACGGAAGACGGGCCTCTCGCGGTGTCATAACCGGCGCGCCGTCGCGGCTGGCCAATGACACGGCCGGTGTGGTGGCGCCGTTACTCGTGACTTCAAATCACAGATGATCGTCCGATCCACGGGATTTTGTGCAAGGCATAACAGGTCCAGATTGCGGCATCCGTTGATGTCGTAATGAACGTCCCGCCTGGCCATCACGGGCCTGAGTGGGACGATGTGGAGGCTGTCATGCCCCTGGCCCTGTTTGCCCTGACGATCGCCGCCTATGCGATCGGGACGACCGAATTTGTCATTGTCGGGTTGCTGCCGACCGTGGCGCGCGATCTTCAGATCACCCTGCCGCTGGCCGGGCTGATCGTATCGGTCTATGCGCTTGGCGTTACCATCGGCGCGCCGGTGTTGACCGCGCTGACCGGGCGGGTGCCGCGCAAAGTCCTGCTGCTGGGGCTGATGGCCCTGTTCGTGGCCGGCAATGCCGCCGCCGCGCTCAGCCCCGGTTACGAGATGCTGCTGGTGGCGCGGGTGCTGTCGGCCTTCGCCCATGGGGTGTTCTTTTCGGTCGGCGCCACCATCGCCGCCGGTCTGGTGCCGGAAAACCGCCGCGCCTCGGCAATTGCGATGATGTTTGCCGGCTTGACGGTCGCCATCGTCACCGGCGTGCCGCTGGGCACGCTGATCGGCCAGAGCTTCGGCTGGCGGGCGACCTTCTGGGCGGTGGCGGCGCTGGGTGTGGTGGCCTTCGCCGGGGTGGCGCTGCTGCTGCCGCGCGGGATCGGCATGGCGCCGCCGGCACGGCTGATCGACCAACTGCGTGTGCTGGGCAGCGGCCGGCTGCTGCTGGTGTTCGCGATGACCGCCCTTGGCTATGGCGGCACCTTCGTCACCTTCACCTTCCTGACCCCGATCCTTGAGGACATCACCGGCTTTCAGCCATCCAGCGTCAGCCTGATTCTGGTGCTGTATGGTGCGGCGATCGCGGTCGGCAATCTGGTCGGCGGGCGGATCGCCGATCGCGACCCGGTCCGGGCGCTGGCGGTGCTGTTCGCCCTGCAGGTGCTGGTGCTGGTGGCCCTGACCTTCACTGCCGGCAACAAGCCCGCCATCCTGATCACCCTGACCGCGATGGGCTTTCTGCAATTCGCCACCGTGCCGGGTCTACAATTGTATGTGGTGCAGTTGGCGCGGCGCTATCGTCCGGACGCGGTCGACGTCGCCTCGGCGTTGAACATCGCCGCGTTCAATCTGGGCATCGCCATCGGTGCCTGGGTCGGCGGTCTGGTGGTGACCTCGACATTGGGCCTTGGCGCCACGCCCTGGGTGGGCGCGATCCTGGTTACCGGCGCCATGGCGCTCACCCTGCGCAGCGGTGCCCTCGACCGCGGCAGCGCCGGCGCTCTGGCTGGTCTGTGATTGTATTGACCTGGCAGGCCTTGCCTGCTGCGGCCCGTACATCCATCGGACTCATGTCCAATGGGACGCGACGAGGAAACGAAGGTCAGAGACCACATCGACGGCAACGGCTCCGATCAAAAGCGGGGCTTGTTGCCGTTCGTTCCCGCAACCGCGCCACCGGCGGCTTCGATACGATTGAGCTGGACGAAGACGACAAGGCGCTGTGCGTCGATTTTCGTGATCGCAGCTTCCACCTGCCAATGGCGTTTCTTCGACAGTTGCGTCATCGGATATGCCTTGCCAGACAAGCCGTCGGTGGAAACGCCCCACACCAGTTGTTCGGCGCGGAAATGATCGAGAAGAACGGTCTGGAAGCGATCTGCCGGTGGGCCGTACCGTTCAGTCAGGCTATCGACGATCTGCTGCTGCTGCACGCCGACTGCCGACTGCATGATCATGACTGATTGGACATTCTTGTCCTGGCCGAAATAGACGAGGCCGCAACTCTCCAGGCGGCCGCTCGATGCCCTGCAATCGAGCTTCGGGCCAAAGATGTTGAACTCCGGCTTATCGACATTACGACTGCCACTGATGATAGAGCTGCTATAATCAGACAGATTGAAAGTAAAATCGATAGCGTCCGCCCCTGTGGCAACGCGGGTATGTCCGAGCATGTCCTTCGTCTGGTAGCTGTTATCCGCGGCCCACTGCTCAAAATATGGGGTATACGGATTTAATGGTTGATGGGGCACCTTCACCCCATCAATCTGATACCACCCTCAGATGGTTGATAGATCGACTCCGTAGTTGAGTTCCTCTGCGAAGTCCGGCAGTCCGTAACCGATGGTTTTCTTGTAGAAAGGAGAGACCTTCGCAGTCGGTGCCTTCTTCTTGTGCTTCGTGGTGTAGAGCATTCGTGCCCGCATCACCTCGAAGGAGTAACCGCGCCCTTCACGGTTCTTGTCCTTGGCCAGTCGGTTGATGGACTCCGTGTAAGCGTTGGTGACGGGCATGTCCGTCTCGAAGTAGGTCATGGTCTCTTCGCGCCAGTTTCCCACTGCCCTGACCAGATCGCTCCAGACTTCCTTTTGGCTCTTCGGGATGGTGGCTATCCACTCGTCCAGGGCGGCTTCTGCCTGGAGCCGTGTGGTGGCGTCCCAGATGCCGTAGAAGCGCTCCTTGTGCTCGTAGGCGGCCAGCAGTTGCGGGAACGCGCCTGTCCAGGTCTCCATGATGAGGCGCTCCCGGTCTGAGACTTCGTGAGCGCGTTTCAGCAGGATTTTCCGGTCTCCCTTGAGAGTCCGGCTCTGGGACGGTTTCAGCTCCTTTCTGAGGCCCTTGCGCACTTTCTCTAGGGCATCGTTGGCCATGCGCACCACATGGAACTTATCGACCACGATACGGGCCTGGGGCAGCACAGCCTTGACCGCTGCCCGGTAGGGGTTCCACATGTCCATGCTGACGATCTCGACCTTCTGCCGGTCTTTCAGCTTCATCAGGTAGTTGGTCACCACGTCCTGGCGGCGGGTGGCCAGCAGGTCGAGCAGGGTTCGCTCCTCAATGTTGGTCAGAATGCAGCGGTAGCGCTTGTTCAGGTATAGCTCGTCAATGCCCAGGATGCGGGGCGTCTCGAAGCGGTGCCAGCGCCCCAGGAACTCGGCGCGGGCGTTGAAGATGTCGCGCACCGTCTTCTCGTCCAGGCCGGTCTGTGCCGCCACAAAGGTGTAGGGGTGGTTGAAGGATTCCTTCTCCACGTACTCATGCAGCCGCAGTGTCATACGGAATCCGTCCACCATCTCCGGTAGCTGGGGCCTGAATGTTGTCTTGCAGGCCCGGCAGGTGTATCGGCGGCGGACCACCCAGAGAGTGACCCGCTTGCCGTGGATGGGCAGATCACGATAGGGAACGTCACGCTTGCCGAACCGTACGAACTCACCCTGCACGCCGCATTCCTCGCAGGCGATGGGATCGGGCACGTCCACCTGGAAGTGCATTTCGTCGTCGGTTGATTTGCAGCCCAGTACTTGGTATTGCGGCAGGTGAAGGATGTTGTCGGGAAGTTCGGTCATGGTGTTGTATAGGCGTAGGTGTCAGTCAGATCCATCCGGCTCGGCATTGGTGTTTGCTTTTTTACCCAACAAGCTGCTGGAAACGAAAAGTAAGGCACCGAGGACAATTGCAATATCAGCCAGGTTGAAGGCCGGCCAATGCCAGTCTCGCCAATAGAAATCAAAGGAATCCACAACATAGCCGCGAAAGACCCGGTCAATCAGGTTGCCCATGGCGCCACCGAGGATAAGACTGTAAGCGATGGCTTCTCCTTTATGACGATTTTCAAGGATCAGGTTGATCAGAAAAATCGAGACCACTACCGCGATTCCGATAAAAAAGTAGCGCTGCCAGCCTCCACCATTCGCAAAAAGACTGAATGCGGCACCGGTGTTCCATAGGTGCACCCAGTTAAAGAACGGGGTCACCGAAACATACTCGCCATAGGCCATTGATTGCTGCACCAGCCACTTTACAGCCTGATCAGACGCTGCCAGCAGGCCCGATATGGACAATAGGGCATACGGCGAGAGCTTTTTGCCAATAATGAGCATTATTTAACCCTTCAACGCCAGAATGCGTCTGGCACCGTTAAGTACAATGACCCCCGCGATGGTGCCGATAATCAGATCCGGATAATTGGACCCGGTCCACGCGACCAGGGCGCCGGCGGTGATGACCCCCAGGTTGATCACCACGTCGTTGGCCGAAAATATCCAGCTAGCCTTCATATGAGCTCCGCCCCCTCGATGTTTGGATACCATCAGCAGACAGGCGGTATTGGCAATCAATGCGACGAATGCGATGGCTATCATCACCAGCGATTCAGGCTCACTACCGAATACAAAGCGCCTCACGACCTCTACGAGTACGCCAACAGCCAAAACCAGTTGGACCACACCAGCAACGTGCGCAACACGGACCTGCCTTTTCACGCTATGCCCAACCGCATAAAGAGCGAGTCCGTACACTGCCGCATCAGCAAAATTGTCCAGGGACTCTGCAATGAGGCCAGTTGACTGAGCCATCAGACCGGCAGTAATTTCCACCACGAACAGAAGTGCATTGATGCCGAGCAACCAGCGCAGGGTCCCGGATTCTTGCTCAGCAGAAGCTGCCGAGAACTCGGCGGCCTTGATGGTCTCCGGATTTGCAGCAACGCTTTCCTGAAGCGCGGCTCCTAGCCCCAAGGTCTTCAGTTTCGATGTGACGGGCTCGACCTCGCCGTCATGCACGACCTTCAGCCGGCGGTTCGACAAGTCGAAGGACAGCGCTCGAATCTCCTCAAAGCCGCTCAGGGCTAGGCGAATCATTCGCTCTTCTGACGGACAGTCCATCTTCGGCACGGCATAAACGCTGACCCATCTCACCGGCGCTTCGGAGGAGGCCTGTATATCGGTATCCGCTGCGGACGTTGCATCACCGCCACGGGCGCCTCCACAGGATTTGCTCATGATACGACTCCACTTGAACAATGTTGTGGTACCATTTAAAACTATAAAGCTACTATAAGGTCAATAGAGTAAAGAATCCGTTGGGGAGGAGGCTGATGCGTATTGGTCAGTTGGCGCAGTTGGTAGGGGTCGAAACACAGACGATCCGCTTCTATGAACAGCAGGGCTTGTTGCCGCCGCCTAGCCGTCAGGACAACGGTTACCGTGTCTATACCGAGAAGCATGGTGAGGGGCTGGCCTTCATCCGTCGCTGCAGAATCCTGGGCCTGTCACTGGCTGAGATTCACAAACTACAGAGCTATCAGGACGACCCTCATCAGCCTTGTACCGCCGTCAACGCCTTGCTCGATGATCACATCTCTCATGTGCGGTCGCAGATAACCGCTCTGCAGGCGCTTGAGAAACAACTCGTTTCACTGAGAGCGAGTTGCAACAATGACCGGGAAGTTGAGGCGTGTGGGGTCCTTGCTGGAATTAGCGAAGGAAACACGCACCAGCAGTAGGTGTAGCATCAACCAGATAATCCGATGAGATGCCGGTTTGTCTCACTCTCATGCAAAGGTAAGATCAACCATTTAATCCGCTTACCCAAAATATGAGCGACTGGCGCCCAGGTTCAGCCCCTGCAGTGTCAGAATGTCTGCCGTCAGTGGATGCTGATCTGCGGTGTCGCCGCTTCGAATAAGGTCTCGATATTCTGATGGAGCGAGGGACGCTTCGTGGAGCAATTGTCCCTCTGGTGTGAACACCTTCAATCCAATGACCTGACTGCGCATGGTATTGGATTGAGTGTCGGACACCGCGAACGGACGCAGATCGATTTCGTAGACGACGCTCCCGCTGGGGTTTCTCTGACGGACTGCCTTGGCGTCCTCGACGGGCAAGGCCCAATCGCGGAACGCGTCGGCATTCTCGATGACGAAATTACGCCGATGAAGCGTCAACAGAACGCCCGGCCTGAATACGTCGAAGCTGTAGACGCCGCGCTGTGCATCATATTGTGAGAAAGCTCCGCGAAGCCTCATTTTAACGGCTGTAATGTCCTTGGCGCCCTGATACTGACGACGCAACTCCTCTACCGCCTGCTGCAGGGTGGCCGGCTTGTCGAATTCGTTCGCTGCATGTAGATCCGCGACTTTCGAGCTTCCGCTTCAAAATCAAATGAGGCTCCCGAAAGAACCTTGTAAATGACGTCGATTTCCTGTGGCTGCGGATTGTCGATGATGCGGGCGAAACCCTGCTGGGGAAGTGCAGCAAACAGAGCAATCGCGAGGGCTACCGCCTTGGCGCGGATCATCATCGTGCTCATTCCTTTGGTCGAAATTTTGAACCAGCCGGAACTGCGCCCGCATCGCTGTTCTCGATAAAATCGGACGGCCCAGCATCCCAGACGGTCTGCCAGAGCGATCATCGCCGGAGCGAGAAGCGCGATGCATTCACGCGCCACGGGCATACTCTGACCAAATTACGTATGAAAGTTACCGCAAGTAGACGTTTTCAGTCAATCGCATCGGAGATCGAGGTCCGGAGATGATGACCGTCTTCGGCCCGGCAACCCTGACGGGCATAGCCGTGCAGCTTATGTTGCACGGCAACATGTTTCCGCCTGCATACGCGAAATAACGTATGGGAGCCGTCCCTGCGGCCCGCTACGCTGATCCCCGGGGCGCTCTGCCCGGCGGGGAGGCCGGGCGGGCGGGCAGAGGCGGGAGGACAGGCGGGCGTATGGCGGATGCGGGGCGGGAGACGATCGCGGGCGGGGCGGCACCGATATCGGGTGCGGCCGGTGCCGGCGCGCCGCAGCGCATCGTTCGCGTCCGCCGGCAGTATAATCAATGGGTCGCCAACCAGACCCTTGAGGACTATGCCCTGCGCTTCACCGCCAAGAGCGCGCGCCGCTGGTCGGCCTGGCGGGTGGCGAATACCGCGCTGGGCTCGATCTCGTTTCTGGCGCTGGAAGCCATCGGCGGCGCGATCACCCTGGCCTATGGCTTCGAGAACGCGGTCGCGGCGATCCTGACCGTGGTGGTGCTGATCTTCCTGACCGGCCTGCCGATTTCGGCCTATGCCGCCAAATGGGGGGTCGATATCGATCTGCTGACCCGCGGCGCCGGTTTCGGCTATATCGGATCGACCATCACCTCGCTGATCTATGCCAGCTTTACCTTCATCTTCTTTGCGATCGAAGCGGCAATTCTGGCGATGGCGCTGGATTACCTGTTCGGAATTCCGTTCTGGATCGGCACCATCGCCTCGTCACTGGCGATCATTCCGATCGTCACCCATGGTATCACCCTGATCAGCCGTTTCCAGAACGTCACCCAGCCGGTCTGGATCGTGTTGCAGGTGGTGCCGTTCATCGCCATCGCGGCACTTGATCCGGATGTGTTCAGCCGCTGGCAGGACTTCGGCGGTCTGGCGGACGGTCCTTCGGGCGGCGTGGCGCCGGGGTTCGACCTGATGGCCTTCGGGGCGGCATCGGGCGTGCTGTTCGCCCTGGTCGGCCAGATCGGCGAGCAGGTGGATTTCCTGCGCTTCCTGCCCCGCAGGCGCGGGCGTGGCGATCTGCGCTGGTGGGCGGCGATGGTGGCCGCCGGCCCCGGCTGGATCATTCCCGGCGCGTTGAAGCTGCTGGCCGGCTCGCTGCTGGCGGTGCTGGCGCTGGAGGCCGGGGTTCCCGCCGATCATGCCGACGAGCCGACGCGGATGTATCTGGTGGCCTTCGGCAAGCTGGTCGGCACTGATCAGGCGGCCCTGGCGCTGGGGTTGACCGGCGCCTTCATCCTGCTGGCGCAGGTGAAGATCAATGTCACCAATGCCTATGCCGGGTCGATCGCGTGGTCGAATTTCTTCTCGCGCCTCACCCACAGCCATCCCGGACGGGTGGTGTGGCTGATCTTCAATGTCACCATCGCCGTGCTGCTGATGTTCTTCGGCATATACGAGGGGCTGGAGCACATCCTCGGGCTGTATTCCATCGTGGCGATCGCCTGGGTCGGCAGCATCACCGCCGATCTGGTGATCAACCGGCCGCTGGGGCTGGCGCCGCAGCGCATCGAATTCCGCCGGGCGCATCTCTACGACGTCAATCCGGTGGGGTTGGGGGCCATGGGATTGGCAGCTCTGGCGGCGATGCTCAGCCATTTCGGCGCGCTGGGCGATACGCTTCAACCCTTCGCGGCCTTCATCGCCCTGGGGGTGCCGATGGTGGCGGCGCCGGTGATCGCGGCGCTGGGCGGGCGGCGCTACTATCTGGCGCGCATGCCCGACGACGTGCCCGACGACGCGGCGCCACAGCCCTGCGTGATCTGCGAATACAGTTTCGAGCCCGAGGATATGGCCCGCTGCCCGGCCTATGGCGGCCGGATCTGTTCGCTGTGCTGCTCGCTCGACGCCCGCTGTCATGATGTCTGCAAGACCGATGCCCGGCTGACCGACCAGTTCGCGGGGCTGCTGCGCCGGCTGCTGCCGGGGATGGCCGAGAGCCGCACCCTGCATCCGCTGGGGTTGTATATTACCATATTAACCGTCTCTTTGGGGGTGATCGGCGCGGCGCTGGCGTTGGTGGGGGTGCAGGCGCATCTGGATGCGGCCCCTGCTGGCATGATGTCCGGCGGCCCGCCGGTCGGCGGCATGGCACCCGATACCGCCGGCACCTTGTGGAAGGCCTTCGCCGCGATGTCGATCATCGCCGGGGTTGCCGCGTGGCTGTTCGTTCTGGCGCGGGAGAGCCGGCGGGTGGCACAGGCCGAGAGCAACCGCCAGACCCGGCTGCTGCTGGAAGAGATCGAGGCCCACAAGGCGACCGATGCCGAATTGCAGCGCGCCAAGGAAGCGGCGGAGGCGGCCAATCTGGCCAAGACCCGCTATGTCGTGGGGATCAGCCACGAACTGCGCGCGCCGTTGAACGCGATCTTCGGCTATGCCCAGATTCTGGAGCGCGACCCGGGTATGCCGGTGGCGCGACGCGATGCGGTGCGGGTGGTGCGGCGCAGTGCCGAGCATCTGGCCGGATTGATCGACGGCCTGCTGGATATCTCGCGGATCGAGGCCGGCCACGTCACGCTGGCACGCGAGCGGATCAGGCTGGGTGACTTCCTGGATCAGATGGTCGGCATGTTCTCGCTGGCGGCGGCCGAGAAGGGCATCGGCTTCACCTATGACGCCAGCCCCGACATCGCCCGCAATCCCGCGACCGGTGCGCCGGTGGAGGTTTGGACCGACGAGAAGCGGCTGCGCCAGATCCTGATCAATCTGCTGTCCAACGCGGTCAAGTTCACCGATCGGGGGCAGGTGACCTTCCGCGTCCGCCGGCGCAGCCAGGTGGCGGATTTCGAGATCATCGACACCGGCATCGGCATCGCGCCCGCCGATATCGCACGGGTGTTCGAGCCGTTCGAGCGTGGCGGATCGGCGCGCGCCCGCGAGTTGCCGGGCACCGGCCTTGGCCTGACGATCGCCAAGCTGCTGACCGAGATTCTGGGCGGCGACATCACCGTCACCAGCCAGCCCGGCAGCGGCAGCCGGTTCCGGGTGCGGCTGTTCCTGTCGGATGCCGGCGTGCATGGCACCACGGCGCCGCCGCAGACCGCGATACCCGCCGGCGCGATCCGCGGCTATGGCGGGCGCCGGCGCATGGTGCTGGTGGCCGATGACGACCCGTCGCACCGGGCGCTGATCGCCGATCTGCTGGCGCCGCTGGACTTCACGCTGCTGTTCGCGCCCGATGGCGAGGCGGCGCTGGCGCTCGCCGAACGCTTCCGGCCCGATCTGGTGCTGCTCGACATCTCGATGCCCGATATGGATGGCTGGACGGCCGCGCGCGAGATGCGCCGTGGGGGGCTCGACCACACCGCCATCGTCATGGTGTCGGCCGATGCGCTGATCGACCGCGCCGAGGCGGCGATGCAGGCCGGCACCCGCAGCGGCGTGCATGACGCGGCCCCGCCCCATGATGCCTTCGTGCCAAAGCCGGTCGATCTGGTGCGGCTGATCGACACCATCGGCCGGCTGCTGAACCTGCGCTGGCTGCATGACGCGGTGGCAGACGAGATGCCGGACGAGCCGGACGCGGTCCCGCCTGTGGCGCCGGCGCCGGTGCTGCTGCCCCCGGCGGCGAGGCTTGCACCCTTGCCGCCGGGGGTGGTTGTGGATCTGCGCCGGCTGGCCGAGATCGGCTATGTCCGGGGTCTGACCCGGCGGCTGGAGGCGGTGGCGGCCGAGATGCCCGAGCATGCGGAGACCGCGGCGGTGCTGACCGCCATGCTGAACCGCTTCGAACTGGCGGGGTTTGATGCGGTGCTGGCGGAATGGTCGGGGGCACCGGCGCAGGCGCCGGCGGTGGCGGAACGGGAGAGCGGGGGATGATGATGACGAGGCCGCGCGATATCGTGCTGGTGGTCGATGATCGGGCCGAGACGCTTGCCCTGCTGACCGACGCGATCGAGGCGGCGGGGCTGACCGTGCTGGTCGCGGCCGCCGGCAGCCGGGCGCTGGATCTGATGGAACGGGTGACGCCCGACATCGTGCTGATGGATGCGGTGATGCCCGGCATGGACGGCTTCGAGACCTGCCGCCGGCTGAAGGCCCGGCCGCATGTCGCCCATGTGCCGGTGATCTTCATGACCGGGTTGGCCGAAACCGAGGATGTGGTGCGTGGCTTTGCCGCCGGCGGGGTGGATTATGTCGCCAAGCCGATCGTGCCCGACGAGTTGATCGCCCGCATCCGCACCCATCTGGCGAATGCCCGGCTGGCGCAGAGCGCGCGGGCGGCGCTGGATGCCACCGGCCGCCATCTGCTGGCGGTGGATGGCAATGCCCGGCTGCTGTGGTCGACGCCCCAGGCGGAGGCACGGCTGGCGGCAGCTTTCCCCGCCTGTGCCGGCAATGCCGCGCCGGGGCAGGGGCCGGCGGCGGGGCTGGCGGCCGGCTTCCGCCTGGGGCCCGAGGCCGCCACCTGGCTGGCGGTGCCGGGTGCCGCCGAGGCGGCGCCGTTGACGCTGGCGGTGGAGGCAGGCGGCGCCGTTCAGTTGACCCTGATCGGCCGGCTTGGCCCCGACGAAATCCTGCTGCGCCTGACCGAGGGCCGGCTGGTGCGCGACGAGGATCTGCTGCGCGAGGCCTTCGGCTTAACGGCGCGCGAATCCGAGGTGCTGCTATGGGTGGCGAACGGCAAGCCCAACCGGGTGATCGCCGAGATCCTGGAACTGGGCGCCCGCACGGTCGACAAGCATGTGGAACGGATCTTCGCCAAGCTGGGGGTGGAGAACCGCACCGCCGCCGCCGCTCAGGCGCTGAAAGTTCTGGGCGGGCGCTGAAGGTGCTGTGCGGGCGCTGACGGGGCGTGGCCGTGGCTTAATTCGGACGTGTCCTGCGTTTTGCGATGCGGTTGTGACAGGATGGGGGGCGCTTCGTGGCTTCGTCCGCCACCCGCTTGCGCATTGGCTCTTCCGTGCCGACCTTGTGATGGGAAGCGGGACGAGCCGCCCGACCGGGCGGTTCATCCGACGCTCCCACCGGCCCGACCACCAATGGCGGGCCCCACAACCCGGAGAGTCTGATCATGGACAAGGATCGTATCGAAGGCGGCGTTCGCGAAGCCAAGGGCAAGGTGAAGGAAGTTGCCGGTCGTGTGACCGGCGACCGCCAGACCGAGGCCGAGGGCCGCGGCGAGAAGACTGCCGGCAAGGTGCAGGGCGAATACGGCAAGGCCAAGGACACCGTGCGAGACAGCCTGCGCAAATGATCCGGCATCTGCCCGGCCGGGCACACGCCGGCCGCCGGCAGCGCGGGTGACGGGGGCATGGGCGGCGCAGCGATGCGCGCCCCCGCCCGCCGCATCTGTGACACCCCCGACGCCTGCCGCGCCATCAGCCCGGAGGTCATATTCGTGACGGTTTCCGACAAGATCATACGATTGAAAACAGATCTGCCCGTTGTCCCGGCCCGCGTCTGGGACGTGCTTACCGGTGCGCGCCATATCGAGGCATGGTGGGGGCGCCACGTGGCGCTGACCCCGCGTGCCGGCGGCGGCGTGTTGATCCGCGCCGACGGCAGCGACCGTGGCCGCGACATCCGCGGCCGGGTGCTGCGCTGGTCGCCGCCATCGGCGCTGGAACTGGCACTTTCCGATGAAGCCTGGGCCAGCCAGACCCGGGTGAACATCCGGCTGGAATCGACCGGCGACGGCACCCGTCTGCTGCTCGACCATACCGGCTGGGACGGCCACGACGACACCGCCCGCCATCAGATCATGGCGGCCTGGGACCGCGACTGGACCAGCCGTCTGGCCCGCCTGCGCGCCTATATCACCCGCACCTCCGACGGCGGCGCCGCACCAGCCCCTCACGCGGTGGCGTCCTGATCGGGTGGGCCTGACATAACAGGATCGTGCCCGGTTCGTCAAAAAGCCCAAGACCCTGCTATCGTATGATGATAAATATCGCTAGGTAGGAAATCCGCCACTGTCGAGAAAGCGTGATATCATGAACGAGACCCATCCTCTGGTGTATCAGCCCGGCACGCCTCTGGCCGCCACCGATCGCCGTGTCTGGCACATGCCTGTGCTCGACAGCCTGGCCGCTGAGGATACGGCATTGGGCTCCGTCGGCGCTGATGATGGCGACAGTTTTTCGTGATCAGGCCGGCGATGTCATCGGATCTCTGATGATCGGGCACAGACCTGATCCTGCCTGCTGGATATGCGAACGGGGCGGCAAAGCCTGATTGCCGCCCCGTTTTCTGTCATGTTGACGAGGCCGCGATTGCCCCCGGTCAGGGTGCCGTGGCGACCAGTCGGGCCGTGTCCGGATCATAGACCACACCCGTGATCGAGCCGTCGCGGATGCGGCCCACGGCATCGTCGATCACCGGCAGCGGCACCAGAAACCATTCCCGGGGGCGCACCGGGTTGCCGAAGCGGTCGGCGATCGTCAGGTCCAGTTGCGCCGGGGCGAAAATGTGGTGCAGCAGGTTTTCCAGCCGGCGCCGATACACGCCGAGACTTAACACGGCGCGTCGCGCTATGCGGCCGGCACCGTCGCCTGATCCGGCGCCCCCGCCCGGAACGGCGCGATCGCGACGTGATCGGTTATCGTGGTGATGAAGGCGCGCAGTCGCTGAAGGCGCCGCATATCCCGGTGATAGCCCATCCAGATGTCCCGTGAGGGGGGCTCCGCCGGCAGATCGAGGCGGCGAAGGCCGGTCATCTGATCGCCTGCGACCTGCGGCAGCACCGCGATGCCGATGCCCTGCCGGCACATCCGCCCCTGGACGTTGCGATTGTTCGACCGCAGAACCGGCCGCGCGTTCGGGAAGCTCGCTTTCAGCCAGTCGATATCCGGGAACCGGCCCGTCGACGTGTCGTGGGTGATCAGCCGGAATCCGGCGCCGTCGCCATAGACCGGCTCGGGCGCGTCCGCCGCCAGATAAACCCCATAGGCCAGCCGGACCAGTCGTCGCTGGATGATATCGGGGCTGTCGAACGGGACGATCCGGAAGGCGATGTCGGCCTCCCGCTGAGCGAGGCTGAACAGGCGTGTGCCGGTCAGAATCTCGACATCGACATGCGGACAGGCTGTCGTATACGCATCGATGACCGGCGGCAGGACATAGGCGCCGAACCAGTCGGCCGATGATATCCGCAAGGTGCCCTGAAGGGCCCGCTCCTGCCCGGCCAGCCGCCGTTCGATGGCCAGGGCGCCGTCTTCCATCTGCTCGGCCAGCGCGATGACGGCATGTCCTTCGTCTGTCGGGACGAAACCCTCGGCGGTTCTCTGAAACAGCGTCTGGCCGGTTGCCTGTTCAAGCGCCCGAAGGCGGCGCCCGACCGTGGGATGGCTCAGATGAAGCGCGCGGGCGGCAGCGCCCAGCGTGCCGGTCCGGGCTATGGCCAGAAAGATCCTGACGTCGCTCCATTCCATCGCCTCACCCTTACAAAAATGAACGAAGATTGTACGGTACTGTCAGTTTCCGAACAAATTCAATCGTCTAAAGTCTCCCCATCCCGCTGGACGTTGGAGGAGAACACCATCGTGAAAACCTGGCTGATCACAGGATGCTCGTCGGGCCTGGGCCGAGAGCTTGCCGAAGCCGTCGCGGCGCGCGGCGACCGTCTCGTCGCCACCGCCCGCTCGACCGATACCTTGCAGTCGCTCTGCGCGCGCTATCCGCACACGGTGCGCGGCATGGCGCTCGACGTCACACGCGCCGGCGAGGCCGCGCGGGCCGTGGCGCTGGCCGAAAGCGCATTCGGCGGGCTGGACGTTCTGGTCAACAATGCCGGCTTCGGCTTCATCGGCGCGATCGAAGAGGGCGAGCCCGCCGAATATCGACCGATGTTCGAGGTGAACGTCTTCGGCCTGATCGAGACGACCCGGGCGGCCCTGCCGGCGCTGCGCAGGCGCGCAGGTGCCCGCATCGTCAATCTCTCATCCGGTGCCGGAATCGCCGGCTCCGCGGGCTCCGGCTTCTACAATGCCACGAAATTCGCGGTGGAAGGCCTGTCCGAGGCACTTGCCGATGAACTGCGCCCGCTTGGCGTGAGCGTCATCATCGCCGAACCCGGCCCGTTCCGAACCGATTTTCTCGGCCGCTCCATGGCGATGGCGGCGCGCGAGATCGCCGCTTATGCCGGAACGGCGCAAGCGAGACGGCGGTATCGCCAGACCAATAACGGCCGGCAGGCCGGCGATCCCGCCAAAGCGGTCGCCGTGATGCTGCGGGCTGTCGATGCCGAACATCCGCCCCTGCACCTCCCGATCGGGCCGGGCGCTCATGCGCTGGCGGCGCGCAAGCTGGCCGCGTTCCAAGCCGACATCGCCACCTGGCGCGACATCTCCATCGCGACCGAGTTCGACACGCACAACTAGGATCTGCGCCATGATCACCATGTCCGTGACCTGTGCCGGCAATGCCGGCACCCCGATACTCTCTGAAGCCGCGGCTGCGCTGGATGTGAGCGTTGAGCGCCGGCTATAAGCATCAGCCTTGTCGGGCGATGTAGGTCCGCGGTCAGCCATCGGTTGATACGGTAACCGACGCCCACGCCGCGATCTCGTGCTTCAGGCGTTCGATCCTGTCCGACACCAGACCAAGGGCGTCGCTGCCCAGCAGAAGCTGCGGCGGCGGGTTGTCGGACGCGATCAGGTCCAGAACCGCGGCCGCAAGTTTGCAGGGATCGCCCGGCTGTTTGCCGCTTCTGGCTTGCCGCGCCTGTCGGATCGGATCGAACAGGGCGTCATAGTCGGCGATCGATCGCCCGGTCCTGATCATCGAGCGGCCGGCCCAGTCGGTCCGGAACGAGCCGGGGCACAGCGCCGTCACATGGACGCCGAACGGCGCCATCTCGGCGCGCATGACTTCTGAAATGCCCTGAAGGGCGAACTTGCTGCCGCAGTAACTGGCGATGCCGGGCATGGTGATCATGCCGCCCATCGAGGTGACATTGACGATGAAGCCACGGCGCCGTTGACGAAATCGCGGCAGGAAGGCCTTGGCGACCGCGACCGCGCCGAAGACGTTCACATCGAACTGGCGCCGCATCTCGTCCAGCGGCGTTTCTTCCAGAATCCCCTCGTGACCATAGCCGGCATTGTTGATCAACACGTCGACCGGCCCGTGATCCTCCTCGGCCTGCCGGACCACATCGGCGATCCGGTCGAACTCGGTCACGTCGCACAGCACGGGCCGCGCTGCCGGCAAACGCTCCAGAAGCGATGCCCGCGATGGTTCCGAGCGGACGGTGCCGATGACCTGATGGCCCTGGCGGAGCGCTGCCGCCGCGATCGCGAAGCCGAAGCCGGAATTCGCGCCGGTGATGAAGATGGTCTTGCCCGACATGATTGCGCCTCTCTTTGATGCGTCCGTGCCATGATTGATAGTCTTCAGAGTGACGGCCAGCCATTGCGGAAGGTCTGAATATCTTGCCAGATCCTATGAATGCGACGCATGAGCGGCCGGAGCGCCATGCGCTGGTGGGGCTGGCCGGGTGTCTGGCGCCCAGCCACGGCTACAACGCAACAGGGCTCGACACGGTCCGCATACTCAGGACCGAGGCGGTGCTGCGCGATGTCCCGGTGCTCTACAAGCCGGGTGCGGTGTTCGTGCTGCAGGGCCGCAAGCGGGGCCTTCTCGACGGCGAGGTCTATCTCTACGACGCGGCGCATTATCTGGCGGTGTCGGTGCCGGTTCCGTTCCGGATGGAATCCATGGCCAGTGCCGAGCGCCCGCTGCTCGCGGTCTATGTCGAGTTCGACATGCGACTGGCCGCCGAGATCGCGCCGCAACTGGGCGCGCTGCGTGCCGAGCCGGCAGCGGGCAGGGCGCGGGCGCTGGTGTCGAGCCGGATGGAGCCGGAGATCGAGGCCGTCGTGCTGCGTCTGCTGCGGGCGTTGCGCGATCCTGTCGAATGTGCCGTTCTGGGTGCCGGCATCCTGCGCGAGCTGCATTATCGGGTGCTGGTCGGGCCGCAAGGCGGCGCGATGATCCGGGCCCTGCGGCAGCAGGGGCCGTCCGGCAGGATCGTGCAGAGCCTTGCCCGGCTGCGCGAAAACTATGCGTCCGGAATATCCGTCGCCGCTCTGGCAAGCGAGGCGGGCATGAGCGTTCCGTCCTATCACGTCCATTTCAAGGCGCTGACGGGCAGTACGCCGATCCAGTATGTGAAGGCGATCAGGCTGCACGAGGCGCGGCTGATGATCGCGCGCCGGGACGGGACGATTGCCGAGGTCGCCGCAGCGGTCGGCTATGCCAGCCCCGCCCAGTTCAGCCGTGACTTCAAGCGGCACTTCCGGCGGACGGCCTCGGAGGAGGCCGGATGGGTCCGCCAGCATCTTGGTGAGCTCGGCTGAACGGCGCGGGTCTCTCCGCTTGTCGTGTGGCGGGCGCAAGAAGCTTGATTGTCTTCCTACTAGAAGGTAGACAAACTATGAAGGATGTGTCGACCGCTTGTCCTAGCCGAACACCGCCGGACCGGTTGCGGCCGGTCCGGCCCCGCACCTGATCAACGCAGATGATCAACACAATGGAGACCCTGATGTTCGGAATCTCACCGCTTGGCTGGGTGCATACGCTTGGCAGCCTGCCCGCCATTCCGATGGCGATCTACATGTTCACCCGCCACGGACGGATCGTCCCCCGGTCGGGCCCCGGCGTGGTTTATTTCGTGGCGATGCTGATCGGTGCGGCAACGGTGTTTCTCGTCGCGCATCAGCCGGTGAGCTATGGCATCGGTGCCGCAACGATCCTGCTGCTGCTCGCCGGCTATGGCGTCGGCCGTATGTCCCGCCTGGGACGCGCCGGCACTTATCTGGAGACCGTCTTCCTCAGCCTGACGGCGTTTCTGCTGATGGTGCCGACCGTCAGTGAAACCCTGCGCCGGGTTCCGGACGGCCACCCCATCGTGACCGACCCGACTGCGCCGCTTCTTCTGGGGGCACAAGCCGGCCTCTTCGTCCTTCTCGTCATCGGCCTGACCGCCCAGATCATCCATCTGCGCCGACAGGGCCGGCGCGCGGCATGCGCCGGATCGGGCCGGACCTTCGACAGGTGATCCGGCCCGGCGGATGACATAGCGCAATTCATTCTCATTTGCATATTGACCGGATCGGCACCGGTTGGATATCGTGCCCGCATCCCCTTTCAGGTTGAGGATGGCGCAGCCGATATCCGCTTTCCGTGCCGTTCAGCCCCGTTGGAGACCACATGCCCATGCCTGTCCCAGCCGAGCGCGGCCGTCGCACGCTCTGGCGGCGTGTCGGCCGGATCGTCCTGGCGGTCGGGTTTGCCGCCGGGGCCACCGCCCTGGTCAACTGGCCGTTGATCCAGGGCCCGACGCTCGCCCGAGAGACCGCCTATCCACGGGAAACCCTTGTGGCCGGCATGGTCGTCAGTTTTCTCTGGTTCCTGACCCTCTGGCTGCTCGCCAGCCGCATGGCCCGCATCACCCGCCGCAACCCGGCCCGTCGCGCCGCCCGGCTGGGTTTTGCCCTGGGCCTGCTGCTGATCGCCTGCGTCAACGCCACCCGCCTCGCCACCGGCTCCGGCCTGCTCGGCCTGACGATCGGCCTGCCGACAGCGCTTGCGCTGGTGTTGGTGGGGGAGCGCATTTTCCGTGGTCGTGGTGTGGAGACCGGCTGACATGGCGGAAGCACAGTCACGCGTCAGACGCATCTGGCAGGCCTATGTCGATGCCGTCTGCCGTAACACGCCGATCTGTGCCACGCCTCACGGCGGGCGTCATCCTGCTTCTGATCAGCATCGGCATTGCGGCGATCCTTGGCGAGAACCTCGTCGTCGGCATCCTCGCGGTTCTCGGGGCATCGCTCATCGGCGCCTTCAAGGGTGACATCCGCCATTCATGGCTTGAGCGCAAGAGACAGAGAAAGAATAAGCCGGACTGATCGAGCCCACCATCAGTCGGGCTCACGATCACTCCGGCACATCATCCCTGAAGCGTGCCATCTGGTGCATGCGTTCATGCAGGATCGTGACGATGCCGATATCGCCGTTGCGCAGTCGCCGCCAATACACGACGTGCTTTTCATACCGGACATAATAGCCGTCGACGCCGAATTCGGCCGGAACCGGTTTCGAGCGGACGCCATGGCTTTCGATCGCCTCGAAGGCCTGGAACATGCCGGTGATATACTGATCGGCCTGCGCCTTGCCCCAGCGGCTGCGGGTATAGCGGTATATGTCGTCGAGCCGGAGGGATGCCGCCTCCTGGATGCGGACCGTCATTCGGCGGTCTGGTTGCGCGCGATGACATCGGCGGCGCTGAGCGGCGTGTAACTCTCATCCGCTGCGGCGAAGGCGCGGGTCAGTTCCGCCTTCAGGCGGTCGAAAGCGGCCGCTTCCGCCCGTTCCTTGTCGCGCCGGATCAAGTCGCGGACATATTCGCTGATATTCTCATACGATCCGTCCTCGCCGACATTCGCCGCGACGAACTCGCTCAACGCGCCGCTGAGCCGGACGGTCATGGTTGTGGTGCGAGACATGGCACGGGCTCCAGACAAGGCTTCTGTCTTCAATATAATCAAGAAATCCGACAGTGCCAGAGTCATCGGTGCCAAGGCCATCAGTACCAGCGCCATTCAGGGCGGCCCCCGGGCTCCGGGGAGGCGCTCGATCAGCCCATCACCTTGCAGGCCGTGGAGACCACGACGCATGATGGGCGTTTTCTCCGCCGGCCGCACGAGATGAACGAGGGGAGCACGAAGCCATGCCTGAAGAAGACGAGATCGACGTCACCATCACCATCAGCCGCAAGGCGTTCGAAAGGGCCACCCGACTTGCCGCCGACAAGGACGCCGCAGGCGACTTTGCAGGGCTCATGACCGCCGAAGAATATATCGAGCAGCTTGTCGAGATCGCTCTGGAGGATTGAGCGGCAGGCATTGCAGAAGGACCGGAATCTTGCCGCGATACGGGCGCGGCTTCTCGCTACCGATATGTGCCTTGACCATCCATTGATCAGCCGTGCAATGTAATGGCTTACTCACGTGGAGAAATGCCATGGGATATCTACTCCAGGGCCTGCTGGTGAGTGCGCTCATTGTGGCGGTGCCGAATATTAGCCGTGCCGCTAATCCGCAGTACCGATGCGAACCGAATACTGTCGCAAACGATGCGGTTGCTATCGCATTCCCGGATGTCGATGTTGGCGCATATTCTGATCCGGATAATGATCGTTGCACGTTCGCAGTGGGCGGTGCTTCCATTGATGGGCCGGTAAAAAGCGCAGACGTGCCGCCGATCGCGGAGATAATTAGCCAAGCACAGTCAGGAAACAGTCTTCCGTTGTCGCTTCGATTGCTTATTGCGCGATCAGCTATGAGCGGTGACGTTGATGATCTTTCGAAGACGGTCGCGGAAGTGCTTGGAGAGAATTTACCGCAGCTTGATCTTTGTATTTCAGCTTTGGAAAAATTTTCCGACGGGCCACCTGACCCCATAACTACGTCAGAAAATGAGGCATTGGTTTATATGAACATTGAGAACGACATTGTCTCAGTTCAATGCATGATTTTTCCGCCCGGTGAACGCGATGTCATCCGCTCTGCGGCGCCGACCTTGCTCCTTTATTCCCGCTCAAAAGGCAAAAGCGATAGTCTCTTCGTGCCCAACACGGCGCTGCAATGACGCCTGAACCACAAAGAGAGGCGAAAACTATGTTGGAGCGCTTGAGAGGCGTCTCCAAAGAAGTGCTCATCAGTATAATTGTGGCTGTGATCGTGGGATGGCTGTACTTGGTGTTCGATTATGTCGGCGATAAAGTTACAGACACGCCGGTAACAGCCAACATCTCCGCAAGTGACGGGCAGACAAGCATCCTGCCCTTTTTTGACATACAGATACGACCGGCGTTGGGAGCTTATTGTAGAAAGCCCGCGTGGCTTCGTTGGGTTGGCAATCTGATCTGGGACAGGCAGTGCCAACGGATCACATTTGATCCGCACGAGCTTGCAGATATGCAGACGCGCCGCGTCCCGTTCAAAGAGTCAGCCGAACCAATCGAATTGATGACGGTGTTTATTCAGCGGCACAAAGGTTGCCTCGACATCGAACTGACGGGCGACACCTACCGCATTTTTGAGCCGGAAGACTCTGTCGTCATACGCGAAGGCGCAACCTTGATCTGCCCGTAGATTCAATACTGAGCGATTTTCGCGTTATCCGGTTCACGAAAATCGCTCTAAGTTATTCGTTTATCGAGCAGACTGGCACCGCATGGGCCGCTCTGTCCTGCCACATGAGCCGGCGCGGCGTATCACTGAAATCATGGCGAACGTGTCGAGACGCCACACCGCGCCCGACCCGTGATCGGAGCGGTGCGGCGTCTTCGATGCCGGCTCAGGCGATCGGCGAGACCAGCCGTTGCAGTTCCAGCAGCGGCCGGTCGAGCGCCGGGTCGGTGCTGGAATACATGCTGATGCCGAAGCCCCACAGGCCGCCGGTGGTGACGGGCTGTGCGGCGCTGGCCCAGTTTTCCACGGCGGTGATGATGCCCTGAACCGTCGTCGCCTGATCATAGGTATAGCGCGGGTGCAGGGCGACCGGCAGGAAGGTTTCGATCGGCGTGGCGCCCGGCACCAGCGCATAACCATAACGCGCGGCCACCGCGATTTCGCGACCGGCCGGGTCGTTGTCGAACATGGCGTTGAACACCGCCGTCAGCGGGTTGGTGGCGGGGTCGGTGGTCCAGGTGCCGATGGCCAGGCGCTTGTCGATGGTGATCAGCGGCACCAGCGGTTCGGGGAAGCCAAGCTGCGGTGTGCGATAGATGAAGGCGGAACAGGTATCCGGCCCGCCGGTGCCCAGCAATTGCGCATTGCGGATCACCGACACCCCGGCATTGGCGTTCTGGTAATGGGCGATGTGCAGGCCGCCGATGGTGTAGCGGAAGCCGAGCCGGGTGAAGGCCGGCACCAGTTTCAGCGGATCGTCGGTCGGGAAGCTGTAGACCCGGCTGGTGGCGCCGGGCTCGGCGCCGGTCAGCGCCACGGCCACGCCGTCGTCGCGGATCACCGTGATCTCGGGCCAGGCGATGCTGCCGTCGGCGTCGAGCAGTTGCAGGGTCAGGCTCAGATAGACATCGACGTCCACGTCCTGAACCGTCACCACCCCGGCATCGAGCGTCGCCAGATAGTGATAGAATTCATGCGGCGCGCCGACGGTGAGCGTCGCATCGTCATTCGCTGCCGCATCCATGCCATTGGCGGCGCGGATCTGTGCCGCCAGACGCCGGGCGCCGGCGGCGGTGCGCGACGGGTGCACCAGCCCGGTATTGGCCGGCCGGATGGTGCTCTGTGCCGCGACCAGCTCGTCACAACTGCCGACACCCCACCAGGCCGACCACAGGCCGGAAATCCGTGTCGCCAGATCGGCATAGGTGCCGAGCGTGTTGGCGAGCACCGTGTTGGCCGCGGTCGCGTCCGGCCCCTGAAGCCCGGCCAGGATCTGCCACAGCGTGTCACTGGCCGAGCCATACTGGGCCAGCGCCGCGAACAGCGTGTCGTCGTCGGCAGATAACCGCAGGGCCATTTCCGGCTGGCGGTTGAATTCCAGCTCGATATGGATCTGGTCCTGCGCGGCGCTCTGATGGGTGTAGGTAAAGACATAGGACCAGTGCACCGCGGCCTCGACCGTGGTCGGGTTGTCGGCGGTCAACGCCTGCTGCGAGACCAGCGCCGGCAGATCCGGATAGGCGCGCAGCGGCACCGGCACCAGCGGTGCGCCCAGATCGGCGGTGAAGGCGTCGGGCGGGTGCTGGTCGAACACCCGCACGAAGCTCAACCAGTTCGACTTGTCATAGCCCGCAACCACCGGGCTGATGTCGAATTCGATCTCGTTCACGGCATAGCGCGGGTCCAGCGCCACGGCGCGATGCCGCGCCGGCTGGGCCACATCCAGCGGGAACGACACCGTGCCGCTGGTGGTATCGGCAAGCCAGGTCTTGGCATTGCCAAGCTGCGACACCCGCCAGGCATCGGGGTCGTCACCGGCGGCGGCGCGCTGCTGCCGGGCGCCTTCGTCCAGCGGATCCAGCCGGCCGGCGCCCGACAGCCGGGCGGTGGCGGCCTCTGTCGGTGCCGTGACGGTGGCGGTGAACTGAAGGATCGCCGTGGTGTCATAGGCGGGGCCGAGCTGGTTCAGCAGCCGCTGATACAGCACCTCGCGCGCGGCCGTCCAGGCGGCGCCGCCGATCTCGCCGCCATTTTCCTCCTGTTCGACCAGCACCGGCGACAGCCCGTCGGCGACGGCACAGGCCAGTAGCTTCTTGGCCGCCAGCAGTTGTTCCAGCGCCGCCGGCGCCACCCGATAGGCAGGGGCGGCATAGGGTGCCGTACAGATCAGATCCAGCCCGCTCAACCATGCCCGTGCCCAGACCTCAAGGTCGACGCCCTGGTAATCCAGGATCCTGGTATCGCCCCACTGGCCGGTCGTCGGATCGAGGGTGCGGATCTCGACCCCGCTTTCGGCTTCCAGCGTGTTCGACAGCGGCCTCAGCGCGAAGCTGAACGGCTGCTTGCCCTCAACCCCCTCAAGCTCGCTGGTGGGGGCGATGTCGACCTGGGTGATGCCGCCCGGATCGATGAACGACACCGCCCAGATATCGGTGGGCGACGGGTCGCGTTCGGCCGACAGCACCCGGCCGGTGGCGAGCTTCAGCCCCTCGATCACCTCCTCGATCGCGGCTGCGAAGACATCGAGGGTGACGGCGCCGTCTTCCTGGCGTTCCGGCGTGGCGCTGCGGGCGGCGGCCAGCGGGCTCGCCTCCTGCACCACCGGGCCGGGGAGGTCATCGGTGCCACGAAAGGCGGGGTCGACCAGATCGGCATTGCGTGCGAGCGTCACCCAGCTCCGCAGTGGAAAGATCACCCCCGGCACCTGCCAGCCACCCTCACCGAAGGCAGCCGTCAGGGTCGTGTCGACCGGCGGCAGCAGCAGTTGCGCGCCGGCCGCCAGGAAGGCGGTATCGGGATTGCCCTGCACCACATCGCCGATGGTGACCGCGATCCCGGCGGCGGCGAAGCGGCGCAGGATGGCGTTCATGCTGTCGGCCGTGGCCGTGACGATGGTCGGCGTGTCGGTGACCGGCGAGGGCTTCAGGGTCACGCCGGCGGCGATCACCCCCGGCGTCGCGGCATTGGCGCTGAGCACCAGCGTTGCATCGACGCCATAGCGTGCAACCAGATCAGAGGGCTTTGCCGGCCCGGCCGCGTCAAGCACAGCGGGCGGGCACAGCAGCAATCCGCCCGCCGCCAGCGCCAGCGGATCATCGGCGATGGCGTCGGCGAAATCGATGATCGTCACCGGCGGATCGGCGCGGGCGATGACGTCGTCGAAACTGTCGCCGGCCTCGGTCGCCAGCGGCTGGCCGGCGACCGTGATCGTGCGTCCGCCGGCGACCGTGCCGGGCAGGGCGCGGTTGGCCTGGGTCAGCGCCTGTTCGGGCGTGATGCCGTCGGCTGTGCTGGCCGCCAGGAACAGGGCCGCGATGGCGGTCATGGTCTGGCCGCCGGGGATGCGATAGGGGATGCGCAGATCCGCCGGATCGAGGCTCCAGGCGGCGAGGCCCGCCACCGGCAGCCCGGCGCCGCCATCACCCGCGGGCGTCATGGGGGCGAGGCCGGCATTGTGGCGCAGCAGGTCGCCGGGCTCGATCGCATAGGCGCGGGCGGTGGCGCCGAGCGGGGCGGTGTCGAGCCCGGTCACCGCATCGGCCTTCAGGAACAGCGGCACACCGGCCGGGAACAGGTCGATGGTGGCGGTGTTCAGCCCGGCCAGGGTGGCGGCGTCGAGGGTGGTGGTGTTGGTGGCGAGCGTCCAGCCGGCGGCGATGATCTGGCGATCGACGGTCAGGGTCACGCCGCTGCGGAACATGCCCGGGGTTGCGGCGCTGGAGCCCGCCGCCATCACCGCGTCGAATGGCACGCCATTGTCGGTGAAGGCGAGGGCGATGTCTTCGAAGGTCGCATCGGCGCCCGGCTCGCCCGTCGCCGGCACCTCGACCTCGATGCCCTGCGCCGAGAACACGAAGCCCGGCGCCAGCAGGCCCGGCCGGTCGGCATTGGCGGAAACCAGGCTGGCGAGCGTGATGTTCAGGGCCAGGGCCAGATCGGCCAGCGGCAAGCCGTCCTCGGGCTGTGCCCGTTCGGCCGATGGCACCACCAGCTCGGAACCGGGGTTCAGCGGCAGCACGATATTGTCGTTGTCGCCCAGCACGGCTGCCGGGTCCAGCGGCGCCGGCACCAATGCCGCTACGGTGCCGCCGGCCTGGAACACCGCGAAAGACGGCACCAGCAGCCCCGTGCCCGGCAGCACCAGCAGGCTGCCCAGCAGGCGTTCGCCCGCGGCCAGACCCAGCGCCTGCCAGTCGAGGCCGTAATGGTCGATCACATTGGCGAGCGTCGCTGTCACCGCCGGGTCGGCGAAGGCGGCGGCAAAGCTAGCGGCGGCGGCCGAGAAGGCATAGCAGCCCGAGACATGGGCGCGCAGGCCGCTGATCGTGGTCGGCATGGTCACCGGCGTGCCGCCGGCCGGCTGGTTGAGCGAGGTGGACAAAGCCACCTGCATATCCGGCTGCATCACCTGATACCACACCGCGCCGAAGCGGCTGGCGATATCGGTGGCGGTGGCTGCGGCGGCATCACCGGCCGCCACCGGTGGCGGCACCAGCCCGCCGGGCTGCATCGCCACCCGCATCGCCAGCACGGCGCCGCTCTGGCCTTCGACCGGCGGCTGGATCGCCCAGGATGCCGTGGTCACCGGCCAGGCGGCCACGCCGATCACCGGATCGGTGTAGCCAACGGTCATGTCGACGCTGCCGGGCATGGCCGCGTCGGCCGTAACGGTCATCGCGGCGCTCATCACGCGTCTCCTTCTGCGGTCGGTTCCACATCTTGCGTGGCGGCCGGGCTCGTGCTGTTGCCGAAGATATCATGGAAGCCCAGCGTCACCGTGGCCGTGGGCGGCGCCGTGCGGCCGGGGGCCGAGATACCGGCATAGGGATCGCCGGCCGCGGGCGGCAGGCCGGGGATGGTCGGCACGCTCGCCGATTTGGCATAGCGGTGGATGGGGATGATCTGGGCCACGGTCTGGTTGTCGTCGGTGGCATCCTCGGCACGGACGCGCTTCTGCATCCGCAGCGCGTCGATCGGCGCGGTGCCGTCGTCGACCTGTCCGTTCACCGGCTGACCGTCATTGCTGGCCTCGAACACGGCGGTGTCGACCAGATGATAGCCGGCCAGATTATACAGCCGCCGCGCGGTCAGTTCGGGGCTGTCGCCGGTATCGGGCGGGTTGGTCAGCCCCATGGTGAAGCCGACATTGCCCTGAGCCACCGTCGCGCGCCGCACCTGATCGCGATCGTCGGGGGCGGCCACGAACAGGGCGGTCGCCGAGGTGTCGACCGGGTCGGCGACCAGGGCCGCCGTGTTGAAGCTGTGCAGCCGGCGCGCCGGGCTGGCGCCCGACTGGCTGTCGAGCACCGCCATGATCGTGAACACCGCATTGCCATCGGGGCCCCAGATCTCGTCGCTGAAGCCCTGGCCGTCGGCATCGGTCATGTCCAGCCAATAGCCGCCGCCGCCGACCACGCTCGCTTCCCAAAGCAGGGTCAGGAAGCCCAGCGCATTCGACAAGGGCGCGAAATACGGCCCCGATGGCGGTGTGTCGCCATCGGCCAGCGCCAGACTGCGCGCGCTGCTGACATTGCCCGACCGGGTTTCGGTCGACAGATTGGTGCGCACCAGAGAGGTGGCGTCGCGGTCGATGGTGGGCGACACCAGTCCGCCGGCCAGACCGGCCGCCGGCGACAACTGGAAGCCGAAGAACAGGCTGGCGTCGTCGGTGGCGGCATTGGCCTCAAGATACTGCCACAATTCCAGCAGCAACTGCCGGCCCGCCGTATCGGCGCCGATCACCTCCACGGTGTGCGGCCGGCCGGGCACGCGGTTGATGGTGATATCCACCAGCGTCGCCCAGGTGAAGCGTTCCATCGCGATCGCCGGCGCGTCGGGGCCTTGTTCCGGGTCTGCGCGGTACAGTTGCCACGGGCCGCTGTCGACGCTGGCGGCAAGGCTGGCAAGGTTCGACGTGAACGGCCAGAACGACGGCATGCCGACGGCGGCGGCACCGTTGCCGGCACCCAGCGCCGGCAGGTCGGGCCGTGCCGCCACCTGCCACATCACCATCTGCGGCAGGCCGTGGCGGACCGGCACGTCCTGCCACAATTGCAGCGCGGTGGGCGGCGCATACAGCACCGGGGTCAGACTGGTCGAGGGATAACCGTCCCCCAGCATCTTTTCGGTCACGGTGATGACCAGATCGTCGGCGTCGTCGACCTCCAGGATCATGCCGGGGCGCAGATGGCCGGCGGCGGCGGCGGGGTTGCGGGCGGCGAAATCCGCGCGGCCGGCGGTCAGCATCGCCATGTCGGCATCGGCGGGCGCGGTCTCGGTCGCGACCAGGGTCAGCCAGGGCGTGTCGACGGTTTCGGTGATGGTGACGGTCAGGCGCACGGTCTCCGGCGGCTGTTCGCCATCAGGGGCGGGGCCGGTGACCTGCTGGCCGACCAGGTCGTACAGGCCGCCAAGCGTGTCGTCATCGTCACTGCCCGGCACCGGCAGGCGCTGGCCATGAAGCATGAACCGCGACACCTGCCCCGCCACGTCGCGCACCGGCGCGTCGGCTGTCAGCGCCGGCATCAGCGTATCCAGCGTCACCGCCGCCAGCGTCGGCACGATCAGCGGCTTGTCGGCAACCGGCCGGATCAGCCCCGCGATCTCGGCGCCGATGCGGCCGACGGTTTCGATCGCCAGATCATAGGTGGTGGCGAAATCGCGCAGGGTCTGGTCGTCGGCCGTGGTCAGCGTGCAGTTGGTCACGGTCACGTCGGCCAGCGGCGCCAGAATATCGGCCGGCGCCACCAGCCCGCGGAATCCGGCGCCGGGCACCGCCGGCTCGGCGGTCGGGTCGGCCACCATCAGCAGCCGGGCGGCCAGGGCGCGCAGGGTCTCGTCGGGTTGCAGCGCGGTGTCGGCGGCGGGAATGATCACCGCACCGGTGGTGTAGCCGGGGTTCAGGGCCTGAACGCTGGTGAGCCAGGTGGCGAACAGCGGATCGGCCGTGGGGTTCTGCCACAGGGCGGTCGCGGCGGCCAGCAGCGGCAGGGTGTCGCCGGAAAGCCGGGTCCAGCGCACCGGATCGGTCAGCGTGTCATAGGCCGAGGGCAGCATCACCGTTGCAGGCAGGCTGCCATCGGCGCCGATGGTGTCGCCGGTCAACTGAACGATCGCCTCGCCATACCAGGCGGCTTCGGGCACCGCCGCAACCGCCAGCGTGCCGGCATTGACGCGGACATAGAACAGCGCCGCTGCCTGCACCAGGGTCAGCGCGGTGGGGTTGGAGAAGCTCGCCTGCGGCAAGGCCAGCGGCGCGCCGGCGCGGGTGATGGTGGGCACGTCCAGGGCGGCGATGGTCGCCAGCCAGTCATCGACCACGGCGCCGACCCGGGCGCACAGAGCGGCCGCGGTCTCGCCATCCAGAATCTGGGTGTCGAGGGCGGCGGCATGAATGGTCTTGGCGGCGGTCAGCAACCGCTCCGGATTGGCGGCGGCGATGCTCTCGGGCGTCACACCCAGGATGATCGGCAGGATCTGGCCGGGCACCGCCGTATCCAGCGTGGCGGCCAGACCGGGGTTCAGCGCCAGCAATTCGGCCGTGCCATAGCCATAGGTGGCGGCCACCTGATCGACCGTATCGCCCAGATGCATGACATAGGGCACGGTGATGGTGGGGAAGCCGTCGGCAATCCCGGCCAAAGTGGAGGTCTCGTCGATCTCGACCGGGAAGCGCGCGAACAGGTTCTCCGCCGCCTGGACCATGGATTTGGTGATCAGCAGCATGTATTCGCGGAAGATCACCGACGACAGCGGCTCGTTGTCGTCGATCCCGCCGCCGCCATCGCCGCCATCGGTGCCCATGGGCTGGGGCGACAGCTTGCGGAAATAGGTGGCGATGCGGGCGGCATACGCATTGTCGACCGGCTGCCAGTTGGCGAAGTTGCGGTCGTTTTCGGGCGGCGGCAGGTCGGGGCTGGTCCAGCCCAGCACCGGCGGCATCGGGAAGCTGACACCACCGATGACGTCGGGGTCGTCGCCGGCGGGGATGCCCGACAGCCGGACATCGACATTGTTGGCCAGGAAGCCGTTCAGATTGGTGAACGAGAACCCATCGGCGAAGGTCTGCGGGCAATCCATCTGGGCGGCGAGTTCCGCCAGATCGCCGGCGGTGAGGGTGGCGGTCTGCGGATCCAGCCCGATGGCCGAAATCGCCCAGCGGAACAGGCCCTCGGCCAGGACGGCGAACGACGTCTCCTGTTGTTCGGCGGCGCGCGCGGTCGCGGTGATGGCGCCGGTGCGGGCCATCGCCAGGGTTTCAACCTCGACCGGCTGCGGCCCGTCGATCGACAGCATCAGCACGACCTTATAGGCCGGATCGGCGTCGCCCGTGACCGGATCGGCCGAGGGCCAGTTGACCGGCAGATCGGCGATTGTGAAGCCCGGCACCAACCGCACGTCCAGGCGCTCGATCGCGCCGTCGGGATAGACCTTGGCATCGGCCGAGAAGTTCAGCCGATAGCTGCCGTCGGCGCAGGGGTCGGCGGCAAGGGTGATGCCGTTGTCGTCGGCCAGCATCGACATCTGTGCGGTCAGCGGATGGTGGTCGGTCAGCGATTGGTGGTCGGGGCGGACGGCGCCACCTGCGGCGCGATGCGCGGCCGCCAGCCGGGCGCGGGTCAGGGTGCGGGTGATCCGGGTCATGTCGGCCGGGCGGCGGCGATAGCGCGCGCCGACACTGCGCGAGGCATTGCCCAGCGGCGTGATGCCCAGGGCGTCGTACAGCCCGGCATTCCGGCCCAGCGCCGCGCCGCCGGCGCCGCTCGCCGCATTCAGATTGCGGCCCGACTGGTCGGCCGACAGCACCCAGGGCGTGGTCGAGGCCGAGCCGATGGTGAACGACACGTCCAGGCTGGTCGAGAACGAGAACGAGATCTTGACGAACACGATCTTGATCGAGGCCTTGACCCGCACCCCCACGCTCATGTTGATCAGCGTCGGTTTATAGGCGGCCATGGTCAAGGTTGCGGCGGCATAGGCTTCGAAGCTGACATCGATCGAGATGACCTTGAAATCGACCTTGCCATAAACCTTGCCGACCAGGGCGGCTGTGCCCTGCGCCCAGAAATACATCGCCTTCGAGGCGGCGGCGTCGTTGGGGTGGAACCAGGCGAGCACGCCTTCGAACACCACCTCGACCTGAAGATACAGGCCGGCCTTCAGCGGCCCCTTGTTGAACTCGCGCCCGATGCCGACCGCAAGCCCGATACCCAGTTCCAGCACCGGCGAGAAGGTGCCGTTGGTGATGGCGGGCACGCGGGTGGATGTGGCGCCGTTCAGCAGGCCGAAATAGATGCCGCCCTTGCCCAGGAACGGCCCGTATTGCAGGCCGAAGCTGACCGAGAAATCGCGGGCATGGGGGAAGCCCAGATCGACCTTGAAATTGCCGTTTGTGAAGACATCGACGGTGATGATGCCCAGCGTGATCGCGACCACGCCGAAATCGAGCTGGCGGAACATGTCCGGCACCTGCAGCCGGGCATGGAACACGCCGATATCGTCGGTGACCTTCTTATAGAGCAGTTCGAAGCTGAAGCCCGAAAGGCCGCCGGCTTCGGGGCCGGCCAGCGCGATCAGCACGCCATAGAGATTGGGATCGTTCATCACCAGCTTGACGGTGACGGTGCCCATCAGCGTGATATCGAGCCCGATCAGCCACTGGCTGTTCTCGTCGAAATGCAGCTTGTTGCCGCTGGGCTGGTCCAGCGGGTTGCGGAACGGGTCGTCCATCGGCGTCAGTTGCTGGCGCATCAGCTCGATGATGTCGGCGAGCGAGTCCGGCCGGGTCAGGCCGTCCAGGGTCACATGCTGACCGAAGCCCATATAGCGCAGGTCGATCAGCGAATTGCCGGCCCCCGGCACCGCAGGCGGGCTGTCGTTCAGCGCATCCCAGCCCAGCGGCGACATGCCCGGCTCGCGGCCATAATCCTTGCCGAGGAAATTGCCGGTGATCTCGATATTGACCTGCGGCTCGCCCGTCGATCGGTCATAGCGGATGCCGACCGTCTTGATGGTGATGAAACCGAGCTTCAGATTGACCGTATAGTTCAGCGTCACCGATTGTTCGGTCGGGTCGATGACCAGGGTGAAATGGCCGAGATTGATGCTGTTCAGGAAGGTCCAGGGTGATTCCAGGCGATAATTGGCGTTGGGATTGGCAAGGGCCGCGAAGCTTTCGATCATCGCGCCCAGCGTGACGCCCTGCATCTCGACCGTCAGCACCTGATGGCGCTTGTCGCCGGTGCCGGTCCACGAGGTGCGGGCCTCCAGGGTGAACTTGTCGAGTTGCAGGCGGAACAGCCAGGTCATCTCGTCCGACAGGAACGACAGCCCGACGGTGACGATCAGGTTGTTCAGCTCGAACGAGCCCTTGACCGCGCCCTCATAGATCATCACCGGCGCATCACCCGGCGCCGCATCGGTGATGACGATGCTGTGCAGGCGTGGCCGGTTGATTGCCAGGCCGTCGAGGCGCAGCACATCGCGCGCGGCCTGCATGGTGGGTCCGGTCGCCTTTGGCCGCCGCTTGATGTCGGCTTCGGCCACCAGCGCCAGCTTCACGCCCAGGATGTCGGGATCCCAGCGCACCGCCACCGCCGCCGATACCGCATAGGGGTTGCCGGCGGACGTGGAATAGCTGGCCCACAGCCGGGTGAGTTCCAGATCGGGCAGCCAGTCGGGCGCGGTCTGGCCCAGGAAGGCATAGACGAATTCGGTCAGGTTCAGTGTGCCGACCGCCAGCCCGCCCTGGAAGGTCCAACTGCCATCGCCCGGATAATAGGCGCCGGCCGACAGGATGGTCATCTGCTCGCCGCCGACATAGACCCCGGCCATGCCGGCAAGGCCACCCCAGATCTTCGACGGGCTGACCGTCACCTCGAAGGTGACGTTGTCGAGCGTGAAGGTGACGTCGCCGATCGGGATTTCCCAATCGCCATGGGCGACCAGCGTCGCACCATAGGTCTTGGCGGGCAGCGACGCGCCCATGGTGATCCGGTCGATGATCAGCGAGGCGCTGACCGATGGCTGCGTGCCGGGGAAGAACACCGACATCGCCGCCGCAAGGTCCAGCTCGATGGCACCGCGCGTGGTCGCCTCGACCGTCAGATCGGGCAGGCCGACCACGACATCCAGATAGACCGGGTCGCCCGAATTATCGGTGACCTCCTGGCCGGGCGGCACCTCGCCGTCGCCGGTCTTGGAGCCGAAGCGCATGGTGCCGAACAGGCTGCCGCTCCAGCGGCTGGCGGGCGTGCCCCACAGCACCAGCCAGCTTGCGCCGACCTCCTCGATGCGGATGAACGGAATCGGCAGATCCCAGGGCGTGGTCGAGACGATGGTGGCGCCGGTATAGGAAATGCCGGTCGGCAACGGCAGGTCGCCGCCGGTGGTCTCGATGCCGAAGCGCAGATTAGACAATCCGAAGGCGTCGAGTGCCGCCACACCGGCCGGCAGGCTGAAGGTGTCGGGCGTGGTGCCGGGAAAAAGCTGCAACAGCGCGATGATGCCGTCCGACAGGGTCAGCGGCGGATCGATATTGCCGTCGATGTCCCACAGCGTGTCCGACTGAAGCAGGGGCACCGTCACCACCACGTCATGCGGCCGGCCGGTGTTCACCGTCAGCACCAGAACCAGCAGCACCGCCGAGATCAGCGCCGGCGGCTCTTCCAGGCTGTAGACATCGGTATAATCGGTGGTCAGGGACAGGGAGACCTGTTCCACCCCCATCTTCGGCCAGTCGGTCGAAGCGGTGGGCGAAACCGCGATCAGCTTCACTTTATCGGCGATCGCGGCATCGGCGCGCGGATCGATGGTGCCGTTCAGGTTCAACTGGGTGGCACCCAGCACCGCTGCATAGGGCGCAAGCTTGGTGCCGGTCAGCACCAGATTGCCGGACAGCACCACCGGCGGCACATCGGCGGTGCCGTCATCGACCGCGGTCACCAGCACGCCGGCCTGTTCCGGCCCCAGATCGCCGATGATCGATGGCCCCAGCATCAGCGTGCCGCCGACATCGGGCGAGGGGATGCGCGAGGTGGGCAGGTCGGGGACCAGCGTCGACAGCACCACCTTGCCACTGGCGGTGCGGGCCAGAAGGCTCATCTCCAGCACGTCGCGCCGGTCGTCGTCGACCGTGCCGACCAGGGTCAGCGTCCACGACGTGCCATCGGCCCAGGTGATCTTGCCGGTCAGGCGGGCCGCCGCCGACAGACGGACGGGGTCGCCATCGGTCAGGGGCAACGCCGTCACCCCCAGCGCCGTGGTCAGCTTGCCCATCAGCGGCAGAATGGTGGCGCTGATCGTGCCCTGGGCGGTGGCCCGGACGAAGGCGTCATACAGGGAGGCGACAGACATGGCGCGGGTCTCCGGGCTTCGTCAGCGGGCGGGGGCAGGGGCTGGAGCAGAGGCGGCGGTGGGGCAGGCGGGGGATGCGGATGCGTCCGGTGTCGGGCTGGTGGCGCGGCTGCGGCCGGTGGGCGCAACCCGGCGGGGTGGCGGCAGATAGCGTCCGATGGTGAGGCGGGCGGCGATGGGGCGGGTGGCGGCCGCAGAGCGGGCAAGACGTCGCGTGTCGCCCGACAGGCTGCCATCGCCGCCGTCATCCTTGGATTCTTCGTCCATGGCGGTCGACATGGCACTGCCCAGCACCTGCACCTGCGTGCTGGGCACGCTGACGATCGCCTTGCTGGGGCCAAGGAAGCCGAAGGCTTCGGTGAAGAAGCCGAAGGCGCTGCGCGTGAACAGATAATCCGCCACCTCGACCGGCGAGGTCAGGCTGATGACGGTGGTGTAGATGTTCTTGGTGATGTCGCTATAAAGCTGCCAGTCCGACGTATCGATGCGATAGACCACCACCTTGTGCGGCCCCAGCGCATTCTTGCCGGCATATTTGCCGAGCGCCTTCAGGATGATCAGATACGGGTGCTTGAACGAGTTGCCATAGCCGGCGGAGGCGATCACCGCGTCCGGTCGCACCAGATCGGTGAAGGTGATCAATTGTTCCAGGTTGCTGTCGGTGCCCTCGTTCTTGGGCGTCATGGTCGCGAGCGAGCCGTGATGCGGCGCCGAGATCACCTTCACCGGCTGCACCGGGCTCTCGGTCCAGGCGCCGAGCAGGGTGTTGGCGGCGGCCAGGGTTTCCCAGGTCGCGTCACCGGGCAGGATCATGCGCTCCGCCATATAATCGATCACCACCACCGCCGAGGTGCCGTTCTTGCGCAGGGCGGGGCTGCTCGACTTGGCGATCGGTGCATTGGCGATCAGAATGCGCAGCACCACATCGCCGATCGTCACCAGGCTGCCGACCGTGCCGTTGGCATCGGCGTAATCGGTGACGTTGCTGTCGAGCACCGTGATCGGCGCGGTACCGCCGACACCATAGGCCGCCAGCCGGTTGACGGTGGCCAGGGCGCCGGCGCCCCAGTCGCTGCCGCCATAGATGATCGCGCCCACCTTCATCGGCAGTTCGATCTCGTCGACCGCATCCATCAGATAGTTCAGCAGCGACCAGTGGTCGGTGTCCTGATGGGTGATCAGCACATAATCCAGCTTGGGCTCCAGCCCCGCCTGCTGCTGAAGGAACAGCGCCTCGACCACCTTGGTGACGGCGGGGGCCGACAGGTTGAGCTTCAGCACCGAGGATTTGAACATCGTCTCGGCGCCGAAATCGATCAGCACGATCTGGCTGGGCGCCTGGGCATCGATGGTGTCGTACATCTGCAGCATGTGCGCCATGCCCTGGTCGCACCAGAGCGCCGACATGGTCATGCGGGCTGTGGTCATCGCGCCAATTCCTCCGATGAACCCGATCCGCCACCACGTATACCGGGCCGCACGCGGCGGGGCGGCGGCAGCGGTGCGCCGGCCGGACCGGTCAGGTGCACATTGCGCGGCAGGGCGATCCGGCCGCGTGCATCGACGCGGCTGTCCAGGATGCTGGCCGGGCGCACGGTGAAGCCGCGCTCGATGCCGGGCAGCACGTCGCGGGCCAGCAGCAGCGGCGGCGGGGTGTCGTCGTCGTCGCCGCCGCCACCGCCACCCTCGTCCACCATGACGGTGGAACTGGTCTGGGGCACGCCGATGATCGCCTGCACGCCGGCCTCGAAGAAGCGCGCGCTGGTGCCGAAATGCCCCTGATCGTTGATGTCGAACAGCCAGTCGGCGGTCGGCAGCGGGTCGGTCAGGCCGGTCAGCGTGGTGTAGACATTCTGAACGGAATCCTCCAGCAGAAGCCATCTTTCCTGGCCGCCGTCATAGGCGATCACGTCATGCGGGTCGGGAAATTCATGCGATCCCGCATATTTGGCCAGGGTGGTCAGAATGATCAGATACGGGTGCTTGTGCGAATTGAACACGCCGGCGCTGGCAAACACGGAATAGGGCCGGGTCAGGTCGACGAACTCGATCAACTCGCCGAGATCGCTGTTATCGCCGTCCTTCTTCTTGGTCATGGTGGTCAGCGCGCCGTGATGCGGCGCCGACATCATATAAACCGAGGGCAGCGGCGTCGACGGCCAGGCCTTCAGCTTGGTGTTGGCCATGGCGAGGGTCTGAAAGGTGGCATCCCCCGGCAGGACATAGCCAAGCCCGCCAAGCTGAACCACGACGACCGCCGAGGTGCCGTTCTTCTTGCTGACCGTCGAGGGCGTGTTGGCGATGATGGTGCGGACCAGAACATCGTCCAGCGCAACCGTCGTGGTGGCACCGGTCAGCGGGTCGCCATAATCGGTGGCGTTGGTGAAGAAGAACTCGGCCTGCGCGCCCTCGCCCGGTATCAGGGCGACCAGCCGTTTGATCGCCTCCTTGGCGCCGGTGCCCCAGTCGGTGCCGCCGGCGATCACCCGCCCCACCTCAAGCGGGATCTTGCGCAGCTTGACCTGATCGAGCATTTCATTGATCAGCGTCCAGTGATCCTCGTCCTGATGGCTGAGCAGCACCAGATCCAGGCGCGGGGTCTTGCCCTGCGCCTGTTGCAGCGCCAGGGCGTCGACGATGGTCTTGACCGGCGGCGTGACGCCCAGAACTTCCTTCGATTCGCTCAGGCCATAGCCGCGATTGCCGGCGTCGAACAGCGCGATCATGTTCGCCGCCGTCGTTGCCGGGTTGTCATAGCGATGACCGTACAGCCGCAGCAGATGCGCCATGCCCTGGCCGCACCACAACCCGTCCATGGATGCCCGCCCCACCGCCATGATCAGCCGGCCTTTCGAGTCGCGCACGGGCGCACGCGCCGGACTGGCGCCATGGTCCTGCCGAAGCGGTTGTGGATCAGATCGGCCATGGCGCCGATGCCGGACGGTGCTGCAGGCGACGTGCCGCGCAGCCGCGACCTGCCATCCCGGCGCGACATGGCATCCTGCCGTGACAGCAGGCCGTCCTCCATGTCGTTGTCGTGCGGCTGCTGGGCATTGATCAGATCGGCGACCAGGGTCATCGGATCGGTGTCGGGCACGTTCAGGATGCCGGGGGCGCCGGCATCGAAGGGCCGTACTTCAGTGCTGTGGCTGTTCAGCGTCATCTCGAACAGCCAGTCGGCGGTCAGGCCGGGCGTGGTCAGGTTCAGCACGGTGGTATAGACGTTCTGCCGCACACCGTTGATGACCCGCCACTCGCTGTCGGTTTCCACCGGTCTCGGAAAGCGGTCCTCGGCCAATTCACCATAGGTCACCAGCGGATGCGGCGGAAACTCGTCGAAGCCGGCATAGCGGACCATCTTCAGGATGATGATCGATCGGGGGTGGCGGTGGTTGTTCTTGGTGCCGGCACTGGCGATCACCGAATAGGGCCGGGTATAGGCGATGAAGGCATCGAGCGCCGTCAGGTCGACCTCGCCCGCCCTGGTGCTGGCATTCATCGTCGCCAGCGCGCCGTGATGGGGTGCCGACATCATGTAGATCCAGGGCAATGGCGAGCCATAAGGCTGCCATTGCGCGAGAACGGCGTTGCACTGGGCCAGCGTCTCGAAGGTCGCATCGCCGGGCAGGATCATCGCCAGCCGGTCGAGCTGAAGCAGTGCGACCGTCGAGGCGCAATTGCGCCGGATGCCCTGGGTTGTCTTGGCGCTCGCGACGTTCGAGATCATCGTCCGCACCTTCAGATCGCCAAGCGCGAAGGTGTCGACGATCGTGCCGCCGGCGACGGCATAGCTGGACTGATTGGTGGTGAAATAGGTGAGGTCGGTATCGGCATCTGCCGTATACCGCGCCAGCCGGGTGATCACGGCGCTGGCATCGGACGCCCACAGCGTGCCGCCTTTCAGGATGTGGCCCACCACCAGCGGAATCGCCAGGGCCTCGACCTGGTTCATCAACTCGGTCAGCAGCAGCCAGTGGTCGCCGTCCTGATGGCTGACCAGCACCAGATCCAGCCGCGGCGTGTTCCCGGCCGCCATCTGACGCTGAAGCTGCGCGATCACCGAGGCCACCGGCGGCGACATGCCATGGGCGTCGCGTGCCATGGTCAGCGCGCGGCCGCCGCTGCCGAAGTCGAACAGCGCCAGACCATCGGCCGGGGCGGTCGCGGGATCGGTTCCTGTATCGGCATAGAGCCGGAGCAGATGGGCCATGCCCTGGCCGCACCACAGGGCATCGACGATCGCCCGTTGGACGACGGTGATCCGGGCATGTGGCGCCAGGTGCGCCGCGGATGACGGGTGTGCCGCAGACGATGGGCGCACGGCGAGTGAGGCAGTGGCCGATGGCGCCATGTCGGGCCGGAACGTGGTGTCGATGCGCATCATCCGGCCCTCGCCATGACGACCGGCCGCACACGGCGCGGCGGCACCATGCGCGGTCGTGAGACTGTGGCGAAGCGGGTGTCGTCGTCGGCCGGCGTCGTCATCCTGGCCAGCCGGTCACCGCCCTGGATCGCGAAGGCTGGCCGCCCCCGCGCCGGCCGGGCCGCGCGCTGGCGCGCGATCACACCGCCGGCGGTGCCATGGCTGGCGCGGCGGGCGAGGTTGTCGCTGTCGATCACGATCGGCGTCGCCTCGTCCTCGTCATCCTCGATCAGCATCTCGATGAGGTTGGATTCGGTGTCCGGCACGCTGACCAGCGCCTTGCAGGCGCCATAAAAGCCGGTGGCGTTGACCACCGTCTGATGGGTCGGCGTGACGGTGAAATGCCAGTTGGCGACCAGAACCGGCGCGGTCAGGCCCAGAACCGTGGTGTACAGGTTGGCGGCGACCTCGTCCTTGCGCTTGAATTCCGCGTCGATCAGATCGTAATAGACCACGGGATGCGCCGGGAAAGCATAGCTTCCGGCATATTTGATCAGCTTCTTCAGCACGATCGCATGTGGATGCTTGTGCGATGTCGCGATCCCGGCGCTGGCGATCACCGAATTTGGCCGGGTCAGTTCGGTGAAGGCGATCAGCTCGCTGAGGTCGCTGTCATTGCCGGCATCATTGCTCTGGGTCGCCGTGTTCAGCGAGCCGTGATGCGGGGCCGACATCGCGGTCACCGGCTGCACCGGGCTGGTGGTCCAGGCGGCGAGGATCTTGTTCATCGCGGCCATGGTTTCCCAGGTCGCATCACCCGGCAGAATGATCCGCTCGCGGGCATAGTCGATCACCATCACCGCCGACGAACCGTTCTTGCGTTCCTTGCTCTTGGCCTTGAATTTACTGGGCGTGTTGGCGGCCAGGGTGCGGATGACGATGTCGCCGTAATTCTTCATCTGGCCCAGCGTGCCGTTCGCCGGCTTGTAGCTGGACGTGACGGTGTTGAAATAGACCAGATCGGTATCGGCATCGGCGGTTTTGGTCGCCAGCCGGGTCAGAACGTTCAAGGCGCTCTGGCCCCAGTCCGACCCGGCATAGACGATCTTGCCGACCGTATAGGGCAGCTCGATGCGCTCCAGCTCGTCCATCAGATAGGTCAGCAGGCGCCAGTGATCGTCGTCCTGATGGCTGACCATCACCAGATCGAGCTTGGGCACGCGGTCGCCGATCCGCTGGCTTTGCAGCGCCTCGACCACCGATTTCACCGCCGGTGCCGCGATCGCCGGCTTCAGAACCTTGGTGATGAAGTTCAGCGTCGCGCCGAAATCGAACAGCGCGATGACGTCGGGGATGAACTCGTCTTCATGCTCGTTGGCCAGCAGCATGTGCGCCATGCCCTGGTCGCACCACAACGCGTTCAGCGTCACCCGCGCGGCGGTGGTGATGTCGAATGTCCAGTCGGTCTGGTCGGTCGGCGTCATCGTCATCAGGCGGCGGTCCCATCGCTGGAAGCGTCGTCGACGGATGTCTCCTCGCCAGCCGTCGCCTCGTCGCGGGTGGGTGCGGCGATCCGTGCCGGCCTGGCCGCGCGGATCATCTGGCGGGCCTCGTCGGTTGGCAGCCGTCGGCGGGGCAGGCGTGCCGCGGCGGCGCCGCGCGGCGCCGCCAGAGATGGGGCGGCCAGAGATGGGGCGGCCAGAGATGGGGTGGGCAGGGATGCGGCGGTGCTGGCGGCGGCCTTGTTCCCCTCGTCCTTGCCCTTGCCGTTATCATAGGCCGCATACCAGCCGAGCTTGGTGTTCGACGTCTGGTCGGGGTTGCCGAACAGGGTGATGTCGTTATGGCCGGGCGGGAACGACAGGCCCAGAACATGCAGGCCGAAATCGCGCAGCCGCATCAGATACTGGCGGCGGTTCTGCGCGTCGGTATAGGTGGTGAACTGGATGGTCCGGAAGCCGATATCCAGAATGCCCTGCAAGGGCAGGCTGACGCCCAGCATCCGCTCCACGCCCGGCAGGGCGACGCCGAAATAGACCGCCGGCAGGCCTTTTTCACCGCCGGCCGGGCTCCAGGCCGCCAGCAGCCGCACGGTCAGCCCCACCGATCCGGCAAGCGCGCCCAGCGTGCCCAGTTCCACCTCGTAAACCAGCCCGTACCAGGGCTGGGTCAGCTTGCCCTGCTGGATGGGGGCGGAAATCGAGACGAAGCCGGCCGCGTCGGGGTCGCGGGTCGATGGCGGTCCGCCGGTCACCGCCGGGTCCGGTGTGGCCATCAGCCCGGTCAGGCGCAGGGGGAAGCGCGCGAACAGCGAGTTCTCCCGCGCAGCACTGTTGGCGGTGTCGAGCGCCATGTTGCTGTCGGCGACCGTGAAGGTCACGGCCGTGGGGTCTGACAGCGAGAAGCTCATGGTGATGGCATAATTGGAATAGGCGAGCCCCAGGCTGCTGGCATCGGCTTCCGCCTCGTCGACGGCGGCCATCGCGGCGGTAAACGCGTCCACGCCGCCGTCCTCGACGGTGGCGGGCGGCCCCCAGCAGAACGGGTCGAAATTGGCGGGCTCCGCGAAGCGTAGCCGGCCGGTCATCTGGAAGGCGGCGCTGACCATGGTGTTGCCGCTGGCCGGGTCGGCGGCGCGCAGGGTGACCAGCCGGGTCTGGTCGACGCCCACCTCCATCAACTGGCCAAGGGCGAGCTGGAAGGCGCCGGCATCGCGCATCGCGAAGACATAGGTGTCGCGCGACGACCCGCCATCATTGCGTTCCGACTGATAGACGCCGTCGAGGATGATGTTGTTGCCGTGTTCGCTGGGGAACAGCCGGGTTTCGGTGCCGAACAGCCGGTTGACCATCAACTGCGCCGAACTGGTGAAGCTGGCCAGCTTGCCGTTCTCGAAGCCCACGGTGAGCTGTTGCACCCGGAAGGCGAAGGCGATGTCGCTGGAGAAATACTGATCGATCGGATTCTGATAGTCGATCAGGCCGAAGCTCGACGTGGTGTCGAAATCGATCCGGCCGCCCTCGGAGGTGAACGAGGTCGCGGTCAGGCCCAGATGATGGGCATAGAATCCGCCGGGGTCGATGCCGGCGGCAAGCGGCTGCAAGGGTTCCGGCAGGGTGTCGAGCGGCACCTCGACCGACAGCGCCAGCACGCCCGCCCAGTATGGATCGTCGATCACCTCGACGAAGCGGTCATAGGGCGAGGCGATCTTCTTCTCGCGCGCGATCGCCACCGATTGCCGCGCGGTGCGGATGATGCTCTGGATGTCGTCACGGGCGGTCGCGGCCTTGCCGTCGTCCGACGAGGCTTCGGGCCAGCTCCAGCCCGAGGTGTCGGCGACCAGATCCGCCAGGCTGCGGCCGCTGACGAATTTGAAGATCAACCGGGCATTCTTCGGCCCTTCGCGATCGGGGGCCGCCCAGTTGCGCGGGCTCAACCGGAACAGCCAGTCGCCGATCGCCGGCGACAACAGGCCGGCAAAGCGCTGGAAGACCAGCATCTGTTCGGTGGTGATGGTGGGTGCCGCACCGGTCAGCATGGCGTTGAACGCGGTCTCGGTGGGATAGACCGGATAGCCGGCGGCGCGCACCGCATTGGCGACGGCGGTATAGATATCGGCCGGCACCCCCTTTTCCGGCGGCAGCGCCTGGATCAGCCCCAGAGAGGCGGGGGTGAGCTGATAGGCGACCGAGCCGTTGGCCAGCACGGTTGCGGCCGAGCCCAGCACCATGAACAGCCGGTTGGTCAGCAGCGCCTGACGGAAGGCGCCATCCACCGCCGTGAACCGCAGATCCGGCAAGCCGTCGGACGAGGTGCCGGTGTTGCCGACCGCGAGCCAGGCCCAGGGCACGTCGTCGCCGGCATAGCCGATGGCGAGGCCCGGCGGCGACACCGCCGGGATGGTGGTCTCCGGCAGTTGCAGGGGCGCGCCGCGCAGGGCCGCCGGCAGCCACTGGGTGCCGGTCAGCAGGCCGATCTGGCGCCGACGCTCGGGGGCGACGCCGCGCGCCTCGATTTCGGTCGCGAATGTGGCCTGCGCCTCGTCGAGCCCGGCATAGCCGACCATGGGAAAGCACGGTTCGGGATCGTCGGTGGTGAGCGTCGCTGCCGAGATCTCCAGATAATTGAGAAAGCCGGCGCTGCCGCCGGTATAGAACGGCGCGTCTTCCGGCTGGGCGTAATAGCGCGCGGCGCTGGTGCCGCTGATCCAGCTCCAGGCGGTGGTGCCAAGGCCGGTCAGGGCCGGTGGCGCCGCCTCGTCGAGGTCCATGGCGCGGACGATGTCGAGCATCGGCGACAGAAACGGCGGCGCATAGGCGGGCCTGCCGGCGCGGAAGCTCATCACCGTGCCGCTGCTCTGGGCCAGCCCGACATAATCGAGCCCGGTGGTGCCGCAGAGCAGGCGTTCGGCCGGTGCCGCGTCCAGATCGTTGCGCCCCAGCGCATCGAGCGAGGCGGTGACGATCTGGCCGTCGGTGTTGACCGGTGTCAGATCGAAATCGCCGTCTGGGGTCAGGTAATACACCACCGGCACGTCGGCGAAGGGTCCGTCGACCACGCCGGTGACCAGCGGCTGTATCGCCATCACGAAGCCCGGCGGTGTTGCGCTGGCGGTGTTGCGCGGCGCCAGCGTCACGCCATAGCCGCGCGCGGTGACATAGCCGGTGGCGAAGGACGGCACCGTGGCGGCGGTGGCGCCGAACGGCAGCAGGCCTAACCGGGTGCGCGCCGGATCGAGCGGCGCCAGCGGATCGACCGAGCAATGCAGCGTGACGGCCTGGCTCTGGCGCAGCGGCTGCACCGCCAGCACCCTGACCGTGCCGTCGCCCGCGACCGGATCGGGGCCGAAGAAGCGCAGGCTGGCGCCAAGCTGGTCGATGCCGGTGGCGGTGTCGCCCTCGGGCGCCGGCAGATCCAGCGTCCACATCACGCAGCCGACATGGGCCGGAACATAGGCGAGGCCGGCCCAGCCCTGTGACGCGTCGAACAGACCCTCGCCGGTGACGAAGCTGAGGGCAGGATTGCCGGCCAGTTTCAGGATCCAGCCCTGTTCGGCATCGGCATTCACCGTCACCGTGCTGCCGGCGCCCAGAACCAGGCGGATGCCGCCCAGTTCGATGATCGTGCCGGTGACGACGGCGGTGGTGTCGCCGCTGCGCACCATCGACAACTGGCTCGACCGCCAGTCCTCGAAACCCTGGGCGGCGCCGCCGATCCAGATCGTGCGCGGCCCGCGTGCCGGCGGCAGCAGGCCCAGATAGGTATCGAGGGCGGTGGCGAAGGCCGCGTCGTCGCCCGGGTCCGCATCCAGCCAGAACCACAGGCCCATGCCGTCGGTCCAGCTCTCGGTCAGGGTGATGCTGGCACCGAAGCTGGTGGTGGCCGAGGCGCGGAACCCCGCGCGCCGGTCACCGCCGTTCAGCCAGTAGATCTCGGACCCGGCCGCCGCCTGGTCGAAGACGGGTTCGGCCGGGGTGGTCATGCCACACCCCCGCCGCCATTGATGGTGCCAAGGGTGATGCGGTCGCCGTTCAGCAGCGGCAGGGCGGCGATACCGGCATTGGCCGACGGCGCCCAGTCCAGCCGCACCGGATTGGCGGTGCCGGCGTCATAGCTGGCGGGTGATCCGGCCGGTGCCGGCCCCACGCCGCGCAGCAGGCTGATTCCGGTCAGCGGCAGCCCGGCCGATGACGGCTCCATGCCGCGTTCGGCCAGAATCTCGTTGGCGGTGGTGCCGACCGGAACCAGTTGCTCCACCCCGTTCACCCACACCCGGATCTGCGGCACCAGCGTGGTCCGGCCGCGGAAATACAGCACGCCGACATTGGCGCCGGCATCCCGGCCGCTGCGGATATTGGCGGTGGCGGTGGTCAGGTCCGACAGCTTGGCCGCCGCCAGCAGCAGGGCGTTGAATTCGGGGTAGGGCGTGCCGGTCTGGGCGGTCGACGGGAAGCTTGGCGGATAGACCAGCCGCAGGAAGGGCTGCTGCATCTGCGGATAGCCGCCGTCGATCAGGCCGCCGCCGCCCGCCTGCTTGCGGTTGGCGGTGGGCGGCTGGGTCACCGCCGTGCCGCCCTGCGCCACCAGCCAGCCGATGAAGGCATCCAGCGTGGTGATGCCGGTGGCGTTGGCGGCCGAGCGGCTGATCTGGTAATTGGCGACGGCACTGGTGATGAAGCCGTTCAGATAGCCCTGGTCCGGCACGGCCGAACCCATGGTCTGATAGCTTTCATATTCCGCGCGCAGCACCATCCCCGGCCGCAGATCCACCCAGCCATTGCCGCCGGTGAAGCCATAGGCATAGAGCAGCGTTTCCACATAGGTCTGCGGCATGGTGCGCGAGATCGCCATCTGCACGGTCTGAAGCCCGATCGCGGTGGCGCCCAGCGTTTCCAGATCGGCCAGGAAGGTGCCGTATGCGGTATACAGATCGGCGCGGACGGCGTCGGCGGTGAAGCTCCAGGGCAGCGCGCCGGCCGTGCCGTCGATGGTCAGGGTATAGGCATAGGGCGCCGTGCCCTCGGTCAGCACGAAGGGCGCCACACTCGGCAGGTCGGCCGCCGCCGGCGGGCTGGTGAAGATCTGCGGCAGGCCGATCGCGATCGCATAGGGCGCCATCGACGGCTGGGTGGCGGGGATGACCGCCGGCGCGGTGTCGACCGCGAATTGCGGGTAGATGCCGGCCTGGAACACGGCGGCGGTGGCGGCGGGGCCGGTGCAACCGCCAACGATCGGCTGAACCGCCAGACTGTATGACTTGGCCGCGTCGAAGGTGAGCGCCTTGGTGCTGCTGGTGCCCGAGACGATCCAGGCGGTTCCGCTTTCGGCGCCGCCCTCCAGCAGGACCAGCCGATAGGCCTGGGCGCCGTCCACGGCATCCCAGCCGGCGCTGAGTGTCGCGCCGTCATAGCTGGTCGTCAGGCCGGACGCGGCGACATAGGTTACGCCTGCGAACGGGCTCCACGGTCCCTGAACCACAGGGCTTGCCGCCGTTGCGCGCGCTCTGACCGCATAGAGGCCCGCCGTGGTGAAGTTCGCGCCGGGGATCGAGATCGTGGGGGCGGCACCACTGACACTGACCACCATCGCGCCATCCCGCCACAACTCCACCGTATAGGCATCGACTGTCTGGCTGACGGCCTGGATCGACACCTGAAGGCCGGTCGCGGTGGTCGAGAAGCTCGACGCGGCCACCACCGGCGCCTGATTGATGACGCTGACCGCTGCGGCTGGCGGGCCCGACGTATTATTGCCGACCGACCGGGCGGAGAGCTGAAGGACGGTGCCGGCCATGCCCGGCGGCAGGGCGGGAATTTCAAGGCTGCCACTCGCGGTCGGGGTCGGGAAGATCGCCGTGGCGACCACGGTGTCGCCGGCCGTGACCGTGACCTGGTTTCCGGTCAGGCCGGTATCGGCCACGATCGGCCAGGCGGTGGTCAGGATCTGCCCGTCGACCGTGGTCTGGCCCATGCCATATCTGTTGGTGAGCAGAGGTGTCTTGCTGGTGAACGGCCCGGTCGACGAGCCGCGTGTGATCGCGGCTGTCAGGGTATAGGCATCACCGCCGGTCACGCCGATCAGGCTTCCGCTCCGCGTCATGCCGAGGCCCGAATAGCTGCCGCCGTCACTGCCGTCGGGCTTGTACATCTTGATCGCCGAGCCGGTCGCCCCCCAGTTGCCCGCCGGCGGCGCGATGATGGCGGTGATGACTTCATTGGCGGCAAGGCTCGACACGACAGTCTCGGGCGCCACCAGGATCAACCCCATGCCGATGCCCCGGGGGCCGGTGGCGGTGCCGGCGGTGGCCGACGACTGGGCCAGCGCCACCTGATAGTCGAAGGCCAGATCGACGGTGACCGCAAAGCTTGCGGTGAGGGTGTAGCTGCCGCCACCGGCATCGGTGCCGGCGATGGGCGCCGTGCTGGCGATGGCGGTGCCGTTCTGGAGCAATGTCGCCACGAATGACGGCGAGGTGCCGGTGATCCCCGATCCGCCGGCGGTGACGGCCAGGGTCAGCGGCGATCCCACGGCGGTGACTGCTACGGCCGTCACGGCGGGTGCTCCGGCATAGACCACCGCCGGATCGGTGGCAGGCCCTGAACAGATGCCGAACTGCGGCGTCAGGGTTACCGACCAGTCGCCGCCGGACGATCGCAGGTTCGGCGCCACGACCATCTGGCCGAAACCGCTGCTGGTGACCTGAACGGCCTGGATGCCGGCCGGGGTCATCAGCAGGATCTCGGTCTGGCTGGTCGGCGTCGCCGAGGCGGCATTGGTCCAGGTCACCGTCAGCAGCGCGCCATCGAAGGCGGTGGTGACATTGGTCGGGCTGGCGAACAGCAACTGCACCTTGTCGCTGATGATGCCCTCATTCCCCGACACCGCCACCTGAAGGTAATAGGTGTCGGTGGTAGCGTTCATCGTGTCGGTGGCGGTCCAGGTGCCGCCATTGGCGCTGAGCGAACTGCCGGTGCCGGCCACGGCCGTGCCGTCGCTCTTCGTGACCACGATCACGAACGGGCCGGTATAGCCCTGCTGGGGCTGCCAGATCACCTGAAAGACCGGCAGGGTTCCGCCCGTGGTGCAGGTGACGGAGGTGATGACCGGTGCGGCCGGCGTGGACGAGAGGGTCGTCATGGAGCTGTTCCCCAATGCGGACGGACAGATGCGGGCGGACGGACAGATGCGGGCGGACGGGCAGATGCGGGCAGGGTCTGTGGGCGCGGGCGGCAGGCCGGGAATGACGCAACCGGAGCCCGGGCGGATGAGGCGCAGGCTCCGGCGTTCAGTGCGTCATCTGGTACCGATCAGTTGGTCAGGCGCTCGAGCAGCGACAGACCGGCGGCCATGCGGCGGCTGTTCAGGATGTCGAGCCGCCATTCGGTGCCCAGACTGTCGAGCGGATCGGCGGTCGTGCCGGCCATGGCCTGCCGGTTCAGCACGCCCTGCATGCGGTTGTCGCCCACCATGATGCCGCCGGCGTCAAAGGCGGTGACGGTGTCGTCATCGATGTCGGTCAGGGCGTCCACACCATCGGGCAGCAGGTCCAGGTTCAGCACCGCGCCGTCATGCGACACGGTTTCCACCAGGGCCAGCGCCACCGGACCGCCGGCGGTCTCGACGATCATGCCGGGCCGCAGATCGGCCGCCGCCATCACACCGGCCGCGGTCGGCACCGGATGGCCGTCGGTCACCAGAACCTCGGCGCCGCAGGCGGTGACCAGCCGGTAGAGCGGCTTGTCTTCATGGCCGCGCCAGATTTCGGCGATGCGCAGGCTGGTGCCGTTGGCCCCGGCCACCCGTTCCCCGGCGCTCAGGCTCTCGATCGGCCGCCGGCCGCCATCGGCCATGCGCACCAGCGTGCCGGTGGCGACGCAGCCCCACACGAACTGCATCGGCGCAACGGTGGCGATGTTGGTGGGGGGTGTGGTCACGCCCTGCGGCACGCTGGTCACACGCACGAAGGTGCTGCCGCCGGGGGTGATGCTGAAGTTCAGCACGAAATCCAGGTCGATGGTGTTGCCCTGGTCCCATGGCGCGCCCTGGAACCAGTCGGGGCCGATATTCCAGCTCACGGCACTGCCCGATCCGTTGCACAGGCCCGGGATCTGATCTTCCGGGAAGGCCAGCGTGGCGCCGTCGCCGGTGCCCGACCGGCGCATCAGCACGCAGGAGCCGTTGAAATTTGGGTTGGCGGCCACGGTATAGCCATTGACCAGTTGGGCCGAGCCGTTGACCTGAAGGCCCACGATCGGCTTCGAGCCGTCGGTGCCGTAATTGTAGTAATAATCGCAGTCACCGACCTGTCCCGGCGTGCGGTTCAGCGCGACCTTGATGTAGTCGCGGTCCGGATGGCTGTCGTGATTGGGGTTCAGAACCGTGATCGACTGAACCGCATTGGCGCCGACGATGGATGCGGTGGCAACCGACATGTCCGCCAGCGTGCCGCCGGCCGGCAGGTACATCGCGGTCAGGGTCGCGGTGACGTTCAGGTCGCCCCCCTCGTCGGGCGCCACGCCGCTGACCTCGATGATCTGGGTGGTGCTGTTGTACTGCTGAGGGATGCTGGAGGATGCGATCTGCGCGCCGGTCGCATCGTCGGTCAGAACCAGATTGGCGGCGATCACCGTGGCGGTGCCGGTCAATGTGACCACGCCCTGGGCGGTCACGACGCGGTTCTCGCGTTCGACACCGATATAGCTGACATTCACCATCGACTGCCATTCGCCGACCGTGGGCTCGTCCATCTCCAGCAGCGTCTGGCGCGGCGGCTTGCCGGTGGCCAGCCGGGTGCGACGGGTGGTCTCGATCAGATGGCGCGCGGTCGGGAAATAGCGTTCCATGAAGTCGTCGCCGCCGAAACGGTCGAGCACGAAGCGCCGGTGAACGTCGTTGGTCATGTCCAGGCTCATGACCCCACGCTTCGTGGCTGCGGCCTGATCCTTCACCGCATGAAACACGGCGTGCTCATCGGCGGTCATCGGCTGAACCACGCGCCCGAAGGCGTCGAACAGCGGGCTTGGCTGCCCCTTCATCGTCGGCATCTTCTGATCCCCTTCCCCATCTCTTCTGATATGTCGGTCTTGTCTTGACCTGAGGGTCGCAAACGGCCGCCCGTGCCGCACCGCAGGGTGCCGCCACGCCATTCATCGCCACTCACGTCTTGGATTATTGCGTGAAAGGGTAGGAGTGTGCCTGTTGGGTGTCAATCGCAGTTCCAAGAAAACCAACAGTCGTTAATCTGTTGCAATCTGGTGTTGTGGTGATGATAGTTTCAACCATAACGTGTATTGCATCGATTGCCGGCGATTGCATTCATGTTCTGGACGGGGGCGTTCAGCGGCGCTCCACCCGGTGCCGGTGGGCGGCCATCGCGGCGCCGGCCAGCGACACCAGACCGAAGCACAGAAAGCTGTTGGCGTAAGACCCGACCAGGCCGTGGAGTGCGGCAAAGCTGGCCGGTCCGATCACCACACCGGCAAAGGTGAAGATCAGCACGCCGCCGGTGATGGTGCCGACCAGCCCTTCGGGGGCGCGGCGGGCGCTTTCGGCCAGCATGATGCCGTTCCAGCCATTGGTGGCATTGCCGATCACGCACAGCAGCGCGATCTGGGCCACAGGCCCGATATCGCCGGCGGCACCGATCAGCAGCGCGCCGGCCCCCGAGATCGCGCCCACCATCGCCAGCACCAGAAAGCCGGCCCGCAGCCGGTCGGCGACGAAGCCCCACAGCACGCGGCCGACCGCGCCGGATGCCTGGACCAGTGCCAGCGCGCTGCCGGCGGCGATCGGCGTCCAGCCCTGTTCCGTCACCAGCATGGCGACGGTGAAGGTCGACAGCGACAATTGCAGCATGGAATACAGCAGACCCAGCAGGCTGAGCGTGCGCAAGGGCGGCAACTTCATGGCCAGCCGCGCGCCCAGGGTCCAGTCCTGGCCGATCCGCGCCTCGGGCATGCGGTCGGCATCCCAGCATGGCCGCAGACGGGCCAGCAGCACGATCAGCAGCAAGGGCGCCAGCGCCGCCAGCCACAGCCCCGCCTGCCACGAGATCAGGGCGGCCAGCGCCGGAAAGCACAGCCCCGCCGCCACCCCGCCCAGCGGCACGCCGGCCTGCTTGATCGAAAACACCGTGTTGCGCCGCGCGGGTGGCGTCACCCGGATCAGAATATGCGATGCGGCCGGATTGTTCAGGCCATAGCCCAGGCCGCACAGTGCCGCCCCCGCCGCCATCAGCGGCAGCAGGCCCGATCCGAAGCACAGCAGCGCCACCACGAAGCTGGCCATGCTGGCCTGCGACATCCGCGCCGCGCCGAATTTGCGCACCATGCCGCCGGCGGTCACCGAGCTGATCGCCGCGGTCAGATAGATCAGGCTGACCTGATATCCGATCAGTTCCGGGTTGACCCCAAGTGCCGCGGCGACCGTCGGCGCCATGGTCGACAGCGCCAGCACGCCGCCGGTCGCGATCATCTGAATGGCCATGGTCATGGCCAGCGCGGTGCCGAAGCCGGGCGGGGCGTGGCGGGGCGGGCATCGGGGGGGCTGGGGGCTGGCGGGGATGGGGCCGGGTGCCGTCGGTATCGGGTCTGTGGTCACGATGATCGGATGCCTGGATGCGGAGGGGCGCGTGCGGCAAATGTACGGACAAATCTCCGTCTCCGTCCATGCACAGCGACGCAATGCAGGCATGCTCGACCAAGCGGGCTGATGCCGTTCGCGCCCGCGACCGGCGGCGGCGACCAGCTACGACCGGTTACGGCTGGCCTGAAATCGCCGCCCGATTAATATATGCTGGATCATGAACGCTTGGATCGAAGGCAACAGGTGAGGGGCTGGTCGCCTTGTTGCCTGTGCTCATGTCGCGTAGCATAGGCCATGCATACCTGCTGTTGGGCATCAGGATCGATTGTCGAAGGGATAGTCACGCCATGCAGAACAACCACGACCGCGCCATTGCGCAGCCGGTCGCCGTCGGGTCGGACATCGACCGTCTGCCCTGGACCGCGCCACGGGCCCAGACCGCCAATCTCCGGACGGCCGAGCTTAATGCCAGCGGCGCGAGCGATGGCATCTGCCAAATTTCCTGAGCGGTGATCTCAACGACGATCAGCGTCGACAGCCTGACGCCACCGCCCTGGCGGCGGTGTCGTTGTGTCCGGACACCGCCTGCGCGTGCTGTCCCATGCCGCCATCACGAGCATGACATCAGTGCCCCATTCAGATGATACCGGCTCAGATGATACCGGCCCGGAGACCTTTTCGGCCGAAGACGAGCAACGCATCATCCGCGATTTCAGACGGCTGATGTTTGATCGCTTCGTCGCGGGCCATGGGACGTTGAAGACCCGCTGGCTTGGCGTCGAGGCGATCAAATATCCCACCGACCTGATGATGTATCAGGAGTTGATCATCCGCCGCCGCCCGGATCTGATCGTCGAGACCGGCACCCATCTGGGTGGCAGCGGCTTGTTTCTGGCCACGATCTGCGACCTGATCGGCCATGGCGAGGTGATCAGCATCGACATCCGCAACGGCCCCGAGCGCGACCTGCCACAGCATCCGCGGCTGCATTTCATTCAGGGCAGTTCGGTCGCGCCCGAAATCGTCGCCATGGTCCAGGCACGCGCCGAGGCGTTGGGGCCATCGCCCGAGGTGATGGTGATGCTCGACAGCGATCACCGGCTGCTGCATGTGCTGGCGGAATTGGAGGCTTACGCGCCTCTGGTGCGTCCCGGCGGCTATCTGATCGCCGAAGACACCCATGTGAAGGACCACCCGAACCTGCCGCAATACGGCCCCGGGCCGGCCGGCGCCGTGGCCTTCTTCCTGGCGCGCCATCCCGATTTCGAGGTCGACGAGACCTGCACCCGGTTCATGATGTCGCAGAATCCCGGCGGCTTTCTGCGCCGGCGGATGCCGGCGTGATTGCGGCCCGACCATGACGGCATATTATCGTATCGCCGGACTGACGGTCCGCTCCGCCCTGCGCCTGCCGGCCATGGCCGCACCGCCCACGGCTCCTGTCGACGTCACGGTCATGGTCGATGATGGCGACCAGGCACCTGTCATCGCCGATGCCGTGGCGCGGGGCCGGAACTGGGCGATGGGGCCATGGGGCCATGGTGTCGGCCGCTGGATGGTGACCGGCGCGACCGGGGGTGTGGTGCATCTGTCGGGAACCGGCGCGATCACGGTCTGGGGCCGCAATCAGGAACAGCGCGACGAGGCCGCCGACTGGGTGGTGTCGGCGGCTTTCGCGGCCGTCCTTCTGGCGCGGGGCCGGCTGCCGCTGCATGCGGCGGCACTCTCGTTCGGCGACAGGGCGCTGATGGTGGCCGGTGTCAGCGGCGCCGGCAAATCCACGCTCGCGGCGGCCCTGGCCGGGGCGGGCGGGGTGGTGATCGCCGATGACCTGAGCGCGCCGGCACCCGGTGCCGATGGCGCGATGATCCTGGAGCCGGTGTTTCCCCGCCTGCGGCTGGCACCGGGGGCTGCCGCGATGTCCGGCCGTTCCGTGGCCCCGACCGTCCTGGCGGACGGCAAGCAGCGTCTGCCGGCCGATGACAGCCTGCGGCCGGGGCCGCGACAGGCGGCGGCGCTGCTGATCATCGATGGCCGGTCGTCGGGCGCCGGCGAGATGGTGCGGATCGCGGCCGCCGACGCTGTCGGGCCGGTGTTGTCGCATATCGTCGGGCGGCAGGTGATGGACCGCTTCGGCACCATGCCCGCCCTCTGGTCCGCCGCGTCGATGCTGTGCCGCAACCTGCCGGTTTACAGCCTGCATCCGCCCGACCGGCTGGATAGCCTGGCGGGTTTTGCCGAAGGTCTCGCGGCGGATCTGGTCGGCAGGTGTATGTGATGTTGCACTTGCTGCGGTCCCCGAAATACGGCTACATGAACCATGTCTGGAGTCGATGTCCGGGCATAGGTGCAACTGATTGCGATGAAGGGGAACACCACCATGCGCGATGAACCGAACCAGACGACGACCTCTCTGGACGCAGCAACCGTCGACGATGCGGCCCGGCTGCCCTGGTCGCCGCCGCATGCCAGGACCGCCAACCTTCGCACGGCGATGTTCAGCGGAGCCGGCGAGCCTGACGGCTGCTTCGGTTCGTGATCGGATACGGCCGCACGTGCTTTGATCATGCGGTGCACGGCGTGCCTGCATGATCCTTCTCAGACAGTAAAGGGCGCGCGGTGCCGGAGGTGTCAGATGATACAGCCACTGACCCGGCGGCAGAGGCGCGGATCATCCGCGACGTTCTCCGGCTGACCTTTCGCCGCTTTACCGAGGGGGGCGGTACCTATCGCAGCCACTGGCTTGGCGTCCCCGCGATCAAGTATCCGACCGACCTGATGATGTATCAGGAACTGATTGTCCGCCGCCGCCCCGATCTGATCGTCGAGACCGGCACCCGGTTCATGATGTTGCAGAATCCCGGCGGCTTTCTGCGCCGGCGCGCGGGGGCCGGCACCTGATGCGGACACATTATCGCATCGGCGGCCTGACGGTGCGGTCGGACCTCGGTCTGCCGGCGCTGCCGATCGCCGCGGCCGCGCGGGCCGACGTCACGGTCACCCTCGATCGGTGCGGTCCACCTGGCGGGGCCGGGGGCGATCACGGCCTGGGGGCAGACGGCGACACAGATCGCGGACGCGGCGAACTGGGTGGTCTCGGCGGCGTTCAGCGCGGTGTTCTCAAGGAATGGGCAGATTGCCCCTGCATGCGGCGACACTTGCGTTCGGCGACCGGGCGGTGATGGTGGCCGGCGATAGCGGGGCGGGAAAATCCACGCTTGCCGCCGTGCTGGCCCTGGCCGGCGGGGTGCCCGTCGCCGATGATCTCAGCGCGCCCGAACCGGGGCCGGACGGCCATCCGGTGGTGGCGCCGGTATTTCCCGGCCTGCGGCTGTCGCCGCCGGCCGCCGGCGCGTTGGGACTGGGTGGCGATCTGTCGTCCCCCGGTGGCGAGGACGGCAAGCGACGTCTGGCGGTCGATCGCCGGCTGCCGCACGGGCCGCGTCGGGTCGCGGCGATCCTGATCATCACCGGCCGCTCGAATGATGGCGAGATATCACCCGTTCCGCCGGGCGACGCTCTGGCGCTGGCGCTGGCGCTGTCGCATCTTGTCGGGAAGTCGGTGACGCGGCACTTTGGCACCATGCCGGCGATTTGGGCGGCGGCCTCGGCTCTGTGCCGAGCGGTGCCGGTGTATGCCTTGCGGCCACCTGAGGGGCTGGATGGCTTGCGGCGCTATGGCGAACAGGTAATCACAATGGCGTGCTTGCGATGACCCGGGAATGCAGCTATACAAAACCGCGCTAAATGCAGCGGATTTGTTGGTTGCATATGTTACCAGGGCAGCAAGGATCGCGACTATGCATGATCATCAGAACATCACAATGACATTGCGGCATGTCTCACCGGCGGATACGGTGCGGTTGCCGTGGTCGGAGCCGCGCGCCAGCACAGCCAACCTTCGCGCGGCGACGCTGAAAACCCAGCCGGGGGACGACGGCGGTTGCGTCCGTTCGTGACCGGTTCCGGGTCATTGATCTTCTGTCAGTAAGGGGGCGGCGGTGCCGGAGGTATCCGATCATCCGGCCATCGACGCCGAGGCGGAAGCGCGGATCATCCGCGACTTCCTTCGGCTGACCTTTCGCCGCTTTACCGAGACCGGCGAGACTTATCGCAGCGAATGGCTCGGCGTCCCTGCGATCAAGTATCCGACCGACCTGATGATGTATCAGGAGCTGATTGTCGCTCGTCGCCCCGATCTGATCGTCGAGACCGGCACCCACCGGGGTGGCAGCGCGCTGTTTCTGGCCACGATCTGCGAGTTGATCGGCCATGGCGCGGTGATCAGCATCGACATCGGCAATACGCCCGACAAGCAGTTGCCGCAGCACCCGAGGCTGCGCTTCGTGGGCGGCAGTTCCACCGATCCCGATATCGTCGCCATGGTCCATGCCCGCGCCGCCGAACTCGGCCAGTCGCGCGACGATGGGGCTGTGGCCGAAGTCATGGTCATTCTCGACAGCGATCACCGGCTTCTGCATGTTTTTGAAGAGCTTGAGACCTATGCACCGCTGATCCGGCCGGGTGGCTATATCATCGCCGAGGACACGCATGTCAACGGTCGGCCCAACTGGCCGGAATACGGTCCCGGCCCTGGCGAGGCGGTGGCGCTGTTCCTGACCCGTCATCCCGAATTCGCCGTGGACGATGCCTGCACGCGCTTCGCCATGACCCTGAATGCGGGCGGCTATCTGCGCCGGCGCGCGCTGGAACCGAACACGGCCGTCGACGAATGACCGATCCCGCCACACGCTATCTGGATCTGTTGAAGTCGGTTCTGCTGAACATGACCGGGCTGGAGGCGGAGTTGCGCATCGCGACACTCGCCCAATGTGCCGCGACCGGCGCCACGCCCGATCCGCTGCTGCTGCGCGACATCCGGATCGCCCAGGCCGACCGCTTCGAGGCCCTGGCCGCCCGCCGGCACGAAGGCCGCCATATCCGTGCCGACCATGCCGGGATGACCGCGGCCTATACCATGGCCGGGCGGCTGCGACTGGATCATCTTCAGACCTGTCTTGAGCGGATCACCGCCGACAACGTGCCCGGTGATCTGCTGGAGGCCGGCATCTGGCGTGGGGGCTGCGGCATCTTCATGCGCGGTTTTCTGGCGGTGCATGGCATCACCGACCGGCTGGTCTGGCTGGCCGACAGTTTCACCGGCGTGCCGCCGCCCAGCCACCCGGTCGATGCCGGTGTGACCCTGTCGGATCAGGCATCGCTGCTGGCGATCGCCCGGCCGCTGGTCGAGGATGCCTTCCGGCGTTTCGATCTGTGGGATGATCGGGTGCGGCTGGTGGAAGGTCTGTTCGCAGATACCCTGCCGGGGTTGCCGGTCGAGCGATTGGCGGTGCTGCGGCTGGATGGCGACCTGTTCACCTCTACCCGCGATGCGCTTCAGGCGCTTTATGACCGGGTGATGCCGGGTGGCTATATCATCATCGACGACTATCATGCGCTCGATAGCTGCCGCTTCGCGACCGACGCCTTCCGCCTGGTGCGCGGGATCACCGATCCGCTGGATCGGGTCGACTGGACCTGTGTTGCCTGGCGCAAATCCTGATCCTCTACCTTTTCCGCCAACCCAGTCCCCCGGATGATACCGATGACCAACCCTATCCTCTCGCCTGCCAGTGTCGTCGCATTGCGGCCCGAGGTGATGGCTGCCGAAATGGATGGCGAGACCGTCATTCTGGAAGCCACCAGCGGCATGTATTCGGCCCTTGGCGCCACCGGCAGCCGCATCGTCGGCATGATCGCCGAGCCGGCGAGCATCGCCGATATCTGCGCGCGGTTGATGACGATCTATGAGGTCGATGCCGAGACCTGCACCCGCGACGTCACCGCCTTCCTCGATCAGTTGAATACCGACGGCTTCCTTGTCGTAACGGCCGGCTGAGGCGCGGGCGGGCGATGTCGCAGGCGGCGGCCCTGCTGGCTGAAGCCATGCGGCTGGCGCAGGCCGGCTTGGGGCCGGATGCGCTGCCGCTGCTGGATCGGGCTGTGGCCATCGATGGCAGCGCGCAGACCCTGCTGGCGCAGGGGCGTGTGCGGTTGCTGATGCGTGATATGGCAGGTGCCGGCTTCAGCCTGGCAGCGGCCCATGATCTGGCGCCCGCCGATCCGGCGATCGCCGCCGAACGTGCCCGGCTCGACATCCAGTGCCGCCGGCCGAGTGCGGCGCTGGCGCTGGTGGATACCGCACTGGCCATGGCCCCGCCAACCGCGCGGCTGCTGCGGGAACGTGGCTCGGCGTTGATGCTGACGGGAGATATCGCCGGCGCCATCGCCAGTTGGCGGGCGGCGCTGGCCATCGATCCGCGCGACTGGCTGACCGCATCGAACATCGCCTATGCGCTGATGATGGACCCAAAGATGACCACGGCCGGGCTGCGCGATGCGCAGCGGCCGTTATTCGCGGGCATGGCGCCTGCCGGGATGGCATCCCCACCCCCCGCGCCGCCGCCATCCGCCGATGGCCGGCTGCATATCGGCTATGTCTCGGCCTGTTTCCACCGCCATGCCTGCGCCCGGGTGTTCGTGCCGATGATCACCCGTCACGATCGCGGGCGGGTGCGGATCACCTGCTATTCGGCCGTGGCCCGCCATGATGTCACGACCGTGCGTCTGCGCTTCGCCGTCGATGGCTGGCGATCGATCGCCGGCATCGACGATGCCGCCGCGGCGGCGATGATCCGCGCCGATGGCGTGCGGGTTCTGGTCGATCTGGATGGCCATCTGGCGCAGAACCGGCTGGGGGTGTTCGCGCATCAGCCGGCTCCCGTGCAGATCTCGGCCTGGGGCTATCTGCCCGGCACCGGCGTGCCCGGCCTCGATCATCTGGTCACCGATCCGGTGCTGATCCCGCAGGACGAGCGGGCGGGGCTGCGTGAAACCGACCGGCCGCTCGATGTCGTCTGCCCCACCCTGGCGGAACCGCTGGCGCCGCCGCCGGATGCCCGGCCGGCGCCGGACACGGCACCCGCCATGGTCCGCCTGGGCTGCCTCGCGCGGATCGAGAAACTGTCCGATCCGCTGCTCGATATCTGGGGGCAGGTGCTGGCGGCGCGCCCGGCAACCGTGCTGGTGCTGCATGACGACATGCTCGACGATCCGGTCTGGCGGCGGCGGCTGGATGGCTGGTGCGACCGCTATTGTCTTGGTCCGGGCCGGGTGGAACGGTTGCGCCGCGATGGCACCGCCTATCTGCCCACCTTGCGCGGCCTGGATATCGCCCTCGATACCTATCCCTATAGCGGCGGGCTGATGACCCTGGATGCCCTGTCACAGGGCGTGCCGGTGGTGACGCTGGCGGGGCACCAGCCCTCGGCGCGCACCACCGCATCGATCCTGTCCTGTCTGGTGGGTGATCCGGCGCTGATCGCGCGCACCGCCGATGGATACCGCGATGCGATCCTGGCCCTGATCGATGCAGGCCCCCGGCGCCACGCCCTGCATCGCGACCTGTTGGCCACCCATCATGCCCGATTGGCCGCGGCGATCGACCAGGCGGCGGCGGGGTTCGAGCGCCATGTGCTGGCGCTGACCGCGGCGAGACCTGGCCCATCCGGGTGAGGAAGGCGTGGACCGCGCCTTCGAGCTGCCGGCTCCGGTTCACCCACCTCGGCACCGGCGCGCCCGCGGGCGCGAAGCTGCCCGACGACCGTCATCACCGGATGATGCCGGACAGGGCGATCAGGCGGGATGGTGCCGGTGACGCTGATCGCCACGGTGCCCAGGCTCACCGTCGCCAGGCCGGTGGGGGCCAGATCCGACAATTCGTCGCCCGCGCTGCCGTCCAGGGTGATCTCGGCTTCCGCCAGACGCCGGTTCCTCACCGCAGGACTGGCCTTCACCGCAAGGCTGGCGCCCATGCGGGTGCCGGCGCGCAGGGGTGCTGGCGCCGGATGGTCCAGGCCATAGGACCGGGTCATCCACACCTGCCCCAGTTTCTTGGGCCAGCCCCGCAGCCAGCCGCGGATCAGCGAGATGTCCTGATCGACATAGATCAACGGGCAGAAATTCACCACCGCGCCGCCGCGCCGCGCCTCGACCAGCAGGATGAATTCCTTGTACTGGGCATAAACCGGATCCAGCAGTTCCGACCCGTCGGTGGTTGCCTGCCAGTCACAGATATGGGCGGTCGCCCGGCCGGTGGGCACGCCGAACCCGCCGGGCAGGGCGCGTCCGGCGGCGGCGGCATGTGGAGGGTCATTGCATGGCGGGAGGGTCATTGCATGGCGGTTGCCGTGCGGCGCGGTCATCGCCTGCAGGGGCAGTCTATGCCGCCATCCGCATTCTCAAGGCCCCGCAGGCCGATGGCCGGTTGAGCAATCAGGATCTGTCGGCGGCCGTGGGGCTGTCGCCGTCGCCCTGCTGGCGGCGGGTGCGGCGGCTTGAGGAACTGGGTGTCATCCGCGGCTACAGCGCGCAACTGGACCGGCGGGCGGTGGGCCTTGCGTGCCAAATCGCGTGCACGGTGGACGCGGTTGCTGCACCATGGCCCGTCTTACCGCCGGTCGCGTCACGTGCCGGTCATCGGGTCCGGGGGATCAGGTCATGTATATTCTGATGCTGACTTACACAGCACCACTCAACGCGGTGGACGCACTTCTGGACAGTCACAAGGCGTGGCTGGCCGAGCATATCGCGAGCGGGGTGTTCGTGCTGGCCGGGCGGCGGGTGCCGCGTAGCGGCGGCTTCATCCTCGCGGTCGGTATCGACCGCGCGCGGCTGGATGCGATCATTGCCGCCGACAGCTTCGTCACCGGCGGGGTCGCCCTCTATGACGTTTATGAAGTAACGCCGACCGTGGCATCGGAGGCGCTGACATCGCTTCTGCCCACGGCGTGATCGCCGGCCCGCGCCGCCACCGGTCAGGGCTGCGTGCGGGCAGCTTCCAAGGTCTTGACCAGAAAATCGGCGAAACCCCGGCTGTGGCGACAGGGTGCGCCGGCGGTCGGGCTGATCCGGCAGATCGCCATACCGTCATGGCGGTCGAAGGCGAAGCAGGACTGGCTGTTGTCGGCGGCGAACACCGCGAAACGGCCGCCATCGTTATCGCCATAGATCTCGTCGAAATCGATCGGGCAGCCGAAGATCATCAGTCGTTCATCGGCGACCGGCCCGGCGCCGACCTCACTCAGGAAGCGCAGATAGTCGGTCGGCAGATCATCGCGGCACAGGCTCAGCAGTTCGGCCGCCGACAGCCGGTTCATCCGGTCCAGCAGCCCGCAATCCCGCCATGCGGGGATATGCTCGTCCAGTGTCGCGATTGTGGCCACATCAGCCAGATCGTCCGGCTGGCGCGCGTCGGGCACGGTCATCGCAGGGGCAATCGGTGTCACGGCGGCTGCATCCTTGGCTCGTGCCCTTCATACGGCCTTCCCGGTATGGGCCGGCGGCAAGGACACGATCTCGTCTGTCACCCGAAATGGTATTCCAACTGCACGTCATCGACTGATGATCTTCCCGTGTCATAGATGAGATACAAAATATTCGGAACGGAGTATTCTGAAAATTGCGGAATAATTTGTGGTCACGGGTATAAAATCTTGATCTGGTCATGTCAGCGATCAGTAACCGGCCTCGGGGCACGATGCGCGGCGCCCTGCGTGAAGGCGTCGTCGACGGTGTCACCCGACAGCGTGTTCAGCCGCCGGGCGAGATCCTGGTCGTCGTCATCCAGCGTCTGCGGCCCGGTGGACTCGTGGGGTGGTGCCGTATCCAATGCCCCGATAATCCGGGGCAGGCGCTCGCGCAGCGTGGCGGCAAAGGCCCCGACGGACAGATCATCCGCGCGCGCCGCGGCCTGTCCGGCTATCTCCATCGGACCGCGCATGCGCTGGTCGAACTGGTGCAGCAGGGTCGTCTCATAGGCGACCGGCCCCTGGCTGGGTATGTCGGCGCCCAGAAGCGGCGCGGGGGCGGACAGGCCGGTCGCCAGCGCGGCAGCCGCCGCCACATGCATACAGATGCGCGGATAGATACGCACTGACGCGCCGGGTGGAGCATGAAACGTCGCGGCGTCCTCGATCGGGTGGCGCTTCAACGCGCTGAACGCCGTCTCTGTCGGCCGTGTTCCCAGAAATATTCCCGGTCAAAAAATATTGCTATTACTGATGGGGTTCTGCCGCGCGATGGGGTTCTGCCGCGTCATCTGGCGCCATGGAACCCGGTGCCTGCCATCGGGGATGGCTGCCTGGCCGCCGGTGGCACCTATTGCCGCAGTTGCGGCGATGCCTGTCCGGAGGGGGCGATCCGGTTTGCGGTGCAATTGGGGGGCATCGCGATCGCCGGGATATCAGACACCGATCGCACCGGCTGCGGGGCCTGCGTATCCACCTGCCCGGTCGGGGCGGCGCGGGTGGCGGCACCGGCCCGGTCGGCGAGCGCGCGCACGGAGAGATGACATGCCGGAGATGCCGGACGGATTTCACATCGCGAGCCTGCTGGTGCAGCGTGCCCCCCGGCATGCCGGGGATGTGCGGGCGGCGATCGCCGGGATGCCGGGGGCGGAGATCCAGATCGAGGAGGGGGCGAAGCTCGTGGTGCCGGTGGAGGCGGCGAGGGCCGGCGCCATCGCCGATATGGTCACCGCGATCCAGCTTCTTCCGGGCGTGATGAGAAGGAACCAGATGATGCAGACCAGCGGCGGAGAACTCTCCCGGCGTGACTTCATCAAGAGCCAGGCGGTCGCGGCGGCGGCGGTCGCTGCCGGTATCTCCCACCGGCTTCGGCGCAGGCGCCGCTGCCGGTGGGAGAGGCCGCCCGCCTGAACTGGGCGACGGCGCCCTGCCGTTCCTGCGGCACGGGCTGTGGCGGTGCTGTCAACCTTTCGAACATCGCACCTTCGATCTGGCCGACACGCCGATGGTGTTCCGCCCCGGCACCGATCTGGTGATTCTGAATTATATCGCCAATCACATCATCACCACCGGCCGGGTGAACCACGATTTTGTCGACGCGGCCCGCGCCGGCCGGTGGTCGACGGCAAGGAGACCTTGTGGCGGTATCGCGAGGGTTTCATGCATCCCGACGATGCCCGCGCGCGGGCCGCGCCGGGGCAGCGAGGTGGAGGTGACCTCGCGGCGTGGCGGCATCCGCATCCGGGTCGAAACCCGTGGAAGCGACCGCCCGCCCCGCGGTGTGGTGTTCGTGCCCTGGTTCGACAGCGCGCGGCTGATCAACAAGGCGACGTTGGACGCCACCGACCCGATCAGCAAGCAGGCCGATTTCAAGAAATGCGCTGTCAAGGTTACGGCGGTGTCAGCCTGGCAGACCGGCGATGTCGATGAAAACGCTCGCCGCAGGCGCGGTCACCCTGGCCGTGCTCGGCTTTGCCGCCCTGCCCACGGCCCAGGATCGGGGTGCCGTGCAGGCGCCATTCCGCCCGCCGGTCAGCTTCACGGCCGAACCGGCGGCGCCACCGATCGCAAAAGAGATCGTCGACGACCGTCGGCGGGGTCGGAACTGTCCCGAACAGCCGCCGGTCATTCCGCACGACATCGTGGGATATCAGCTCACGCTGAACAACAACCGGGGCCGTGCGATGAAGCTTCCGGGTTTTCTGTTGCGGGCGTGGCGCACCATGTCGCGGCCCGCGGGGCAGTTGAGCCTTGGCTTCCTCACCCTCGGCGGCTTCGTCGCCGGCGTGATCTTCTGGGGCGGGTTCAACACCGCGCTTGAGGTCACCATCCGCGAGGCGTTCTGTATCGACTGCCACAAGGGCATCGCCCATCGGCTGCCCGACATGCGCGGCGTGCCGCCGGGATGGACCGAGGCCACCGCCTTCAACGACCTGACCATGATCACGCCGCCACACGCGACCCCCCCTGCGGCAATAGCGCCGATGCCGGCCCGGGCGCGAGCCCGGGCGCCACATCAGCCGCGGCGCGGATCGATCGGCGTCAGCCGGCCCAGATCGATCGCGCGTTCGAAGGCGGCGGCGGCCTTCAGCAAGGCATGTTCGCCGCGCGGGCGGCCGACGATCTGCACGCCCACCGGCAGGCCGGCGGCGGTGAAGCCACAGGGCACCGAGATGGCCGGGCAGCCGGTCAGCGTGATGGCGAAGGTGATCGCGATCCAGTCGATATAGCGTTCGAACACATGGCCTTCATGGCTGCCGACCGTGGTCCATTCCACGGGGAAGGGCGGCACCACCGTGGTCGGGCAGATCAGCAGATCATAGGTCTCGAAGAAGCTGGCGACACGGGCATAGAGCGCCGCGCGGTCACGTTCGGCATCGGCGATCGCATCGGCATCGTGTTTGCGCGCGGTTTCCACACTCCACAGAATTTCCGGGGTCAGCAGGTCGCGATGGGCCTCGATCAGCTTGCCCATGCCGGCGATATGGCCGGTGCCGCGGATGGTGTGGAAAATCTCGATCGCGCCCCCGAAATCGGGGCAACCCTCGTCGACATCAGCCCCCATGCCTTCGAACACCCGGCCGGCGGCGCGGATCAGCCCGGCGATTTCGCTGTCGCAATGGGTGATGCCAAGATCGGTCGAGACCCCGACGCGCAAGCGGCCGGCATCCTCGTCCAGCCCCGCCTGATAGCTCGGGCCCGCCGGCGGAAACGACAACGGGTCGCCGGGCTGGTGGCCGACCATGGCATCCAGCATCAGGGCGGTATCGGCGACATTGCGCGCCATCGGCCCGTGCACCGGCAGCAGGGTCGATGAATAGGTGGTCGGGCCGCGCGGCACCAGACCGGGCGAGGGCCTGAGGCCGACCACGCCGCAGAACGCGGCGGGTGCCCGGATGCTGGCGCCCAGATCCGAACCGGTTGCCAGCCACACCTCGCCGGTCGCCAGCGCCGCCGCCGACCCGCCCGACGACCCGGCGGTCGACAGCGCCAGATTCCAGGGATTGCGGGTATAGCCGAACAACTGGCTGTAGGTGGTGGCGTTGAAGCCGAATTCGGGCGAGGTCGACTTGCCGACCGGCAGCGCGCCATTGGCGATCAGGTTGCGCACGTCATAGCCGGATGTCGTGGCGACCCGGTCCTTGAAGATCGGCGAGCCGCCCATGGTGGTGCGCACGCCCGCGACATCGCTGAGGTCTTTGACCGCGATCGGCAGGCCGGCCAGCCAGCCGGCCGGGTTGCGGGCCTGCCCGGCATCGAGCCGTGTTGCCATCTCGCGGGCAAGATCGAAGCAGCGGATCGGCATGGCGTTGATGTCGCCGTCGACCGCGTCGGTGCGGGCTTCGGCGGCATCGATCAGCTCCAGCGGCGAAATCTCGCCCTGACGCAGCAGGCGGACGGCGTCCACCGCCGAAATAGAGACAAGATCCTGGGGCACGATAGGTCTCCGTGGTGACGCGGTCGGGGGGGCTTCGCGGTGACGCGGTCGGGGGGGGCTCCGCGGTGGCGCGGTCAGGATGCGGTGCTGCGGCGATAATCGGGCCAGAACTGGGTGCCGGCGCGGGCCTCGCCGCCGCCGATGCCGACCGGCGTGCCGTCGGCGCGCCAGCAGGCGGCGCCGGTCATCGCGCCATCGGCGGCAAAGCTGATCGCGCACATTCCGCCGGCCACGTGTTCCACGGCCTTGACCGGGTGGCCCATGGCGGCCACCGCGTCGCGCACCGCCAGTGGCACGGCCTGTTCGATCTCGGCATCCTGGCCCTGGGTCCAGACCCGTGGCGCCTCGACCGCGTCCTGAAGGCTCATGCCATGGTCGATCAGGTTCACCACCGCCTGCATGGCCGATCCATAAAGCCTGGGACCACCGGGCAGGCCCAGCGCGTGGACCGGCCGGCCGTCGCGGCAGATGATCAGCGGCGCCTGGGTGCTGGTGATCCGCTTGCCCGGCTCCAGCGACAGCGCATGGCCCGGATGCGGGTCGAACAGATACATGTAATTGTTGGGGATGATGCCGGTGCCGGGGATGATCAGCCGGGCGCCGAACAGGCTGTTGATGGTCTGGGTCGAGGTCACGATATTGCCGTCGCCATCGGCGATGGTGACATGGGTGGTGTTGGCGCTTTCGGTGGAAATCACCCGGGCGGGAAACACATTGGCCCGGTCGGGCAGGATCTCCGCACGCCGTTGGTCGCCATAGGCTTTCGAGATCAGCCGCTCCACCGGCACATCGACATAATCCGGATCGGCGGTGGAGGCACGGCGGTCGGATGCCGCGATCTTCAGCACTTCCAGCAGCAGATGAATGCCCGGTGCGGTGCCGAAACCGGTGCCGGCGACGTCGAAGCCTTCCAGCAGGTTCAGCATCTGCACGATATGCACGCCGCCCGAACAGGGCGGCGGCGTGCCGACGATCTCCCAGCCGCGATAATCACCATGAACCGTCTGGCGCTCGATTGTGCGATAATCGCACAGATCCTGGAACCGTAGATGCGATCCGGCGCGGCCAAGCGCACCCGCCACGCGGGCGCCCAGTTCGCCGCCATACAGCACATCCGGCCCGTCGCGGGCGATCAGCCGCAGCGTGTCGGCATAAGCGCCCTGGCGGACCATGTCACCGGGCTTGAGCGGCGTGCCGCCGGGGGTGAAGATCGCCGAAATCTCAGGGTCGCGCACCAGATCTTCGGCCACGCCCTCGATGCAGTTGCACAGATATGGCGTCGCCCTGAAGCCGCGCGCGGCGTGGCGGATCGCCGCTTCGGTGACGGTTGCAAGGTCCAGGCGGCCAAAACGCTCCAGCGTCTCGCACCAGGCCTTCAGATTGCCCGGCACCGCCACGGCGCTGGCGCCGACCGCATTGGCCCGGCCTTCCGTCTCCATGTAATCGGGCCAGGTGTCCGAGATCGGGCGATAGCTATCGGGTGCCGCCGCGGCCGGCGCGGTCGCCAGCCCGTCGATCACCGTCTGACGGCCATCCGCCAGCCGGATCAGCGCGGTGCCGCCGCCGAAGATACCCACCATCATCGGCTCCACCACCGACAGGGTGAACAGCGCGGCGATGGTCGCGTCGATCGCATTGCCGCCGCCGGCCAGCATCTCCACCGCCGCCGCCGAGGCCAGCGGGTGGTTGGTCACCACCATGCCGCGATGGCCGGTGGCGGGGGTTTTCTCGCAGGCGAAATCCGTGCCGGCGACCTGTCGCCACGCGGTCTGTGCCATCTGTCATGCCTCCATGCCGGCACCCGTTATGGTGCATTCGCGGGAATGCGTCGGGCGTCTTTGGCGGATGTCACGATAGCATGGCCGATTCTGACCGACCTATTTGGACTTGAACATCATTCCTCAAGAAAGCGTTATGAATGCGCGGTGTCGGCGCGTGACCGGCCTGCCGGCCGCCTGCCCGCCTGTTCCCGGCAGATCCGGTCCAGCGCGTCGAGGGCGGCCAGGGTCGCCGGCGTTTTCACCCGACCGGCCCGCATGATCGTGCCGATGCTGCGCACCGCCGGCGGATCGATGATCGGCCGGAGGATCACCCCGTCGAGGTTGAGGCTGCCCAGCGCCAGTTCCGGCAGGATGGTGAAGCCGATGCCGGCCTGCACCAGACTGACCGCCGTGGCCATATAGGTCACCTCGCTGACCACGTTCAGCGCCAGACCGCTTTCGCGCGCCGCCCGGTCGACATGGTGATGCAGGCTGGTGTTGTCGACGAAACAGACATAGGGCCGGGTGATCAACTGCCGCCAGCTGAGGTCGGTGGCGCCGGTGGCCAGACTGTCGCCCATCGGGAACAGCCCGACCAGCCGGTCATGGACCATGGGCGTGAAGCGGATCTCGTCATCGGCGCCCAGGCTGATGCCGAAGCCGAAATCGGCCTCGCCCGTCGACACGCTCTCGATCAGCGGCGCCGCCAGCCGTTCCAGGATCGACACCGTCAGCCCCGGATGGTCGCGGGCCAGCGCCTGCACCACCTTGGGCACGAAGGTCGATGCGGTGGATGGCAGCACCGCGATCGTCACCTTGCCCCGGCGGCGCAGGCGCAGATCGTCGAGATCGCGGCAGGCATTGTCCAGGTCGGCCAGGATCTTTTCCACCCGCAGCGCGAAATCATGGCCGGCCGGGGTCAGCGCCAGCCGCCGCGTGGTGCGGTCGAACAGCTTCATGCCGACCTCGTCCTCAAGCTGCCGGATGATCAGCGAATAGCCGGGCTGGGTGAGGTTGATGGCGCGCGCGGCTTCCGAGAACGACACGGCGCGCGCGCCGGCCGTGAATGCCCTGAGTTGCCGGAGAGTCAGATTCATAACGATATCCGTATGAATGATGTCATTTTTCAAAATTAATCCTCAGAAACCGGCGTGGTACAAGGATTTGTTGCTGAATTTCGGATGCGGAGCCGATCAGACGGCATCACGACGAGGCGAAGACAAATATCGCCCGAGAAAAATTATCCCCCAGGGTAGCTCACATCGACGGAACGCACAGGGAGTCCGTATATGAAAATCACTGCTGGATTGACAGGGATCGTCACGGCGATCGGCATTCTGACCGCCATCGGCGCGCCGGTCCCGGCGCAGGCCGCGGACAGCACCACCTTGAAGGTGGTCGGCCACGCCGCGCTGAAGATGCTGGACCCGATCACCACCACCGCCTACATCACCCGCAACCATGGCTATTTCATCTACGACACCCTGTTTGCGGTGGATGCGAATTTCGAGCCGCAGCCGCAGATGGTGCGCGACTGGACGGTCAGCGATGATGGCATGACCTGGACCTTCACCCTGCGCGACGGCCTCACCTTCCACGACGGCACCCCGGTGACCGCCGAGGATTGTGTGGCATCCGTGCGCCGCTGGGCCGAACGCGACCTGACCGGCATCCGGATGATGAAGGCCGCGGAAAGCTTCGAGGCGGTCGACGACAAGACCTTCCGCCTGGTGCTGGCCCAGCCCTTCGGCGCGGTGATCGACGGTCTGGCCAAGCCCAGCTCGCTGGTGCCGTTCATCATGCCGAAGCGGATTGCCGACACGCCGTCGACCGAGCAGATCAAGGAGTATATCGGCTCCGGCCCGTTCCGCTTCGTCGCCGATGAATTCCAGCCGGGGGTGAAGGCGGTCTATGTCCGCAACGAGACTTATGTGCCGCGCAGCGAACCGGCTTCCGGTCTTGCCGGCGGCAAGGTCGCCAAGGTCGACCGGGTCGAGTATCTGAGCGTCCCCGACCAGCAGACCGCGGCCAATGCGCTCACCAAGGGCGAGGTCGACATCCTTGAGAACATCTATGCCGACACGGTCGGTCAGTTGACCGGCGTCGAGGGCGTGGTGATCCAGAAGCTGCGCTCCAGCAACGTGCCGACCATGCGGCTCAACTGGCTTCAGCCGCCCTTCGACAATGTGAAGGTGCGCCAGGCCGTGCTGCACGCGGTGTCGCAGACCGATTTTATGGATGCCCAGATCGGCGATCCCGACCTCTACACCATCTGCGGTGCCATGTTCGGCTGCGACACGCCGCTCGCCACCGAGGATGGCGCGGTTCAGACCAAGGTGACGCCCGATCTCGACGCGGCGAAGGCGCTGTTGAAAGAGGGCGGCTATGACGGCCAGAAAGTCGTGGTGCTGCACCCCACCGATCTCGCCTCGCTGTCGGCGGTGGCGCCGATGACCGTGCAGGCGCTGCGCCAGATCGGCATGACTGTCGAGATGCAGTCGATGGACTGGGCGACTTTCCTGCAGCGGCGCAACAAGAAGGATCCGGTCGATCAGGGCGGCTGGAGCGTCGCCTATGGCAGTTGGAACATGCTCGACCTGACCTCGCCGATCTCGAACCTCAATCTCGACACCCGCGGGCCCGACGGCTATGTCGGCTGGTCGAGCGACGAGACCCTGTCGGCGCTGAAGGATCAGTTCGCGGCGGCCTCCGATCCTGCCGAAAAGAAGACCCTGGCCGCGCAGATCCAGAAGCGGGCCTATGAGCTGGTGTTCTACATTCCGCTTGGCACCTATGCCAATGTCTCGGCGCACCGCGCGGGCGTCGACGATCTGATCGACGCCCCGGTTCAGGTCTATTGGGGCCTGGGCAAGAACTGAGCGGAGGACATCTGATGCTGCGCCTGATCGCAATCCGGCTGGCGATGTCCGTGCCGGTGGTTCTGGTGGTGGTGACGCTGGTCTTCCTTCTGGTAAGGCTGACCGGCGACCCCGCCACCGTGCTCGCCGGCGACATGGCGAGCCCCGAGGTGATTGCCGCGATCACGGCGCAGCTCGGTCTCGACAAGCCGCTTCTTCATCAATACGGCATCTGGATTCTGGAATTGCTGCGCGGCGATTTCGGGGTGTCGATCGCCTCGAACCAGAGTGTGATCGGCGAGATTGCCGGCCGGCTGGAACCGACGCTGGTGCTGGCGGTCAGCTCCATCCTGCTGACGGTCGTGGTGGCGGTGCCGATGGGCGTCATCGCCGCCCGCCGGCACAATTCCTGGACCGACCGGCTGCTGATGCTGTTCTCGGTCGCGGGTTTCTCGATCCCCAGTTTCGTGCTCGGCTATCTGTTCATCATCTGCTTCGCCCTGTGGCTGGATGTCCTGCCGGTGCAGGGCTATGTCAGCCCGTTCGACGATCCGGTCGGCGCATTGCGCCATCTGGCCCTGCCGACGCTGACGCTGTCGGTGTTCTTCATGTCGCTGATCGCCCGGGTGGCGCGGGCCAGCATCCTGGAGATTCTGGGCGAGGATTTCATCCGCACCGCCCGCGCCAAGGGTGTGCCGGAACGGGTGATCCTGTGGAAGCACGCCCTGCGCAATGCCGCCGTGCCGATCGTCACGGTCATCGGCATCGGCATCGGCATGCTGATCAGCGGCGTGGTGGTGACGGAAAGCGTGTTCAACCTGCCGGGTGTCGGCCGGCTGACCATCGATGCCATCCTGGCCCGCGACTATCCGGTGGTGCAGGGGGTGATCATCTTCTTCTCGCTGGCCTATGTCTCGATCAACCTGTTGATCGACATTGCCTATATCGTCATCGATCCGCGGATCCGCTACTGACCGGATGGCCACCATGTCCCTTGCCCTGTCCCCGACCGCCCGGCGCGTGCTCGCCAGCCGGCCGGTCATTCTGGGCCTCGCCATCGTCGGCTTGATGGTCGCGGCCGCAATTCTGGCCCCCTGGCTCGCCCAGTTCGACCCCACGATGATGAAGCCGCGCTTCCGGCTCCGGCCACCGGACGCCACATACTGGTTCGGCACCGACGCGCTGGGCCGCGATCTGTTTTCCCGCGTGCTCCATGGCGGCCAGATCTCGCTGTTCATCGGCCTGGTGGTCTGCGTGGTCGCGGTCGGCATCGGCACGGTGCTTGGCCTGCTCGCCGGCGCCACCCGCACCCTCGACATGGTGCTGATGCGGGTGATGGACGGGATCATGGCCATCCCCGGCATCCTGCTGGCGGTGGCGCTGGTGTCGCTGTTCGGCGCCAGCTTCCTGTCGGTGGTGATCGCGATCACCTTTCCCGACATCCCGCGCGTGGTGCGGCTGGTGCGCAGCGTGGTGCTGAGTGTGCGTGAGGAACCCTATGTCGAGGCGGCGCTGGGGCTTGGCGTGCCGCGCTGGCTGGTGTTGCTGCGCCATGTGCTGCCCAACTGCATCGCACCGCTCACCGTGCAGGCCACCTATATCTTCGCCTCCGCCATCCTGGTCGAAGCGGTGCTGGGCTTTCTGGGCGTCGGCTATCCGCCCGACGTGCCGACCTGGGGCAATGTCCTGGCCGAAGGTCGCAATTATTTCCAGCAGGCGCCGTGGACCATCTTCTTCGCCGGCGGTTTCCTGGCGGTGACGGTGCTGTCGGTCAACATTCTGGGCGACGGTCTGCGCGACCGGCTCGACCCCAAGCTTGCCGGGCGGAGGAGCTGATGACCATGACCCCCAGTGCCCCGCGCTCCAGTGCCGCGCCCCCCAGTGCCTCGTCCCCCAGCGCCCCGCCCACACAGCCCGTGCTGTCGATCCGCGATCTGTCGGTTGCCCTGCCCAGCGGCGGCGACCGCGTTCATGCCGTGCGCGGCCTGTCGCTCGACATCGCCCGCCGGGAAATCGTCTGCATCGTCGGCGAAAGCGGCTCCGGCAAATCGGTCACCGCCTCGGCGGTGATGGGGCTGCTGCCGCCGGGCACCCTCGCCATCGACGAGGGCAGCATCACGCTGGAGGGTGAGGACATCACCCATGCCACGCCGGCGCGGATGCGGGCTTTGCGCGGCAACCGCATGGCGATGGTGTTCCAGGAGCCGATGACCGCGCTCAACCCGTTGATGACAGTCGGCAACCAGATCGCCGAGGCGATCCGTGTCCATCGCGGCGACATGAGCGCGGCCGAGATCCGGGCGCGGGTTCAGGTGCTGATGACCGATGTCCGCCTGCCCGATCCTGAGCGGATGATCGGTGCCTATCCGCATCAGATGTCGGGCGGCCAGCGCCAGCGGGTGATGATCGCCATGGCGCTGGCGCTGGAGCCGGCCCTGATCATCGCCGACGAGCCGACGACCGCGCTCGACATCACCACCCAGGCCCAGATCCTGCATCTGCTGCGCGCGCTTCAGGACCACCACGACAGCGGCATTCTGTTCATCACCCATGATTTCGGCGTGGTGCGCGAGATTGCCGACCGGGTGCTGGTGATGCGCCATGGCGAGGTGGTCGAGGCCGGCCCCGCCGCCCAGGTGCTGGAGGCGCCGGTGCATCCCTATACCCGGATGCTGCTCGATGCGGTGCCGGCGGGCGATGTGAAACCCGCCGACACGGTTCGGCGCGCGCCGTTGATCGAGGTCGAGCATCTTGACCTGGTCTATGGCGGCCGCAGCCTGTTCGGTGGCGGCCGCGCGGTGCGGGCGGTCGACGATCTGTCGTTCACGCTGGGCGAGGGCGAAACCCTGGCCGTGGTCGGGGAAAGCGGCTCGGGCAAGTCGACCGTCGGGCGGTGCCTCACCGGGTTCAACACCCCCACCGGCGGCCGTATTCTCTATCGCGGCCGCGACATCGCCGGGCTGCGGGGGCGGGCGTTGCAGAGCTATCGGCGCGGTATCCAGATGATCTTTCAGGATCCGTATCGCTCGCTCAACCCGCGTCGTCGTATCCTCGACACGCTGATCGAGGGGCCGGTGCAGCATGGTGTGAGGCGGGCGGATGCGGTGGCGCGCGCCGCCGGTCTGGTCGAGATGGTGGGGTTGAGCGCCGATGCCCTCGACCGTTATCCGCATGAATTCTCAGGCGGCCAGCGCCAGCGGATCTGCATCGCCCGCGCGCTGGCCATGGAGCCCGAGGTGATCGTGGCCGACGAGGCGGTGTCGGCGCTCGATGTCTCGGTGCAGGCGCAGGTGCTGGAGCTGATCGACGATCTTCAGCAGCGGCTGGGCTTCGCCATGGTGTTCATCACCCATGACCTCAGGGTCGCGGCGGCGATCGCCGACCGGATCGCGGTGATGCAGCGGGGCCGGCTGGTCGAATGCGGGCCGGTGGGCGAGGTGTTTCTCAAGCCCCGCGCGGCCTATACGCGGGAACTGCTCGCGGCCATTCCCGGTGGCGCCCTCGGCGACGCCGCCACCGCCGCCGCGTCCTGATCGCGCCTCGCCGGCAGCCCCCCGGCCGCCGGAACAGTTTGACGGAGGACATCCTTTGAAGCGGGTGAGACTGGGTGCCGGTGCCGGTTATGCCGGCGACCGCATAGAACCTGCGGTCGAAATCGCCGCCGATGGCGATGTGCAGTATCTGATTTTCGAATGCCTGGCCGAGCGGACCATCGCGCTGGCCCAGCAGGCCCGCAGGCAGAACCCGGCGGCGGGTTACGATCCGCTGCTGGGCCGGCGGATGCGGGCGGTGCTGCCCGTCGCCCATCGCAAATCCGTGCGGATCATCTCCAATATGGGGGCCGCCAACCCGGTCGCCGCCGCCGAAGAGGTGGTGCGGATCGCCCGCGCCCATGGGCTTCATGGCCTGAAGGTCACGGCGGTTGCGGGCGACGACGTGCTGCATCTGCTCGACCCCGCCGGCACCTGCCTTGAGGAAACCGGCCAGCGCCTGAGTGTGCTTGGCGACCGGGTGATCTCGGCCAATGCCTATCTGGGGGCGGGGCCGATCGTCGAGGCGCTGGCCGCCGGCGCCGATGTGGTCATCACCGGCCGGGTGGCCGATCCGTCGCTGTTCGTGGCGCCCTTGCTGCATGAATTCGGCTGGGCGGCCGACGATTGGGCGCGATTGGGGCAGGCCACGGTGATCGGGCATCTGCTGGAATGCGCCGGCCAGTTGACCGGCGGCTATTTCGCCGATCCGGGCCGGCGCGAGGTGCCGGGTCTGGCCCGGCTGGGCTTCCCGATCGCCGAGGTATCGGCTGACGGAACAGCCGTGCTGTCGAAGGTCGCGGGCTCGGGCGGACGCCTCGACCGCGCGACCTGCACCGAACAACTGCTTTACGAGGTGTTCGACCCGCGGCGCTATGTCACCCCCGATGTGGTCGCGGATTTCTCGGGCGTCAGCTTCACCCAGGACGGCCCCGACCGGGTGCGCGTGTCCGGTGCCGACGGCCGGCCGGCGCCCGATCTGCTCAAGGTGTCGGTCGGCTATACCGACGGCTATTTCGGCGAGGGCCAGATTTCCTATGGCGGGCCGGGCGCGGTCGGCCGCGGCCGTCTTGCGCTCGACATCGTCGCCGAGCGCCTGCGCCTGACCGGGGTTGAGGCCGACGAGTTGCGCTTCGACTTGATCGGCATCGACGCCCTGCATGGTTCCGCCGCCGCTGCGGCTGCCGCCGGCCGGCCTGAACCGGCCGAGACCCGCGCCCGGGTGATCGGCCGCACCGCCACGGCCGGGCAGGCGCAGCGCATCGGCGACGAGGTCGAAACCCTCTACACCAATGGCCCGGCCGGTGGTGGCGGCGTGTCGAAATCGGTTCGCGAGATCATCGGCGTCGGCTCCACCTATCTGCCCCGCGCCCTGATTCGTCCGGTTCTCCGCCATTTCGAGGTCTGACCGCCATGAAGCTCCGCGACATCGCGCATTCCCGCACGGGCGACAAGGGCGATACCTCCACCGTGTCTCTGATCGCAGACGACCCGGCCGACTACCCGCGCCTCGAAGCCTGGGTCACCGCCGACCGGGTGGCCGCCCATTTCGCCGGGCTGATCGCCGGCCCGGTCGACCGCTACCCCGTACCCGGCCTCGCCGCGCTCAACTTCGTCCTCCATTGCGCCCTCGGCGGCGGCGTCACCCGCTCGCTGCGCCTGGATCAGCACGGCAAGAGCCTCAGTTCCTGGCTGCTGGATATGGAGGTGCCGTGATCTGCTCGCAGCCTTCACCTGCCATTGTTCAGGCCAATGCCGGGTTCAGGCCTGCCGGCACGATGCCGGCGGATCCTGGTCCGGTTACCAGGGATAGGTTTCGTTGACCGAACCGGTGAAGGTGCCCGTCGGGCCGTCGCTGCTGAGGGCGACGCGAACGGCTTCGGCGGCGCCCTGCTGGACGGTCTCGGTGCCTTCGTAATTGTTGAGCGCGGTGCTGGTGAAGCCCGGGGTCACCGCATTCACCTTGATACCCTCGGCTTCGAGATCGATGGCAAAAGCGAGCGTGATGGCGTTGAGCGCGGTTTTGGACGCGCCATAGCCGGGGTTGAACGTCGCCCGATAGGGGTGGGGCGTGGAGTTGACGGTGAGCGAGCCGAGGCCGCTTGAGACGTTGACGATGCGCGCGGCCTGCGATTTACGCAGCAGGGGAACGAAGGCCTGGGTGACGGCGAGGACGCCGAAGACGTTGGTCTCCCATATGGCGCGGACCTCATCGACCGAAATCAGCGTCGCGCGCGACCGCTGGATATAGTCGTGCATGGTCTCGCTGTCCTGGCCGTTGGCCCGGGAAATCGCGGCGTTGTTGATGAGAATGTCCAGGCGGCCGAATTGCTGCCCGACCTGTGCTGCGGCGGCGCGGATCGACGCCTCGTCGGTGACGTCGAGCTGGATGGGATGGACATCCCCGTCGATGGTTTGAGCGGCCGCCTTGCCGCGGTCGAGATTGCGCGAGGCGAGCAGCACCGTGAGCCCGCTCGCGGCGAGGTCGGTCGCGATCTGCAGCCCGATGCCCTGATTGGCGCCGGTCACGAGGGCGATGCGTGCGGTTCCAGTCATGATGTGATCCTGTTGCTGGTTGGACGAGCAGGAGATGGCCACAGGCGGTTGGACGTTCTATATTCAGACGTCCAAAAGAATTTTGAATGAGTCCAGAATGGCTGATCCCCTCGCCCAGATTGTCGGTCTGCTGCAGCCGGGCGCGCCGTTTTCCAAATGCGTCACCGGCTCGGGGCCATGGCGCGTGCGGCGGACGCAGTCGCCCGATCCCTATTACGTCGCCGTGCTCAAGGGGAGCCTGCGTTACTGGGATCACCAGAGCGGCGAGGTCATCGTCAATGCGGGCGACTTCATCCTCATTCCATCGGCGCAGGACTTCATGATGTGGAGTGAGGCGCCCAGCCAAGACCGCGACCTGGTGATCGACCCGGTCATCCTGCCGGGAGGCGGGTATCGCGTCGGCAGCGTCGATGGTCCGGTCGATATGCGGGCGCTGGTCGGTTACTGTATTTTCCAGTCCGACGACGCGGTCTTGCTGTCCTCGCTGTTACCCAGACTGGTGGTCGCGCGGGGGGAGCACCGTCTGGCCATGCTGATGCAGTTGCTGGGCGAGGAGGCTGTGGGAAACAAGCCGGGGCGGGAGGTGGTGTTGCAGCATCTCCTTGAAGTGCTGCTGATCGAGGCGCTGCGGACAACCGCCGAACCGGGCAACTCTCCGGGCTTGCTGCGCGGCCTGTCGGACGAGCGGCTGGCGGTGGCGATCAGGGGCATGCATGCAAAGCCCGACCGCGGCTGGACCGTCGCCGAACTGGCGCGGACGGCGGCCTTGTCGCGATCGGGCTTCCACGAGCGGTTCCAGAGCGCGGTGGGCATGGCGCCGATGGAATATCTGACGGCCTGGCGGCTGGCTTTGGCCAAGGACTTGTTGCGCAAGCGAGAGGCGAGCGTGGCCGACATCGCCCGACAGGTCGGCTACCGCTCCGCCAGCGCCTTCAGCGTGGCCTTCACCCGCGAAGTGGGCGTGTCGCCGGCACGCTATGCGCGCGACACCGCCGCCACATTGTCCGGTGCGGCGGCGGAAGAATTTGAAGGCGCCATCGCCTGAACGGGGGGGCGGTAAGCGGCGGTTCTGGCCGTGTTGCGGGCGGGGGCGGATAGTTTGCTGTCCACCCCAATGCCTCCACGAAATGTGCGATAGACCTGTCTGAACCGCGATCCCGCAAGGCCTCCCGGCATCCGTTGGCGTCAGAGCCTTTGCCCACGATGAAGGTAACGGACTTTCGGCATCCTGGGTATCAGAAGATCTATTCCAGTCATGTCGGAAGAAATTCCGGGCGTGAGCACGAGCGTATGAGGCCGCCCGAGAGTATCCGCCGGGAGGTGGACTTTGGTTGTCTGCCCATTCCTTGACTTGCCGATCGCCCGAATTTTCGCTCCCGCCTTTCCGTCATATGGCTTCCCCCATGTGCAGACCGGTGGGCCTTTACGTAGGCTTAAGTCGATCGCCATTGATTTCGTGACGGCTCCGGACGCGGCTAAAACCTCTATCAGGCCCGTCCAGAAACGACGGCGGCACCAACGGTTGAAGCGGTTATAGATGGTTGTCGACGGTCCTTACTCCGCCGGGCGGTCGCACCATCGACACCTCGTTCGCAGCACGTGGATGATGGCGGAAATCACCCGCCGGTCATTCACATGCGGGGCACCGGGCTGGTTCTTGGGCAGGTGCGGTTCAAGCTGCGCCCACTGTTCGTCCGACAACCAGAACAGCTGAGACATCGTATTCCACGTGGCTGAAGGGCGGTGAACTCACATAATGCCCTCACTATCAATATGTTGGTTGGGTTTTGAGCCTCGACACGACCAGCCTGGCTGGAGGCGCGGTCTATGGTCCTTCCTTGGCTGCGGCTGATGGAGGACGCGCCCCGATGCTGACTCGCGAGAGGTGCGGGCCGGCTTCGCCCGCCATCCTCGTCGCCGTTCCACGCTGCCTGAGGTCAGGCTTTTCTCCCACTCCATGACCTATCCCAATACGATAGTAGCTCGCCTCTTGAGGGATTGACTCCAGAAGATATTACTTCTTATTATAAAAATATGGCCCAAATTTCGATGATAATGATGTCGTCGATTGAGTTGCTCCTGGATGTATGGCGTCGCGCGGATCGCACGTTCGGCGATCGTGGCCGTTTCCTTGTGAGTGCCTCAGCGGGTGACCTTTTCTGCGAATAGAGGAGCGTGACACTTTGTGCAATTGTCGGCTGCGTGATTGTTCACGATGTCGCTCTCTGGAGCAGACCGGAACCGTCTAACCGGGTAACGATCATTAGCGAAACCAATACGATAGGATGATCCTCGTCAGGGGGATTACGCGGACATCACTTCGTACAACATGGAGCTAAAGAATGACAAAGCATGATTTACTTTCGCGCGCGATACCGCTGTCCCAGCTTGCGGGTTCAAGCACGCATTTTGTCGTGAACCAGGGTTTTGGTGCCTATCTGAAGCTGGGCTTCGACACAGACAGCTATAATGACCGCTATGCTTATGCTCATGAAGGTAACCGAGACGGCGACGAGCGCTATGCCTGGGTCATCACGCCCCTCGGAGGCGATATGTATTCGTTTCAGAATGCCTCGAACACCGGCGGCTTCCTGTTCGAAGGCGACCAAGCGGACGGCGACGGGGATCATCGCATCCGGGGGCACAACACGAGTAATATTGTTGGATCGAAAGGTGACCGTTACAAATTCAAAGTGCTCCCGGTTGATGGCGGGGGAAATATATATCATATCCAGACGGTTTCCGGCGACATCATGAAAGCAGGGTACTCCAGAGATGACGATGGAGATTATGGCGTTTACGGCCAGCCGAAGAACGATGATGGCGATCGTTATCAATGGATTATTGTTCCGGTCCCTTGATTTATTACGTCACGGTAGATGATGTAATAAAATCTGGACGGTAGACCGTTCAACCTTTTCGATCGAGGCGGTGCTTCTGCGCTCACGGTGGTGCCGGAATTGCGTCGGCTGGAATACAGCGAAGATAAGCTTGAGAAATAGATGGCATTCCCGAAGAATGGAGACTGATATGCTTGTCTACAGAGGGAAATTGCCGCCGCATTCAGATGCGGGAGCCGGCGAGATCGTCGTCATATTTCTTGAAGCCATCGAGCAAAACCGGCCGGTTCTTGCCATCTGGCAGCAGAATGCCGCCTCCGACGGTGGTGTCGCGCAGTCGCACAGGACCTTCGGCACAATCGAACAGGTGACGATCTCCGCAAATGGCAAGGTGGTCTCGTTTTCCGGTGATCTGGACTACCGATTTGAGGGCACGGTCGGTTCAGATGGCGCCGAATTTGTGCTGGATATCACGAATGGTCGTGCCGGTACACGGCAGCAAACGGTCTTGCGGCCGTCATCCGCCATCGCCCCCAGCATCGACGCGGTCTGGAATAAGAATTCGGTAATCGTCAATGATACATCCACCGCTTATTATTGCTCAATGGAGGAATCAAGTAGTCACGCCGATATAAAATCGATCATTCTGGGTAGCGTCGGAGCACTCTATGGCTTCATTGGCCTGCTGACACTGGCGCCGGGAACGCCCTTCATCGTTGGGGCGAGCGTCGCGGCACAGGGGGCGATGCTGGCTGGAGGCTCGCTCGTGGACACGCTAATTCCCTCGTCCACCGACGGGCCCGTGAAAACGCTTCTCCTGCCCGAGCGCCGGATGTCGAGATTGTCCGAATCCGGATACTCTGTCGCCCCTGACAATGCCGTCACCTTGACCCAGGTCACTATTCGGAATGGCCATATCCTGTCTGTTCAGGTGGCATCTTACGACGGTTTAGGCACTGACACAGTAAGTCTTCGATATATCCTCAACAAAATCGGAGGAAAGTGGGAAAATCTACTCGAACTTGATCTGGGTTCAGATCAGAATAAGAGAATTGAGGCCAGGGCCATCGCCGTCATCTCTGGTATCGACATTCCTAACAAGCTGCTTGGAGAAGCCTTTGATTACAGAAGTAATTTGGCCGAATGTGACGGCGGCACCATGATCAATTACCAAACCCAGGGGTTGAGCAACTCGTACATGTTTCCTCCCTGGCCCAGTTCGGCAAGGCCGACTTTCAACATTCAGGCCGGCAGCGTTCTATCCTTTGTCGAATCGCCCAGTGCATCATTGACCTCGAACGCATCGGTGCTCACGTTGGAATCATCACCTCTGGCGCTGATCTGGCGACTGCCGCAATACGGGGTAAGTGACCCGAGCAATAGAGGCATCTCCTTGGGAACGGCTGGCGACGAAGCCGACATGAGGCGTATTGTTGCGCAACATGGGGGCGCCTTTCTGGTCTACAGCTGGGGCGGCAATGGCGGTCCCGTCCTGGGATATACCGCGGCCCAAAATTCAGGCGTGCAGATCGTGCCGACGACGGTCCGCACTGACCTCGTCTATATGTCCGTGCTGCAGGAGGAGGCGTTCCTCAAGGCGGTCTGAGCCGGTCGTCACAGGGGTACCGGCTTCCATGGTCATCGCGAGGGCGGCGCGGCATCTTGGGCATCTGGCTTCCTGGATCGTCGCTGGCCCTGACCATCCGGCGGGTGCTGACGACCCGATCCACGCCGCACAGCACACTCACCCCACCCCCATCTCCGCCCGCCGCGCCTGCTCCTCCCAGAACCCACCCGAAACATCGGTCAGGTCGGTCACCGGGCCGGCATCGAGATAGTCGTGGGTGTGGACCGTGGTCTGGTCGGGGGTGAGCGTCACCACCGCATAGGCCGGCGGTTCGTGGCTGACCTGGATGTCCGGGGCCTGGAGGTTGAACCAGACCTGATGATTGGTCGCGCGCAGGGTTGAGAACGGAATGCCGCGCCACGAGCCCGAAACCGGCCGGTGGACATGGCCGAAGAAGATATGGCGGATGCGCGCGCGGTGCGGGGCGATGCAGGCGTCGAAATCATCCGGGCGGATCAGGCCGATCCGGTCCATCGATGCGATGCCGAGCGCGAAGGGCGGGTGGTGCATGAACAGATAGGCGGGCGCATCCGGTGCCTCGGCCAGCCGTGCCGCCAGCCAGTCCAGGCGCGGCTGATCGTACCAGCCGGCATGGGTGCCAGAGAGGTTGGTGTCCAGGAAGATCAGCCGGCCGGCGGGGGTGTCGTCGACGCTCTGCACCCGGCCATCGGCATCGACCGGCGCATCGGGGAACACCGCGCGAAAGGTCTCGACCGTGTCGTGATTGCCCAGCAGCAGCCGCACGGGCACGGTCAGCGCCCGCAGGCTGTCGCGCAGCGCCAGGAACGCCGCCTTGTCGCCATAATGGGTCAGGTCGCCGGTGATCACCGCCAGCGCCGCATCGCCATGGTTGCGGTTGATATCGGCGATGCAGGCGTCCAGCCGGGCGCGCGGGTCCAGGCCATAGAGGCGCTCGCCGGGGCGGACGAAATGGGTGTCGGTCAGATGGATCAGCTTCATCGGTGAAATCCTGGCATAGCGAGGCCCGCCAGCGGCGATCGCCGGCGGGCCAGAGAGATCTGATGGCTGGGGATATCTGATGGTCGGGGCGGAGGGGCCGGCGGGTCAGCCGGCCTTGGGCAGCAGGCGCTGCACGTCGCGGGTCATGTCGTCCAGCACCGCATCGGGCTCGGCGGCGCGGGCGCGGGTGACGATGGAATTCATGTGGTCCTTGATCACATCGGTGATCTTCAGGCCGTTCTCACCCGGAAACGCATACCACTTGGTCAGGATCGGCAACTGCTTCACCGCCGTGTAGTGGTTGGGGTTCTCGACATAGAAGTCCTTCAGATAGACGTCATTGGCCTTCTTGTTGGGCGGCATGTAGCCGGTGGTCTTGGCCATGATCGCCGCACCCTCGGGGCCGGTGACGAATTTGACGAACTGCCAGGCGGCGGCCTGTTTCGTCTGATCGGGGGTGACGATCATCACCACATTGCCGCCGGCGGGCAGGCGGCCGGTGCCGGGCTTGACGTCGGGGAAGACATGGGTCTTCAGCTCGAACTTGCCGTCGATCATGGTCGTGGTCTTGGTGAGGTCGGAGGTGGAGGTGATGTGCACCCCGGTCTTGCCGGCGGCAAAGGTGGCGCGGGCATCGGGCTGCGACAGGTTGGGCATGTTGGCCTCGGTTACGAAGCGCGCCAGATTGCGCATCGCGGCGCGTCCGGCCTCGCCGTCGAAGGCGACCTTGGATTCATCGGCGGTCAGCATGGTGCCGCCCTGCGCGAAGACCGGCGCCTGCCACAGCCAGTTGCCGGTGATGTCCCAGACATAGGTCATGCCGTTGATGTCGGGGCCCAGCGCGTCGATCTTCGCCGCCAGGGCGATCACCCCGTCCCAGGTGGTCGGCAGGTTGGCGGGGTCGCCGCCGGCGCGGCGCACCAGATCGAGATTCCAATAGGTGATCGGCAGCGAAATCGCGAAGGGCAGGGCATAGACATGGCCGTTCTGGGTGCCGATGTCGTACATCGCCTGATGGAAGCCTTCGGCCTCGAAATCGGTTTCGGCGGCGATGAAACCGTCCAGCGGCTGGGCGATCTCGCGATCGACCAGAATGCGCACCCGGTTCAGGCCCTGGAAGGTCACGTCGGGCAGTTGACTGGTCACCGCCTCGCGCAGCACCTTCTGGGTGCCTTCCTCGTAATCGTTATAGGGCGCGCGATAGGTCAGCGTGATCTCGGGATGCAGCGTCGCGAAGGCTTCGCGGATCTGCTTGTGGGTCTCGTTGAACAGCTCGCCATAAGGATACTGAACGGTCAGCTCCACCGGGTCGGCGGCCATCGCGGCCGGCACGGCCATCGTTGCGGACAAGGGCAGGGCGATTGCCGCGGCGATGGTGGCCGCGGACAGCAGATGCTTCAGCATGGGTGCGGTCCTTTGATGTCTATTTCATGCCGGTGAGGGTGATGCCCTCGATGAACCGGCGCTGGGCAAGCAGGAAGGCTGCGACCAGAGGGGCGATGATCAGGGTTGCCGCCGCCATCAGGGGCCCGAAATCACTGCCGGCCTCCTGATTGCGGAAGGCGGCGACACCCAAGGGCGGGGTCAGCAGGTGTTCGCTGTTGATCACGATCAGCGGCCAGAAATAATCATTCCAATGCGCGACCACCGAGAAGATGCCGAAAGCGGTGATCGCCGGGATCGCGGTTGGCAGCATCACCCGCCAGACGATGGCGAATTCGCTGAACCCGTCCATCCGGGCCGCGTCGATCAGGTCATCCGGCACGGTCAGAAAGAACTGGCGCATCAGGAAGATGCCGAAGACCGAGATGGTGAAGGGCAGGATCAGGGCGGCATAGCTGTCCAGGATGCCAAGCTGATGGAACAGCAGGAACACCGGCACCGAAATCGCATGGGGCGGGATCAGCAGGCAGAACAGGATGGCCGCGAAGATGGTCTGCCGGCCGCGGAAGCGCAGCTTGGCGAGCGCATAGGCGCAGGGCAGCGCCACCACCACCTGAAGCGCGAAGATCGCCGCGGTCACCAGCACGCCGTTGATCATGAAGCGCAGCAGGGGTGCCCGGGTGACCGCGGCGGTATAGTTTTCAACCGCATACAGCTCGTGCGGCCACAGCCGGATGTGATCGAGGAAGATCTCGGAGGCCGGCTTCAGCGAGGTGGCGACCATCCACACGAAGGGGGCCAGCATGAACGCCGCGCCGGTCAGCAGAACCGCGTGACGCAGCAGGCCGGCGAGCAGAGACGAGGGGCGGGGCGCGGCGTTCAACTGTAGTGCACCTTTCGGTCCAGGACGCGGATCTTGACCAGCGTCAGCAGCAGCACGAAGGCCAGGAAAACCACGGTGATGGCGGCGGCATAGCCGGACCGGAAGAACTCGAAGCCCTCGGCATACATGGTGTAGAGCAGAACCTCGGTCGCCTTGTTGGGGCCGCCCTTGGTCAGCACATGCACGGTGTCGAACACCTGGAACGACCGGATCGAGGTGATCACCAGCACGAACAGCGTCACCGGCCCCAGCATCGGCCATGTCACCAGCCGGAACCGCGCCCAGGCGCCCGGCGCGCCGTCCATCTCGGCCGCGTCATACAGAAAGCGCGGGATCGAGATAATGCCGGCCATGAACAGCACCATGTTGAAACCCAAAGCCTGCCAGATGCCGATCACCGCCAGCACGAACAGCGCCAGATCGCCATCGCTCAGCCAGTTCCGCGGCGTCAGCCCCACCAGCTTGATCAGCAGGTTGACCAGCCCGAATTGCGGGTGGAGCATGAATTCCCACACGATCGACATCGCGATCAGCGTTGCCATCACCGGCAGGAAATAGACCGCGCGATAGAAGCCGCGCCCGCTGCCGCCGCTTTCCACCAGCAGCGCCACGCCAAGCCCCAGCGCCACCGACCCCGGCACCACGATCGCCACATAGATCAGGGTGTTGGCCAGCGAGATGCGGAACACCCGGTCGGCGAACATCTCGGCGTAGTTGTCGAGGCCGATGAAGCTGAAGCCGCGCGCGCCGAGCTGGTAATCGGTCAGCGACAGCACCACCACCGCCAGCACCGGGCCGACCAGCAGCAGACCCATCAGCAGCACCGCCGGCAGCGACAAGGCCCAGGCCACAAGCCCCGGCCCGCGCCGGATGGGGCGGCGGCGCATGGCCATGCGGGGGGCGATGTCGTTCAGGCCTGTGCCCCGGCCGGTGTCGTTCAGGCCGCTGCCCCGGCCGGTGTCGTTCAGGCCTGTGCCCCGGCCGATGCTGTGGTCAACCATGAGCCATCTCCGGCCGGCGGGCGTGGCGCAACGGTGCCATGCGCGTGCCGTCGGCGTCGAACAGCAGCGGCGGCCGGCGGCTGATATCGATGCCCGCAACCGATCCGATGGCCGGGCGGCCCTGTTCGGGGGTGCTGCGCACCACCATGGCCACCGGCTGGCCATCGGCGCCGCGCGCCGTCTCGGCCAGCAGATGCACCAGCAGGTCCGAGCCCAGATTTTCCAGATGGCTCACCCGGCCGCGGATCGCCGCGTGGTCGGGCGCGGTCAGGCTGGCGTGTTCGGGGCGAAAGCCGATCCGCACCGCCCGGTCGCCCGCCATCGCATCATGGGCGGTGCCGATCACCATCCGGCCGTCGGCGCGCAGGCAGGCCGGCAGAATGTTGATCCGCGGGCTGCCGATGAACTCGGCCACCCGGATGCAGGCCGGATCGTCATAGACCCGGTCGGGGCTGTCGACCTGCAGGATGGCGCCATCCATCATCACCGCGATCCGGTCGGACATGGTCATGGCCTCGGCCTGATCGTGGGTGACATACAGGAAGGTGGTGCCAAGGCGGCGGTGAAGCTGGGCGATCTCGGTGCGCATATGCACGCGCAGCTTGGCATCCAGGTTCGACAGCGGCTCGTCCATCAGGAAGGCACGGGGTTTGCGCACCATGGCGCGGCCCAGCGCCACCCGCTGGCGCTGGCCGCCCGACAACTGGCCGGGGCGGCGCGACAGAAGATGCTCGATGCCCAGCATGGCGGCGGTCGCCATCACCTGGGCCGCGATATCGCGGGTCTGGCGGCGGGTGCCGGGCATCAGCGGGCCGATCAGCGGCCAGCGCTGATGGCTGGCCAGCCGGCGCATGCGCAGCGGCACGGCGATGTTCTCGGCCACCGTCAGATGCGGATACAGCGCATAGGACTGGAACACCATCGCGAGATCACGATCACGCGGCCGCAACCCGTCGACCGGCTGGCCGTCGATGCGCACCGCGCCGCCGGTCTGCTGCTCAAGCCCGGCCACGATCCGCAGCAGCGTCGACTTGCCGCAGCCCGACGGCCCGACCAGGGTCATGAATTCGCCGTCGCCAATCGCCAGATCGATGCGTTTCAACACCTCGGTCTGGCCGAATTGTCTGGTGATGCCCTCGATATCAATCGCCGCCATGGCCGCCGGTCCTTCAGTTCCTTGCCATGGAGCGTGTCCGTCTTCCATGGCCGACGGGCGGACGATAAGCCGGGTCCATGGCAGTTTTGCGACGCCCGCGTTGACTGTTACAAAACAGCGCGTACCGCCCGACTGCATGCGTGGGCAGGCAGATGGCGCCGCCCGGGGCGGCATGGTGCGCTGCATCCGGCGGGATTGGGCGCGATTGGGACTGTCATTGAAACCCGGTACCTGTCGTACCGTACCGCCCGTTCCACGCCGCCACCGGAGTGCATGCCCATGTCCGCCATCTGCGCGCCCGCCCAACCGGCCATCGCCACCCGCGCGATGATCGCCGACGACCATGCCCTGATCCGCGCGGGCCTGCGTGAGATGCTCGATCTGTGCGCGCCGGGGCTGGATATCGTCGAGGCGGCGAGCCTGCCGGAAGCGGCGTCGCTGCTTGCGGCCGATCCGTCGATCGGGCTGGTGCTGCTGGATCTGAACATTCCGGGCGCACGCGGGCTGGAGGCGCTGGCGGTGCTGCGCCGGCACTTTCCGTCGGTGGCGGTGGCGGTGGTATCGGCCGATGAACGCCCGGGGCTGATGCGTCAGGCGCTGGCCGCCGGTGCCGCCGGCTATCTGCCCAAATCGATGCGGGCCGAGGTGCTGGAAGGCGCCCTGCGGCTGGTGCTGGCCGGCGGCGTCTATGTGCCGCTGGCGGCCCTCGATGGCGAAGACGACGCCTCCTCGCCCGCGGCCCCCTGGTCAGATGCCCCATGGTCCGACGCATCGGCGGCGGATGCAGCGGTAGACACCCTGCCGCCCCCGGTCGACACGGCCGCGCTGGGCCTGACCGCGCGTCAGGGCGATGTGCTGCGCCTGGCCGCAACCGGCCTCGCCAACCGCCAGATCGCCGACCGCCTGGGGCTGGCCGAACAGACCGTCAAGAACCAGATGTCCCAGATCCTGCACCGCCTGGGCCTGCGCTCACGCGCCGAGGCCATGGCCTTGATCCGCCATCGGCGGCGGTGAGGGCGCGGGCACATCGTCGGTCACCGAGGTTGTACGAGCGCGGAACTTGCGCGCGGTATGCTTATCGCCGAACATCGGAACAGCATTGATCGAGGCCTGGCATGGCACCGGTAGAAAAGATCACGATCGCGCTCCCCCCGGACCTGGCTGCATCTGTTCGGCATGCCGTGGAGGTCGGAGACTATGGGTCGGCCAGCGACGCCGTCTGCGAGACCGTGCGGGAGTGGCGTGACCGCCGCGACCTGCTGGGCTATACGGTCGATGACCTGCGCGGGCTCGTGCAAGAGGGCATCGACAGCGGTCCGGCGATCGCGTTCGATGCCCGGGACATCAAGCAAGCCGCCCGCAGGCGGCTTGCGGCCAGCCGGGGTTGAACGTGCACTATTTCTACCACGCCCGCGCTTGAGCCAACGAAACCGGCATCCGTATTCTGGCATCTTATCGCGGGGGAATATCCTCTCTGTACTAACTGGCGTAATGGCGACAACAGCACATAGATTAAACCGTCCTCATAATTCTTCGTGAGGCCACGTTAAAATACACGCAGCGATGCAATGTGTCGTTCAGTAATTTAGAGGAACTCTTATGGAAGACATGCCCTCTTGGGTTAATGTGACGATTGCCACTGGCGGCGCTCTAGGAACGCTTGTTACCGCTATCGCAACTTTCTTTTTATGGCGCGCCACCAAAATTCTTGCCCATGAGACGACAAGAATGGCCGAAACCGCAGCTCAACCACATGTCGTCGTAACGCTCACACCGAATCCGTGGTCAATGGAACATTTTGATATTCACATTGATAACACTGGCAATGCAACCGCATACGATATTTTTGTCACCTTTGATCCTCCATTAGAAAATGGAGAAGCACGTGGAGAGCATATCGAGACTCCATTTCAAAAAATCAGTGTCCTGAAACCCAGCCAAGGCATGGTGAGCTACTTGTCTGAATTCAAGAGACTGAAGGGTAAGACTTATAAAGTTGAAATTATCTGGAAGCGCGATGCATCCAGACCACAGCTTCAGAAGAACTTTTACACCTTAAACATGGAAGACTATGAAGTAATCAGTCGCATTGGTGATGATCCATTGGTCGAGATTGCAAGATATATCAAGAGAATCGAGAAAAACTGGAGTCCGATAGCTAAAGGCCAACAACGTGTGAAAGCGGATTTTTTTAGCGGCTCCGACAGGCTGCATGAGAGACGCCAAGCGAATCGGATGCATCGTCAGCGGAAACGAGAACACGAGGCACATTCTTCGACTGATGCATAGACCGACACTCTGAGTTTTCAGCAATAGCCCGCTGTGTGTACAGAGAGGGTAATCACCTGACAGTGCCGCATCCGTAGGCCGTATCAGGCAACGGCCGGTCGGGTGTTGGTTAGTGTGTCTACGTCGGCCTCCTCCGGTCGTGTTTCCGATAGCGTGATGCCCGTGACCTGTTTCCGGCGCACACCGCCGGACGAGACCTCGATGCCCAGCAGTATCAACTCCTGTGCAACCCGCAGCGGCCCGTGGCAGGGATGTTCCAGGGCATGGTCGAGGACGGCCTTCTCGATCTCCTCGGACACCCGGTTCGGGTGCGGCTTCCAGGCGCCGGGGAGGCGGTCGATCAGCCCTTCCGCTCCATATGTCTGAAAATTTCTGCGGATCTCGTAGAACTGCTGTCGGCTGTAGCCCATCGCCTTGCAGGTTCTGGAGACGTTGCCGAGGTCGTGGCCGGGCTGTATGGTGGCAGGAGCATCAGGCGGGCACGGGCTGCCTCAATGGCGATGTGTGCCGCCGGAGCCTTGTGGGCCGGCAGGTTGTCCATGACGATGATATCGCCGGGCAGCAGGGTCGGGATCAGACCCTGTTCGACATAGGCGAGGAAGGCAGCACCTCCCATGGCGCCATCCAGCGTCATGGCCGCGGTGATGCCGGACAGCCGGAGGCCACCAACGAAGGTTGTCGTTTTCCAAGGACCATGCGGCACCGGCGCGCAGCTATGTCGGGCCGGTCCTGCTCGGCTGCATGCGCCGTCTTTTTTTACGCGCCACGGGGTGGCGCTTGAAGAACCGGCACACAATGCCGGGGCGTGGATCATACCCCTCGCCTCGGAGAGACGCGCGGCCACCTCCGCCAGCGTCAGATCAGGCTTCGCCTTGATCAGATCCAGAATGACATCGCGATGGGCGTCGATCTGGTGAGATCGGACATTGCCCCCGCGCTTGTCCGGCGTCAGATCACCGGGTGTGCGAGCCCGCGCCGCCCCGCGGATCGCCGATGACATACCCACACCAGAACATACCGCCGTGGCACGACACGACATCCCAGACGCAACCGCATCCACCACCCGCTATCGCAGGTCGACGGATGAGAGCTTTCGCCATATGGGCTGGCCTCCTTCTCCAGCCGCCGTCTTGAATCACATCTGATGGCAGAGGGGGACTCCCTTGAGTCCTATGTCGGGCAATTTGCTCTGGCTTCGCCATCGTCTACCTTCACTCAATGAGCCTGCCCGCCAATCGCGTCATGAGGTCCATGCGTTCATGGAAAATCGCCACGACCAATGCGGGTGTTCGCTCGCGTGGCAGGCAAAAGATGAAATGATGTTGGCAATGAGCCATCCGCAGCGCGGGATAGATTTCGCTCATGTCCTTGAAAGGGGCTTGCCCGGCTGCAAGGCCGTCAATCCCCTGTTCCAGCTCGGCGATATAGCGACGTACCTGCGCCGCGCCCCACTGCTTGCGCGTGTAGCGGATGATGCCGCGTAGATCTGCTTCGGCCTCCGCCGTGAGGAAGTAGTCCGTCAACGACGCTTCCCGGCGAGTTCTTCATCAAGAATTTCGCCGATGCTCTTGTCGGACACCTTCCCCGCAAGCCCATCGTTGATGCGGTTCTCTAGCACAGCTTTCAACTCCTGCCATGCCTGGCCGGCATCAGCATCGCCGGGGAACAGGCGTTCGAGGGCGTATTGCTTGATGGTCTTGCCCTGCAACGCGGCCAGCGCCTTCAGGCTTTGGTGTTGCTGGTCGGTTATGTCGATTGTCAGGCGACTCATATGATAAGCTCCGCAAATTACACAAACCCACATTAGCACCTATGTGGGAGTGAAGCCACCGCCTGCCGCAAGGGCGCTGCTGCCGGCAGGCGTACGCATAGAGGATGGTGACGTGTGGGACGCAACATCATGAACGGCCACCCATCCCCTCGCGTGGCGCGGGTATATCTGCGCGTCAGCACCGACACGCAGGACCAGGACCGCCAGGAAAGAACCATCGAGGCCGCGCGGTTGGTCGGGTACTATGGTGCTGGCGTCTATCGTGAGAAGGCATCAGGTGCGCGTCCCGACCGATCCGTTTCACGGTGTTGATTTCTTCTGAAGAAAGGATTTCTATGTAAATACTTGTCAGTATCCCGCGTATTCCAGGAAAATATCCAAGAATTAATTCAGGATTTCGGCTCCATCCGAATCTTTTTATGTTTCATATTCTGCCTTATCTGCAATCTAATATTTGCGCAGGTCCGGCGGATGGCTGCAGTCGACGGACATGGCAGCATCAGAATCTTGCGCTTGTGCATCATGGCGTGCCTTCAGGGCGACCACTTCGCCCCCTCCCCACCATCTGCCGCAGCGCCGCCCCCAGACGCATCGGGTGCAGCGGTTTGTGCAGCACCGGAAAGCCCAGGCGCTGGGCCTCGCGCAGCAGGTCGGGGGTGGTTTCGCCGGTGACCATCAGCATCGGCACCGCATGGCCCAGCCGGGCGGTCAGCAGCGGCGCCAGCCGGGCGCCGGTCCAGCCATCCTTCAGGAAATAATCCAGGATCACCGCATCCGGCGGGCCGTCCAGCCGGGCCAGGGCCGCATCCAGGTCGTCGGGGCCGGCGGCGAGGGCGGTGTCGCAGCCCCAGGCGTCGAACAGCACGGCGGCGGCGGCGCGGATGTCGGGGTCGTCGTCGATCATCAGCAGCCTGGCGCCGGCCAGACCCCGTGGCGGCTGATGTTCGGGCGGGGGTGGCGTCGCGGCCGTGATGCCGGCATCGGCGCGCGGCAAGGTCAGTGAAAACCGGGTGCCGTGGCCGGGGCGGGTGTCCACCGACAGCCGGTGATCCAGCAGCCGCGCCAGCCGGTCGGCGATGGCGAGGCCAAGGCCGATGCCCTGTTCGCTGCCGGCGCCGTCCAGCCGGTGAAACTCGCGGAACACCGCCTGCGCCTCGGCCGGGTCGAAGCCGGGGCCGGTGTCGAGCACATCGATACGCAGGCCATGGCGTGTATGGCGCACGCCCACCAGCACCCGGCCGGCGCTGGTATATTTGACCGCGTTCGACACCAGATTGCGCAGGATGCGGCCCAGCATCGCGGGATCGCTGCGGGCGGTGGCGCGGCTGTCCAGAACCGTCAGCCGCAACCCCTTGCGCTGCGCCAGCGGCCCGAATTCCCGGCGCAGGCTGCGCAGCACCGGTGCCAGCGGCAGGGCGGTCATCGCCGGCGCCACCACGCCTGCATCCAGTTTCGAGATGTCGAGCAGCGCGTCGAACAGCCCGGTCACTGTGTCCAGGCAGTCGCCGATCTGGGCGGCGATGGCCGTCTGACGGTCGGTGGTCAGCCGGGCCTGCAGGGCCGACATCAGAATGCCCACCGCATGCAAGGGCTGGCGCAGATCGTGGCTGGCGGCGGCCAGGAACCGCGATTTGGCCAGATTGGCGTCGTCGGCGGCGCGCTTTGCGGCCGCCAGCGCCATTTCCGTCTGCATCCGTTCGGTGATATCGGAATAGATCCCGACGATGCCGCCGGCGCGGGTGCGGCGCTCCCGCGATTGCAGCCAGCGGCCGTCGCGCAACTGGATGAAGGTATCGGCCGCGCCGGCATGGCAGGCCTTGCGCAGTGTCCGATAGCGATCGGGATCCCAGCCGCTGGGCAGCAGGCTGATTTCGGCGATGCTGGTATAGACGATGTTCATCTCGACCAGATCGTCGAAGGGCACGCCGCGGCGCACGCGGTCGGGTTCGGCGAAGAAATTCCGGTAATGATCGTTGCAGAACAGCAGCCGGTCATCGGCATCCCAGATGACGAAGGCTTCCGACGCGCTCTCGATCGCGTCAATCAGCGGGTCGTTCGCCAGCCGATCGTCGGATGGAACGGGGTTGGGCATTGCGGCAGGCGGCACGATCGGTGACCCTCTCAAACAGGGAACCTATGCTATCAGGCCGGCATGCGCCGCCGCGCGGTTGCCTGTGTGAAGAATTTTCGACACCGCGGCCCCGGCACCCGTCTGCCGGGCCGATATCGTGGTCTGTTGCGGTCACGACGCCCGCAGCCGTGCAGGGGAAGGTAGATGACGCGTTTTCAAGAGCTTGATGGCTATATCGCCGGCCGGGACGCCAGCGGCCCGGACGAGGCCGGGCCGCAGACCCTGGTTCTGTCCCATGGCTTCGGGGGCGACCGGTCGGTCTGGGCGCATCTGATGCCCTGGGCCGGGGCACGGTTCCGCGTCGTCACCTATAACCTCGCCGGCGCCGGACCCGATGGCGCCGAGACCTATGACCGCGCGCGCCATAGCTCGTTGTTCGGCTATGCCGACGATCTTCTGACCATTCTGGACGAGCTGGATATCAGCGACTGCATCCATGTCGGCCATTCGATGAGCGGCATGATCGGCGCCGCCGCCGCCGTGGCGCGGCCCGACCTGTTCAGCCGGCTGGTACTGATCGGCGCCTCGCCGCGCTATCTGAACGAAGACGGCTATACCGGCGGCTTCGAACAGGGCGATCTGGACCGGCTCTATGCCGGGCTGACGGCAGATTTCCGCGCCTGGGCCACGGGTTTCGCGTCGGCGGCGGTGGGCGTGCCCGACGACGTGGCGGTGGAGAATGTCTCCCGCATGCTGTTCCAGATCCGCCCCGATATCGCGCTCGCCACCGTGAAGACCGTCTTTCAATCCGATATGCGCGATGTGGTGCCGCGGCTGCGACGCCCCACCCATCTGATCCAGACCCGCGCCGACATGGCGGTGCCGCAGGCAGTGGCCGATTGGCTGCATCGCAGCATCGCTGGATCGACCCTGGATGTCATCGACGCCACCGGCCATCTGCCGCATCTGACGGCCCCGGATGCGGTGCTGCAATGTCTGGCCCGGCATCTGGCCACCTCTGATACCGGACGCCCGACCATATCGCGGTGACCCTGGTCCGTTCCGCCCGCACCGGAAGCCTTGCCGATGCCTCCATTGCCGACAACGCCCGCATGGCCTGCTTTCGCCGATATTGAGGCGCGCGCCGCCGCCCGCCATGGTGGGCCGGCGGCACTGACAGCCCGTCTGCTGCACCCCCGCAGCGCCGATGCCCTGCGTGCCACGCCCGATCACCGGTTTCTGGCCGAGGCCACCCGCGCGATCTTTCAGGCGGGGTTCGACTGGCAGACGGTCGACCGGCGCTGGCCCGCTTTCGAAGATGCCTTCGAGGGCTTCGACCTCGCGCGCTGGACGCTGATGTCGGATGACGATCTGGACCGGCTGCTGCGCAACACCGGCTTGATCCGCAACGCAGCCAAGCTGCGCGCGGTGGGCGCGAACGCGGTCTTCTTCCAGGCGGTCGCGCGTGAGCATGGCTCGGTCGGCGCCTGGATCGCCGGCTGGCCGCCCAGCCGCTATATGGCGCTGACCCAGGCGCTGAAGGCCCGGGGCAGCCGGCTGGGCGGCAAGACCGGCCAGGTGTTCCTGCGCCGGATGGGGGTCGACAGCCTGATCCTGTCGGGCGACGTGCTGGCGGCGCTGTCGGCGGCGGGCGTTGTCCACCGCATGCCGACATCCGCCCGCGATATCGCGGCGGTCCAGGCGGCGCTGGACCGGTGGATGGCCGAGAGCGGCCATGGCCTCACCCGGATCAGTCAGATCCTGGCCCTGTCGATCGATGCCGGCGCCGGTGACGGCGGCGACCATGACCATTGATCGCCCCGTAATACCGCTGGCCAGCGCCTCCGACAAGCCATTAATCTAGAGTGGTTTTCGTGGACCTGAGGACGCGAAAATCACTCTAGGTGCTGGAGGCGAACGTTGTCCGGCCGCCGGGGCCGGGGCGGTTTCCGCTGGCGGTCGTGTCCCACGGGACCACGACGAGCCGGATGGATCGTGAGCATGGGATGCTGCGGGCCTATCTTCCCTTCGCGATCGATCTTGCCCGTCATGGCTATCTCACGGTCATCATGGCGCGGCGGGGATATGGTTCATCCACCGGTCATTTCAGCGGCAGGGCCAATGATTGCCGCGGCAACAGCATTGGTGATTATGCCGAAAGCGGTCAGGCCGATGCCGACGATTATCGCGCGGTGATCCAGGCGATGCAGGCGCGGCCCGATGTGCTGCCAACCGGCACCATCGCCGCCGGGGTGTCGGGTGGTGGTTTCGCGGTGCTGGCTCTGGCGGCCGATCCGCCGCCCGGATTGGCGGCGGTGATCAACATGTCGGGCGGCCATGGTGCCCTCGCCACCCGGCGCTTTCATCAGAACTGCAACGAAACCGAACTGATGTCGGCGCATCGGACATATGGCGCCACGGCGCGGGCGCCGGCCTTGTTCATGTATTCCGACGAGGATCAGGCATTCTCGCCACGACAGGTGGCGCTGATGTTCGCCGCCTATACCGATGCCGGCGCGCCGGCCCGGCTGGAGATGGTCGGCCATGTGCTGGGCCATGATGATGGCCACGCTCTGATCGCCAGCGGCGGCCAGCCATTGTGGCGCCCGCGGGTGGCGGCGTTCCTTGCCCGGTCGGGTGCTGCATATCGTGACGGTCTGGCCGACGAGCCGCGCCCGCTGATGTCGGCCGTGCCCGACCCGCTCGGCACCACCGGCGCCAAGGTCTGGTTCTGGTATCTCAACGCCGCCGACCACCGGGCGATCAGCGTTGCCGCGAATGGCGATGTATGGGCGGTGGCCTATCAGGACAGCATCGAGGACGCTGCCGGGCGTGCCATGGCGCAATGCATGTCCAGCGGTGCCGAGGGCTGCCGCCTGCTGTCGCAGGATGGGGCGATCCCCGATGCGCCGCCCTCTCGCGCCGCTGCCTGGATGCTCCGCCGGGTCACGGTCCGGCCCGGCACGCGAACGGTGCTGTGGACAGAGACGCGATGGAACAAGGGTTGCGTCGCGACACCACTGGCCGCCCACGAGATCGTCTATCAGCCCCGCCACGGGGTGCTTGAAGGTGTCGTCGAGACGGCGGCGGTCTCGGCGCTGAACCCGGCCGCGCGCTGGGCGCACTGCACACATCAGGTACCTGTGCGCCGCCTGTACTATACCCCCGATGCCGGCTTCGCCGGCACGGATACCCTGATCGCCGAACAGGTGACGCATTCCGGCCGCCGCGCGCTGTTCCGGGTGGATATCCAGGTCGATGCCGCCCGGTCCGCGGCGGCGGCCGGTCCCGCTGAACCGGATGCCGACTGATCCGGCCATTCCCCCTGTTCCCTCGCCGGTCGCGCTGATAGTCTGACCGCTTCGGGCACACACCATTTGCGGGATCAGAGCCGTGCAGCATTTCGACACGATCGTCATCGGGATTGGCGGCATGGGATCGGCGGCGTTGTGGCAGCTCGCGCGGCGCGGACAGTCGGTGCTGGGGATCGAGCGGTTCGATATCGGCCACAGCATGGGCTCGTCGCACGGGCTGAACCGGATCATCCGGCTGGCCTATTTCGAGCACCCGAAATACGTGCCGCTGCTGCGCCGGGCCTATGCGCTGTGGCGCGAGACCGAGGCGCTGGCGGGCGAGCAACTGCTCTACATCACCGGTGGTATCGATGGCGGACCGGCGGATGGCCGCATCGTCACCGGCGCGCTGGCCGCCTGTCTTGAGCATGATCTGCCCCACGAGGTTCTGACCGCGGCCGAGATCAACCGTCGCTTTCCCGGCTATCGCCTGCCCGATGGTCATGCCGGGGTCTATCAGCCCGATGGCGGCTTCGTGGCCTCGGAACGGGCGATCCTGGCGCATGTCTCGCTGGCGGTGGCGGCCGGCGCGCAACTGCATGCGCGTGAAACCGTGCTGGGTATCGAGCCGGGCAATGGCCGGGTGGTGGTGGTCACCGATCGCGGCCGCTATGAGGCCGGCCGCGTGATCGTGTCGGCCGGGGCATGGATCGCCGATCTGGTGCCGGGGCTTGCCGGCACCGCGGTGCCCGAACGTCAGGTGCTGGGCTGGTTCCTGCCCCGGCGGCCGGAGCTGTTCACGCCGGCGGTGTTTCCGGTGTCGAATGTGGCCACCGATCTGGGCCATGTCTATCAGTTCCCGAGCTGGGGCATTCCGGGCTTCAAGATCGGGCTGTACAATCATTTCCGCGAGCGCGGCCATGCCGACCACCTGTCGCGCGAACCCACCCCGGCCGATGAAGAGGCGCTGCGCCGGGTGATCCGGGCCTGTTTCCCCGAAGCCGATGGGCCGATCCTGCGGCTGGCCGCCTGCCTGTTCACCAACACGCCGGATGAACATTTCGTCGTCGACACCCTGCCGGGGCATCCCGAGGTGGTGGTGGCGTCGCCCTGTTCCGGCCATGGCTTCAAATTCGCCAGTGTGATGGGCGAGGTGCTGGCCGATCTGGCCACCACCGGCACCAGCCGCCACGACCTGTCGCTGTTCACCTATGACCGGTTCACGGCGCCGGCTGCCTGATCAGCCGTCGCCATGATGGCCGGCGATCAGGGGCGGCCGGCGATCAGGGTGGGCCAGGCCTGAAGGAACGCGTCGCGGCGGCGCTTGCCGGGCGATCCCGTGGCCGGCCCGCCGGCCTCGGCGGGGTCGTCCTGCGCCAGGGTCGCGAACACCAGCGTCTCGTCGCCGCGCCGGGCCCAGCCGACATACCAGCCCCAGCCGCGCCCGCGATCCAGCCCGCCATCGGGGCGGCGGGGCAGGGCGGCGCCGGTCTTGCCGGCGATGGTCCAGCCATCGCCCGGGCTGGTCCGCTCCAGGAGCCGCCGGGTCATGGCATGGGCCTCGGCCGAAACCGGCAGCCGGCCCTTGACCAGATCGGCCAGGAACGCCACCTGCTCGCGCGGTGAGATTGTCAGCGACGAGCCAATCCATGCCCGGTCGAGCCCGTTATCCGCGCCGGCATCGCCCGACATGTCGGCATTGCCGTAACGGAACGCGGTCGCATAGCGTTGCAACCGCTCCATCCCCAGCGCACGGGTGATCTGCTGCGAATACCAGACCACGGAATGGGTCATCCAGCGGTCGGGATCGGTGTCCTGCGTCCAGGCGGCGCCGCCCCAGGCGACATAGCCCGGTCGATAGGGCCAGACCGGCGCATGCGGCCCGGTCAGAATGCCGGCATCGAAGCCCATCAGGCTCAGCGCGATCTTGAAGGTCGATGCCGGCGTCACCCGGCTGGTGCAGTCGCCATCCTCCACCAGCCGCTCGCCGCTGTCGGCGCGCATGATCACCGTGCAGATCGGCCGGGCCTGGGCTGGCGCCGCCTGCAGCGCCAATGTCAGCAGGGGCAGCACCAGGGCGGCCAGCACCAGGGAGGGCAGCACCAGTTGCGCGCCGATCAGCCATCTGTTGGTCATGGTCGGTGTCCAATGCTGTCCGGCGATGTCAGCCGCTGTGCCAGAGCCTGCATCTGCCGGCGCCAGAACCCGCCATGGCGATGCAGGAAGACGGCATCGGGAAAATTGTGGCGGGCGGCATGGCTGATCGGGATGACATCCCAGCCGCGATGGCGCACGCTCACCCGCGTCTGGTCGCCCACCGTGTCGAAGCTGACCGTCACATGGGTGTTCTGGTCGGGGCTGAAACTGGCCTGCCGCCAGGTGAAGGCCAGCCGTGCCGGCGGCTGCCAGTCGGTGATGTGGCCGATATCGAACACCGAACCGTCGGGCTTGCACTCCACCAGCCGGCCGCCGGCGCCCGGCGGATCGAAGGCCAGTCGCCCCGGCGGGCCGGCGGTAAACTGAAACAGGCCGCTCGGCTGCCACCACAGGCCGATATCCTCGACGAAGGCGCGAAACACCCGCGCCGCCGGGGCCTGGATGCGCAGGGCGATCAGGATTTCGGATCCGCTCATTCGGCGTCGCTTCCATCCGTGGTGTCGGCCGTGTCCGCCTCGACATGGGCCTTGAAGGCGGCAAGCTGCTGGCTCCACAGCTGATCCATCTGGTCGACCCAGGCCTTCAGCCGGGCCATGGGTTCCGGGCACAGCCGATAGATCCGCACCCGCGCATCGAAATCGGGGTGGCTTTCCTCGATCAGCCCGCTTTCGCGCAGCGCGCGCAGGTGCCGGCTCATCGCCGGCGCGCTCAACCCCGTGGCCCTGGCCAGGTCGCCGGCCCGATGCGGCCGGACGCGCAGCCGCTCCACCACCATGCGCCGATGCGGATCGGCCAGCGCCGCCAGAACCTGATCGATGCCGGCGCCGGCCGCGCCGCTCATCGCGATCCGGCCGGCTGGTCGGGCCAGCCGTCGATGGTCAAGCCGCTCGCCGCCTCGGCCTCGGCGCGGCCGACCGTGGCCACGGTCTGGCCGAAGCTCCAGACATGGCCTTCCGGGTCGCGGGCGCAATAGGTGCGGTCGCCATAGAACTGCGTCGCCAGCGGCCGCACGATCACCGCCCCGGCCGCTTCGGCGCGGGCGCAATGCGCGTCGATGCCGTCGGTCAACTGGACATGAACCGTCTGGGTGTTGCGGCCACCCAACTGCCCGGGGCTTGCGACGTCGTCGTTCCAGATCGGGCCGATCATGACATAGCCGTCGCCATAACCCATTTCGGAATGGGCCAGTTTGCCCTCGGCATCGGTGATCACCATTGTCCGTTCGAAGCCGAACGCCGCTTCCAGCCAGTCGAGTGCGGCGAACGGATCGTCATAAAACACGGCCGACCCGAAGGTCGGGCGGCGGAAGGGATCGGTCATGGCGACATCTCCTTAACGTCTGATGCAATATTTAACGCATATCGAAATCATCGAGTCAAGGGCGGGGGATATCGCCGGTCGGCGCCTGCCAGCGGGCAACCAGAGCGTCGGTGGTGGTGACGTCGCCGAATTGCAGCGCGAAATGGGTCAGGGCGCCGGCATGTTCCTCGGCGGTCAGGCTGGCATTGGCGTCGGAGACCATGGTGGTGCGATAGTTCAGCATCATGGCGTCGCGGGCGGTGCTGTCGCAGCAGACATTGGTCATGGTGCCGGCGACCGCCACGGCGGTGACGCCGCGTGCCTGCAACTGTGCGTGCAGGTCCGACGCGCCTTGAATGAAGGCGCTGTAGCGGGTTTTGCCGACCACCAGATCATCCGGCCGCACATCCAGCTCCGGCCACAGAAAGGATGGTGCCGCCTGCACATGCAGGGCCGCCGATCGCGCCCGCATCCGCTCGGGCAGCATCAGCACCTGGTGAAAATGCGACAGCTCGGCCAGCGCCTGTTCGGTGAACAGGGTCCGCACCCAGACCACCGTGCCGCCGGCCGCGCGCAGCCCCGCCGCCAGCCGGTTGACATTGCCGACGATGCCGCGGGCGGCCGGCACCTCGGCCGGCATGCCGGGTTCCATGAACCATGATTGAAGATCGATGACCACCAGCGCCGTCTCGACAGCCGGAACCCGATCGTGGACCAGCGCCGCGCCCTGACGGGCGACCACCCGGTTCAATGCCCATTCCGGCATCACATAATCATGCATATGATCAATTCCTGTGCAGTCTGGCGCCACCGGTTCAGCGATGCGCCGCTCAAGGGGGCCGCTAAATCGTATACAGTGGACAGTATGCGAACAAGCCGGATCTGGCCCGATCCTTGCGTTCCGCCATCTGCCCCCAGCATCCGCGGATGCCCGCCGCACAACGCAATGGGATGGAAGTGACAGACGATGGTCAGCAGTGACACGCCTATGCAAGCACCCGGCCGCCCGGCCCACACCTTTCACACCTCTCACACCTCCGCCCCCGGTCACCGCCTGTGCTGGCATGCGGGCGCGCTTGTCCTGGCGCTGGCGCCGCTCCTGATCGCGCCGGCAACCGCCGGTGCCGCAGACCTGACCAAGGTCAGCTTCATGGAGCCGATCCATTCGCTGTTCTATGCGCCGCTCTACGTGGCCGACGGCAAAGGCTTCTTCGCCGATCACGGCATCAAGGTCGATTTCGGGGTCTCGCAGGGCAGCGACAAGGCGACGGCGGCCCTGCTGTCGGGATCGGCCGATATCGTGCTGGTCGGGCCGGAAACCGCGATCTATATCGCCGGCGGCCGCTCGCCGGTGAAGACCCGGATCTTCAGCGGCCTCACCGCCACCGACGGATCGTTTCTGATGGCGCATGACGACAAGCCCGGTGTCGGCGCCGATGGCAGCTTCGACTGGTCGGGCCTGAAGGGTGCCCGGATCATGTCGTGGCGCAAGGGCAGCGCGCCGGGGCTGTTCATGGAAGCGGCGCTGCGCAAGGCGGGGCTGGACCCGGAAACCGATGTCGAACTGATCACCAACACAGCGATCCCGGCGCGGGTGGGGGCGTTCATGGCCGGCACCGCCGATTACGGCACCTTCTTCGAGCCCGACGTGTCGCGGATCGAGGTCGAGGGCAAGGGCCGGGCGGTGGCGAATGTCGGCAACGCGGTCGGGCCGATCGACTACACCGTGTTCGTCGCGACCGAACCGTTCATCGACCGGAACCCCGCGCTTATCCAGGGCTGGACCGATGCCATCGCCCAGGGTCTGGCCTGGACGGCAACCGTCGATCCGGCGGCGGTCGCCGATGTTCTGGCGCCCTATTTCCCGGGCGTCGATACCGGGTTGATCGCCGACAGCGTGGTGCGCCACCGCAGCGCCGGAATCTGGAAAGCCACGCCGCTGGTCGAGCCGGCGGCCATCGACAGCCTTCAGACCCTGCTCGTCGATGCCGGCATCCTGAAGCCGGATGCGCGCGTCGCCTATGAGGATGTGGTGGCGCCGGCCTTCGCCAGGGCGGCCGCGCAATGACCATCACGATAACCGTTGATACGGCGAAGCGCCTGGCCGATGGCGATGCGGTCACCGTCCGGCCAGTGCCCCGGATCGCCTTTCGGGGCGTGGGCCTGCGCTATTTCAGCCCGCGCGGCGAAACCGAGGCGCTGTGTGGCATCGACCTCGACATTGCCGCCGGCGAATTCGTCGCCATCGTTGGCCAGTCGGGCTGCGGCAAGAGCACGCTGCTGTCGCTGCTGGCCGGATTGGCGTCGCCCAGCGCCGGCACGGTGCTGATCGATGATGTGCCGGTCACCGGGCCGGGCCGTCGGGTCGGCTTCATGTTGCAGCAGGACACGTTGTTCGAATGGCGCACAATTCTGGAAAACACCCTGCTGGGGCCGGAACTGCGCGGCGGCGACATGGCGGCGGCGCGCGACCGGGCGCGGGATCTGCTGATCCGCTATGGCCTGGGCGATTTCATGGATCACAAGCCGGGGCAGTTGTCGGGCGGCATGCGCCAGCGCGCGGCCCTGGCGCGGACCATGTGCATGGACCCCGATATCCTGCTGCTCGACGAGCCGTTCTCGGCGCTGGATTTCCAGACCCGGCTGACCTTGTCGGATGAAATCGCCGACATCATCCGGCGCGAGGGCAAGACCGCGATCCTGGTCACCCACGACATTCCCGAAGCGATCAGCATGGCCGACCGGGTGGTGGTGCTCAGCCGCAGGCCCGGCCGGATCCGGGCCGTGCACGACATCGGCTTTCCCAGCGCCGGTGGTGTGCGGCCACGGGCGCTGGCGGTTCGCGAGACCCCAGAATTTCCGCATCTGTTCAACACCGTCTGGGAGGAGCTGGACGTTCATGCAGAGTGACGCGAAAGGTGCCACCGTTGCGGCCACCGGCGCCGCCATCCAGGTGGCCGCGGCCGATGCGCCGGCGCCGAGCCCGGCCTATGCCCGCTGGCTGGCCGATCGCCGCCGCGACCGGCTGGCGGTGATCGGCTGGCGGCTGCTGCTGGTGATGGCGGTGCTGGCGATGTGGGAGGCAGCACCCCGCCTGGGTCTGGTCAACCCGATGCTGACCAGCCATCCCACGGCGGTCTGGGACGGTTTCGTGGTGCTGATCGACGAGGGCGATCTTGGCCTGCATGTCGGTGTCACGGTGATGGAAACCGTGATCAGCTTCACCCTGTCGATGGTGCTCGGCACCGCCGCCGCCCTGGCCTTGTGGTCGTGGCCGATGGTGCAGCGGGTGCTGGACCCGTTTCTGGTGGTGGCCAATGCCCTGCCCAAGATCGCGCTGGTACCGATTTTCTATATCTGGCTGGGGCCTGCTCAATCGATCTATGCGGTTGCGGTGGCGGTTGCCGTGTTCATCACCATTCTGATGATGTACACCGGCTTCGTGCAGACCGATCCGAACAAGATCAAGCTGGTGCGCACACTCGGTGCCAGCCGTGGCCAGATTCTGCGCAAAGTGGTGCTGCCGGCCAATCTTGCCACCTTCATCGCGACGCTGAAGGCCAATGCCGGTCTGGCGCTGGTGGGGGTGATCGTGGGGGAATTCCAGTCGGCCAATGCCGGGCTGGGCTATCTGATCGTCTATGGCAGCCAGATCTTCCGCATGGATATGGTGATGGCCGCGATCGTGATCCTGGCGGTGATCTCGCTGGTGATCTATCTGGCGATCCAGGCCGTCGAAACCCGGCTGGCGCGCGGTGGCAACGGGCATTGACCGGCGGGGCAGGGGCGGCCCTTCCGGGGCGGTCCCCCCGATCCAGCCCCCCGATCGGACCCCCGATCCAGCCCGTTGTCAATGATCCGGCGACGTGGTATCCATATTTGTATACAAAAGACAATATGGAATTGTTTCTAGTAAAGGAGCCACAGAATGGGCGTGATCACGCAGGACTGGCTGATCGCGGCGGTGGTCATCGCCGTGGCGGCCTGCCTGCAGGGCACTGGCGGCGTCGGCTTCGGCATGGTGGCGGCGCCGGTGATGGCGATCCTGATGCCGGAACTGCTGCCCGGCCCGATGCTGCTGCTGGGGCTGATGGTGGCGGTTCTGGCGGTGGCCCGGGAACGCGCGGCGCTCGACCCCAAGGGGCTGGGCTTCGCGCTGGCCGGCCGGTTGCCGACCTCGATCCTGGCGGCCACCCTGATCGGGGTGCTGCCCCTGCGCATGCTGTCGATCGTGTTCGCGCTGGTCATTCTGGCCGGGGTGGCGATGAGCGTCGTCGTCACGCTTCGCGGCCGGCGCATCGTGCCGTCGCCGGGTAAGCTGTTCGCAGCCGGGCTGGTATCGGGCTTCATGGGCACGATCACCTCGGTCGGCACGCCGCCGATCGCGCTGGTCTATCAGAACGCCGATGCACCGGCACTGCGCGCCACCATCGGCGCCTATCTGGTGGCGGGCACGCTGATCTCGATCGCGGCCCTGGCGGCGGTCGGCCGGTTCGGCCTGCATGATCTCACATTGGGCGCCTGGCTGGCGCTGCCGCTGGCGGCGGGCTTCGCCATCTCGGGCCCGCTGGCGTCGCGGCTGCCGCGCGCAGGCATGCGCTGGCTGGTGCTGGCCCTGTCGGGGGCCGCGGCGGCGCTGCTGCTGATCAGGCAGATGATATAATAGGGCCGATGGCTGCCATATAGGGGCGGCGCCTGCTACAGGGGGGCGATCTGGCCGCTCAGGAACCCATCGCCGGCGCGGGCGACATGGGCGGCGGCCCGTGCCGCCGCCAGATCCTCGTCGCCGGCGATCACCGCTTCCAGTATCCCGGTATGGTCGGCCCAGGCGTCGCGGCGCCGGGCGGGGGTGTCGGCGGCGAACAGGGCGGCGGTGCGGTCGCGCAGGCCGGTCATCAGATCCTGCAACACCCGGTTGTGGCCGGCCTCGGCAAGGGCGCGGTGGAAATCCAGGTTCAGCCCGGCCAGAAGATCGTCGCGGCCCTGTGCCATCGCGGCATCGCCCCGCGCCAGAATATCGCCGATCCGGCGCAGCATCTCGGGGTCGCGGCGCCGCGCCGCCATCCGGGCGGTCTGGCCTTCCAGAAGGGCGCGCACCTCGATCGTCTCGCGTGCTTCATCGGGGTTCATGCGGGCGACCAGCGCGCCGCGCCGGGGCAGAACCTCGACCAGCCCCTCGGTCGCAAGCCCCCGGATGGCCTCGCGCACCGGGTTGCGCGACACCCCATAGATATCGGCCAGCCGGTCTTCGATCAGCCGGTCGCCCGGCTTCATCGCCCCGGTCAGGATGGCCTTGCGGATCTCGGCGCGCACCCGCTCATGCAGCGGGCTGTGGGTCTCGCCAAGGCGCGGTCCGTCGTCGGGGCGCGGCATCGCTCAAAAATCATCCCGTCTGGGTGGGGCGAAGGGTGCCCGGTTGGGGCGGAAGGCATTCGGTGAATTGTACTTGGTATACGAAATCGGGTGCAAGCGGCAGATCCGGGCCGGCGCGCGCGGCGCGCACACCGGCCCGGCCGGGATCACACCTCCGCCGCGCCGCCGTCGCAGGGGATGGTGGCGCCGGTGGTATAGGCGGATGCGCGCGAAGCCAGGAAGATCGCGACGCCGGCGATGTCTTCCGGCTGGCCGATGCGGCCGCGCGGCACTTCGGCCACCACCTCGTCGCCGCGCTCCGCCAGGGTGGCGGCCATCATCTGGCTGGGGAAGGGGCCGGGGGCGATGGCGTTGACCAGGATGTGCTCGGCCGCCAGCCGCTTGGCCAGATGGCGGGTCAGCATGATGCAGCCGGCCTTCGACGACGAATAGGCATAGGTATCCAGGAAGGGCGGGTTGATGCCGTTGATCGAGGCGATGTTGATCACTCGCGACGGTGCCTCGGCGGTGGCGGCGGCGCGCAGCATCGGCAACAGGGTCTGGGTCATGAAGAACACCGACTTCATGTTCAGGTCCACGACCTTGTCCCAGCCGCTTTCCGGATAGTCGTCGATATCGGCGCCCCAGGTGGCGCCGGCATTGTTGACCAGAATGTCGAGCCTCTGTTCGCGGGCGGCAAGTTCCGCGGCCAGGCCCTTGATGCCCTCGACGGTCGAGACGTCGGCGGGCAGCGCGATGCAGGTGCCGCGCTCAGACAGCTTGTCGGCGATCTGCTGGCAGACCTGGGCCTTGCGCGACGATACATAGACCGTGGCGCCGTTCTCGACATAGCCGGTGGCGATCATCTCGCCGATGCCGCGTGAACCGCCGGTGACCAGCGCCACCTTGCCGCTGATGTCGAACAGATTGCGCATCTGGGGCGTCTCCCTTGTGGTTTCTAAGCCAGCCGGCCTGCGCCGGCATCGTTCATTGCGTATCGCGCGGCAGCATAGGCGTGTGCCGCCCCTGGTGGAAGGGGTGCGCGGTCATGTTCTGTCTGATGGAACAGCGGTGCATCGGGTGCGTGGTCGGTCGCGGTCAGAGCATGATCTCGACCAGGGTGCCCTCGCCGGGGGTGCTCGATACCTCGATCTGCCCGCCATGCCGGTGGACCAGAAACCGTGCCAGCGGCAGGCCCAACCCGGTGCCGGCCTGTTTGCGGCCCATGGCGTTGTTCACCTGCGCGAAGGGGGTCATCGCCACCGCGATGTCCTCGGCGGTCATGCCGATGCCTTCGTCGCGCAGCCGGATCAGCAGGCGGCGGTCGGCCGCCTCGGGGGGCGGCGGGCCCAGCCACAGATGAATGCGCCGGCCTTCGGGCGTGAACTTGATGGCGTTCGACAGCAGGTTCAGCAGCACCTGCCGGATGCGCAGCGGATCGGCATCGATGCTGGCCGGGGCCATGTCGCTCTCGACATCGATGGCCAGGCCGGCGGCGTCGGCCAGTGGCTGCACCATGTCCACGCAGCCGGTTGCCAGCGCCACCGGGTCCAGCGCTTCGATCTTCAGTTCCAGATGGCCGGCCTCGATCTTGGCGAAGTCGAGCACGTCGTTGATCATGTGCAGCAGATGCCGGCCGCTGATATCGATCTGACGGGCGAAGCCCTTGTATCTGTCATTCCCCAGCGGGCCGGCGATCTCGGCGGCGATGGCGCCGGCATAGCCGATGATGGCGTTCAGCGGCGTGCGCAGTTCATGGCTGACATTGGCCAGGAACCGCGATTTGAAATCATTCGCCGTCTTCAGTTCCGCGGTCCGCTCGGCCACCCGCCGTTCCAGCGTCTCGTTGGCCTGTGCCAGCGCCTGGGTCATGGCCTGCTGGCGGTGCTGCGCCTGCGCCTGGGCGCGCAGGTGAAAATACAGCACCAGGGTGATGGTGAAGATGGTGATCCCGCCAAGAATGCCGGCCCGCTGGAAATGCGCCAGAACCGCCTGATAATCGGCATCCAGCCTGGCACGCTCTTCGTTCAGGATGTCGCGGGTGACGCCGCGGATCGCGTCCATGATTTCCGCGCCATGGTTGGTGCGGACCATCCCCAGAGCCGCATCCATTCCGCCCGACCGTCGCACGCCGATGCTTTCGGCAAGCTCGGCCATCTTGCTGTTGGCAAGGCCGGTCAGCAGGGCCAGCCGCGATCTCTGGTCGGGATGCTCGGCCAGCAGAACGTCCAGTTCGGCCAATCGTTTGCGCAGAATCCGGTCCGACTGGTCATAGGGGTCCAGATAGTGGTTCTCGCCGGTCAGGATGAAGCCGCGCTGGCTGGTTTCGGCATTCAGCAGCGTGATCAGGATGCCGTCGACGGCCCCGATGATCTCTTGAGTACGGTCGGCGCGCGAAAACGCGCCATGCATGCGCGCGCCGGTGATCAACGCTGCGCCGCACACGGCGATCGCAAGCAATGCGGCGACGATGATCGCAACCGAGACCGGAACCCGTCTGCGGGCGATGGTGGGCATTCCGTGCACCCTGTCTGCGGTAGGTGGCGCCGCATGGTGTCGACCGTGACCGCGGTCTTCCGCGCCAGCCTCTTGACCATATTATGCGACACAGATCGTAAACAAAAAGCGATTGATCCTTCATCGAATTCGCGTTGGTTCTACAGTGGCCCTGTTGACGGTGGTTCGACGTTGAACTATATAGTTCATCATTAAACTATATAGAGGAGACGATGATGCGGCGGAACGGCGATGAGCATATGAAGCCGGCGCGGCGCCGGCTGTTGAAACTGGGTGTCGGTGGCGGGGTGGGCGTGTTGGCGGCGGGTGGCCTGTTGGCTGTCGATGCCTTGCGTCCGCCCCGGCTGGCGGTGCGGCCATGGCAGGCGGCGGCTGATGACGGCCCGGCCGATCTGGCGGCCGGCCTGGCGGCGGATCTGCGGGTCCGGCTGCTGGCGCGGGCGATCCTGGCGCCCAATCCCCATAACCGCCAGCCCTGGCTGTTCGCGCTGCCGGCCGGTCAGCCCGATCTGGTGGTGATCGGCTGCGATCTGGACAAGCGCCTGCCGGAAACCGACCCCTTCGACCGCCAGATCACCATCGGCTTCGGCTGCCTGATCGAATTGCTGCGGCTGGTGGCCCTGGCGCAGGGGGTCGCTGTCAGCATACAGCCGCTGCCCGAGGGCATGCCCGATACGCGGGCGGGGGGGCGTCTCGACGCCCGGCCGGTCGCCCTTGTGCGCATCGACCGTGCGGGCACGGTGTCGGATGCCGACCGCGCGGCGGCGCTGCGTCTGGTCGACGCGCTGCAGGACCGGCGTTCGACGAAGGAGCCGTTCGACGATCGTGCCCTCACCGGGGCCGAGACATCGGCGGTGCTGGGGCTTGCGGCGGGTGCGGCCGGCACCGCCGGTGGCGGATGGGCGGGCGCCCCCGCGGCATCGGCCGCGATGATCGCGCCGGCGGTGGTGGCCGCCATGCGGGCCATCGCCTGGCAGGCCTGGGTGATCGAGGCGGAAACCCCGGCGGCCTTCATGGAAAGCGTGCGTCTGATGCGCGTCGGCCGGGCCGAGATCGACGCCAATCCCGACGGCATTGCCCTTGGCGGCCCGAAACTTCAGCTTCTGCACCGTCTGGGCCTGTTGTCGCGCGCGGATCTGGCCGATCCGGACAGCGACGCCACCGCGCTGGGCCGGCAGATCTATGATCGGATGATCGCGCATACCCCCGCCTTTCTGGCCGTGGCGACCGCCGAAGATGGCGGGCGGGCATCGGAACTGGCGGCCGGGGCCGCATGGATGCGGCTGGATCTGGCGGCGGCGGCCAGCGGCCTTGCGGTTCATCCGGTCAGTCAGGCTCTGCAGGAGTTTCCGGAAATGGCCCCGGCCTTTCAGGCGATGCATCAGACGGTTATGGCGGCCGGGGGCGCCGCGTTCCGACAGGGCTTGCCGGCGGTGGCGGGGGATGCAAATCTGCGCCTTCAGATGCTGGGCCGCTTCGGCCATGGCCCCCATATCCGACCCAGCCCGCGCCACCCGGTGTCAGCCGCCCTTCGCACCTGATGGCGGCGGCGGGCGGTCGGCGGCCGGTCCCGATCGAGGATGCAGACGCTGAACCCCGAAGACGACATCACGGCCGGCGGCGACGCCGATCCGCCCCTGTTCCAGTTGTTCAACGAGATCGGCATCATCGATCAGCTCGCGACCGCACAACTGGAACGCCTGTTGCCCGATGGTCTGCGCGCGCCGCATTTCCATGTCCTGAACCATCTGACCCGGCTGGGCGATGGCCGCACGCCGGTTGCCATCGCGCGCGCCTTTCAGGTCACCAAGGGGGCGATGACCAACACCCTGCAACGGCTGGAGGCGCGATCGCTGATCCGCATCGAGCCCGACCCGGTGGATGGCCGGGCGAAGCGGGTGTTCTTGACCGATGACGGCCGGCGGATGCGCGACCGCGCGGTCGGCCGGGTGGCGGGGTTCATGGCCGATCTGGCGCCGGTGGTATCGGATGACGATCTGGCGGTGCTGCTGCCGCGCCTGCTGCGTCTCAGGATGCATCTGGACAGGGCGCGTGACTGACCCGGGCGCGTGACTGACCCGGGCGCGTGACTGACCCGGGCGCGTGACTGACCCGGGCGCGCGACTGACCCGGGCGCGCGACTGATCGCCCCCCGTCAGGTACCGGTCAGGTGCCGGCGGATGGCCTCGATGCGTGTGGCCCGGTCGGTATCGGCGGCCACCTGATGCCAGTCGCCGGTCACCGGCGATGCGGCGGCGCGGGCGATCTGGGCGCGCACCACCGCCGCGTCGGCATCCGACGGATCGCCCCGGCGTGCGGTCACCCGGTCGATCAGCACGGCTTCGGGGGCCTGAAGCCAGATCCCGTCGAAACGACAGCCGACACCGGCCGTGACCGCGGCGACGGCATCGCGGGCCTCGGACCGGTCGAACACCGCATCGGCGATCACCCCATGGCCGGCGGCCAGCGCCGCCGCGGCCTCTTGCGCCATCACGCCATAGACCCGCTCGGACATGGCCGGGGTATAGGCATCGGCTGCAAGGCGGGTGGTCGGCGCCACGCCGCACAGGCGTTTGCGGATCCGGTCGCTGGAAATCACCCGCGCCCCCGGTGCCGGTCCCACCAGATGAGCGATGGCGGCGGCGGTGGTCGATTTTCCGCTGCCGCTGAGCCCGCCCACCGCCACCAGCCGTGGCGGTGGCGGGTTCAGCAGGCGGGCGGCAAGATCCAGATAGCCCGCCGCCCCGGCGATCGCGGCCGCGCGGGCATCGGCATCGGCCATGTCGCGCGCCGCCGTGGCGCCGACATGGGCGCGGATGGTCGCCCGCATCGCCAGCAGCATCGGCAGCAGCGCCAGTCCCGCGCCCCGGTCGCTGGCGGCGCCCGCCGTGTCGCCGCCAGCCGCAGCCCCACCTGTTGCATCCAGATACCGGTTCAGCAGCAGCGCCGCCTGTGGCGCGAAGCCGCCATGCAGCAGATCCATGATCAGGAAGCCCAGATCGTACAGAACATCGGTGGTCGCCAGATCGTCGTCGAATTCGATGCAGTCGAACGGCACCGGCCGGCCATCGATCAACACGATGTTGCGCAGATGCAGGTCGCCATGGCCATGGCGCACCCGGCCCAGGCGGCCGCGCGCGTCCAGCAGCGGCGCCAGCCGGGCAAAGGCGGCATCCGTGGCGGCAATCACCTGCCGGCGGCGGGCATCGTTCAGCAGATCGCCCGCGTCATCCAGTGCCGCGTGGTTGATGTCCAGCACCCGGCGCACCCGCGCGGCGCCGTCATCGCGGCCGGCAATGGCGGCGGCGGTGTGAAAGCCGGCCACCACCGCGCCCAGGTCGGCCACCAGCCGGTCATCCAGCCGGCCGGCCGCGGCCACCCGGTCCAGCAGGCCGTCTTCGTCGAACCGGGCCATCTCGACCACGCCATCCAGCAGTGCGCCCGGCCCGTTCAGCTCCGCGCGCCCCGCATCCGTGGCGGTGATCCGGTGCACGCGGCGATAGATATCCGGGGCGGTGCGCCGGTTCAGGGTCATTTCGCGATGACACATCGCCAGCCGGCGTTCGGCGGTGCCGAAATCCAGATAGGGCAGCCGCACCGCCTTTTTCAGCTTCATGACCCGGCTGTCGCCGATGAACACCAGCGAGATATGGGTTTCCACCAGCCGGGGCGGCTCGCCGTCGCCGGTGTCGAGTGCCGCCCGAAGACAGGCGATGGCCGCCGATTGATCCTGGGTGTGCATGCCGGTCCCCGTGCTGCCCGCGCGTTGTGATATAGGCGCCAGTATAGCGCGGATCGCCCTGGTTGTGGGCGAGGCGCATGGCCGCAGGCCGCAGGCCCATGCGCCCAGAAAGAAAGAAGGCCGCGCCCCGGATGATGTCCGGAACGCGGCCAAGGTGCGGGTTGGAGGATCACCCGGGAGAGAGCCGTGAAAACGCGAAGAAAAGATGGCGGGGCGGGGTGCGGCCGTCAGGCGGCGACCACGTCGCGCAGGAAGCCGTCGACCGAGCTCCGCAGCCGCGTCGAGCGGTCGGCCAGCGAGCGTGCGGCCGAGAGAACCTGGGTGGAGCCGGCCGAGGTGGTCTGTGCCGCCTCGCTGACGCCTGACATGTTCGCGGTGACATGGCTGGTGCCGAGGGCGGCCTGATTGGCGTTGCGGCCGATCTCGGCGGTGGCGGCAGACTGCTCCTGAACCGCGGCGGCGACCGCGCCGGCCATGTCGTTCAGCCGGTAGATGACCGTGGCGATATGGGAGATGGCGCCGACCGCCTGGTCGATGCTGCTCTGCATGCCGCCGACCTGGGTGCGGATCTCGTCGGTGGCCCGCGCGGTCTGGGTGGCCAGTGTCTTCACTTCCGATGCCACAACCGCGAAGCCCTTGCCGGCCTCGCCGGCGCGCGCCGCCTCGATCGTGGCGTTCAGCGCCAGCAGATTGGTCTGGCTCGCGATCTCGCTGATCAGGGTGATCACCGAGGCGATGGCGCGCCCGGCCTGATCCAGCTCGCCCACGAAGCTCTTGGCCCGGTCGGCCTCGTTCGAGGCATCGGTCGCGACCATCCGGGCATCCTCCATCCGGCGGGCCACCTCGGCCACGGTCGCGGTCAGCTCCTCGGTCGCGGCGGCGACGGTCTGGACGTTCACCGATGCCTGTTCGGCGGCGGCATTGACCGTGGCGGCCTGACGCGAGGTCTCTTCCGATCCCGCCGACAGCAGTTGTGCGGTCGCTTCCAGTTCCTCCGAGGCATGGCTCATCACGCCCAGCACTTCCGAGACGTCCTTGTCGAAGCCCAGGATCAGGCGGCTGACCTCTTCGGCGCGCTTCAGCTTGGCCGCGTCCTGTGCGGCCTGAAGGTCGGCCAGACGCTGACGTTCGATCGCATTGTCCTTGAACACCAGCATGGTGCGGGCGATGTCGCCGATTTCGTCGCGCCGGCCGGTATTCGCAACCGTCACGTCCAGCCGGCCATTCGCCAGATCCTTCAGACCGATGACGGTGGCGGCAAGCGGCCGCACGATGCCACGGCTGGCGATCAGCAGGCCGAACACCAGACCGGCGGCAATGCCGGCCAGGGCCACGCCCATCACCACCAGTTCCACCTCATGCGCCATGGCCTCGGCCTCCCGCGCGGTCCGGTCGGCACGGGCGACGGTCGCGTTCACCAGCTCGGCGATGTCGCGTTCCAGAACGGCGGCCATCTCGCGGCCATGGGCCGCTTCGGCGATCGATGCCCGCTGGTCGGCGTCGACCACGCGGCCGGCGGCCTGTCCGGCCAGCCGCACCGCCTCGTCGATCTCGGCGAAATAAGGCGCGATCCCGGCTTCGACCGCGGCGATCCGCGTCAGTTCCTCGGGGCTCGCCTGCGTCTTCAACCCGTTCAGCAGCGTCACCACCTCGGCCTCGGCCGCGGTGATGTCTGCCAGCGCCTCGTCAAGCTGCGACGGGTCCGCCGCGATCCGGTATTCGGCGCGGTTCAGATCGACGATCAGTTGATTGGTCCGGGTGCCGTCGCGGACATTGTGGCCGGCCATCTTGACGGTCTCGGTCGCCATGCTCAGCCGTGTCAGGCCCCAATTCGCCAGCCCGGCAATGGTGGTTGCCACCAGCGCCATCATCATGATGACGATCAGGATCTTTGAAGACACCCGAAGGTTTGACAGCATTGTCATGATCATGGCCCAGATCCCAATTCAAACTCGTTCCAGACTGCTCTCTCTGAAATATGCCAGCCAACAGTTGATTATCGGTAAAGAGAAGACTATCCGTCGCCAGGATAATGCATAAGATCCTGTCAGTCGTGGTGGGCAAGGCATTCTGCACTGTCTCTGGGCAATTTGCATGGCATTGTGCGACACGCGCCTCCCGCTATTACAGCGTGCGTCGGGCTAGCCAGTCGCTGTGGCATATATTGGGCAACGCACATCCGGCGGCAGGGGGTGTTGGGGCGGAAATGGGTCGCCGCCGAGGCCGTGGGCCGCTACCAGATGGCGTTTCTGGCGCCGATAACAGCCGGTCATCGCCGATCGGGGCGGAAAACGTGGCAGATCCGGGGCCGGGCGGCAGGTGTCCCGTAATGCCATGCTGCGTGCCCGGGCGGTTTCGCGGAACGGGGCGCTGGTTCCGTGCGACGACGACGCCATATCAATAGAGAGACACCGACCGTCGGGCACAGACGGATGGGCCGCTCCCGCCGCGGCCCGGTGGTCGCGTTCAGTCAAGGGAGCCAGGACATGTCGCACGTCAATGCCTCGATCGGCAGCCTTCCCTATGCCGTTACCCTGTCCACCGGCGTCCATCGCCTCACCGCCGACGAGCCCGTGGCCATGGGTGGCAGCGAGCAGGGGCCGACCCCGCATCAATTGCTGTTGTCGAGCCTCGCGGCCTGCACATCGATCACCTTGAAGATGTATGCCACTCATCAGCATTGGCCGCTGGACGGGCTGGACGTCACCGTCGCCTTCGCCCGTGACGAGGATGACGAGAACATCGTGGTCATCGATCGCACCATTGCCCTGCACGGCGACCTCGACGACGCCCAGACCGCCGCGCTGCTGGATCTGGCCGAGCGCACGCCGGTGACGCTAACCATCAAGCCGGGGATGCCGGTGCGCACCGAACTCCACCGCGATGCCGAGCTTGAAGAGGTATGAAAGGATCAGGGACCACCCGACACCTGAACCTGACGACCTGACCGCCAGCCCCCCCGTGGCGGGCACCCTCGCCGCGTGTCACCCCCGCAACTGGCGGGTCACCACCCGGTCCAGCGTCTGCAGGAAGCTCGACCGGTCGCGCGCGGTCATCGGCTTCGGGCCGCGCAGGCCCTCGGCGCCGACACCGGCGCGCAGGTCGGCCATCAGCGCGCGCATCGCCAGCGCCGAGCCGATATTGGCGCCGGAGAATTCCCGCCCGTCCGGGCCGATCGCGGCGCCGCCGGCGCCGAGGCAGCGACCGGCAAGCTGGATGTCGGCGGTGATGACGATATCGCCCGCCGCCGTGTCTTCCACGATCCGGTCATCGGCCGCGTCGAAGCCGTCGCCCACGATGACCCGTTCGACCAGCGGCCCTTCGGGAATATTGATCCAGGCATTGGAAACCACCCGCACCTTCAGCCCATAGCGTGCCGCGACCTTATAGACCTCGGCCTTCACCGGGCAGGCATCGGCATCGATGTGGATGACCGGTCGGGTGGTCATGACGGGTCTCCGATCAGTCCGGCGGCAATGAAGGCGTGGGCGCGGGCCAGCAGCCGGGCGGCGTTGTTGCGCCGGGGCAGTTCCACCAGCACGCCATCCAGTTCCACCCGCGCGGCACCCCGGGCGCGGGCGGCATCGAATGTGTCGACGATCCGGCGGGCGGTGGCGATCTCGGCGGGCGATGGCGTCAGCACCGCATTGATGGCCCCGGCATGGCCCGGATCGACCAGGCTTTTGGCGGTATAGCCCAGGCGGCGGGCGCGGCGCGCGCAGGCGGCGGCCCCCTCGGCATCGCTCCAGGTATAGGGGCAGTCGACCGCGACCACCCCCGCCGCCACGCAATCGATCAGGAACCGGCCGCGGGCATGATCCAGTTCGGCGGCGTCGCGGTCGCGTTCGGCGCCCAGATCGGCCGCCAGATCCTCGGACGCCATCAGGCAGCCGATCACCCGCGGGCTGGCGGTGGCGATCGCGGCGGTGGCAAGGATGCCGCGCGCGCTTTCGATATTGGGCAGGATCGCGGTCGATTCCGGGCTCAGGCCGTGATCGCGCTCCATCTCGCCGATCAGCGCATCCAGTTCCACGATCCGGGCGGGGCTGTCGACCTTGGGCAAGGCCACGATATCGGGCGCGCCGGCCATCACCGCCGCCAGATCCAGGCTGCCGCATGCCGCCAGCGGATTGATGCGCACGCAGGCCACCCGCCCGGCGGCGCGCCACTGCCGATACAGCGCCGGCGCCAGATCGCGCGCCACCGGCCGCAGCGCCGGGGTGGTGAAATCCTCCAGATCCTGGATCAGCACATCGGCCTCGGTGCCGGCATCGGCGGTCGCGGGGGCGGCGCCATCGCGGAACAGCCATGTCCGGCACAGCCGGAAATCGGCCGGGCTGGGCGGTGTCCGGCTGGGCGGTGTCTGGCGGTGGTGGCGTGGCGGCATCTGGCGTGACGGGCGGGTTTGCTGATCCATGGCGCCCAGAATACAGACCGCCCGGACAGGGGGCAACGACCGCAAACGGCCGGGCGAGCTCTCATCCATCCCTCGACGACCCCACTGTCCAAGGAGCAGTCGCATTGACTCATAGCTAAATAACGATGTATAAGACGCCCATGGCTGATCGACTTGAACAATCCAAGGCTCTCGCAAGCGACACGCGGCTGTCCATTCTGGGGTGGTTGAGCGAACCGGATACCTATTTTCCGCATCAGGTGACGGGAAGACCGTCCGAGATCGGGGTTTGCGTGACGCTTCTGTCGGACAAACTGGGCATGGCGCAGCCGACCGTGAGCCGCCACCTGGAGATTCTGCGGCGCGCCGGCTTCCTGACCGTGAACCGGATTGGCCGCTGGTCTTTTTTCAAGCGGGACGAGGCCGCCATCTCCCAGTTCAAGGCGTGGATCAATGACCATCTTTGAACGGGCCGACGCCAGCCTCATGCCCGGATTCACCCGCCGGTTCATCGACATCGCAGGCAGGCGGCTTCTCGTGGTGACGGGTGGCAATGGCCCGCCCTTGCTGATGCTGCATGGCGACCCGCAAACCCATCTGTGCTGGCATCATCTGGCGTTAAAGCTGGCGGACCGGTTTTCGATCGTGCTGCCCGATATCCGGGGGCGAGGGGAAAGCCATAAGCCCGGCCATAGCGAGGGGCGGAACGCTTACAGCAAGCGCGAGATGGCGGCTGAGCAGCTCGCGGTCATGCGGTTCCTGGGGCATGACAGCTTCGTGCTCGTCGGCCACGACAGGGGCGCGCGGGTGGCACGGCGGCTGGCCCTGGACAACCCCGGGGCCGTCACCCGGCTCGTCGTCATGGACATCGTCCCGGCATTGGATTTCTACGAAAATTCAAATGCCGCGATTGCTCAGGATTACTTCTATTTTTCGTTTCTGACTCAGGACTATCCAATACCCGACCGGTTGATCGCCGGCGATCCGGACGCTTTTCTGCGGCTGATTCTGTCGGGGCTTTCGGATCGGCCCGTCCGATACCACGATCTGGCGTTGCAGGCCTATCTCACCGCGAACGCCACGCCTGCCGCGGTGACAGCCATGTGCGAGTGCTTTCGCGCCGGCTATCACATCGACCGGCTGCATGATCGGGCGGACCGCGCCGCCGGACGGAGGATCGCCTGCCCGACCCTGGTGATGTGGGGGGAACGCGGCGTGGTCGGGCGGCATTTCGATGTGGAGCGGATCTGGTCGGGCTGGTGTGACCAACCCCGGTTCGCGCCCATGCCGAGCGGGCATTTCATCCCCGAGGAGGTGCCCGATCACGCTCTCGCTGCCTTGAACGGCTTTCTCGCCACGCCCGACGCGCACGGCCCGACGGGGTAGGAACGCCCCCGTGGGCGGGCGGCCGCTCAACCGGCCTTGTCGTCGCCACCCGTGCCCGCCTCGATCATGCTGTGCAGCGGCTCGGCCGCGATCGCCGCTTCGATCCGCTCGTGGCCCGGGGTCTCGGGCAGGGCCTGCCGGAAGTTGCGGGCCTTTTGCGGTGGCAGCTTGGGCGGCATCATCGGTTCATAGGCATCCACCACCGCCTGAATGACCACGGCGCCATCGGTGGCGAAGGCCTGATCCAGCACCCTCTCGACGTCTTCGGGGCGGTCGATGGTGAAGCCGGTGCCGCCCATCGCCTCGGCGGCCTTGGCGAAATCGATCGGCTGAAGCTCGCAGCCGAATTGCGGATTGCCCAGGAACATCATCTGTTCCCAGACGATCTGGTTCAGCATGCCGTTCTTGATCACCAGCAGCTTCAGCGGCACGCCATAGCGCACGGCGGTGGAGAATTCGCCCAGTTGCATGGCGAAGCCGCCATCGCCCACGATGGCGAACACCGGCCGGTCGGGAAAGGCCAGCCCGGCCGCGATCGCATAGGGCAGGCCGCAGGCCATCGATGCCAGCGTGCCCGACACGCTGTAATCCTGCCCCGGCCGCAGATCGACATGCCGGGCGGCCAGTTCGGTGTTCTGGCCGGAATCGCTGGCCAGGATCGCCGTATCGGGCAGGCGGCGCCCGAAGGCGGCCGCCACCACCTGCGGCTTCAGCGGCATGTCGGTTTTCGACTGCGCCATGGCCATCATCCGCCGCCACCGCGTCATGCCCGCCTGCGCCTGTTCCAGAAACCGGCGGTCGGTTTTGCGACGCAGCCGGTCGTTCAGCAGCCGCAGGGTTTCGGCGGCATCGCCCACCAGCCCCACCTCCACCGGATAGCGCAGCCCGATGCGCTCGGCGTCGCGGTCGATCTGTACCGCCCGTGCCTGACCGGGTTCCGGATAATATTCGATATAAGGGAAGGTCGAGCCGATGATGACCAGGGCGTCGCATTGCTCCATCGCCTCCTGCGAGGGCAGGGTGCCCAGCATGCCGATGCCGCCGGTGACATGGCGGTGATCATCGGGCAGCACCGCCTTGCCCAGCAGCGCCTTGGCGATCGGGGCGGCCAGCAGGTCGGCGGTGGCCTCAAGCTCGGCGGCGGCGCCGGCGGCGCCGCGTCCGGCCAGGATCATCACCCGCGACGCCGCGTTCAAAACCTCGGCCGCGCGGTCCAGATCGGCCTCCATCGGCAGGCGCCGGCCCTGGAACCACTGATCGGGCGTGTGGCGTGGCTTGTTGCGCGACGATCGCGCGGCATCGCCCAGCGCCTGTTCCTGCATGTCGTTGGCGATCGACAGATGGGCGACGCCGCGATGGGCCAGCGCCGCCCGGCAGGCGAGCCCGGCCACGGTCTCCATATGCGCCGCATCGGCGACCCGGGTGTTGAACACCGCGATATCGTTGAACACCCGGGTCAGATCCACATCCTGCTGGGTGAAGGTGTCGACCAGATCATGGGCCTGCATGCCGGTGATCGCCAGCACCGGCGCCCTGTCGAGGGCGGCGTCGTAAAGCCCGGTCAGCAGATGCGCGCCGCCCGGCCCCGATGTCGCCAGGCAGACGCCCAGCCGGCCGGTCCATTTCGCATGGGCGGTGGCCATGAAGGCGGCGCTTTCCTCGTGCCGGACCTGAATGAAGCGGATGCGGTCCTGCCGCACGCGCAGCGCCTCCATGATGCCGTTGATCCCATCGCCGGGCAGGCCGAAGACGGTGTCGACATTCCAGCTGATCAGGGCTTCGATCAGGATATCGGCGGAGGTCATGGTGTCGGGGGCATGGGGCATGATCGTCTCCAGATGACCGGGGGGCGCGTCTGATGGCAACGGCGGCCGGGGGCCAGGGTTCCCACGCGCGCGCCCTGCGCAACCTTCCGGCGTTCTGCCGGTTACCGATGGCATCGCCCGCCCACCAAGGATGCCGCGCGCCCATGGCCGTTCCCGCCGACGACACCGCCCCCATTCCCCGCACAGCCGCCTTCGACAGCTCGCTGGGGTTTCTGCGCGATGGCTATACCTTCGGGTCGCGGCGGTTCCAGCGCCTGGGCCGCGACGTCTTCGCCACCCGCATCATGCTGAAGCCGGTGATCTGCATGCGCGGCCCTGAAGCGGCGCGGATCTTCTATGACGGCGACCGTTTCACCCGCCAGGGGGCGATGCCGGCATCGGTGCGCCATCTGTTGCAGGATGACGGCAGCGTTCAGGGGCTGGATGGCGCCGCCCACCGCCACCGCAAGGCGCTGTTCATGGCGCTGCTGACCGATGCCGCCGCCATCGATCGGCTGGTATCGCTGTTCGCCGATGAATGGCGGTCGGCGCTGCCGCGCTGGCAGGCGGCGGGGCAGATCGTGCTGGCCGATGAACTGCCGGCGCTGCTGACCCGTGCCGGTGCCGCCTGGGCGGGTGTGCCGGTCGGCGCCGATCAACGCGACGACCGCGCGGCGGAGCTTGAGGCGATGGTCGCGAATGCCGGGCGGGTGGGGCCGTCGAACTGGTGGGCGCGCTGGCGCCGCCGCCGCACGGAACGCTGGGCCGAACGGGCGCTGGCGCGTTTACCTGACCGGGGCGCGGCGCCGACATCGCCGGCGGCGCGTCTGGCCGATCATCATGATCTCGATGGCCGCGGGCTGCCGCCCGCCATTGCTGCGGTGGAGCTGATCAACCTGTTGCGGCCGATCGTGGCGGTGGAACGCTATATCGTGTTCGCGGCCCTGGCCCTGCATGAACACCAGCCCTGGCGCGCCCGTTTTGCCGCAGGCGACGAGGCCGACCTGCTGCCCTTCGTGCAGGAGGTGCGGCGCTTCTATCCGTTCTTTCCGGCGGTGGCCGGCCGGGTGCGGCAGGCGTTCGACTGGCAGGGCACCCGTTTCCCGGTCGGGCAATGGGTGCTGCTCGACATCCACGGCACCAATCATCATCCGGCGGTGTGGGCGGCGCCGGACAGCTTCCGGCCCGAGCGGTTCCGCGACTGGGACGAGGCCCCCTATCGGATGGTGCCCCAGGGCGCCGGCCATGCCGCTGAAACCCATCGCTGCCCGGGGGAGCGGGCAACGATCGCGCTGGTGATGGCGGCCATGCGCCTGTTGACCCGCGAGATGGACTGGCGGTTGCCGCCGCAGGATCTGTCGGTGCGGCTGAACCGCATGCCCGCCCGTCCCGCCAGCGGGCTGGCGATGACCGGCATCACCGGCCTGCCGCCCGTCTGACACCGCCCCGTCTGACGCCTCCCCGTCTGACACCGCGCAATCAGGCGCCGATGCCGACGCAGACCGCGCTATCGACCCCCTGTGCCCTGATCGGCGCCGACCTGCGCGTCGAAGCCCGCCATCGCGATCCTGGCCACGGCCTCCAGCTCGGCGCGGCTGGCGCCGTCGCGCGCCAGGATCGACATGCCGTTCTGGACGGTTTGCACGAAACGGGCGAGCGCGTGGATGTCGACGGTGGCCGGAATCTCGCCCTCGGCCACGGCGCGCGCGAAGCGTGCCTTCAGCAGGTCCAGGCCCACCGCGCGCGCCGATCGGACCAGGGCGTCCAGGTGCTCATGCCCCTCTCCGGTCACCGACGACAGCGCCACCATGCAGCCGCCGGGAATGTCGCCATATGCGCCACCCAGGACGGCGGCCAGATCCTCCAGCAGCCACTGGATGGCCTCGCGTGCCGTCGCGGCGCTCTGGCACCGTTTCCAGAACAGCGGCTGCCAGACGCGGGCGTAATAGTCCAGCGCCTCGGCATACAGCGCGTCCTTCGAACCGAACGCCGCATACAGGCTGGGCGACCCGATCCCCATGGCTTTGGTCAGATCGGCCATCGACGTCGCTTCATAGCCCTTGGCCCAGAACAGCCGGGTCGCTTCGGCCAGAGCCGTATCCCGATCGAACGCGCGCGGGCGGCCGCGGCCACGTGCGGCCGGCGCGGGTTCACCGGATGTGGGGCGAGCGTTGTTCTGCATCGATCGATACATATACCCGATCGGGCGGTGTCGCAACGCCCGTGATACCCTGCCGATGGCAGGCCCGATCCGGCGGAACCAGCGGGCGGGCCGGTCTGTTGGGCGCATATCCTTCCGGGTCTGGCGCAGACCGGGACACACCGACCACAGAGGACAGATCCATGCCATACCGTTCCGCAACCCGTGCCGCCACCATGCTTGCAGCCATTGCCCTGGCGGTGCCGGCCGTGTCGCTGGCGGCAGACGACGCCAGGGTGCCGGCGGCCGAGACCACCAGCGCCACCGCGCATTTCGTCGACGCCTCGGGCCGCGACAATGGCAGCGCCACCCTCACCGGCACGCCGACCGGGGTTCTGATCGCGACCGATCTTCGTGGCCTGCCGCCCGGAAAATGGGTCGCCTTCCACATCCATGAAGGCGATGCCTGCGACGCCGAACAGGGCCACAAGACCGCCGGCGGCCATTTCAATCCCGATGACCGCGCCCATGGCTATCTGGCGGAAGGCGGGCCGCATGCCGGCGACATGCCCAATCAGAAGGTCGCCCAGGACGGCACGCTCGCGGTCGAGGTGTTCAACGGCGCCGTGCGGCTGGATCAGGGCGATACCGGTATCATGGGCCGGACGCTGATGATCCATGCCGGCCGCGACGATTACCGCAGCCAGCCGTCGGGTGCCGCCGGCGACCGCATCGCCTGCGGGGTCATCGGCGGCGAATGATCCCGGCTATCAGCCGGGGGCGGTATCCGCCAGCGCCTCGATGGTCGCGCGGAACGCCTCCGGCGTGGTCACCCGGCGGGCGAAGGTGATCCGCAGATCGGTGCCGGGCGACGACAGGTCCAGCCCCTCGGGGTCAAGGCCCGTCGCCGTCCACCGGGTGCCGGCCGGGCCGCCATGGCGCAGCGCCAGCCGGCGCGGCAGGTCGGCGCCCTCGGGCCCGTTCAACTGGTCGATCAGCCGGGCCTCGGCCGCGATCAGCGCCTCGGCGCCGGCAAGATCGGTGGTGTAGTGTGCCACCTGCGGTTCGCCGGCATTGCGCCTGGGCCCGCCGCTGATCCGCAGATCCAGCATGCTCATCCGATAGAAGCCGATATCCGGCAGCGACATATACAGCCGGGTCTTGGGATGGCGGGCCAGATAACGGCGCTGCAGGGCGGCCACCCGCGAGGCGTCGTCGATCTTCTCCACATGGCCGACCACGGTCATCCGCACACCGGCCAGCGCATCCGCCAGCCCGGGCTCGGCCAGGGTCAGGGATGCGCGAGGGTCGTTGTGCAGGTTGCGGGCATGCAGCGCCAGCGCGGCCATGATGAACACCGGGCTGGCGTCGTGATCGGTCGCCAGATTGGTGACGGCGCCATAGGGATAGCCGCTGCCGGGGTCCAGCGTCGACAGGGTGGCGACGCGGGCGGTGCGCAGCAGCCGGCGGCCGGCATCGCCGGCATCGAAGGGCAGCGCGGCATCCATCCGAAGTTCGGCGCCGCGCGGCGTTATCACAGGCATGTCCATGGGGGGTGGTCCTTGAAAAGCCAGACAGACGGTCGCGCTGGGGCCAGCATCGCGCCTTTTGGCCGACAGGCGCAATTCAATTGCCAGAAGCGGCCGGGAAGCCATGGACAGGGGCTTGCCTGTTCTGTCATGGTGCCAGTCTCGGCATTGTAGTGGGCATTGCCGCTTATAAGGGACATGCAGATGGCCGGTACCCCAATGTTCGATCTCGTCATCCGTGCCGGCAGGGTCATCGATCCCGAAAGCGGGCATGACGCGATTGCCGATATCGGTATCGTCGGCGACCGGATCGCGGCGGTGGGTCCGTCGCTGGGGGCAGGGATGCGCGAGATCGATGCGGCGGGTCTGGTCGTGGCGCCCGGCTTCATCGATCTGCATGCCCATGGTCAGTCGGTGCCGGCCGACCGGATGCAGGCCTTCGACGGCGTCACCACGGCGCTGGAACTGGAGGTCGGCGCGCTGCCGGTCGCGCGTTGGTACGACCAGCAGCAGGAAGCCGGCCGGGTGCTGAATTACGGCACCGCCGCCGCATGGCTGTTCGCGCGCAAGGCGGCGATGATCGGCCTTGACCTCGACGGCCGACTGGCACCGATCGAGTTGATGGGGGCGGGGTCGAACGACATGCGCTGGTCGGTCGATGCCTCGACGCCGGCGCAGACCGACGCGATCGTGGCGCTGACCCGGCAGGGGCTCGACGAGGGCGCGCTCGGCATCGGGATCCCGCATGGCTATGCCTCCGGCGCCGGCATGAAAGAGATGGCCCGGATCTGTTCGCTGGCGGCCGAATACGCCCGGCCCACCTATACCCACATCGCCTATATGTCGAACATCGATCCGAAAAGCTCGATCGAGGCCTATGTCAATCTGATCGGGCTGGCGGGCGCCACCGGCGCCCATATGCATATCTGCCATCTGAACAGCACCAGCCTGCGCGACATCGAAGAGGCGGCGCGGCTGATCGGCAAGGCGCAGGCGCAAGGGTTGCCGATCACCACCGAGGCCTATCCTTATGGCACCGGCTCCACCGTGCTCAGCGCCGGGTTCTTTATGGAGAGCAATTTCGTCGAGCGGACCGGCACCGGCTATGACGCGATCGAGGTGGTCAGCACCGGCCGGCGGTTCCAAAGCCGCGACGATCTGGCGGCCGCGCGTGCCGACGCGCCCGAATCCCTGGTGCTGTGGCACTTCCTCGACACCGAAAACCCCCATGACCACAAGCTGCTCGATATCTCCGTCACCTATCCCGGCGGCGCGATCGCGTCGGACGCGGTGCCGTGGAGCAATCCCGACGGCTCGCTCTATGCCGGCGAGGACTGGCCGATTGGCGCCGACAAGTCGTCTCATCCGCGCTCCTCGGGCACCTTCACCCGGTTTCTGGCGCAATGGGTGCGCGAGCGTGAGGTGGTGCCGCTGATGGAGGCCATCGCCAAATGCACGCTGATCCCGGCGCGGATCGTTGAAAGCTGCAGCGACGCGTTCCGCCGCAAGGGCCGGCTCCAGGCCGGTTGCGACGCCGATATCGTCGTCTTCGACCTGGCCCGGGTGCAGGACCGGGCGACGTTCGAGGCGATGCATCTGGCCGCCGACGGCATGGTGCATGTGCTGGTCAACGGTCAGGCGGTGATCGCGGATGGCGCGCTGGTGCGTGATGCGCGCCCCGGCCGCGCGATCCGGAGCGATCCGCGATGACCGTGCCGGTCCTCGTCGTCACCGGCTATCTGGGCGCCGGCAAGACGACGCTGATCAACGCGATGCTGGCGCAGGCGGGGGGCCGGCGCATCGCCGCCGTCGTCAACGATTTCGGCGCGATCAACATCGACGAGGAACTGATCCGGGCCAGGGCGGATGGCGCCGCCGACAGAGCGGATGGCTTTGTCGGCAGGGCCGATGACATCGTCGGTCTGGCCAATGGCTGCGTGTGCTGCACCTTGCAGGGCGATCTGCTGCGCACGCTGAAACTGCTTCTGGCGCGCGATCCGGCGCCCGATCATATCGTCATCGAGGCAAGCGGCGTGGCCGATCCGGCCGGCATCGTCCAGGCGCTGGCCGATCCGGTTCTGTGGAAGAGCGCGCGGCTCGATGCGGTGCTGTGCGTGGTCGATGCCGAGGACGTGATCGGAGATCCGGCGCGGCGCGGCGACGATCTGTGGCGGGCGCAACTGGCCGCGGCCAATTTCGTGGTGCTGTCCAAGACGGCGGCGATCGATGACGCCGCCGTCGAGGCGCTGTCGGGCCTGCTGTCGCCCGCGGGCAAGCCGCCGGTGATCGACATGGCCCGCGAGGCCCTGCCGACCGGGCTGTTTCTCGACACAGGCGCCAGACCCACGCGATTTACGGCGGTCGCGGCCGGCGAGCCGCACCGGTCTGACCGTTTCGCCACCGTCGAATGGCAAAGCCCGGGCGCGATCAGCCTGACGGCGCTTCAGGCCCTGATCGCCGAATATGCGCTGATTCTGATCCGCGCGAAGGGCATTTTCCACTTTCACGAGAAGCCAGGTCGGCGCTATCTGCTCCAGATGGTCGGGCGGAGGGTTACGCTGGAGCCGCTTCCGGGAGATGATCAGCCCGGCTGCCGTCTGGTCATGATCGCCGAGGCCGGACGGCTCGACCGCCAGGCGCTTCTGGCGCGCCTCGGCGCCGAGACAGCCACCCCGTGCGCAAACCACTGACCGGAAGAAGAAGACTGTTCATGCAGCGTGCGAAGGGCACCGACAGAATTCTCGATATTCTCGAACATCTTGAGAATGAAACGAAACCCGTCAGCCGGAATGCGCTGGCCAAGGCGCTGAACTGCCCCCGGTCCACGATCTATTCCCTGGTCGACCAACTGGTCGCGCGCGACTGGCTGACCCAGGACGACACCGGCACGATCAGCCTTGGCCATCGCGCCGGGCTGCTGGGGCTTGCCTATTCACGCAACGCCCGGTTCGAGCCGGTGGCGCGCGAGGTCGTGCAGCGGGTGGCGGTCGAGGCGGGGGTGGTGACCGAAATCAACATCGCCGACAACTGGCAGCAGCTTGTGCTGATTTCCGCGACCGGCCGCAGCCGCAATTATCTGCGCACGGTTGAAGGCTCGCGCTATCCGTTGCCGATCACCGGCTCGGCGCGCCTGCAACTTGCCGATATTCCGCGTGATCTGATCCGCCGCAACATCCCCGACCAGGATTTCAGGCTGGGCTCGGGCGCCTCGCTGCCCTTCGAGCAGTTCTGCGACGAAATCGATCAGGCCCGCATCGACGGCTATTTCATCGCCCGAGGGCTGATCGATCGCTATGTCGGCACCGCCGGCGTGCCGATCGTGAACCGCCACCAGCACTGCGTGGCGACGCTCAGCATCATCCTGCCCCAAGCCGATCTCGATGCCCGGCAGGATGCGCTGATCGCGCTTCTGCGGCGCGGCGCCGAAGAATTGTCGGGCTATCTGCGCGCCGCCGTCTGGGCGATGGGCGACCGGGCCTATAGCCACCTGTTTCACGACCGGCCCGGCTCCATCTAGGCCCGGTCCCCTTTAGACGCCGCCGCCCTTCACGCCACCAGATGCAGTTCGGGCGGCAGCTTTTCGTTGCCGGCCAACTCGCCCGCCAGCATTCGGCCGGTGGTCGGGCCCAGGGTGAAGCCCTGATGGCCATGGCCGAAATTGAGCCACAGGCCCTTGTGGCGCGGCGCACGGCCAACCACCGGCAGCATGCCCGGCATGCAGGGGCGGTTGCCGAACCAGGCCTCGCTCTCCACAGGCTCGCCCAGCTCGAACAACTGGCCGGCAGCCCGCCGGGCATGGCGGATCTGATAGGCTGTGGCGGCGGAATCGAGCCCGGTCAACTCGGCGCCGGTCAGCAGGCGCAGCCCGGCCCGCATCGGCGCGATCACGATTCCGCGGTCGGCGTCGATCATCGGCAGGACCGGCCCCTTGCCCGCAAAGTGCTGATGATAGCCGCGCTTGAAGAACATGGGCACGGCATAGCCCAGCGGCCGCAACAGTTCGGCGCTCCACGGGCCCAGCGCAACCACGACGTGTTCGGCCTCGATCGGCCCGTCGGGGCCATCGATCCGCCAGGCGGTGCCCATCTGCCGCAGCGTGGTGGCATCGCCCGTCACAACGGCGCCGCCGCGGCTGGCGAACAGCCGCGCATAGGCGGCGACCAGCCCGCCGGGGTCGGCGCAGCTCCAGGCTTCCGTCCAGTGGACGGCGCCCGCCAGCCCGATCCGGATCGACGGCTCGGCGGCGGCGAGCTCTATGCCGCTCTCGATCCGCGAGACCACGCCGAACTCCCGCTCCAGCCGTTCGGCCGTGCGCACGGCGTCGGCGAAGCTGCGGCCATGGCGATAGACGTCGCGGAAACCATCGCGCCGGATCAGATGCCCGGCGCCGGCGGCGGCGATCAGCGGGTCGTGATCATCCCCGGCCCTGCGGATCATGGTGCTGTAGACGGCGGCGATCCGGCGGTGACTGGCCGGCGACGAAGCCCTGAAATAGCGCAGGATCGGCAGCGCCCAGCGGTGCAGCGACCCCGCCCGCCACCGCACCTTGTCGTTGAAGCCCAGCGCCGCCGACAGGATCTCGCCGACCTGTCGCGGAAACGGGTATGGCTCCACGGCTTCCATCTGAATGATGCCGGCATTGCCATAGCTGGTCTCCTCGCCGGGCGGGCGGCGGTCGACCAGCGTCACATCCACCCCCATCTGTTGCAGCGCCAGCGCGGTGCCGACGCCGACCATGCCAGCGCCCAGAACAATGCAATCGGTCATGAAATCAGATCCTCGATGACTTGATATATGAAAGCCCCGGCAGACCGGTCAGGCGCCGGGCAGATGGGGGGCGATCTCGCGGCAGGCGGCAAAGTTCCAGCCGCGCCCGGGTGCCGCATCGATCAGCGCATGGGTATAGGCGTGGCGCGGCGAGACCAGCACCTGTTCGGCGGTGCCATGCTCCACCACCCGGCCATGCTGCATCACGATGACCTCGTCGCAGATCTGTGCGGCGACGCGCAGATCATGGGTGATGAACAGGATGGCGATGCCCAGATCATTCTGCAATTGTTCCAGCAGCTTCAGAACCTGATCCTGCACCGACACATCCAGCGCCGAGACCGCCTCGTCGGCGACGATCACATCCGGCTCCATCGCCACCGCGCGGGCGATCGCGATGCGCTGGCGCTGACCGCCCGAGAACTGATGAGGATAGCAGTTCAGCGCATCGGTGGGCAGACCCACGGTTTCCAGCAGCGTCCGGGCGCGCGCCATGGCCTGATCGCGCGCGACGCCGAAATTCATCGGCCCTTCGATCAGGCTGTCCGCGATCCGGCGCCGGGGATTGAGCGAGCGATACGGATCCTGAAAGACGATCTGGATCTTTTCGCGTCGCCGGCGCAGCGGCCCCGGCGCCAGACGGGTGATGTCGGTATCGCCCAGGCTGATCCGGCCATGGGTCGGGTCGATCAGGCGCATCACGCAGCGCGCCACCGTCGATTTCCCCGATCCGCTTTCGCCCACGATGCCCAGCGTCCGGCCCGGCCGAAGCTGGAAGCTGACATCCTCGGCGGCGCGCTTGCGGCTGGTCCGCTTCAGGAAGCCGCCGCTTTCATAGGTCTTGCCCAGCGCCGCCACGTCCAGGATCGGCTGGCGGGTTTCGGGCGGCCGCGCCGCGCGCGGGCGCAGGCTCGGCACCGCCGCCAGCAGTGCCCTGGTATAATCATGCTGCGGTGTGTGGAACAGGCGTTCGGCAGGCGCACTCTCGACCACGCGGCCCTGGCGCATCACATGCACGGTGTCGGCGATGTCCGAGACCACGCCCATGTCATGGGTGATGAACAGCACCGCCGTGCCGTGGACGCGCTGCATCTCGGCGATCAGCGACAGGATCTGCTTCTGCGTCGTCACATCCAGCGCCGTGGTCGGCTCGTCGGCGATCAGCAACGCCGGTTCCAGGATCAGTGCCATGGCGATCATGATCCGCTGGCGCTGACCGCCGGATAGCTGATGGGGGAACGAGCGATAGACCCGCTCGACATCGGGCAGATGCACCTGCTCCATGGCCTCCAGCACCCGGCGGCGCCTGTCGCCACGCGACGCCCCGGCATGGGTTTCCAGAACCTCGGCGATCTGGTCGCCGACGCGCATCACCGGGTTGAGTGCTGTCATCGGCTCCTGAAAGATCATCGCCATCCGGTCGCCGCGCATGGCGCGTAGCTGGCGGCGGGATCGGGTCAGAAGCTCGGTGCCATCCAGCCGGATCGTGCCCGCGGTCACCCTCAGGACATCCGCGGGCAGCAGGCCCATGATCGCCAGCGAGGTCAGGGACTTGCCCGATCCGCTCTCCCCCACCAGGCAGGCGGTTTCCCCCCGCCTGATCCGCAGGCTCACATCGTCGAGCACCCGGCGCGGGCGCCCGGCGGTGCCGAGGTCGATGCACAGCCCGTCGATGGCGAGCACGTCTTCGGCATCGTCGAAGCGCGCGGTCTTGAAGCGTGCAGCCATGATCATGCGTCCCGCTTGCGCATACGTGGATCCAGGATGTCGCGTGCCGTGTCGCCCAGGATGTTGATCGACAGCACACACAGCGACAGCATCAGGCCCGGCCAGAAGATCAGCGACGGCTTCAGAAGGAAATAGCTGCGGCCTTCGGCCATGATGTTGCCCCAGCTCGGCGTCTCGGTGCCGATGCCCAGCCCCAGGAACGACAGGATCGACTCGATCAGGATGGCCGATGCGCAGATATAGGTGCCCTGCACGATCAGCGGCGCCAGCGTGTTCGGCATCAGGTGCCGCCACAGGATTACCGGCATGCGCGTGCCCAGCGCGATCGCCGCTTCCACATAGGGTTCCTCGCGCGCCGACAGCACGATCGAGCGCACCAGCCGCACGACGCGGGGGATTTCAGAAAACGTGATCGCCAGAATGACCGACATCGCGCTGGCGCCGTGAATGGCGACCAGGGCCACGGCCAGCAGGATCGGCGGGATGGCCATGAAGGCGTCCATGACGCGCATGATCAGCGCGTCGGCGGTTCGGAAGAAGCCGGCGACCAGCCCGATGGCCAGTCCGGCCGAAACACTGACGGCGGCGGTGCCGAGGCCGATCAGCAGCGACACCTGGCCGCCGTAAAGCACGCGCGACAGCAGGTCGCGTCCCAGCGCATCGGTGCCCAGCGGGAAGTCGCCGCCCGGCGGCTTCAGCCGGTTGAGCGGTGACAGCGCCAGCGGATCGTGCGGGGCCAGCAGCGGCGCCAGCAGGGTGGCGATCGCGATCGCGGCCAGGATCATGACGGCCACGACCGGCACCACGCCGGGCACCGGAATCCTTGAACGCGAGGGCTCGCTTGAACGGGATGGCTGGGTCATCAATAGCGGATCCGCGGGTCGAAGAGCGTATAGGCAAGGTCGATCAACAGGTTGACCAGCACATAGATGCCGCTGGTCAGCAGGATCATGCCCTGGATGACGGGATAGTCGCGGGCCATCACCGCATCGATCGTCAGGCGGCCGATGCCGGGAATGTTGAACACGCTTTCAACCACCACCACGCCCGACAGCAGCATGGCGAAGCCGGTGCCGACCACGGTCAGGATCGGCACGGCCGCATTGCGCAGGCCATGGCGCAGCAGAACCCGGGTCTCGCCGACGCCTTTGGCGAGGGCGGTGCGGATATAATCCTCGCCCAGCACGTTCAGCAGGCTGGCCCGGGTCATGCGCGCGGTCAGCGCCACATAGGCGGCGGTCAGCGTCAGCGCCGGCAGGATCGCGTGGCGGAGAAAGTCGATCAGCCCCGCCGAGGGCGCCCGATAGCCCTGAACCGGCAGCCAGCGCAGATCGGCGGCGAAGATCTTGATCAGCACGTAACCCACCACGAAGGCCGGCACCGAGAACCCGGCCACCGAGATGATCATCACCACATGGTCGCCGATACGGCCGCGGCGCCAGGCGGCGAAGGTGCCCATCGGCACGGCGATCAGCACCGACATGATGATGGTCAGCACGGCGATGTTCAGCGTCGGCCAGATCCGGTCGGCGATCAGCGCATTCACCGGCGTGCCCGACAGCAGCGAGGTGCCGAGGTCGCCGCGCAGCAATTGCCCCACCCACTGCACGAACTGAACATAGATCGGCTCGTTCAGGCCCATGGTCTGGCGCAGCCGGGCGATCTGTTCGGGCGTGGCGGTGTCGCCCGCGATGATCGCCGCCGGATCGCCGGGTGTCAGGCGAAGGATCAGGAAAACGATCAGCGCCACGATCGCCATCACCGGAATGACGGCGAAGACGCGTTTGACGATGTAACCCAGCATGCTCTGCCTCCCGGCGTTGAGCGGCCCGGCCGGCCTGCGGCCGACCGGGCGGCAGGCGTGTCAGTCGGCGAGCGTCAGGTTCCAGAACACCGGCACCGCCGTCGGCAGCATGTCTTTGAGTGTGTTGCTGCGGGCCTGGACGAAGGGATAATTGCCAAGCGGGATGAAGATCACCTGGTCGAGCACATGCGCCTGGATCTGATGGGCGACCGCCTTCTGCGCGTCGAGATCCGGGGCGGTCAGATAGGCGGCGCGCATCGCCTCAAGTTCGGGATCGTTCGGCCAGCCGAACCAGCCGCTGTCGCCGGTCGACGGCAGGATGGGGTTGATCAGCGGCGTGTTCGCCTCGATCCCGCTCACGAAGCTGGTGAAGATGTTCCAGCCGCCCTCGGCCGGCGGCTTCATGCTGGCACGGCGCGACACCAGCGTCTGCCAGTCCATGCCCTGAAGGTCGACATTGAAGCCCGCGTCTCGCAGGGCGGATGCGATCACCACCGGCACCGTGCCGATGATGCCAAGATCGGTCGCCTGCATGATCACGACCGGCGTGTTGTCGTAACCGGCGTCTTTCAGCATCTGGCGCGCGCGGGCGGTGTCGCCGCCGGCCTTCAGGCTTTCCGACCCGGCCTCGCTGCCAAGCGGTGTGCCGCAGCCGAAGATCGCGCCGCACAGCCGGTAATAATCGGGGTTGCCGATCATGGTGGCCATGACCTGTTCCTGGCCCAGCGCCGCCATCGCCGCCTGACGGATGCGCACGTCGTTAAAGGGCGGGTGCTTGAAATTCATCCGCGCGAAGACCTGATAGCCCAGCGGGTCGCGGGTCTCCACGGTCACGTCCGGGCTGGACTTGATGATGTCGAGAAGATCGATCTGCACGTTCTCGATCAGGTCGACCTCACCGCCCATCAGGGCGCTGATCGCGGTCTGATTGTCGGGCATCGTCACCCATTCGACCCGGTCGACGTTCACCACCTTGCCGCCGGCGAGCCCTGAGGCCGGCTCGGCGCGGGGCTTATAGTCGTCGAACCGCTCATAGACGATCTTCACGCCGGGCTGGAATTCGTCGCCCACGAACACGAACGGGCCGGAGCCGACATAATCGGTGATCGCCGTATCGGCGGGGGTCGCCGCCACGCGTGCGGGCATGATGAAGGCCGGCACCGATGACGGCTTGGCGAGCACCTCTAGAAGTAGCGGAAACGGTTCTTTTAACGTCCATACGATTGTGGTGTCGCCATTGGCCTCGATGCTTTGGGTCGCGGCCATCAGGAAGGCGGCGGCACCGTCGCGGGCACCCCAGCGCTTCAGCGAGGCCACCACATCGGCCGCGGTCACCGGCGCGCCGTCGTGGAATTTGAGCCCGTCGCGCAGGGTGAAGGTATAGACCAGCTTGTCGTCCGAGATGTCCCACTGCGCCATCTGCGGCTGAACCGCGCCGTCGCCATCCACGGCCGCCAGCACGTCATAAACCATATAGCCGTGATCGCGGGTGATATGCGCGGTGCTGACGATGGGGTCGAGCATGCGCAGGCCCGAATGCATGACCGCCGTCACGGTCTGTGCCTGCGCCTGGGCCACGGTGGCGGCCAGCATGGCGACGCCTGCGGCAAGAACCCGTCCCGCGCCGCTCGGAACGGTGCGGGTATGCCCTGTGCCGGGCAGGCGCGATCGATTGATGAACCGCATTTCCGATGCCTCCTCTGTGCGCCACTCAGCGCTGCTGACCTGATGGGATGGCGGCCATACCGGCTCCGGCCGATGCGCGGATCGGCGAGATCGGCGGCGCCATCATGTCGGGAACCCTGGCCGGTTCTTCACGCACATCGTCACGCACGTTCCTTGCTGCGGATGGCCCTTGCTGCCGATGCCCCTCGCTGCCGATACATCTTCAGCGGCTGCCGCATACAGGTCGTGACCGCACGTATGACGATCCTGCTCCCCAGTCTCGTCATCCTCGCCCGGTCAGCGCGAATGTCTATTATAACGGACGTATGTGCTCCCTAATGAGCAGCTTATTTTATTGGGGAGTGATGTCAACGGCAATTCGGCATGCGGCCCGATGCACGGGGCATGACGGCGATGCCGATGCGGCCGGGCTGCGTGGCAGCCGGGTTCACGACGGGGATTGGTGCGGCGACAGGTCGGCCCTGACGGTCATGGGCGAGAATCCGAAACGCGTCTTGAAGCGGGCTGAAAACCGCGAGGCCGACTGGTAGCCGACCTGATAGGCGATGTCGGAAATCGGCCGGTCCGTCACCTGCAACAGCGTCAGCGCCGTGGTCATGCGGACATCGATCAGGATGTCGTTGAAAGACTGTCCCTGATCGGCGAGCCGGCGCCGGAAGGTCGCTTCGCTCATGGCCAGAGATCGTGCCAGATCTTTCGACATCCAGCTCTTCGCGGGCGCGCTCCCGATCATGAGGCGCACCCGCCGGTGCAGATCGGATGGCGTTTCGGGATTGAACACCAGGCCCTGATGCGCCAGCCAGGCCAGCACTTCCCGCATCCGGTGCCCGGCGACGATGTCGGGAACCCGATCGGGCGTGATGATGGCCTGTGCCGCGCGCTCGAACGACTGCACGAATTCATCGCCCAGGCCTTTCAGGGCGACGACGTCCTTCAGCTTGCCGTGATCGGGACAGGTCCGCGCCATGTCCGACAGAATCGGGTCGGCGCAGATGATCCAGGTCGATGTGAACTGTCCGCGCTCGGTCTCGTTCTGAATGTCGCAGCTCGTCCCCGGTGCGATCGCCACGGCATCGCCGGGCAACAGGGTGATCGTCCTGCCGCCGATCCTGATGATCTTCCGGCCACGGCCCAGCAGGATGAGCGCCGGATGATCCGTCACGATGGTATGCACCAGCAGATCATTGCGTTGCCACACCGCGGCGGTCAGCCCCACCCCGTGCCGCGACCAGACCGTTCGCTGTATCTGCGCGTCACGTGTCATCGGCGCCCTCGACATGACCGCGATCGATCGGCGCCAACCGGCGCAGGTCGATCGGATCGGCACCTTGATCGGATCGGTGCTGCAACTGATTGTATCGGCACATTCACAGGACACTCGTTTGTCTAGTCTGGGGCAGGCCCCGATCGGGCGCGATCACCTGATCGGATTTTGCATCATGCCGCTGGAGAAGACTGATGATTCTGTACGCCTCACCCCTGGCCTGTTCGGGCGCGGTTGTCATGGCCCTGCACGAGCTTGACCTTGCCTGTGACGTTGCCTTCGTCGACATCTATGCGCAACCGCACATCGTGATGGACGACGGCACGCCCTTCGCCGATGTGTCGCCTAAGAATGCGGTTCCGGCGCTCCGGCTGGACTCCGGCGCGTTGCTGACCGAGGTCGGCGTCATTCTGCAATACATCGCCGATCTGAAGCCCGGATCCGGGCTGCTGCCGCAGCCGGGCGGTCTGGCGCGCTATCGGGTGATGGAATGGCTGAGCTATGTCGGCTCCGACGTGCACAAGACCATCGGGCCGTTGTTCCATCCGCAGATGCCGGCGGCGGCGAAAGACATCCACCGGCAGAACCTTCATCGCCGGCTGAGCCATATCGACCAGCGGCTGGCGCATCAGCCCTATCTGGCGGGTGACGGCTTCACGGTGGCCGATGCCTATCTGTTCGTGATGATCGGCTGGGAGCCCTGGTTCAAGGTCGATCTGACACCGTATCCGAACCTCGCCCGGTTCCACGGGCATGTCGCGTCACGGCCGTCCTTCGCCCATCTCCGTCGGACCGTCGACCCGGCGCTTCAACGAATGAACCTGCCGGCATTTCCCCGCGCGGGCGCGGTCGGCGGTGGCGGCGAACGGCGCATCTGACGCGGGCACGGGGGCAATCCGGGCATGGTTTGATGCGTTGACGCATCATCACGCCCGGTTGGACTGTCGCCGTGCCGAAGGATGTCGCATGGGGCCGCCAGGCCACGTCCGCCATGCCGACACCCCCGGCGCGGCGTCAGACATACCCGTCTGTGAACAAGGCACTGCCGGCAGGATTCCAGACCGACACTGTCGTCAGCTTCGCCTTCTCGGATCAGGACGGCGTGTTGCACGCGCCGTGGCGGAAACCGGCAGCCCGGTGTCGATCCTGTTCGGCCGGACCCGCTGATCGCGCCGGCATCCGATCCGACAAGACCACCCCGCGCCGCACCTCGTGCGGCCTCTCACCTCATCCGGTCAATATTCCCCGCACCAGTCGGCACGCCTGATCGGATGCCACGGGCGCTGGCAGCACGTCCTGATGCGCCAGGGCCTGCAACAGCAGCCGGGTCGTGCGGCCGGCGATGGCGGCACGATCGGGCGGCAGGCCATGGGCGGTCGCCAGCGCCTGCAACCGCGCATCCAGCGCGATGCCGGTTGCACCGGCGCGGGTCGCCGTCTCGGGGCGTGCCGCCTCGGCGGTCAGCATCCGGTGCAGGGCAGGGGGCAACCGGCCGGGGCTGATCAGGCGGCGGGCCAGATGCTCGATCAGCCGATCGGGCTCCGCCGCCCCGTTGCCCGACAGCACGCCATCCACATCCGCCAGAAGGCGATCGCATTCCCGGTCGATCACGGCGGCGATCAGCGCCGCGCGGTCGGGGAAATACTGATACAGCGTGCCGATGCTCACCCCGGCGCGCGCGGCGATCAGCGTGGTGGTGGCCTCCGATGCCGGCCGACCCTTGGCGGCCAGCCGGTCCAGAATCTGAAAGGTCGCCGTCACCAGAATGTCGACCGTGGCGCGGGCCCTGGCCTGTCGTGGCTGTCTGCGGCGGGTTCGGGGCGATGTCGGCATCGGTGGGCGGCCCTGTTCGAAACGCGAATAGCCCAGTCTGGCCCCGGCATGGCAGGCTTGTCACCGGTCTTCACCACAGATCCGGGAGCCCCCAAGCCATGCCGGCCATCTCGCTTGCCGCCGCCCGCGCCGCGCTCGATGCGTCATCCTGTGATCCAACACCGCCGGATGGCCAGCAGCGCCCCCATATTCTGGGTCATCTGGGGATGGGGGGCGCGCCGCAGCGCCACATGCTGGGCGTGATCCGCATTCCCGCCGGCGCCACCACCGGCTTTGTCGAACGTCATGACGGCGGCGACGAATTGCTGCTCATCCTGGCCGGGCGGCTTGTCTTCACCGTGCACGCACCTGATGGCGGCGCCGAAACCGTGGCGCTCGGCGCCGGCGATCTGCTGCTGATCCCGCGCGGCCATGCCCATGGCGCCGATATTCTTGAAGATGTCGAGATCCTGTTCCTCACCCCCGAACACGGCAACACCGCCTGGAGCGACGACCCGGCGCATCCGCCACGGCATTGACCGGGTGGCGTTGACCGGGCGCCATTGATCGGGTGGGCGGCGCGCATCGTCAGGTGCCGTCTTGGCGCAAGGTCAGCACCTCGACGCCGTCGCGGGTCACGGCGACCGTGTGCTCGAACTGTGCCGACAATTTCCGGTCGCGGGTGACCACCGTCCAGCCATCGGCTTCGGTCGCAACCCGGCGGCTGCCCTGGTTGACCATCGGCTCGATGGTGAAGACCATGCCTTCCACCAAAGCCAGCCCGGTGCCCGGCCGGCCGACATTCAGCACCTGGGGTTCCTCGTGCATCTCGCGGCCGATGCCGTGCCCGCAATAGTCCTGCACCACCGAATAGCCGTTCCGTCTGGCGTGGCGTTCGATCGCATGGCCGATATCGCCCAGATGCGCGCCGGGGCGCACCTGTTCGATGCCCTTCCACATCGCCTCCCGGGCCACCCGCACCAGCCGGCGGGCGGCCGGCGGCGCCGCGCCGACCACATAGGTCTTGCTCGAATCGGCGATGAAGCCGTTCTTTTCCAGCGTGATGTCCAGATTGATGATGTCACCGTCGCGGATGATCTGTCCGGCATCGGGCACGCCGTGGCAGACGACATGGTTGATCGAACAGTTCAGGACATATTTGAAGCCGTATTGGCCCTTGCTCGCCGGCCGCGCGTCCAGATCCACCGTGATGAACCGTTCGACCAGATCATTGATCTGCATCGTCGAGCGTCCGGCAAGATCCTGCCGGTCCAGCATCTCGAACACCGAGGCCAGCAGCTTGCCGGAGATCCGCATCAGCGCCAGCTCGCAGGCGGTCTTGACCATCTCAGGCAACCGCCTGATCGGCCGCCGTGACCTCTGCCGATTTAAGCTGCATCGTCACGATGTCGTTGAACGACAATGTCGGGTTCGCCTCGGCAAGCATGCCGATCTTCATCCAGAACTCGGCCTGGGCGTTGATCGACCGGCACATCACAGTGCTGGCCCGTCTTGCCTCTTCATGAAGCTCGTCGCCGATTTTCACCAGGCCCATCATATCCTCGCCATGGGGTTCGAGAATACGGATCGTATATGGTTCGTATATTCTCCGTCAATGCGGTACCGCTGGGCGTGCGGGCCAACGGCAGGCGGCGTCAGCGCTCACCGTCGCGTTTGATGCGCATGGTATAGGTGAAGCGGTCGGCCGGATGGTCGTTGATCGATGCGGTCAGGGTGCTGCCGTGCCGGTCCAGATAGCGCCGCACCACCCGCAGCACATGGGCGCCGGGGGGCTGGTCGCCGAACACCTGGCGGCTGGCATCGGGCATCGGCAGGGCGGTGATGGTCTGCAGCGTTTCCATCACCGTCACCTGGGCGCGTTGTTCGATCAGCGCATAGAACGGGCCGTGGCAGCTTGGGAAGTCATCGCGCAGCCAGCCGAACCGTTCGTGGACATAGACCACCGTATGGCTGATCGGCACGCCGTCATCGCGTGTGCCGCGGATGCCGTGAAGGGCCAGCCACGACGATCCGGGCTCGGCGCCGATCAGCCGGGCGGTGGGTTCGTCGACCGCGGTCATGACCATGGCGGTGATGGCGAAATCGGTGTCGAGCGCATACTGGAACAGTTCCGACAGCGACCGCATCGACTGGGTGAACAGCGATCCGCCCTCGGCCGACAGCACCTGGGTGCCCGATCCCTGGCGCCGCTCGACATAGCCCTGATCCACCAGCCGGCGCAGGGCCTCGCGCACGGTATGGCGGCTGACGGCGAATTCCGCGCACAGCTCGGCCTCTGTCGGCACCATGCTGCCCACCGGATAGCGGCCGCTGGATATCCGCGCGCGCAGATCCTGAAACACCTGAAGATAGCGCGGAATCTCGGGCATTCTAGGTGCTGGGGATATGTCGGGCGATGGGGCCGGGCGGGCTGCCGCGATCCGGCTCAGATCCTGTGCCTCATCCTCGGCCATGCGCGGTCCAGCTCCCCTAAACGTCCGGCTGGCGGCCCCCTGACATCACGCTCCAGACGCTGGAGGAATACAACAGTTCGCCGCTCGGGAACAGGCACGATCCGCGCGCGCCACGCCGCCGTCGAGGCCCATGCATTCACCGCTCTGCGGCCGGTTAGGGCCGCATGCCTTGCCGATGGCTGTCGCCGGTCGGGGCGGGCTGATCCTGCCCATGGCGCCGCCGGTGGCATTTCCTTATGAGTCCAGTGTGCCGGCCGGACAGGCCCCTGTCACCACGTTCGCAAAGGTCGCCGGCCTGCCGGCGGTGTCGGTGCCGATCACTGCGGTCATGGCCGGGGAGCTTCCCCTTGGCATTGTGTTCCGGGTCCACATGGACGCGGGCCGGGGAAGGGGCTACAATAATGAAAGGTCATACCTTTCGCTACGGAGGCACTGATATGGCGACCGCCACATCCGTCAAGCTCGATGCCGAGTTGAAAGGGCGTGTGCAGCATCTGGCTCAGGCCCGCCGGCGCAGCGCGCACTGGATCATGCGCGAGGCGATCGCGCAATATGTCGAGCGCGAGGAACGGCGCGAGGCGCTGCGCCGCGACACGCTCGCCGCGTGGGATGAGTATCAGACCACCGGCCTGCACGCCACCGCCGCCGACGTCGAAACCTGGCTTGAAAGCTGGGGCACCGATGACGAGAAGCCCGCGCCGCCGCTCACGTCCACGGCCGAATGCGACCGGTAGTCTTCGCCCCGGCAGCACTCCGGGATCTTGAGCGCCTGAGCGCCTTCCTGCGCACAAAGAACCCCGCCGCCGCGAACCGTGCCGGTGCCGCGATCATCAAGGGCGTGCGCGCGCTCGGCACATGGCCGAAGATGGGCCGCGTGGTCGACGACCTGCCCGATATCTATCGTGACTGGCTGATCGATTTCGGCGACACTGGCTATGTCGCCCGCTATCGCATCACCGACGACCGGGTGATCATCCTGGCCGTCCGCCACCAGAAAGAAGCCGGATGGTGACCGACCAGCCCAGCCACGACGCCTGGTTCCGCGCCCGCGTCCAGGAAGCCCTGGCCGATCCCCGTCCGTCTATCCCCCATGACGAGGTCGAGGCGCACATGGCCCGCCGCCGCCAGACGTTGCGCCAGCGGCTGAACGAGCGCTCGTCATGATCCGGCCGGCCGGCCCGATCGCCGCCCTCCACGTCTGCCCCGCGCCAGTGCTCATACACCACCACGCGGGACGTGATCCTCTTAGCAAGTGCTCGCAACTATCATATCATGCGATCTGGTGATCTTACAGTCGGGGCACTATTTGTAGATGACGGAAGGGCTTCAGACCAGCCAATCCGCACTGAAGCATATCTATATTCGTTGTCAGAGACCGAATGGACTGACTTGCGCGCCAAGGCTACGCGTTCGCGCAAAGCCGGCGAGCCGCTTCTGCGGTGTGGTGATTGTCGAAGCCCTGTCTATGCGCGAGAGTCCACTAAAGGACGCCGCCATTGCTATCATTTTGGCACTGAAGTCAAAGACTGTCTATGGTCATCTGCTAATGCGCGTAATGCCCGGTCGATAGATGCTAGAAAGTTCCACGGTCATCAGGAAAGCGAGCGACATAAAGCACTCAAGGCGATGATCTGTGAGAATCTGGCGTTCGATCACCAAGCCAAGGAAGCCGCCATCGCGCAAGAGCGTTATACAAAGGGGGTGGACGGCACGAGCTATGCTTTTCCCGACGTCTTCGCGGCATCCTGGTATGGCGGACCTGCTGCCTTTGAGATTCAGCTTGCGACGACGCAGCTTCCGAATATCGTCCGCCGAGAGGATTTTTATGCAGACAACGGCATCCGGCTTGTTTGGATCGTCGACAGATCCAACTGGCAGCCTGAGCGACGAACCTTTAAGGACATCTACCTGCGCAATGACGGCCAGATTCTCGGACTGGACGGCGAAATCCTGGCGGCCGCGCGGAAGGCCGGCGCGCCCCGTTTTCAGCTCAATCGGCTTCTGCCGGGGCCGATATCCGAGCGGCTTGCTCCAAAGTGGAAAACGAAGATTGTTGCCCCAGATGAACTGAATTGGGGTGCGGCGGGCTGCCGCCCTCGGTCGGCGAATTTCAGCTACGACGTCTATCTGGATCAACTTGTCGAAACGGATGGGGCGCTGGCCGACGTCCGCCAACGTTTCTATGCCGTGTTGGCCGTTTCCGACCATGGCAAGGCTGCGCAAATCTGGAACGGCGTTGCAGAAATGGTCGGCGGCGTTCGATGGGAGGCGCTAGGGTCACCTTATGATACAGTGGGCGCCTTTGGAGTGTTGGCAACGATCCGCAGAAATGAGATCACTGTTAGAACGAGAATTGGCCTTTCCAATCTGCCTCATCTCATCAATACGATGCTGCTCGAACCGATGGGTCGTCGGTGTTGGACGCATGCCTTCAAGCTGCTTGCGGGTGTGATCAAGCCGGAACTGCTGAGGGTGGAGTCCATCGCTCAAAAATGCAGACGCAATGACAGTGAATATCAGGTAGGGCAGCCTCCGGATTTGGGTGCGGGCCAGGTGTTCAATGTCTTCTTCCCAGAAGGCGCTTTCAGGCGGTTGCAGAGGCAATCGGCCGATGAAATCTAAGAGTGCCGATGGACGTGATGTTAATTGACCTAATCCATCAGCCTTCCTCTTGCGGAGATTTTGAAAGATTATCCTTTATCCGCTTGTTTTCTTCCCGCCATCGATCTTCTTCTTCGATGGCCAGTTTCGCGTGCAGCGTCTTGACATCAAGAAGCCGCTTGTAGTTTTGCGTGAACGCCCTATGCCTAACACTCAACTAAAGCGGAAATCCTTGCCTAGCCCCGGTGGCCTGTGGTCACAAGGAATGCCGTAACTCGGCTCTTCAGGTTCTATTACCCCTGTCGAGCGAGACCGGCGAGGCCCGAAACGCACGCCGCACCCTTGGCCCGCGCATCGCCTGAACCTCGCCGCCCTGTCTCAGATCATCCGGCGGTGGCGGGTACCGGCGTGTTCAGCAGTTGCTGTTCCCACAGGAAGGCGATGCCGCTGCCGGCGGCATGGTGCTTCATGATATCGGTCAGCTCTGCGGCGTGTTCGGTGCGGGCCCAGTCGCGCTGCCATTCCGATGCCAGGGCCAGCCAGGTCATCATGTTCGCGCCGGCCGCGATCATGCGCTGGATGGCGACCTCGTGCGACTCGACCGAGGTGCCGCCCGAGGCATCGGTGATCACCGTCACGTCCCAGCCGTCGCCCAGCGCGTGGATCACCGGCATCGCCACGCAGACTTCGGTCCACAGGCCGGCGATGATCAACTGCTTGCGGCCGGTCGCCTTGACCACATCGACAACCGCCTGATCCTCCCAGGTGTTGATGAACGTGCGGTCGATCACCGCCTGGTCCGGGAACACATCGGTGATCTGCGAGAAGATCAGGCCGCCGCGCTCGGCAAGCACGCTGGTCAGGATGGTGGGGACACCGAACGCCTTGGCGGCTTTCGCCAGAGCGGTCGAATTGTTCACCACGGCCTGCGGGTCATGGCTGTTCAGGTTGGCGAGCTGGAATGGTTGATGGTCGATCAGGACGAGCACCGAATCTTCGGGACGAAGAAGCGATGCGAGGCCGTTACGAAAAGTCATCACGACATCCTTTGTTGCCGGTGTGAGCGGCACTGGTTTTTCCGGGGAGAGACATGCGCCGTCAGCGGCGTTGTCTGGACGGGATATTGCTGGCCCCGAGAGCGATGCGATAGTCTGCTTCCATGAGGAACTGTGTCGCGAAATGGGGAACGCCGCCTTGGATATCGACGCACTGCAAACATTCGTCGAAGTCGCCGATGCCGGCGGCATCTCCCCCGCGGCGGTCCGGCTCGGCGTCTCCAAGTCGATCGTCAGTCGCCGGCTTTTCCGGCTTGAAGCGGAACTTGGCGTGCAGCTTCTTGCGCGGACCACCCGGGGTGCGGCGCTGACGGAAGCCGGCGTCACCTTCCGCGACCATGCCGCCCGGGTCTGCGCCGAGATCGACATGGCCAGGGAATCGATCCTGCCCACCGGCGACCTTCGCGGCCGCCTGCGGGTTGCGGCGCCGCTGTCCTTCGGCCCCGTGCATGTCGCACCCGTGCTCGCCGACCTGGCCCGCCGCCACCCCCGGCTCCAGATCCAGGCCTGCTATACCGATCGCTTCGTCGACCTGATCGCCGAGGGTTATGATTGTGCGATCCGGGTTGGCTATCTGCCGGATTCCAATCTGATCGCAAAGCGGGTCGGCCCGATCTATGGCAAGCTCGTCGCCAGCCCCGCCTATATCGCGGCCCATGGCTCGCCCGAGACGCCGGAGGACATCCCCGCCCATGAGGCGCTGATGCAGAGCACCGAATCCTGGCAGTTCATGGATGGCGGCAAGACCATCACGGTTCGCCCGCAAGGGCGATTCAAGGCCGATAACGGCCTGGCGCTGGTCGCCGCGGCAACGGCAGGGCTGGGCGTCGCCTATCTGCCCGACTGCCTCACCCATGACCATGTCGCATCCGGCGCGCTGGTGCCGATCATGACCGGCTATCCGCCACCCCCGGCGGGTGCCTATGTCGTCCGCCCCCCGGGGCAGCACCTCGCCCGCAAGATACGGGTTCTCACCGACCTCCTGATCGGGTTTTTCGGCCAGTCCCCGTATTTTGCCGCGCCGCCGGCCTCTGCCTGACTGACGCACGGGGTTATGGCGTGGGCGGTCGCGTCAAAAGCCCTAATGACATATTCATATAGCAATAGCTCATAACCTGCGCTATCCTCCACCCATGAACGAGATCGGGGACAGGGTGCCGCCGGGCACCGACGGCGAGGGGGGCGGGCGTGACGCGGGTCGCGGCCAGCGCGTCGCCACGCGCCCGGACGGGAACCGGCATCCGGCCGACGGTGCCGGCCATGACGGCACGCTTGGTCGCGAGGGGCCGACGCCGCTGTATCACCGGCTCTATGTCATCTTCCGCGAGAAAATTCTGGGCGGCGAACTGCGTGATGGCGATATCCTGCCCAGCGAACACGATATCGCCCGCGATTACGGCGTGTCGCGGATCACCGCCAAGCGGGCGCTGGATGACCTGGCCGGGGAAGGGCTGGTCAACCGGCAGCGCGGGCGGGGCACCATGGTGACCCATCACTATCGCCCGGCGCCGATCCGCGCGCCGCTGGACGGGTTGATCGCCACCATTCAGAACATCGGCGCCCGGTCGGGCATGCGGCTGGTGTCGCTGGCCCGGGTGCCGGCCTCGCCGGCGATCGCCGACGAACTGACGCTTGCGCCCGGCACCGAGCTTGTGGCGGCGGAGCGGGTGCGCGCCGCTGATGGTAAGCCCTTCGCGCTGCTCTCCACCCACACGCTGCCGGCGGCCGCCGCCGGCTTCACGGCCGCCAGCCTTGCCCATCGCCCGCGCATGGGGATGTTCGAGGACGCGGGTTTCAGGGTCGAGGCGGCGCGCCAGAAGCTGTCGGCACAACTGGCAGACGATCGGTTGGCACAACTTCTGGACGTAGCACCGGGAGCGGCGCTGCTGCGCCTGACCCGGACCCTGTATGACCCGGCCATGCGCCCCTTCGACCATCTGGTGTCGCTGTATGTGCCCGAGCGTTTCGAATACCGGATGGACCTGACGCGCGGCGACGAGGCGGATGGCGGCTGGAAGCCTGCGCGCCTGACCATCGGTGATCCCTGACCGACATCTACCACCCACTATCCACCATCCCTTTGAATTCCTGCTGAAAGAACCCCGACCATGGCACGTGAAACCCGTCCTTCCTTCCAGTGGGAAGATCCGCTGAACCTTGCGGGTGAGCTTTCCGAAGAGGAGCGGATGATCCGCGACACCGCGCATGATTATGCGCAGGAAAATCTTCAGACCCGGGTGCTGGAAGCCAACCGGCATGAAGTCTTCCATCGCGAGATCATGACCGAGATGGGCGCGCTTGGCCTGCTGGGCTGCACGCTGCCCGAGGAGTATGGCTGCGCGGGCCTGTCCTATGTCGCCTATGGTCTGGTGGCGCGCGAGGTGGAGCGGGTCGACAGCGGCTATCGTTCGGCGATGAGCGTGCAGTCGTCGCTGGTCATGCACCCGATCCATGCCTTCGGCAACGAGGAAACCCGGCGCAAATATCTGCCGCGTCTGGCCACGGGCGAGCTGGTCGGCTGTTTCGGCCTGACCGAGCCCGATGCCGGCTCCGATCCGGCCTCGATGCGCACCCGTGCCCGCAAGGTCGATGGCGGATACGAGATTTCCGGCACCAAGACCTGGATCACCAATTCGCCGATCGCCGATGTCTTCGTGGTCTGGGCCAAGGACGATCATGGCTCGATCCGTGGTTTCGTGCTGGAAAAGGGCATGAAGGGGCTGACCGCGCCCAAGATCGAGGGCAAGTTCTCGCTGCGTGCCTCCATCACCGGCCAGATCGCCATGGATCAGGTCTTCGTGCCGGAAGAAAACGCCTTCCCTGAGGTGCGCGGCCTGACCGGCCCGTTCTCATGCCTGAACAATGCCCGCTTCGGCATTGCCTGGGGCGCCATGGGGGCGGCGGAATTCTGCTGGCATGCCGCGCGTCAATACACCATGGACCGGATCATGTTCGGCCGGCCGCTGGCCGCCACCCAGTTGATCCAGAAGAAGCTGGCCGATATGCAGACCGAAATCACCCTGGGTCTGGTGGCGGCGCTTCAGCTTGGCCGGCTGAAGGATCGCGGCTCCGCGGCGCCTGAGGTGATCAGCCTGATGAAGCGCAACAATTGCGGCAAGGCATTGGAAATCGCCCGCAGCGCCCGCGACATGCATGGCGGCAACGGCATTTCCGACGAGTATCACGTCATCCGCCATATGTGCAATCTTGAGGCGGTGAATACTTACGAGGGCACCCACGACGTCCATGCGCTGATCCTGGGCCGCGCTCAGACCGGTATCGCCGCTTTCGGCTGAGGGCGCGTCACCTCAAGCCCTCGCGCGCTTTTCCACATCTGTGACGGATACCTGATCGATGGCCGCCCCCGACCGCAACGGTGCTCTCTCCCATATCCGCGTGCTCGATCTCAGCCGCGTCCTCGCCGGCCCCTGGGCCAGCCAGATCCTTGGCGATCTGGGGGCCGAGGTGTTGAAGATCGAGCGGCCCGGTGCCGGCGACGACACCCGCGGCTGGGGGCCGCCCTATGCATCCTCGGTGGATGGATCGGCGCGTGAGGCAGCCTATTTCCTCACCACCAACCGCAACAAGCAGTCGGTCGCGATCGACATGGGTACGGCCGAGGGCGCGGCCTTGATCCGCCGGCTGGCGGCGGAATGCGACGTGGTGATCGAGAATTTCAAGGTCGGCGGCCTGAAGAAATACGGTCTCGACTGGGCCAGTCTTCAGGCGGTCAATCCCCGTCTGATCTATTGCTCGATCACCGGCTTCGGCCAGACCGGGCCTTATGCGCCGCGTGCCGGTTACGACTTCATGATCCAGGCCATGGGCGGGTTGATGTCGGTGACCGGCGAGCCCGACACGGTGCCGGGTGGCGGGCCGGTGAAGGTGGGGGTGGCTCTGGTCGATGTGATGACCGGGCTTTACGCCACCATCGGCGTGCTGGCGGCATTGGCGCATCGCGACCAGGGCGGGGCGGGTCAACATATCGATCTGGCATTACTGGACGTGTCTGTGGCCACTTTGGCCAATCAGGCGATGAATTTTCTGGTCGCGGGCACGGCACCCGGCCGGATGGGTAATGCCCATCCCAATATCGTGCCCTATCAGGCCTTCGCAACACTCGATGGTCATCTGGTGCTGGCGATCGGCAATGACGACCAGTTCCGGCGCTTCGCCATCGAGGCCGGCCATGCCGAATGGGGCGAGGATCCGCGCTTTGCCACCAATGCAAGCCGTGTGGCCAACCGCGCGGCGCTGGTGCCGCTTGTCGCCGCTGCCGTCGCCGGCCGCGCCACCGATGCCTGGATCGCGGCGCTGGAGCCGCGCGGCGTGCCCTGCGGGCCGATCAACACTCTCGATCGCGTGTTTGCCGACGCACAGGTGCAGGCGCGCGGCCTGCGCCGGGATATGCCGCATCAAACGCTGGGGCGTGTGCCCACCGTGGCCAGCCCGCTGAACCTGTCGGCGACGCCGGTGGTTTATGATCGCGCCGCCCCGGTGCTGGGCGCCGACACCGCCGATGTGCTGGGCCGGATTCTGGGGCTGGATGCGGCCACGCTCGCCGGGTTGAAGGCCAAAGCGGTCATCGGGTGATGGCCGGTATGACCGGCCGCGATGTACCGACCCGCCTGGCGGGGGCGACAGGGGGGCCTGACCGGTATAGGCTGGGTGACATGACACTCAGCCTGCCGGAAGGATCATTGCCATGACCGCGCCCAAGCTTGCGATCCGCCCGATGACCGCCGGTGAGGTGCCGCTGGCTCTTGACTGGGCGGCGGCCGAGGGCTGGAATCCCGGCCTGTCCGATGCGATACCCTTCATTGCCGCCGATCCCGGCGGCTTCCTGATCGGCCTGATCGACGATCGGCCGGTCGCGGTGATCTCGGCGATCCGCTATGGCGCCGGCTTCGGTTTCATCGGCTTCTATATCGTGCGACCCGACCTGCGCGGGCATGGCCATGGCTGGGCGATCTGGCAGCAGGCGATGGCGCGCCTGCAGGGTCGGCTGATCGGGTTGGATGGCGTGATCGCGCAGCAGGACAGCTATCGCCGCTCGGGTTTCATCCTGGCGCATCGCAATATCCGCCACGAAGGCCCGGGCATCGTCGACACATCCGGCGATGCCGGGCTGATGCCGTTGGCCGACATGCCATTCGATGTGGTCGAGCGCTATGATCGCGGCCATTTCGCGGCACCGCGACCGGGCTTTCTGGCGCCCTGGATCGCGCAGCCGGGCAGTGTGGCGCTGGGCGCGGTGGAAGACGGCCGTCTGCAGGGCTATGGCGTGCTGCGCCCCTGCCGCACCGGCTATAAGATCGGCCCGCTGTTTGCCGACACCGGCGCGATTGCCGACCGCTTGTTCACGGCGCTGCGCGGCCGGGTGCCGGCAGACGCGGCGGTGTTCCTCGACACGCCGGCGTGCAACCCCGGCGCCATGGCGCTGGCCGCAGGCCATGGTCTGACGCCGATGTTCGAAACCGCGCGCATGTATACCGGCGCCGCGCCCGATATCGGCATCGACCGCACCTATGGCATCACCAGTTTCGAGCTGGGTTGAGCGGCGCGCGCGTCACGTGGCGGCGGGGAAGCTGGTCTCGCGCATCATGTCGATGAACGCCCTGAGCCCCGCCGGCATATGGCGCCGGCCCGGATAATACAGGCACAGGCCGGCGAAAGGCTGGCACCACTCTTCCAGCAGCGGCACCAGACGGCCGGCGGCGATGTCGGCCGCGACCAGGGCCTCCATGGTCAAGGCTACGCCGACGCCGGCCAGGGCCGCGTCGAGGATCAGCATCGGGTTGTCGACGATCACTTTCCCGGGCGCGTCGATCTGGATATCCTGGCCGTGGCGGCTGAATTCCCAACGATAGACGCGGCCGCTGCCCAGCCGGTAATTGATGCAGTCGTGACGAGCAAGATCCTGTGGGGTCTTGGGCGTGCCATGTTGTTTCAGGTAATCGGGGCTGGCGACGGCGATCAGGCGCAGGTCCGGGCCGAACGGCACCGCGATCATGTCCTGCGGCACCGATTCCAGAAGCCTGACGCCGGCATCGAAGCCTTCGGCGACGATGTCGACCAGCCGGTCTTCCGTCACCACCTCGACCCGCATATCCGGAAACCGTGCCAGAAACCGGGCCAGCATCGGCTGCATCAGAACACGCGCGCTGCTCGCCGAGGCATTGATGCGCAATGTGCCCGATGGCGTGCTGCGAAAATCATCCACCTCGTCGAGCGCCGTCATGATGTCGCGCATCGCCGGCGTCAGCCGGCGGAACAGGGTCTCGCCGGCGGCGGTGGGCGATACGCTGCGCGTGGTGCGGTTGAACAGCCGGACGCCAAGCCGCTCTTCCAGGCTGCGCACGGCATGGCTCAGCGCCGAGGGCGACATCCCCAGTTCCAGCGCCGCCTTGCGGAAATTGCGATGGCTGGCCACCGCCATGAACACCGTCAGATCTGTGATGCTTGCACGTTTCATTGATGAATAATCCTCAATATCCCGTGCAACATTATGCTGATTGTTGCACGACATCCAGCGGTTTAGCCTGACATTGTTTCCACAAGCCAGCCGCGGGAGGGCAAGCCATGGCACAGGTGATCACGGTGAACGGCGAGGCCCGGCAGGTCGATGTCGATGACGACACGCCCTTGCTGTGGGTGCTGCGCGACACCCTGCGACTGACCGGCACCAAATTCGGCTGTGGCAAGGCGCAATGCGGCGCCTGCACCGTTTATATGGATGGCCAGCCGCTGCGATCATGCAGCCTGCCGGTGGGGGCGGTCGGCACCTCTGAAATCACCACCATCGAGGCGGTCGACGGGCCGGAAGCGGCGGCGGTGCAGGCGGCCTGGGTCGCCCATGACGTGCCGCAATGCGGCTATTGCCAGTCGGGGCAGGTGATGAGCGCGGTGGCGCTGCTGCGCGAGGTTCCCAACCCCACCGATGACGACATCGATCTGGCGATGAGCGGCAATCTCTGCCGTTGCGCCACATATCTGCGCATTCGGGCCGCGATCAAGGACGCGGCCCGGTCATTGGAGGCCTGAGCGATGCAGATGCGACAGACGCAACCCGCGCAAGGGCAGGTTTCCAGGCGCGGCCTGCTGAAGGGCGCGGCCGGGCTGGTGGTCGGCGTCTATCTGGCGCCGTCGCTGATGAAGCGGGCGCTGGCAACCGAGGCTGCGGCGGCGGATGTAACCATGCCCGCCGGTGGCTTCGCCCCCAATGCCTTCATCCGGGTCGCCACCGACGACACGGTGACGGTGCTGGTCAAGCATATCGAATTCGGCCAGGGGCCGTTCACCGGCCTCGCCACGCTGGTGGCTGAGGAGATGGATGCCGATTGGGCGCAGATGCGCGCCGAGCACGCCCCGGCCGACACCGCCCTTTACACCAACAGCCTGTTCGGCATGCAGGGCACCGGCGGCTCGACCGCCATCGCCAATTCCTTCATGCAGATGCGCCAGGCCGGCGCCGCCGCCCGCGCCATGCTGGTGGCTGCGGCCGCCGCGGACTGGCAGGTGGAGCCGGCCGCGCTGACGGTGTCGAAGGGCCGCATCCGCCATGCCGCATCCGGCCGCGAAACCGGGTTTGGTGCGGTGGCGGAAGCCGCCGCCAAACTGCCGGTGCCGACCGATGCGCCAGTCAAATCCGCCAAAGATTTCAAGCTGATCGGCCACGACCGCGACACCGTCGGCCGCCTGGACAGCCGCGCCAAAACCAATGGCAGCGCCATGTTCACGGCCGATATCCACACCGACGGCATGGTGGTGGCGGTGGTGGCGCATCCGCCCCGTTTCGGCGGCCGGGTGAAGGCTTTCGACGCCAGCCAGGCGCTGGCGGTGCGGGGCGTGCTGGCGGTGCGTGAAGTGCCGACCGGTGTTGCTGTCTATGCCGAAAGCACCTGGCCCGCGATCAAGGCGCGCGAGCTTCTGGACATCACCTGGGATGACAGCGCGGCCGAGATGCGCGGCACCGAGCAGATCCTGGCCGATTTCAGCGCGCTTGCCAAAGGCCCTGGCGCTGTGGCCGCCACCCATGGCGACGCGCAGGCCGTGCTGGCGGCGGCGGATCAGGTGGTCGAGGCCGAATTTCAGTTCCCCTATCTGGCCCATGCGCCGATGGAGCCGCTGGATGGCTGGATGACCTGGGATGGCAGCACCGCCTATGCCCGCTTCGGCAGCCAGATCCAGACCAGCGACCAGATGGCGATTGCCGCCGTGTTCGATGTCACCCCCGACAAGGTGCGGATCGATACCATGCTGGCCGGCGGCAGCTTCGGCCGGCGCGGTCAGGTCGGGTCGGTGTTCGCGGTGGAACTGGCGGCGGTCACCAAAACGCTGGCTGGTGTCGACGGCTTCGCCGGCCGGCCGGTGAAGCTGGTCTGGACGCGGGAAGACGACATCCAGGGCGGCTATTATCGGCCGATGTTCGTGCACCGCATGCGGGGTGCGGTGAAGGATGGCGCCATCACCGCCTGGGCCGATACCGTGGTCGGGCAGTCCTTCATCGTCGGCACCCCCTGGGAAGGCTTCGGCTATAAGGACGGTGTGGATGCGCTGATGGTCGAGGGCGCGAGCGAGCTGCGCTACACCCTGCCGGCCTTCAGTTGTGATCTGCACATCGCGAAAACCGGCGTACCGGTGCTGTTCTGGCGCTCGGTCGGCCACACCCATACCGGTTATGCGGTGGAATGCTTCGTCGACGAATTGCTGGCCGTCGCCGGCCAGGATCCGGTCGACGGGCGTCTGGCGCTCATGGCCGAGGCGCCGCGGGAGGCCGGCGTGCTGCGCGCTGTGGCCGAACTGGCCCGCTGGCACGACACCACGCCGCCCGAAGGCCGCGCGCGCGGTGTGGCGGTGGTGAAGAGCTTCGGCACCCATGTCGCCGAGATCGTCGAGGTCTCGGTGTCGGATGACGGCGAGCCCCGGGTGCACAAGGTGTGGTGCGCGGTCGATTGCGGCGTTGCCGTCAACCCCGATGTCATCCGCGCCCAGATCGAGGGCGGCATCGGCTATGGCATCGGCCATGCGCTGTATGGCGAGATCACCATGGAGGACGGCCTCCGCATGCAGTCGAATTTCGACGGCTACCGCTCGCTGCGGATCAATGAAATGCCCGAGGTCGAGGTGGTGATCGTGGCATCCGACGCCGCCCCCAGCGGTATCGGCGAACCCGGCCTGCCACCGGTGGCGCCGGCCATCGCCAATGCCATGGCGCGGCTGGGGCGTGAGCGCCCGCGCCGCCTGCCGATGCTGCGGGAGACGGCCTGATGCGGGGTGGCCTGATGCGGGGTGGCCTGATGCGGGGTGGACCGACGACGCTTGCCGGCCTCGCCACGGCCGGGCTGCTGTCGCTGGCGGCGCTGATGCCTGCGGCCCATGCCGCCGGCATGTCCGCCAACGACACGGCCGCCGCCGATGACCCGCAGAGCCTGCGGCCGGTCACCGCCTTCAACGGCATCGGCTCTGAGGCGGAACGCTCGGCGGCGCTGTTTGGCGAGGCGGCCAAGGTGTTGCAGCATCCGCGCTGCATGAACTGCCATCCGGCCGGCGACCGGCCGGCGCAGGGCGACGACCGCCATCCGCACAGGCCGCTGGTGGTGCGCGGCGATGGCGGCATGGGTGTGGTGGGCATGCGCTGCACCACCTGCCATCACGACGAGAACTATGAACCGGCGGGCGTGCCGGGCGATCCGCACTGGTCGCTGGCGCCGCCCGAGATGGCATGGGAAGGCCTGAGTGTCGGCCAGATCTGCGCCCAGTTGAAAGATCCGGCGCGCAATGGCGATCGCGATCTGGCGGCGATCATCGAGCATGTCTCGACCGACAGCCTGGTGCTGTGGGGCTGGGCGCCGGGCGGCACCCGCGCCCCGGCGCCCGGCAGCAATGCCGCCTTCACCCAGTTGATGCAGGCCTGGGTCGATACCGGCGCCCACTGCCCGGCGGGCTGATCACATCAGCCGGCCGCCGGTCGCCGGAATGATCGCGCCGGTGATATAGCTGGCGGCGTCCGACGCCAGGAACACGAAGGCGCCGGCCATCTCCACCGGCTGGGCGGCGCGGCCGAGCGGCGTGTTCTTGCCGAAACTCTCGACCGCCTCAGGCGGCATGGTCGAGGGGATCAGCGGCGTCCAGACCGGGCCGGGCGCGACCGCATTCACCCGGATGCCGCGATCGGCCACCAGTTGCGACAGCCCTTGGGTGAAATTGCCGATCGCGCCCTTGGTGGTGGCATAGGCCAGCAGATGCGGGTTCGGGTCGGCGGCGTTGATCGAGGTGGTGTTGATGATCGAGGCGCCGGGCGTCATATGCGGGATCGCCGCCTTGGCCAGATAGAACTGGGCGTGGATATTGGTCTGGAAGGTCACTTCCCATTCCTCGGCCGAGATATCCTCGATCTGCGCGAAGCTGGCCTGATGGGCGGCATTGTTGACCAGCACGTCGATGCGGCCGAATGCCTTCAGCGCCCGTGCCACCAGCGTCCGGCAATGGGTCTCGTCCCGGATGTCGCCGGCGATGGTGAGCACCCGCCGCCCGGCATCTTCCACCCAGCGCGCGGTTTCGCGGGCGTCGTCATGCTCGTCGAGATACGCGATCAGCACATCCGCGCCCTCGCGGGCAAAGGCGATCGCGACCGCGCGGCCGATCCCTGAATCGCCCCCGGTGATGATCGCCACCCGATCCTTCAACCGTCCCGATCCGTGATAGCTCCGTTCGCCATGATCGGGCCGCGGGGTCATGGCGTCGGTGGCGCCGGGCATCGGCTGCTGCTGATCGGGCTGCGGCGGTGTCGGGTGCTTGCTGCGGGGATCGTCCATGTCGAAACCTCCTGATCGGTCATGACCTGACCGACCCAACCGGCCGGGCTGGTTTGGGTTCCCGGCAGGTGGCCCGCGCGGCTGGGGCGGCGTGCCCATGTTGCGCGTGCAATCGACCTCACCTATTCTCTTTGGAGGCGGGTTGGGGGTGCCTATGAAGCGTGCGGACGGCGACGACGACACCATTGAGCCGCTGCCCGCATCCGATGGCGTGGCGGCCGGCATCCAGTCTGGCCGCGCCTGATGTCTGCGGTCAGGCCGCATGACGGCGTGTTGTCGCTGTTCGTCGTCGCGATCGGCGCCGTGGCGGATTTCATGACCGTCGTGGCGCCGGTCGTTCACTGGTTCCTTCTGGCATCTCTGACGGCGGTCCTGCTGTCCCTGATCGTGGGCCGGCTGAGGCGGCCGTGGCGGGCATTGTGCCACCACATCCTGCTCTATGCGGGGATGCTGTTTCTCGTCTGCCTTGGGTTTTTCGCGGCCCAGCACCCGTCAAATTTCTGGCAGCGTCTGCTGAGCATCCCGCAGGCCGTGGCGGGCGAGCGCGGCGCGCTTGCCGCGCATGTCGATCAGGTGGCGGCCCTTCAGGATATTATGTCCATTCTTTCTGAGATGGATAAGAAGCTCGACCTGCTCGTAGCGGCGTGGTCGGCACAAAACCCTGAATCACTCGCGGCGACCAACGAGGCTGGTATCCCGCGCTCGACGATTATCGAACTGGCTCGTCGCACTTTGCCGAGCATCAAGGATGGTGACACCGAAGCGGCCCTGCGCGAACTGGAATACGTCGTCGAGATCGCCATTCGTGTGGCCGAGGAAGACCGCTACGGAACCAAGCTTGGTGATTTCATCGAAACGGTGCTCGCACGTGTCGCCGAATTGTCGAGGAATGGCCGCTTCGACGAGGCAGGGACCGCGGCCGGAAATGCCTTCCGTGCCTGGGAACGCGAGGAGGCCACCCGCCAGGCCGAGGAGGACGAGCGGCGCCAGCGCAGCCAGACCGAAGGCATCCGCCTGCTCCGCGCACACTATGATGTGGACGTGCTGGCCCGCAAACCGGCTGCCGCCGCCGGACGCCTTGTCCAGATTATCGATCTGCAACATGCCGATGCCGATGCGCGCCTTGAAGCTCTTCTTGCGGAGCAGAACGCCCGCTATGAGGAGGGCCGGGACCGGGGTGTCAACCTGCCGCTGGAGATCGCCATTTATCTTGCGCGGGTGGGGTTGGGGCGGGCACGCAATGCTGATGAGCGTGGGGTGTTTGGAAACAATCTTGGCAATGTGCTGTGGGCGCTGGGTGGACGCGAGAGCGGAAAGGCTCGGCTCAAAGAGGCTGTCGAGGTTCTTCGTGCTGTTCTTTCGGAACGCACCCCCGAGCGGGCGCCTCTGGATTGGGCATCGATTAAGAACAATCTCGGTAACGCCCTAGCAATCCTTGGCGAACGCGAGAGCGATACTGTGCGGTTTGAAGAGGCAGTTGATGCTTATCGCGCTGCTCTTACGGAACGTACTCGTGAGCTCGTGCCTCTGGAGTGGGCGGCCACCAAGGATAATCTCGGCAACGCGCTCACAGCTATAGGCGAGCGCGGCGGTGGAACTGCGTTTCTGAAAGAGGCCGTTGACGCACATTGGGCTGCTCTTGCGGAACGGACCCGCAAGCGTGTTCCCCTGGCGTGGGCGGCTACGCAGAACAATCTTGGAAACGCGCTTCGGGCGCTTGGTGAGCGTGAGCTTGGAACGGAATCACTTAAGGCGGCCGTAGATGCATATCAGTCGGCCCTTGAGGAAATTAAACGAGGAAATGGAAGTCTGGGCTGGGCGATGATCCAGCACAATCTCGGCGCCGCTCTTCATGCGCTTGGTGAGCGCGATAGTGGCGTGACACGGCTCAGCGAGGCGGTCGCTGCGTATGAGGCTGCACTCTCGGAACGGAGCCGCGAACGCACCCCTTTCCAGTGGGCCCTGACCATGCAGAGCCTCGCCCAAGTGAAGCTGACACTAAGCGAGCGTACAGGCAGTCTTACATTCCGTGCAGAAGCATTGGCTGCCGTCGATGGTGCTTTGGAGGTTTTTACCGAAGGTGGAGCGGATCTTTACGTCGAGAAGGCCACCGACCTCCGCAAGCGTATCCTGGCCACCCTCTCCCGCTGACCAACCACCCATTTCTTGGCGCCCTTGAATACGTCTATGCTTGCTCGCATGGGCCACCTCTGGGCAGGGCGGTAGCGTCGCTCCATCAGCGGGTGTACCTGTATATCCAGCGCCCAGTTCTGAACGGGTAACTGCGTCGGCGCGACCGCATTGCGCGTGCAGCCTCGCGCACTTATGCTGTTTCAGGTGATGACGGCGGCGGTGGCGGATGTCCTGGCTGAGTGAGGAGTGCGCGAACAAGCTCTGCGGTCTGGTTGCGGGCACCGTGCTGGTTGGCGGTGCCCTGGCCGCCGGCGGCGCTTTGCTGCCATTGGGCATCGGGGTTGCCGAGGCGGTGGTCGGCGGCACCGGTCTGGTGACCACGATGTTGCGGAACCGGGGGCGTCAGCCGCAGGCGGTCTATGCCCGGATGTCCCGACAGGTCGCCGAGGGCGTTCAGCAGCAACTTGACGCCGAGATGCCGGGCTGGGCGGAGCGCGCCGATGCCAAGGCTGCCATCGCCCGGCTTCCCACCGTGGCCGACGCCATCCGCTTCGAGGCCGAAGCGGTGGTGGCCGAGGGTCTGAAAGCCGACGGCATCGTGCGCGTGCTGATGCTGAAAGCGGCGGTGATCGAGCCGCTGTTTCATCCCGATACCGGCAATCACAGTTACCGCCAGATTCTGTCTGCGGCGCTCTCTGAAACCTTCCGCGTGCTCAGGGCCGACCCGGATTTCTGGGCAAGCCTGCGGCCGGACATCGACGAGGCGGTGTTCGCCCGGCTGGACGAGGTGATCGGGCAGCAGGCGGCCATTCAGACGGCGCTTGATGCGATCAACAAGCGCATTGATGTGCTGTTTGACCAGCTTAGCTTGTCGATCGGGGACAGGGAGCGGCTTGCGGGGGATCTGGCGCGGGCTCAGACGGCCCATGATGCCACCCGCAGCCTTGTTCTGGGCTTTCTTGAAACCGTGCTTAAGAAACAGGTGCCGGCCGAGAGTATTGCCCGTGAACTCTTTGCCCTCGCTGGCAACTGGCGGGACGCGCGCGATCAGATTCACGCCCTTGAATTTTCGCGCAATCTGTCGCCAGAGCTGGTGGATCTGAAGGAGCAGGCCGAGGCTGCCTTCGCGCGGGCCGAGATCGAGGGCGGCGCGCAGATCGACGAGGCGCTTCGTCTGGTGGCGTTGATCGAGGCGCGTGAGCGCGACGCGATCGATCGCCTGGACAGCGAACGCGATGAACTAGCCCGACGCCAGTCTGACATTGACGACGAGCGTCAGGCCCGCGTGGCTGGCCTGATCGCGACGCTGCGCACCAAGCTGGCCATCTACAAAACCCGTCTTGACGCAGACCTCGCCGCCGACACGATCCTGCGCATCATCGATCTGGAAACGGGCGATCCGGATGCGCGTTATGCGGCGCTTGTTGCTGAACAGAACGCCCAATACGAGGAAGGCCGGGACCGGGGGACCAGCCTGCCATTGGAGATTGCCGTACGGCTGGCTCGGTTGGGAGTGGAGCGTGCCCGCAATGCTCATGAGCGGGGTACTTTCCACAATGGGCTTGGGAATGCGCTTGCCACACTTGGGGAGCGTGAGAGTGGAACTGCGCGGCTGAATGAGGCTGTTAAGGCTTATCGTGCCGCCCTTTCTGAATATACCCGCGAGCGTGTGCCCCTAAACTGGGCGATGGCCCAGAACAACATTGGCAATGCGCTTCAGATTCTTGGCGCCCGTGAGAGTGGAACTGCGCGACTGAACGAGGCTGTTAAGGCTTATCGTGCCGCCCTTTCTGAGCATACCCGCGAGCGTGTGCCCTTGGAGTGGGCGACGACTCAGAACAACCTCGGCACAGCGCTTCAGACTCTTGGCGCCCGCGAGAGCGGAACGGCGCGGCTGAACGAGGCCGCTGATGCCTATCGTGCCGCCCTTCTGGAACGCACCCGCGAGCGCGTGCCCCTGGGCTGGGCGATGAGCCAGAACAACCTCGGCAATGTCCTTCAGGCTCTTGGTGAGCGCGAGAGCGGAACGGTGCGGCTGGACGAGGCCGTCGAGGCCTACCGCGCCGCCCTTTTGGAATGTACACGCGAGCGTGTGCCTCTCGACTGGGCGATGACCCAGAACAATCTCGGTACTGTGCTTCAGGCTCTTGGGGCCCGGGAGAGCGGAACGGCGCGGCTGAACGAGGCCGTCGAGGCCTACCGAGCGGCTCTTCTGGAACGCACCCGCGAGCGTGTGCCTCTGGACTGGGCGATGACCCAGAACAATCTCGGCGTGGCGCTTCAGACTCTTGGCGCCCGCGAGAGCGGAACGGCGCGGCTGGACGAGGCCGTCGAGGCCTACTGTGCCGCCCTTTTGGAATGGACTCGCGAGCGCGTGCCCCTGGACTGGGCGATGACCCAAAACAACCTCGGCAATGCCCTTCTAGCCCTTGGTGAGCGCGAGAGCGGAACGGCGCGGCTGGATGAGGCTGTTGATGCTTACCGCGCTGCCCTTCTGGAACGCACCCGCGAGCGCGTGCCCCTGGACTGGGCGATGACCCAGAACAATCTCGGCAATGCGCTTCTAACATTAGGCGAACGTGAGACCGGAGCGGCGCGGCTGGACGAAGCTGTTGATGCTTACCGCGCCGCCCTTCTGGAATGGACCCGAGAGCGTGTGCCTCTGGCCTGGGCAGCAACGCAGAACAATCTTGGCACTGTGCTTCGGACACTTGGCGCCCGCGAGAGCGGCACGGCGCGGCTGGAGGAGGCCGTTGATGCCTATCGTGCGGCCCTTTGGGAATGGACCCGCGAGCGCGTGCCCCTGAACTGGGCGATGAGCCAGTACAACCTCGGCAATGCACTTCTGACATTGGGCGAACGCATCGGCGATCGCGGCCTTCTGACGGAGGCGCTGGCAGCCATCGATGGCGCCCTGGAGGTCTTTACCGAAGCGGGCGCCGACTTCTACATCGAGAAAGCCACCTCCCTCCGCGAGCGTATCCTCACCGCCCTCTCCCGCTGACCACCCAACCCCACCCCTTGGCCGCCCCCCTGAATATGTCTATGCTTATTCGCGGGGCCGACAGGGTGCGGCCGGGGGAATGGCGAGGGCAGGGTGTCTGGGCAGGCGGCGGTGTCGTTCCATCAGCGGATTTATGGGGATATCGAGCGCCGGGTTCTGACCGGGGAATTGCGGCCGGGTGACCGGATTCCGTCGGAGCATGAGCTGATGGCGGTGTATGGCTGTTCGCGGATGACGGTCAGCAAGGCGCTGACCGCGCTGGCGGCGGCGGGGATGATCGAGCGGCGGCGGCGGGCGGGATCGTTCGTGGCGCGGCCGCGGATCGAGCGCACGGTGATGGAGATCCAGGATTTCGCGGTCGAGGCCGCGCGCGCCGGGCGGTCCTATGCCTATCGGCTGCTGGCGCGGCGCATCGAGCCGCTGGCCGAGCCCGAAGGCAGCGCATTTCCCGTGCCCGCCGGCACCGAGGTGCTGCGGCTGGACGGGCTGCACCAGATCGACGGCGTGGTGATGGCGCTGGAACGGCGCAGTGTGATGCTGGATGCCGTGCCCCATGCCCGCGACACCGATTTCACCACCACCGCACCCGGCCGCTGGCTGTTGCAGCAGGTGCCGTGGTCGGATGCCGTGCATGTGATCAGCGCCGGCCTGGCCGATGCCGCGACCGCCCGGCTTCTGGGCGTCGACAAGGGCTCGGCGCTGTTGATTCTGGATCGCGAGACCCGGCAGACCGCGCTGACCATCACCCAGGTGCGGCTGATCCATCCGGCGGCGCTGTATCGGTTCGTGGGCCATTTCAACCCCGGCAATGGCTGACCGCGCGCAGCCGCCAGTGGCTGCGATATGTATAGGCAATTGACGAGGCTGTGCGGCTGTGCTGCTATGAATTTACGCAGAAAAGCCGGCTGGCCCATGGCATGGGCGGCACGGGGCGATGTACAGGGATGGCATGATTGCGCCGGGGACCGGGCCGCTGTTGCGGTGATCCGGTCGGGGACCGCGCAATGCGAGATCATGGGGGACCACGTTCATGCAGTTTCGTCGGACATTCGGGCTGGCCGCGGCCATGGCCGCAGGGGCGGTGGCGCTTGCCGCGGCCCCGGCATCGGCCGAGACCACCAAGGTGACATTGGGCCTGTCGGGCTGGACCGGCTTCGCGCCGCTGACGCTCGCCAAGGAAGCCGGCATCTTCGAGAAGCACGGCCTGGACGTGTCGCTGAAGAAGATCCCGCAGGCCAGCCGGCATCTGGCGCTGGCCTCGGGCGATATCCAATGCGCCGCGACCACGGTTGAAACCTGGATCGTGTGGAACGCCAATGGCGTCGCCGCCAAGCAGATCTTCCAGATGGACAAGTCGTTCGGCGCCGACGGCATCGCGGTGCGCGGCGACGTGGCCAGCTTCGCCGACCTGAAGGGCAAGACGGTCGCCGCCTCGGCGCCCGGCACCTCGCCCTACTTCCTGCTCGCCTGGATGCTGCACAAGAACGACATGAAGATGGCGGATGTGCGCGTGGTGAACATGGAGCCGGGACCGGCGGCGCAGGCTTTCGTCGCCGACCAGAACGACGCCGCCATGACTTATGAGCCGTATCTCTCGACCGTGCGCAACGCGCCCGACAAGGGCAAGATCCTGGCGACGACGCTGGATTACCCGGCGGTGATGGACACGGTGGGCTGCACACCGGCCTTCCTGTCGGAAAACCCCACCGCCGGCAAGGCTCTGGCCGACAGCTATTTCGAAGCGCTGGAGATGATCGCCGCCGACAAGGACAAGGCCTTCGAGATCATGGGCGCCGATGTGAAGCAGACGGGCGAGGCCTTCGGCAATTCGGCGCAGCATCTGCGCTGGCAGGACAAGGCCGCCAACAAGGCGTTCTTCGAGGGCGAGTTCAAGACCTTCTCGGCGGAAGCGGCCGATCTGCTGCTGGAGATCGGCGTGATCAAGCAGAAGCCGGATATCGCGGGCATCGTCGATACCAGCTACATCCAGTGACCTGAACCGCTCGATCACGCCCCGCTCGCCGCCAGGATGCGATGGGCGGGGCGTGACATCGCGGCTTCGAACGACAGGCCCAGTCTCATGATCCGACCCTTCGAGCCCGTCAGCCCGCGGACGCGCGTTCTGCTCGGCATCGGCTTCTTCGTGCTGTTCGTGGCCTTCTGGTCGGTGGCGACCTTCGGCGGCTTCGTGTCGCGCACCTTCCTGGCCGACCCGCTGACCATGCTGGCCGATGGCTGGGATCTGCTGTTCCGCCAGGGATTTCTGGGCGACATCGGCATGACCGTCTGGCGGGTGGTCGGCGGCTTCCTGATGGCCACGGTCATCGCCGTGCCGCTGGGCATCGCCATGGGCGCCTATAAGCCGGTCGAGGCGCTGCTTGAGCCGTTCGTGTCGTTCGCGCGCTATCTGCCGGCATCGGCCTTCGTGCCGCTGCTGATCCTGTGGGCGGGTATCGGCGAGATGCAGAAGCTGCTGGTGATCTTCATCGGATCGGTGTTCCAGATCACCCTGATGGTGGCAGTGCAGGTGGGCGCCACCCGCCGCGATCTGGTGGAAGCGGCCTATACCCTGGGCGCGCGCGACCGGGGCATCGTCAGCCGGGTGCTGCTGCCGGCCAATGCCCCCGACATCGCCGAGACCCTGCGTCTGGTGCTGGGCTGGGCCTGGACCTATGTCATCGTCGCCGAACTGATCGGCGCCTCATCGGGCATCGGCTATATGATCATCAATTCGCAGGCGCTGATGGCGACCGGCCAGATCATTTTCGGGATCATCGTCATCGGCGTGATCGGCCTGATTTCCGACGTGCTGTTCAAGATACTGAACCGCCGCCTGTTCGCATGGCGGCTGGCATGAGCGCCGCCGCGAGTGGCGAGGCCACGGCCGATGCCGGTGCGACTGGCGCGGGCGTGCTGATCATCGAGGGCGTCAGCCGCACCTTTCCGGGCGTGCGCGGCGGCGCGCCGACGCTGGCCTTGCAGGCCACCGATCTGGTGGTGCCGCGCAATGATTTCGTCTCGATCCTGGGGCCGTCGGGCTGTGGCAAATCCACCCTGCTCAGGATCGTGGCCGGGCTGGACCGGCCGACCACCGGCCGGGTGACGCTGGATGGCACGGTGATCACCGGCCCCGGCGCCGATCGCGGCATGGTGTTCCAGTCCTATACCCTGTTCCCCTGGCTGACGGTGGCGCAGAATATCGGCTTCGGCCTGCGCGAAAAGGGGCTGTCGGAGGCGGAGCGCCGCGATACCGTGGCCGCCTTCATCGACGAGGTCGGCCTGCGCGGCTTCGAAAACCACTGGCCCAAGCAGTTGTCGGGCGGCATGCAGCAACGCACCGCCATCGCCCGGGCGCTGGCCAACGACCCGAAGATCCTGTTGCTGGATGAACCCTTCGGCGCGCTGGACAACCAGACCCGGGGCCTGATGCAGGAATTGCTGCTGGGCATCTGGGAACGCGAGCAGAAGACGGTGATCTTCGTCACCCATGATATCGAGGAAGCGATCTTCGTGGGCGCGCGGGTGATCACCATGTCGGCGCGCCCCGGCCGGATCAAATCGATCACCCCGGTACCGCTGGGCCATCCGCGCCATTACACGGTGAAATCGAGCCCGGAATTCAGCGCCCTGCGCGCCCGGCTGACCGAGGATATCCGTGCCGAGGCGATCCGCGCCGCCGTCGATCACTGAGGCTGTGCAAGGCTGATCACCAGCCGGACGATCCGCGCCCCGGCGATGGTGAACCGCAGGGTCATGATCAGTGGGTCGGGCAGGCCGGTGCGGTCGAAACGGCCGTCGACCACCATGTCGACCAGCCGGTCGCCGCCGTCGTCATGCTCGCGGCCCAGGATCGGGTGCATGCTGAGCCGGGGCGCGAAGATTTCATGCGCGGCCCAGGCGCCGATCGATGGCAGGCCGCGTATCGTGCGTCTGCCATCGGTGACGACGGCATCTGCGGCGAAGCAGGCGCGCAGCGCCTCGCTGTTGCCGGTGTTGACGGCGGTGATCCAGTGGCGGATGACGGGTGCGGGCGATATGAGCTTGGGTGGTTGCGCCGACATCTGACAATGCGTCCTGACCTTGTGATGATGACACTGGATCATACCATCATACGCCTGTCAGCCTTTGTCAGGAGTGTTCCGCCATCACAGGGCCGATCAGAGAATCAGCAGAGGCAGCCAGGCCGTGGCGATCAGTGCCAGCGTGATGCGCGGTATGTGTCGGGGAGCATGGCTCAGCGCCAGAACCAGCGCGCCGCCAGCCAGCGACAGCACGCCCCACAGCGCCGCCAGCCCGATCGACCAGCCCCAGCCCAGAACCGCACCGGCGGCGGCGCATATCAGCAGGCACCAGCCGGCGAGGGTGAAGACCCGCCGCCGGCCGGGGCGCGGACGGCCACCCAGGATCTGGTCGTGATGTCGATCCATGGCCAGTGCCAGGGCCAGAAACCCGGCCCAGGCGGCAATGCAGGCCGGCCAGGTGACCATGGCCGCGGTCATGGCCGGTCTCCCGCAACGGCGGCGGCGGGCCGGCGACGGCTGGCCGGCTTTGCCGTCGGTGCCGGGCGCGCCAGTCGGCGGGCGGCATGGAACAGGCCGGCGGCGGTGGCGATCGCCACCAGATCGAAGCCGATCACCCGCGCGTCGCCCGCCAGGATACCGGGCAGGCTGGCCAGCGGCAGCATCGCCAGCAAACCGGCCGTGACGCCCAGTTGCTCGGTCCAGGCGACACGGACGGGCCGCAGCAGGGCGTGCAGGGCCGCGGCCGCCCAGACCACGAAGAAGGCGCGGATCTCCCACTCGGCGCGCCCGGCCAGATCGGCCGGTATCAGCCGGTTGGCCCAGAAATAGCCGGCGGCGGCAAGGCACAGCCCGGCAATGCCGGCGACGTTCAGGCGCTCGACGATGCGGAAGCCGATCGAGGGGCCGCCATTGCGGGCATGTTGTGCGGCGCGCTTCACCACCCACAGCACCAGCCCGGTCGCCACCATCACCGTGCCGGCGACGCCAGAGATGAAAAACAGCCAGCGCAGCGCCGGCTCCGAGAACCGGGCCCGGTGCAGCACGCCGATGACGGTGTTGATCTCGCCGACCGTGCTCAAACCATCGGCGCCGCGCACCGCATCCACCAACTGCCCGGTGGCGGCATCATAGACCAGCCGGTCGCCGGCGCGGCCGGCGCTGGCCAGGGTGGCGGCATGCAGTGGCCGAAGTTCGATCCGCGCGCCCGGACGGCCGGGCGCGGTGATGGTCACGCTGCCCGCAGGCGCCCCCCAGCGATGCTCGGCATCGGCCAGCAGCGGCGCCAGGGCGACCGTCGGGGCGGGCATCATGGCGGTTGAGACGCCAGCCGCGCGCGGCGCATCGCCCGCGCCGCCACCACCACCGCCACGCGGCCCCTCGAAAGCGAAGGGCAGCAGCGTTCCGGCCAGCAGCACCAGACCGCTATAGGTGATCATCACATGGAAGGGCAGGGCCAGAACGGCGGTCGCGTTATGGGCATCGAGCCATGAACGCTGACCGGCCTTGTCGGGCCTGAAGGTGAAGATGTCCTTGAAGATCCGGCGATGGGTGATGATGCCGCTGATGATGGCGACGAACATGGCCATGGTCGCGATACCGACGATCCAGCGCGCGGTGTTGCGCGGCATGCCATACAGCTCGAAATGAAAGCGGTAGAGGAAGTCGCCGCCCGCGGTCTCCCGCGCGGCCAGCGGCTCGCCCGTGGCGGGGGCGAGCTGGGCGCGGCGGATGCCGGCCCGGCCCGCGGGCGCGCCTTCGGGCCGCCAGGCAAGGCCAAGCGACGGGTCGCGTTCGCCCGGCAGCGACAGCATCCACATACCGGCACCGGCCGCGTTGGCCGCCAGCCATGCCACGCCGCGATCTGCCGAGCCGGCCTCGGCTTCCAGCCCGTGCAGCTCGGGCTGCATCCAGTGGGTGACCTCGTCGCGGAAGAAGGCGATGGTGCCGGTCAGGAAAATGGCGAACAGCAGCCAGCCGAGCAGCAGCCCGGCCCATTCGTGCAGCCATGCCATGGATTGTCGCAATCCCGCCCTCATGGCAGCCTCCATGCCAGGATCAGCGGCAATGCCGGCACCGCGAGCCAACCCCAGGCCCGCAGGGTGGTGCGGGCCGCGAAGGTCCAGATGATGATGCCGCCATGGACCAGAAAGCCGGCCATGACCCCGGCCTGCGTGGCATCGCGGGCCGGCATCGGCAGATGGCGGGCCAGAAGGACGGTGACCAGCGCAGCCAGCCCATAGCCCACAGCCACCGCGGCGATGACCCGCAGGATCACCGCCACGGCATGGGGCAGGCGCTCACCCGCCCCGTTGGCCTGCGTCGCCATCAGAAGCTCGCCCGCAGGCCGAGCCAGAAGCGGCGGCCGTCCTCGACATACCAGTACTTGCCGTCCTCGGGCTCGTTCACCGCGTCGGTGACGTTATAGACGGCGGCATTCACCGACAGCGCCGGATGGATTTTCCAGGCACCGCCCAGATCGAAGGTGGTGATCGACCCGACGCCGTCGCTGGCGGTGTTGCCCTGACCGAAGCTGATCCGGCTTTCGCGGCTGCGATAGGCGCCGGTGACGAAGGTGGAGACATCATCCGTCACCAGCCAGTCGAGGGTGAGGCTGAGCGTGTGGTCGGGCACGCCGACCAGCTTCTCGCCATCCAGGCTCTCAAGGCTGTAGCTGTGGAAGCGGGCGCCCTTGGTGTTCATCTCTGAGTCGATGAAGGTGTAGTTGCCGCGCAGCGCCAGATCATCGGCGATCTGCCAGCGCCCGGCCAGTTCCAGGCCGCGCATGGTGGCTTCGCCGATGTTGAAATAGCCGCTATAGGGCGTGCCGGAGCCATCGGGGCTGTAGATGATGTCGCCGTTGTCGTCGCGCAGGATCGCCGAGCCGGTATTGGCGATCTTGTTCTTGTAGTCGGTGTTGAACAGGGTCGCGTTGACCGAGAAGGCCGTGCCCTCGTAATAGAGGCCGATTTCGGTGTTCACGCTCTCTTCGGGTTGCAGATCCGGATTGCCCCAGGTCACGGCGCCGCCGCGCTGCGGGTTGCCGATGTCGGGGTTGATCTGCACCAGCGTCGGTGATTTGAAACCCTTGGCGATGCCGCCCTTCAGGGTCCAGTCCGGCGCCATCCGCCAGACCGCATAGGCGCGCGGTGTCCAGTGGTCGCCGAAGAACTCGTTGTCGTCGACCCGCAGACCGCCGGTCAGGCTGAAATCATCGGTCACCCGCCACTCATTCTCGGCGAAGGCCGACCGCTCCCAGACCGATGTGGTGGTCCGATCGCCGTCGGCGCGGCCGCGATAGCCGCCGGAGACGAGTTCGGACTCCTTCCATTGCAAACCGATCGTGGGGATGTGATCGTCGAATTCGGTGATCACCAGCTTGGCATCGGCGACCAGATTGGTGGTCTTGGGCTTCCAGGTCTCGGTCGGGCCGTCGCGGCGCGCCACCTCGCGATAGACCGCGACGTCGCTGCGCCCGAACGACCAGTTGCCGCCATGCGACAGAGACATGTGGTCGCGGGTATAGTCGGTTTCGCGCTCCTGACCGCTGCGTTCCAGCCGGTTGCGGAATTGCTGGGTGGTGCGGCCACCCTCGATCTGGATCTCGTGGATCTCGTCGGGGGTCAGCGTCAGGCGGGCGGTACCGTTGCGGCGCAGTGACCGGCCGTGGCCGTTCACGACCTCGTCCTCCTGGCGGCGCTTCTCATATCCCCAGACCTGCAGGCCCAGCTTGTCCTCGACCAGCGGCCCGGACAGATAGATGTCGCCCTGCCATTCATCGCCATATCTGCCATGCCCCTGGGCGGTATAATCGGCGCCGACCGCGCCCGACCACGCCTGTCCGACCTTGCGGGTGATGACGTTGATCACGCCGCCCATCGCCTCGGACCCATAAAGGGTCGACATCGGGCCGCGCACGACCTCGATCCGCTCGATCGCCTCCAGCGGCGGAATCCAGTTCTGCGCCAGCCCTTCGGCATTCGCGCCCTTGGGGTTGGCGGCGCTGGTCTCCTGACGCTTGCCATCGACCAGGATCAGCACATGGCCGGATTCCATGCCCCGGATCGAGATCGAGCCCTTGTCGCCGCCAACCACATTCACACCCTCGACATGGCGCACGGCATCGGCGAGCGAGCGGAAGGGGCGCTTTTCCAGCTCATCACGCGGGATCACGGTGACGCTCGCCGGCGCGTCGGTCAGCTTCTGCGCATAGCCGGCGGCGGTGGTGGTGACCACCATGTCGGGCAATGCCACCGCGCGGCCTGCCGGCGTGATCCGGTCGATGGTGACGGTTCGTGCATCGACGAAGCGATAGGCATAGCCGGTGTCGGTCAGCAGCCGGCGCAGCGCCTCGTGGACGTCATGGGTGCCGGTGAGACCGGCGGAGGGAATGGTCGCGGCCTCGGGCGCCGAGAACAGCAGCACCAGCCCGGCCTGATCGGCAAGGCTGGTCAGGGCCTGGTCGAGCATCTGCGGCGGGATCGAAAACGTCACCGGCCCGGCCGCGTCTCCGGCTGCCGGTGCCTGTATCGGTGCCTGGGCCTGTACCGGTGCCTGGGCCTGCGCCGATGCCGGCGCCGGCATCGTCACCGCCATCATCGCGCCGATGAGCGCCGCGCCGATCATGGGCACGCGCCCGCTGTCGAGGCAGGGGCGCTCCATCTTTCGATCCGTCATGGTGTTCTCCGTCCAGGTCTGCCGATGCGTCGTCGCTGTAGATCATCCCAGCCGCTTCACGCAACTGCGGATCATTCGCAACGTTGATATGATCAGGACGACGCGACGCACCGAAACCGACAATGCGGTGACGGATTTTTTGCGCGGACGGACGGAAAAGGACGAAATGTCCCGGCTTTCAGGCCAGGCAGCCGGCCGGCGGCAGGCCCGGATCGCGTGGCCGGGTCAGGCGTCGAGGATGACCAGCGGGCCGATCCGCCGGGCACGCACCGGCAGGATGCGGGTGATGGCGGCAAGCGTGCCGGCCGGATCATCGAGATTGAAAACCCCGGTCACCGGCAGGTTGCGGGCCGTATCGCCCCGGACGATCAGGCGCAGCCGGCTGTCGCGTTCCAGACGCGCCGCGACCTGGGCCAGCGGCTGGCCGGCGACGATCAGCCGGCCCCGGTGCCATGCGGTGAGCGCCGCCGCGTCGACCCGTTCCACCTTCATCGGCGCGCCCGCCACCGATCGGCCCATGGTCACGGCCTGCCCGGCTTCCAGCGCCACGACCGCTCCGTCGGCCGCGCGCGCCTCCATTTGCCCCGCGACCACCACCACCCGTGCGGTCTGGTCGTCGCGGGTGACCGAGAAGGTCGTGCCCAGGGCGCGGGCCCGGCCGGCGCCGGCCGCGACCACGAAGGGGCGTGTGGCATCGGCGGCGACCGTGAACAATGCCTCGCCGGCCAGCAACTCGACATGGCGGGTGGTGCCGGACAGATCGGCGCGGATCGCCGACCAGCCGGCCAGGGTCACCCGGCTGCCATCGGCCAGATCGAGCGACCGGCGTTCACCATGGCCTGTCGTTTCGGCGCCGGTCAGCAGGGCCGCGACCCGGGTGCCGGCATCCGGGCCCGTGGCCATCCAGGCCCCGGCACCGGCTGCCGCGACCACGCCGGCCGCCGCCGCACCGGTCAGCAGCCGGCGGCGGCTGAGCGCCGGCGGCCGCGCCGGCTGTGGTCGGGAGAATGGCTGGACGGTTGCACCGGCCCCGAAGGCCGCGGCGGTGGCGGTGGCACCGACATCGTCGAACAGGGCCTCGGCCTCGATCGCAGCCGCGTCGTGGGCGGCGCTGGTTGCGCGCCAGCGGGCGAAATCGGCGGCGTCGGCTGCCCCCATGCGCACCCGCACCAGCCAGTCGATAGCGGCATCCGAGAGGTCGTCGGCGCCGGCGATATGGTCGCGCGCGGGCGCGGATGGCGTGGGCATGGTCATTCTCCACCAGCCTCAACGCGGCGCTGCCAGTCGCGGCAATGCTTCAGGGCCTGGGCCACGTATTTGATCACCATGCTTTCCGACACCCCCAGCCGGCGGGCAATCTCGGCCTGCGGCAGCCCCTCGACGCGATGCAGCAGCAGGGCCTGCCGGGGGTTATCTGGCAGCGCCGCCAGCGCCGCGTCAAGCACCCTCAACCGTTCGCGCGCGGCCACTGCCTGATCGGGCAGGGGGGCGGTGCAGGCGACCGACAATCCCTCGGCCTCGTCGCCCCGTTCGCGGCGCAGCCGCGCGTCGCGCCGGTGGCCATCGGTGACCAGATTGATCGCGATCCGCCGCATATAGGCCTGTGGGTCATCCACCACACGCCCCTCGACCTCGGCGGTCCTGATCCGGAAATACAGATCCTGGAGAAGATCCGCCGCCCGGTCGGGGTCACCGCAGCGCCGGTGCAGAAAGCGCAGCAAGTCGCCATAGCCGGCCTGGAAGCTCTGCACCAGCCGGCCGCCCTCGACGGACAGCTCTGCGGATTTCGTGGGGGCCATGCGCCGGTTCCGACCTGCGGATGAAGACACGGCGCAGGGTATGTGTCATGCGAGTGATTATCAATCTCGATGATCGATTTTCGCACGCGGCGGCTGTTGGGCGTCAGGCGATGGCGGTCACCGCGTCGCCGATCAGCCCGTGCAGATCGCGGACATAGCCGGTGCGGCCCGATGGCACGTCGTCATCCGACGTCACCACCGCCACCAGCCCGATATCGGGCACCACATACAGCATCTGGCCGCCATAGCCCCAGCCATAATGCCCGGTCATGCCGCCGACATCGCGCGTGAACCAGCCATAGCCATAGGCATCGCCTGTATAGGGCGAGGTGGCGCGCGGCTGCCAGCTCGTGGCGATCCAGTCGGCCGACACCACGCGTCTGCCATCGGCGGTGGTGCCGCCGCGCCGGACCATCTGGCCGATCGCCAGCACCGCGCGCGGTGACAGCAGCATCTGATTGCCGCCGAAATAGATCCCCTGCGGGTCGGTCGGCCAGGGCGGGATGGTGATGTCGAGCGGATCGCCCAGCCAGTCGCGGGCGAGTGCGAACGTGCTGCGCCGGGCGGCTTTGGTCAGGATTGCCGACAGCAGATGGGTGTTGCCGGTGGAATAGAGCATGCGCCCGCCCGGCTCGTCGACGAAGTCGCGGGCGAGCGCGAACCGCACCCAGTTGCCGCTTTGCACCCAGCGGCCGTAATTCGGCCCGGATGTCCGCTCCAGCCCGGCCCGCATCGACAGCAGATGGCCGATGGTCAGCCGGTCGAGCCGGGGGTCGGGATCGGCCGGCATCTGGTCGCCCAGCAGATCGGCCACGCGCTGATCGGTGCCGGTCAGCACGCCCCGGTCGATGGCAATGCCGACCAGCAGCGCGATCACGGTCTTGGACAGCGATTTGACGTTCACCGGCCGGTCGGTCGGCGGTCCGCGCAGGGCATGATCGATCAGCACCTCGTCCCCGCGCGTCAGGATCAGGCTGTGCAGGGTGGGGAAGCTGCGGGCCTGATCGATCAGGCGGTCACGCGCCGCCTGATCGAACGGGCCGGGTGTGCCGGTGGCCGCGTGGAGCGGGCGGGGCCAGACAAGCGGACCGGCTGTCAACGCCCCGGCTGTCAACGCCCCGGCTGCCAGCGCGCCGGTTCTTAGAAGCCGGCGGCGGCTGAGGCCGGGCGCCGGCTGGCTGTCGGGAAAACGGATCATGACAGGAAACTGGTGCGCAGGGGTCTGGCGCGCAAGGGTATCGGCGTCAATGCGGAACCACCGGCCAGCGGGGGGGTCAGACCAGCCGCCGGATCGGCCGGCGCTTCCACACCAGATTGTAATAGGCGGCCTGTCCCGATGCCAGCAGGCAGAAGGCGATCGGATAGGACAGCCACACACCCTCAAGCCCCATGGGCCCTGAGAGATACCAGCCGATCGGCAGGCCGATCAGCAGGATGGCGGTGCCCGAAATGGCGGTTGGTACCAGCACGTCGCCGCTGGCGCGCATCAGGCTGGATGTGGCCATGCCCATGCCATAGATCACCAGTGCCCAGACCACGATGTGCAGCAGGCCGCGCGCCCGCGCCACCACCGCCGGATCGGCCAGGAACAGGCCGAGCAGCGGGCCGGTGAAGAGATAGACCACCACCACCAGCGATCCGGTGAGCAGCAGGTTGAGCATCAGCGCCGTGCGCAGGATGGCGGGCAGGCGATCGGTGCGGCGGGCGCCGATCGCCTGCGCCCCGAAGATCGAGGCGGTGATGCCGATCGAGATCGCCGGGAACTGGACGTAATTGATCACCTGGGTGATGGCGCCATACGACGCCGTCGCATCCGATCCGAAGCGGTTGACCAGCGACAGGATCAGGATTTCCGAGGTCGAGATCAGCACCAGCATCACGCCGGTCGGCAGGCCGATGCGCAGCACCCGGCCCAGCAGCACCCGGTCGATGCCCATCGCCTTCAGGAACACCCGGTCGGGTGCCAGGGGATGGTTGCCGCGCCTGAGATGAACGGTCATCCAGGTCATGGCGATGGTCATCGACACCACCGAGCCCCAGGCGCCGCCGGTGACGCCGGCGGGCGGCAGGCCGATCCAGCCGCCGATCAAGGCAGGAGTCAGGATCATGCCGATCACGGTCGACAGCCCCAGCGTCTTCAGCGGTGTAATGGTATCGCCGACACCACGCAGCATCGATGTGGCCAGCAGGAACACGAAAACCCCGGGCGCCGCGATCAGCATGATCCGGGCATAGGCGATGGCATCGGGCAGCACGTCGGGCGGCGTGCCCAGCAGGGTGAGCAGAGACCGGGTCAGCGTGCCGCCGAAAATGGCGACCAGCACCCCCATGATCAGAACCACGGTCAGCGAGGTGGCGGCGATCGCCTTGATCCGGCTGGTATCACCGGCACCGAAGGCCTGACCGATCAGGATCGAGGCCCCGGCGCCGATGCCGATGATCAGCGAGATCATGAAGAACAGCATGGGAAAGAACGAGGTCACCGCGGCAAGGGCGCTGACGCCCAGCATCTGACCGACATAGATGTTGTTCAGGCTGCCCGACAGGCCCTGCAACAGATTGCTCGCCACCATCGGCACCAGGAAGGCGATGAACGGCTTCCACAATGGCTGTATGGGGGCATCGGGCGAGAACGGAGAGACCCGCTTCCTGCCGCGCGCGGGCGCGACAGGGCGGGGGGCTGTGGGGGCGGACATCCGGAGACCTCGACAGGGGCGATCGCTGACGGAACACGCGGCGTGCCCGACCGGCAAGCCCGACGCGGCCGACAGAGTAGCCGCCCCGATGGCCTCAGGTGAAGCGCGGCGTGCGCTTCTCGACAAAGGCGGTCAGGCCTTCCAGCAGATCGGGGCCGCGGGCATAGTCGAGCAGCGCCCGCACCTCGGTTGCCAGGGCATCATCGAGCCCGCGATCACGGGCGCGGGCATGAAGCGCCTTGATCCGCGCCAGGCCGTCGGCGCTGTGGCCGGCGATGCGCAACGCCGTCTGCTGGACCTGAGCTTCAAGCTGGTCGTCGGGCAGCACGGCATTGACCAGGCCATGGGCCGCCAGTTCCACCGGATCGGCCAGCCGGCCGGTCAGCAGCAGATCGCTCGCCACGTTGAACGGCAGTCGGCGCGACAGCCGGGCGGTGGATCCGCCGCCGGGAATGACTCCAAATTTCACATGGCCATCGCCGATGCGGGCGCTTGCCGCCGCATAGACCAGATCGGCGGTCAGCATCAGCTCCAGACCGCCGGCGACCGTGACGCCATTGACCGCGGCGATCACCGGCCGGCGGAACTGTTCGATGCGGGTGAACATCGCGCGGCCGCGTTCGAGATAGCGGTCGAACCCGTCGAGGTCGTCGCCGGCGACCAGTTGCCTGAACAGGGCCAGATCGCCGCCGGCCGAGAATGCCTTGCCGCTGCCGGTGATGACCATGACCCGGAAGTCCTGATCCGCCTCCACCGCGTCGATGGCGCGCGCGAGCCCGGCTGTGAGGTCCAGGCCCATGGCGTTGCGACGATCGGCCATGTTCATGCGTACCCAGGCGACCGGGCCACGGCGTTCCAGCAGCACCGCGCCCTCGGCGAAGCCGTCGACGAACCCGTCCGCCGGGGTGTCGGACAGGCCATCGTCAGGAGTATCGCTCATCTCAATCGCTCCTCATCGGCGCGGTCATGCGCCCTTCAACAATCCACGGGCGGCCAGCAGGGCCTCGACGTCGTGGCGCTTGATCTTGCCGGTGGTCGAGCGCGGGAATTCCTCGTAATCGATGAACACCACCGCCTTCGGCAGCTTGTAGCGCGCGAGGCTGCCGTTCAGCCGCGCCATGACATCATCGGCTGTGACGTCGGGGCTGGCCGCCACAACCGCCACCGGCACTTCGCCCCAACGGGCATCGGGCGCGCGGACCACCACCGCTTCGCGCACCGCCGCGAGCGACAGGATCAGGCGTTCGATCTCGGCCGGATACACGTTCTCGCCGCCGGATTTGATCAGATACTTGCGCCGGTCGACGAAATCGAGGCTGCCATCGGGGTTACGGACGAACATGTCGCCCATATGGAACCAGCCGCCGCGGAAGTCGGCCGCGGTCGCCTCCGGGTTGTTCCAATAGCCGGAGAACAGGGCGGGTGAGCGCAATGCCACCTCGCCCGGATCGCCATCCGGCACCTCGTCGTCGTCGGCATCGACCAGCCGCAGCGCGCAGAGCGCGCTCTGTCGTTTCGACAGCCCCTGCGGCATCTCGCCCACCCCGATCACCGAGGCGGAGGCAGGCGCCGCGCCGGTTTCGGTGGACCCGAAGCTGTTGACATAAGGGGCGTTCAGGGCGCGCGTCACCGCCTGGATCTGGGCCAGCGGCACCAGATCGGCCATGCAGCCGATGATCATGACATCCGGTGAAATCTGGCCGGCTGCCTGCCAATGGGTCAGGAAATCCTCGATCATGCCCGGCATCAGCACCAGCCAGCCGATCGGTTCGCGGGCCACCACACGGATGATCGCCTGCGGATCATAGCCGTCGACCACGGTCACCTTGCCGCCGCGGGTCAGGGTTGCCAGCACCTGATCGGTCGAGACCATGTGGAACAACGGTGCCCAGGCGACGAAGCCGCGACCGGGCGGCAGGTGATGATCGATCGCCATCACCTCCGTGCGGGCAATCTCGGCGCGATGGCTGATCAGCGCGCCCTTGGGATTGCCGGTGGTGCCGCTGGTGTACAGGATCACCAGCCCGTCCTCGGGGGAGGTCACCGGGGGCAGCGTTGGAACCGGTCCGTTGGCGGCGATCGCCTCGAAATCCGGGCCGAATTCCAGGCGACGGAGCGGGGCCGCCATATCCGCTGTGGCGGCATTGAGGAGCGGTGTGTGGCGCGGGCTAACCACCACCAGCGACGGCTCCACCAGCCCCAGGCAATGGGTCACCTCCGGCACCGCCAGCCGCCAGTTCAGCGCCGACAGGATGGTGCCGGTGGCGGCGGCGGCCAGCAGCAGCTCGACATATTCGGTGCGGTTCTCGGACAGCACGGCGAAGCGGTCGCCATGTTTCAGCCCGGCCGCTCCGGTCAGCCAGCCGGCCAGACGCGCGACACGGTCGGCCAGGGTCGCGTAGCTGTGACACACGCCACCATGCGCGTCGGCCAGGGCCGGGGCGTCGGGCGTGCGGCGGCACTGGCGGGCGAACAGCAGATCGATGGTCAGGCCGCCGGCGGCCTGAACCTCGGGAAGCATGACGGCGGACCTTGAAGACGCAGGCATCTGCACCCTTTCACATACGCGAAGAACCGGCGGCCCATCTGGTCCGGCCCCCCGATCGCAGCACGACCGGGGGGCCGGTGGGCAGCCGTTCAGATACCCCCGCGGGGGTGGCGTGTCAGCCCGCGCAGGACTTCAGCTTATCGACATCCGGCAGCGTCTTCAGGTTGCGTCCCATGGCGAATTCACCCGCCATGCCGCGCCATTCGGCATAATCGGCCATGAACGTCACCTGCGATGCGGCGATCCTGGCAAAGAGCGGATTGGCGCAGGCCTCCTCGACCAGAGCCTGATTGGAAATCTTCTGAAGCCGGGCGACGTCGGCATCGGGCAGTTGCACGACCTCGGTGCCGCTTTCCTTGAACTTGCGGACCGCGGCCACCGCGTCGTGCTCGAAATAGCCCAGCGACCAGGTCATGGTCGCGTCGGCCGCGATCTTCAGCTTCTCCTGAACGTCCTTGGGCAGCTTGTCCCAGAAGTCCTTGTTGATCATCACGCCGCTCATCGAACCCGGCTGATGCCAGCCCGGCGTCATCCAGTATTGCGTGACCTCCTGAAGCCCCATGCCGAAATCGACGCCCGGCCCCGAGAATTCGGCGGCATCGACCACGCCGCGCTCCAGCGCCTGATAGACCTCGCCGCCGGCGATCTGGGTCTGGGCGGCGCCCAGACGCTTCAGGATCTCGCCCTGCGCGCGACCCGACATGCGGATGCGCTTGCCGTTCATGTCGTCGAGGGTCGGGATCGGGCTCTTGGCGCGCAGGCCGGATTCCATCGACACCACGGCATAGGGCAGATAGACCATGCCGAACTTGCCATAGGCTTCCTGAAAGGCATCGAAGCCACCCCATTGCTGGGTCCACAGGATGTAATCGGCGGCGGTGAACAGCATCGGATAGCTGCCGAGCAGGCCGAAGGCCGAATCCTTGCCCGCCCAGTATCCGGGCCAGTCGGCCGAGGCATTGACCGTGTTGCTCTGCACGGCATCGAAGACCTGGGTGGAGGGCACCAGCGTGTTGCCCTCGAAGAACTGGATCTTCAGGTCATCGCCGGTCAGCTTGTTGGCGATCTCGACGAACTTCTTGTCGCCTTCGATCAGGTTGATGCCGCTGGTCCAGGTGGTGGTCATCTGCATGGTGGTCTGCGCCACGGCGGCGCCGGCCGAGAGGGTGAGCGCCGTTGCGCCGAGCAGCAGGCCGAGGCCGCGGCTGATGGTGGTCGACATGGGGTGTTTCCTCCGAGGCGTCCATTTGTTGTGGACTTGTTGTGGACGGCTTTATCGTTGGTGTCGGTGCGACGGCATCAGCCGATCCGGCCGGGTAGCCAGGTGACGACGCCGGGAAAGACGGCGCACAGCCCGATCACGCCAAGGATGATCAGCACGAAGGGCACGACGCCGCGATAGATATGCATGGTGGTGATGCCGGGGGGGGCCACGCCCTTCAGATAGAACAGTGCGTAGCCGACCGGCGGGGTGAGGAACGAGGTTTGCAGGCAGATCGCGATCATCATCACGAACCACAGCTTGTCGAAGCCAAGCGTGGCCGCGATCGGCAGGAAGATCGGGAAGCAGATCAGGATCACGCCCAGCCAGTCTAGGAACATGCCGGCGATGAACACCGCGAACATCAGCAGCGCGAAGGTGCCCCAGCGACCGATCTCCAGATCGGTAAAGAACGACTGGACCACGCCCATGCCACCGCCGGCGACGAAGATGCCGGTGAAGGCGGTGGCGCCGATGGCCACGAACATCACCATCGCGGTGGTGACACCGGTTTCCAGCACCGCGACCTTCAGCATCCGCAAGTTGAACCGGCCATAGGCGATGATGATCAGAAGCGCGATCAGGGCGCCGATCGATGCGGCCTCCGTGACCGTGGCGATGCCGGCGAAGATCGAGCCGAGCACGCCCAGGATCAGCAGCATGGTTGGCGCCACTTCCTTCAGCAGCATCAGCAGCAGGCGGCCGGTGGAGGTCTGCGCGCGTTCCTCAGGAGATACTGGTGGCCCGTATTCGGGGCGGATCCAGCACAGGATGCCGGCATAAAGCGCATAGCACACCGCCAGCAGCAGCCCGGGGACCAGGGCGGCCGCGAACAGCTTGCCAACCGAGAGTGAGGCATAACCGCCCATCACCACCAGCATGATGCTGGGCGGGATCAGGATGCCCAGGCTGCCGCCGGCGGCGATGGCGCCGGTGCTGGTTTCCTTGCGATAGCCATAGGCCATCATCGCCGGCAGGGCCAGCACACCCATCACCGCGAGCGACGCGCCGACCATGCCGGTGGTGGCGGCGAGCAGCACCGAGATGATGATGACCGCGAAATTCAGCCCGCCGGGGATGGGGCCGAACAGCAGGCGCAGGGTATGGAACAGCCGGTCGGTGATGCCGCTGTCGCTGAGCAGGCGCGCCATGAACACGAAGATCGGGATCGCGACCATCACATAGCTGTCGGCCAGGCCCCAGACCCGGTTGATGACGATGCCGAAGGCCTGGATGCCGGGGCCGATGGCGGCGAACAGCACGGCCAGCCCACCCAGCACGAAAGCGAGCGGATGGCCCAGCAGCAGGCCGGCCAGCAGGCCCGCGAACATCAGGATGGTGAAGAGTTCGGGTGAGAGCGTCATCGGATCAGCGCTGCCCGATCCGGGCAAGGCCCCGGCCGATACAGCGGATGAATTCCGCAATGCCCTGGATCAGCAGCAGCACGGTGCCGGCGAAGAACAGGGTCTTGATCGGATAGACCGGCAGCGCCGCGACACCGGGCGAGGTTTCATAGATCGCCCAGGATTTCAGCATGAAATCCCAGCTCCACAGCACCATCACCAAAGCGAAAGGAAAGAAGAACACCAGCCAGCCCAGCAGGTCCATGACCAGGCCCAGACGCGGGCCCGCATGCTCCCGCAGGATATCGACGCCGACATGGCCACCGCTGCGCATCAGGGTGTAGCCGCCCAGCAGCAGGAAATGCGCGGCATAGAGCTGGACGGTGGCATCGAAGGCCCACAGCGTCGCCCGTCCAGCCAGCAGCCGCAGTGCCACATCCATGATGGTCACCGCCACCATGACCGGCACCAGCCACACCGCCACCAGGGCGACCGCCGTGTTGAGACGGTCGGCCATCTTCAGCACGCTGCCGCCTCCGGCGGCCGGGCCTGCGCGCGGCACCGCGCTCATGCCGTCCCCGCATCGGCTGCGGGGGCCGCGATCACGATCTCCATCTGTTTCCTCCCGAACGATCCGCCCGTTTGCCGGGCTGTCCCCGGGGTTTCGTCGCCGGCCGGTCCGGATGTCACGCGCGGTCATCAATCCCTGCCAACCAGCAGGATCCTGACGCATACGGAAACCCGGGCGACCAAAAAGAAAACCCGTGGGTTTTCCATGGGTAATATCTGGTACGATGGAAGTCAAGCCGCAGGTCATATTCCGGCAGGCCGATGGCGTGCATGGCGATGCGGCAGCCATCGGCCGCACCCGTCCGCCCGTGATCGGGGGCTTTTGCGGCGCAAGACAGATGCTTGCCGGGCGCGTAGTATCCGGCGCGTCACAACCGGACAGGACAGGGAGACGACGCCGAGATGCGGGACGACGTTCGGGAGTTCAAACGCGCGCTGATCATCCGAATGGCGGCCGATCTGTTCTTCATCCAGGGCTATACGCGCACCAAGCTGGATGATCTGGCCGAACGGCTGTCGATGTCGAAGGCGTCGATCTATGACCACTTCACCGGCAAGACCCAGATCCTGTCGACGATCTGCGAACGGTCGGTCGAGATGTCGCTGGATCTGGTGCAGCGGGTGGCGGCGACGCCGCTGGATCCGGTGGGCAAGATCGCCGCGGTCGCCCATGGCTTCACCGGCGTGGTGCTGGACAATCAGCAGCACATCGCCATCCATGCCCGCGAGCAGAGCCATCTGCCGGATGACAGCCGCATCCGCATCAACGAGATGCAGCGCGCCTTCGACGGGATCCTGACCGGCATCATCGCCGACGGCATCGCCGATGGCAGCCTGCGTGTGGCGGATGTCCGTGTCACCGCGCTGGCGCTCGCCGGCATGATCATCTGGGCGCATAGCTGGTATCGCCCCGACGGCCGCATCGCGCCGGCCCGCATCGCCGAAGGCATGGTTCGCAATGCCCTCGCCATGGTCGGCGCCGAAGCCGAAGCGGAACAGGTGCTGGCGCAACTGCGATTTACCGGCCTGGTGTAAGCTCCGATGCCGTTCTATCGCTATCATGAGCATGATCCCGACGCGGATGATCGCGGCGATTTCTCTCTTGAGGATGTGCCACGCGCCGTTGCCGCCATGGGCGGCACCATGGTGACCACGGGAATGGAACTGGCTGTCCACGAACACAGCAAGGCCCAGCTTGTTCTGACCCTGCGGGGCATTGTGCGGTGCGAGGCCGATCGGAGTGTCTGGATCGTGCCGCCGCGTTGCGCTGTATGGATTCCGGGGCATGTGCCACATAGTGTGACTGTTGCCGGCGAGGTCGAGGTCTATTGCCTGTTTGTCGAGCCGGATGCGGCGCCGGGCATGCCCGGGCACTGCTGCACGCTGTCGATCCCGCCCTTGCTGGAGCACCTGCTGCTGCACGCGACCCGGATGCCGGTGTTGTATGATGTCGATGGCGCCGACGGCCGGATCGCCACGGTGCTGCTCGATCAGTTGTCGGCCGCGCCGGTCGAGATGCTGAATTTCCCGATGCCGACAGATCCCAGATTGCGGAAGGTCGCCGCCGCGATGATCGCCGACCCATCGGATCGGGCCACGATCGACGACTGGGGCCGACGCATGGCCGTCGCCCCGCGAACCCTGACCCGTGCTCTGAAACGCGAGACCGGTATGAGTTTCGGCCGCTGGCGTCAACAGCTTCATATTCTCATGGCATTGCAGCGCCTTGACAAAGGGGCGTCGGTTCAGGCCGTGGCGCTCGAACTTGGCTATGAGGGGGCGAGTGCCTTCGTCACCATGTTTCGCAAGGCGCTGGGCAAGCCGCCCGCCCGGTATCTGGCGGACCGCCGCATCGCGTCGTGACGGCAAGCCGGCGAATGGTTACGTGCATTCCGCGGCGCATTTTGACCAGAAATAGCAATAGGTTGTCCGATTTGCGGAATGTGGTCAGGACGGCGATCACATATTCTGTCCGCCACAACGTTTGCGTCTGTCGAATGGGCCGACGCGATCCAGGAAGCCGACGAACATGGACCAACTCAGCAGCGGAGCCGGCAACTTCCTGAGCGTGTCTCCGGAATTCGGCCAGTATCTCTATATGTGCGCGCGTGGCTGCAAGGCCCGGCATATCGTGGAATTTGGCTCATCGCTGGGCATTTCCGCGATCGATATGGCGGCGGCATTGCGCGATATGGGCGGCGGGCATCTGATCGCGACCGATCTTGAACCTGGCAAGGTCGAGCGGGCGCGGGCGAATGTCGCGGCCGCGGGAGTGGGTGATCTTGTCGCGTTTCGGGTCGGCGACGCGCGCGACACGCTGGCATCCGATATCGGCGGCAGGATCGACATGGTGATGCTCGACGGTGCCTTCACCCTCTATCTTCCCATTCTCAAGTTGCTTGAACCGCATCTGGCATCCGGCGCGATGATCATTGGCGAGAACGTGTTCGCTGAAGCCGGTGGTTATCTCGACTATGTGCGGGACCCGGGGAATGGCTATCTCTCACTGCCGGTGCCGTTCGCGTCGTGGCGCGGCAATGAGATCACGGTCAGGACGATGTGACCGGCATGGACCGCAACGGCGACGTATCGGCTACAAGGAGCGGGACTTTGACCCAGACAGACCAGCCGCCACCCGCCGCGCCGGGGCGCGTGACACGGACATTGATCCGGTGGCTGATGCGCCCGGCGCGCATCGCCGCTGTCGAAACGCTGGCGCCGCGCTTCCGGCTGGTCGATCTTGAGGGCGACGCGCTGAAGGGCGTCGTCTGGGCCGCGGGCCAGAAGATTCAGGTCGCGATGGGGTCTGGCCTCAGTGCGCGGACCTACACGCCGATGTCGTGGGATGCGGTGCGCGGCCGGACGCGCATCCTGGCATTCAGCCATGGCGATGGCCCCGGCAGCCGCTGGGCGGATGGCCTGCGCGATGGCGATAGCTGCCACATCCTCGGTCCGCGCCGTTCGCTCGACCTGTCGGGCCTGGGCGCGCCAGTGGTTCTGTTCGGCGATGAAACCTCGTTCGGACTGTCGGCGGCGGTCGGCGACAGCCCATGGGCCGGTGGCGCGCGCCATCTGTTCGAGGTCTCGGACGTCGCCGCATCGCGGCAGGTGCTGGACGCCACGGGCCTCGGCCATGCCATGGTGGTCGGCCGCGCCGTCGACGACACCCATCTGGCCGTGATCGAGGCCGAGATCCTGCGGCTTGCCGCGCGCGGCGCCCATGTCGTGCTGACCGGCGGGGCATCATCGATCCAGCGCCTGAGCCGCGCCCTGAAAGCCGTTGGCGTGACATCGTCGCGGATCACCGCCAAGGCCTATTGGGCACCGGGCAAGGTGGGGCTGGATTAGAGCCCGACCTTGCCGCGCCATGCCGCCTGATGACGGCGTATATGATGGCCGGATCAGCGCCCGGTGAAGGCCGGCGCGCGCTTCTCGACGAAATGGTTGACGCCCTCGCGGAAGTCCTCGGTGTGGAAGCTGTCCTCCATCGCCCGGTTGGCGTCGTTCCAGGCCTCGGCCAGTGACTGGAACATGCCGGTGTGGACCTGCCGCTTGATCACACCGATCGAGCGCGGCGACGAGGCGGTGATCAGGTCGCGGGCATAGCCGGTGACCGCGTCGAGGAAGCCCTCGGCCGGCAGGCGGCGGACCAGACCCAGGCGCTCGGCCTCGGCGGCATCGACCAGACGGCCCGAGAACAGCAGGTCGAGCGCGTTCATGTTGCCGATCAGCCGCGGCAGCATCCACGAACTGCCATGTTCCGCGATCAGGCCGCGGCGGGCGAAGGCAGTGGTCAGACGCGCGCCCTCGGCCATGAAGCGCAGATCGGTGAACAGCACCATGCACAGCCCGATGCCGGCCAGCGGTCCGTTGATCGCGGCGATGATCGGCTTGCTGATCTTCAGCATGTAGCTGAATTTCTGGTCGAAATCATCAGACGGCGTGGCCTCCGCCGCCTCACGCGGGGCGGCGCTGCCCTGGTTGGCGACCGCGCCGCTGAGCAGGCCCATATCGGCGCCGGCGCAGAAGCCACGGCCGGCGCCGGTGATGACGATGGCGCGCACGGCATCATCGGCTTCGGCACGCAGCAGCGCGTCGCGCATCTCGTCTTCCATCACCTGGGTCCAGGCGTTCAATCGATCGGGCCGGTTCAGGGTGATCGTTGCGACCCGGTCGGCCACGTCGTAAAGGATATCGCTATAGGCGGCGGTCTGGCTGGCGGTCGTTTGTGTCGCGGGCATGGGGGAGGCTTTCCTCTCGGGCTCCGATCGGCAGGTGGTGAAGTCAAACGGCAATCGAAACGGCGGAAGACAAGAACCGGGAGGGTCAGTGCACGGATGATTGCGGCCTGACCAGATCACCTGAAAGATCTGGAACAGTGTTTGGAACATAGAAGGATTGATCATGGGCCGGTGCATGACCCAGCCATGGTCTGGCGGCGCTGTTGCTTTTTCTAGGCGGACATGTCCGCACTTGGCGATGAAAGTCTACGATACATGCGGATGTCGTCAAGGCGCTTGCGGTGTCGGCACGAGATGAATGACCAGATCGGTTGCCGCATCCACCGCCGCCCGGCTGTAGAGCAGGGGTAGAAGCGACGCCTCCGCCCAGGCCCCGGCATGGTCGGCGTAATGCGCCGAGGCCGGATCGCCCGACTGGCCGGGGGCATTGACGAAGCGGCTGGCATCCCAGTTGCCGACATCGGCGACCATGCGGAAGGACGCGCCGATGATCAGCCGTCCATCGGGGCGATAGGTCGTGTTCATCACCGTGGCGCCCGATCCGCCGACCGGCAGCGGCCCGATATCCAGGCGGTCGGCGCCCATCGCGGCCGTCGCCCCGATGCGCGACATCGGGTGTTCGAAATGGCCGTGATGGACGCATCCCCAGTCCCAGGCGGCGGTGTCGGCGCCGAAACGGTCGCGGCATTCGGCGACGGCGGCACCCAGTGTCGGCAGCAGGCAGGCGTCACGGCATCTGGCGTCACCATCGATACGGTCGAGCAGCGTTTCCGGGTCGCCGGGCTCGATCAATTGCCGCAGCACCGGGTCGGCGGTGGCGCGGTCGAGCAGGGCCGGGCGCAGATGCCGCTGCCACCAGATCTCGAACACCAGCGCCGCCGGCGTGGCCAGGGTCAGCCGATGATCCCAGACTGTCAGTAGATCCAGGCCCAGGCGGGTGTCGGCATCGACCGCGCCCGCCGCCGCGGCGGCGGCGGCCGGCAGGTGGCGGCAGATGCGCGTCGCCGGCTCGGACCAGACATCGCCCTGAAGGGCTGCGGCCGTGTCGACATCCCGCGCGGCATCGGCCGACAGGATATGGCGGATGCGGGTTGCCCTGAACGGCTCCAGCCATTCAAAGCCGAATCCCCGCTCGCGCGCCGGGCCGTCTGGCAGGTTCATCTCGTTGGCGGTGGCGACGAAGCCCGCCTTCGGATCGAAGCTGCGCGGCAGATCCGCCGGATCATGAAAGCCCAACCAGTCGTAACGACCATCGCCGGGCACCGGCAGCAACCCGTCGGAGGCCGGCCGCACCGGCAGTTTCGCGGCAACGATCCAGGCGATGCGGCCATCGATATCGGCATAGACATGATTGGTCGACGGCACCGACCAGCTTGCCAGTGCGGCGGCATAGTCTTCGGGGCCGCGGGCATGGCGATAGCCAAGGCTGGCCAGATAGGGCGCGCTGCCCGGCTCCGACCAGACGGTGCGCACGGCGAAGGCGCGGTGACGCGGACCGTCTTCAAAGATCACCGGGCCGTGGGCTGTGAAACGCAGAGCGACCGCCTCGGCCGGGTAGCCACGCACGGGGATGGTCTCGCGCACCACCGTCATCCGCGCCCAGTCGTCGCCGCGCCGATAGAGGTCGGGGTCGGTGGCACTGGTCTCGCAGACGAACAGATCTTCCTGATCTGCCGGGAAGATGGTCAGCGCGAAGGCTGAATAGCCATTGTGGCCGATGGCGATGCCCGGCATCGCCGGTTCGCCGGCGCCGATGATGTCGAGCCCCGGCGCCGTCAGATGGGCGACATAGCGGAGCGACGGCAGGCCATAGGCGCGATGCGGGTCGCTGGCCAGCAACGGCCGGCCGGTGGCGGTGCGATGGCCGGCGACCGCCCAGTTGTTCGACCCTTCGACCGTGGGGATCGGCAAGCCATGGGGCACGGAAACCACCTCGCCCAGGGCATCGACCCGCGACCAGCGTTCGGCCTGATCGGGGGTTGCCGCCAGCCGTTCGGCGTCGAAGGTGACTGGTGCCGTCGCCAGCAGAAACGCATCCAGCACCCGGGGTCCGATATCCTGCGGGTCCAGCCCGTCGGGCACGACGATATCATGGGCGGGGGCGATCGAGCGGCGGGCAAGGTCGATGGCCAGCGCCGCAGCATCGTCGGTGGCGGCGCCCGCATCCCCGGTCAGCCGCCGGGCGCGACCCAGCAGCCGGGCCCGCATCACCTCGGATGTCAGATTGCGGACCAGGGCATGGCTGCGGATGCGAACCACATCCTCAGGCGTCCAGCGCGCCGGGCGGGTGTCTGTGACCCCGAATTCCGGCGGCAGCAGCGACGGGTCGGCGGCGGTCAAGGCGACATAGGCATTGATGCCATCGGTGAAGGCGGTCACGATCTGGCGAAGCCCGGCCACCCCATAGGCGGCCCATTCGGCGGCCATGTCGCCGCGATACAGAAACAGCCGCGCCGCCCGGTCCTGCGCCAGATAGCCGGGGCCGAAATCGGCGGCCAGCAGGCCCAGCCCGCGCTTGCGCCAGATGTCGATCTGCCACAACCGGTCGCGGGCGGCGTTGAAGCCCTGGACCATGAAGGCGTCGCGTTCCGATGACGCCCGGATATGCGGCACGCCATGCCGGTCGACGCGGATCTCTGCCGGCGCATCCAGCCCGGGCAGCGGAACGGTGGCGGGAAGCTGGCGGCGTGGCAGGGGCATCGGGCTTGCATCCTCGGGTACGGCCTCAGGCACGGGCGGTTCGGTGGCGTCGAGTGGCGCATATCAGGGCAGGTTCCGTCAACCGGTCTGGCCGAACCATAACTAATAGTTGAATAACATGGTATTTTGTGCTGTCATCGGCGCGAAATCAATCGCCTGAGACATCGTTCGAACGCCACCGGGCCTGCCGCCGGCGGGCCCCTTTCCGGAACGGGATGCAAGACGATGGATGCAGAGACGACAGACCGGCCAGCGCCATTGGCGCGCGCCGCGGCGGATATCCCGCCGGCCGATCAGGCACCCGATCGCGTGCTGGTCAACCCGATCCCGCTGACCGCCGATGACATCGCGGGATTTCGCGACAAGGGTTATATCAGGCTGCGCGGTCTGCTGACGCCGGACTGCACCGAGGCGCTGCGCGCCCAGGCGCTGGAAACCGTGGTTGCCGCCCGCGATATCGGCGCCACCTATGGCGACACCTTCCGGCGCCTGACCTATGCGCTGGGCGAGACCGCGATCTTCAAGGCGGTCTATACCGCCCGCGCCTTCCGCAAGACCCTGGGCACGCTGACCGGCACAAGGCTGATCATGACCGAGGCACAGGGCTTCGAACTGAACAGCGAGCGCAACGGCTTTCCGTGGCATTACGGCTCGCTGTCGTTCCGCTTCATACGGCCGCAGGATATGGGCTACAGCATCTGGATTCCGCTCGACCCGATCGACCCGGCGGGGCAGGGCGGGGGCATGGCCTATATCCCCGAGACGCTGTTCTCGGCGCGCGGCAATTTCCAGATGTCGAGCCTGCTGTCGGCGCGCCTGATCGCGGGGGAGCCGATCGAGGATATCTCGGCGGCGCTGTTCAAGGTGTATGACGAGAACAGCATCTTGATGACCGAGCTGTTCGAGGCCCATAAGGACGAGGATGCCTTCGACGTGGGCGACGCCTTTCTGTTCAACAAGAATGTCTGGCATCGCAGCAGCCCGTTGAAACCCGGCCCGATGGCCTCGCGTCTGGCGGTGAACATGCGCTTCATCGACTGGCGCGCGCGGCTCGACAAGGTGATGTTCGAAGGCGAGGCCGCGACCGGCGGCGGGGTCGGCATGGGCGCCAATTGGGGCGTGCAGAAACAGACCACCTATGGCGCGCAATTCGTCGACATCGATCATGGTGATGAAATCCGGGATTCCCGCTATTGCGGCATGATCATCTGATGCGGCGGGGGCCCATGGTCATCGCGCTGGTGTTTCTGCCCTTCATGACCGCCTATCTGCTGTCCGAGATGTTTCGCAACGTCAACGGCGTGGTCGGACGGATCCTGCGGGCCGAACTCGGCATCGGGCCTGAGCAACTGGGATTGCTGACCGCGGTGTTCCTGGCGGCCATCGCCGGATCGCAGATCTTCGTCGGCGTGGCGCTGGACCGCTATGGCCCCAGGCGTGTGGTCGGCGGCCTGATGTTGATCGCCGCCGCCGGCGCGGTGCTGTTCGCCGCCGATGATTTCGGCCGCATGGTGGCCGGCCGGTTTCTGATCGGGCTGGGCATGGCCGCGTGCTGGGCGGCGGCGTTCAAGGCGAACGCCACATGGTTCCGGCCGGAACGCCTGGCCCTGGCCAACAGCGCCACGCTGGGTCTGGCGGGGCTGGGGGCGCTGGCCGCCACCCTGCCCACCGAATTGATCATCGCCCGGACCCATTGGCACAATGTGTTCCTCGGCCTGGCGGTCGTCGCGGTGGTGCTGGCGGCGGTGATCTGGCTGGTGGTGCCGGAGCCGGGCCAGGAAACCGCGCCCGACGCCACCGACCATGCCTCGATCGGCGATGCCTTCCGCGGCCTGCTGGCCATCGCCACCAGCCGGGTGTTCTGGAAGATCGGGCCGGTCTCGTTTCTGGCGCAAGGCGTGTGGCTGGCCTATCAGGGCCTGTGGGCGGGGGCGTGGATGGCGGATGTCGACCGGCTGGCGCCGGTGCCGGCGGCCACCACCCTGATGTGGCTGGCCATGGCGATCGTGGCCGGGCAATTGGGTTTCGGCCTGATCGCCGACCGCCTGCAACGCCGCGGCATCAGCCTGTGGACCACCATGGCCGTCACCACCACCGGCTTCGTCGTGGTTCAGGCGATGCTGCTGGTGGCACCGTCGCCCGGCGTGTCACGCGCGCTGTGGATTGCCTATGGCCTGTTCACCGCCGGGCCGATCTTCACCTATGCGCTGCTGTCGCTGGCGCTGCCACCGGCCCTGTCGGGGCGGGCGATCAGCCTTCTGAACCTGTTCGCCACCCTGGCCGGCTTCGTCCTGCAATATGGGGTGGGCGTGATCATCGAAGGCTGGGCGCCGCTGGCCGATGGGCACTACCCGACCGACGCCCACCGCACCGCGCTGGGCGTGATGGTGGCCATGCAGGGCGTGGCGCTGGTGTGGATGCTGTGGCCTGGATGGCGGCCGCAGCCGGCGGCAAGGCGGCCGCAGCCGGTGGCCAGGCGGCGCTGAGCCCCGCCCTCAGGCGCTGGCGCGGCGTTCGGCCGCCACCTCGGCCATCGCCTGTTCGATGCCGGCGCGCAGGATGTCGACCATGCGGTCGATCTGGGCCTCGGTGATGATCAGCGGTGGCGACATCACGCACATGTTATAGACCGGCCGCACCAGCAGCCCCATGCGCTGGCAATGCCGGTCGACGCGCAGGGTGAAGGCATAATCGCGGTCCTCGTGCGGGTGGGCCGCATCCAGCGTGCATTCCACGCCGGCCATCAGCCCGATCACCCGCACCTCGGCCACCACCGGCAGGTCTGCCAGCGCCCGTAGGCGGGCCGAGAAATGCGGCATCACCCGGCGGACATGGGCCAGCAGCCCGTCCCGCTCGATCACGTCCAGATTGGCCAGCGCCGCCGCTGCCGCCACCGGGTGGCCCGAATAGGTGAAGCCGCTGAAGAATACCCGCGCATCGCCACCGGCCCCGGCGATGTCGCGCAGCAGCCGGTCGGAGATCAGCAGCGCGCCCATCGGCACATAGCCCGATGTCAGCCCCTTCGCCAGCGTGATCATGTCGGGCCGGATGCCGAACACGGCTTCCGACGCGAACAGATGGCCAAGGCGCCCGAAGGCGGTGACCACCTCGTCCGAGATATAGAGCACGTCATGGCGCCGGCAGACGTCGAGGCACCGGCGGTGGTAATCATCGGGCGGGATGATCACCCCGCCCGATGCCAGAACCGGTTCGGCGATGAAGGCCGCCACCCGGTCGGCGCCAAGTTCAAGGATCTTCGCTTCAAGCTCCGCCACCCGCGCATCGCAGAACGCGTCGACCGACATGCCGGCGGGGCGCAGCAGCGGCTTTGGACAGGACAGCAGATGAACGCCGTCGGGCATGTCCATATGGCGCTTTTCCGACAGCTTGCCCGAACAGCCGGCGGCAAGATGGGTGCTGCCGTGATAGCCGCCGATGCGCGCGATCACCTGTTTCTTCTGCGGGCGGCCCATCAGATTGTTGTAGAAGAAGGCGAAGCGCAGCGCCGAATCCACCGCCGTCGATCCGCCGGTGGTGAAGAAGACATGATCCAGGTCGCCGGGCGCCGCCGCCGCAAGCCGCGCCGCCAGCCGGGCCGGGGCTTCGGCACTCACCGCCCAGGGTGAGAAATAGCCCAGCGTCATGGCCTGCCCTGCGATGGCATCGGCGATTTCGCGCCGGCCATGGCCGATATTCACGCACCACATGCCGCCGGGGCCGTCGATCATCCGGTTGCCGTCGGTGTCGATCAGGTGAATGCCCTCGCCCCGGGCGATGATGGTGCGCCGGTTGCCACCCAGCGCGCCCAGATCCTCCCAGGGGTGAACGAAGATGTTGTCCTGTTGCTGAAGCCGGCCGGTGGCGCCGTCGGCCATATCCGGCGCCGGCGCGGGGGCTGTGGCGGAGCGGGCATTGATCGGGGTCATCGCGGGGGCGTGCTCCTGCTGCGAAGGCCGGGCGGCAGGTCGTCGTCGATCCGCACCCAGCGATCGGGGTGGAAGCCGTTGAAGGCGGTGATCATGGCATTGCTATAGGCGCCGGCCAGGCCGAATTCGATCCAGTCGCCCTCGCGCAGATCCGCAGGCAGATCCAGGCGCATCGGCAGAATGTCCAGGCTGTCGCAGGTGGGGCCGGAAATCGCCCAGGACCGGGTGGCGGCCGATGACGGCGGTGCGCCGTCGATGCGGATCACGGCGGCCGGATAGACCACACTTTCATTCGAGATCTGCATTTCCTTCAGGCTGCCATAGATGCCGTCATTCAGGAAAACCAGATCGTCCTTGATCAGGATCACCTGAACCACGATCGACTGGCCTTCGGCGACCAGCGCGCGGCCGGGTTCGCACAGCAGCACGCAGTCGGGCGGCAGCGGTGCTGTGGCGGCGGCGGCGGCGATCGCGGTGAAGAAGCTGTCCAGCGGTTCCGGCGACAGGCCCGGATAGGCGGTGGGAAAGCCGCCGCCGACATCCAGGCTGGCGATCGATACCCCGGCATCGGCTGCAAGCTGTGCCGCCGTGGCGATGGCCGCGCCATAGGCATCGGGGTGCCGGCACAGCGAGCCGACATTGAAGGCAAGCCCCGGCCGCAGCCCGGCATCGGCCACCCGCTTCAGCAGGCGCCGGCATTCCTCGGGCGTGGCGCCGAACTTGCTCGACAGCTCATAGACCGAACGCGGATCGAAGGCCTTCATCCGGATGTGAATGCGGGTATCGGCATCGGCGAAGCGCAGCAGCCGGTCGAGCTCGCTTGCGTGATCGGCCACGAAGTCGCGCACGCCATGGCGGGTGAAGGCGGCCTCGGCGGCGCCGGTCAGCTTGGCGGGTGCCATGAAATAGCAGCGGGCATCGGGAAACAGGCCGTCGATCAGCGCGATTTCGGTAAGCGACGCGGTGTCGAAATGCCGGATGCCGGCGGCGTAAAGCGCGCGCAGCACCTCGGGCTGCGGGTTGGCCTTCACGGCATAGAGCACATGACCGCCAAATCCGCTGACGAAACGCTGGCCCGCCGCATGCAGCAGGGCTGGATACAGGCAATAGACCGGCTCCACCGGCCGGCATGCCTGCACCATATGGGCGGCGGTGGCAAAGCCATCCAGCGCCGCCGCGGTGCCGGGCGCCGGGCGGGGGCTGACGGGTCGGGCTGATCCGGTCATCAGGTCACCTCAGGTCGCGGCGATCAGGGCGTCGGCCGATGTGGGCGCGCCGCGGAAATGCTCGGTGATGCCGGTCTGCGCCGGATGAAAGGCGCGCTGCAGCGATGCCACGGCCAGATGCGGATCGGCCTTGCCGCAGACGAAGACATCCACCGCCGCATAACCGAATTCAGGCCAGGAATGGATGCTGATATGGGATTCGGCCAGCATGATGATGCCGGTGACGCCCAATCCGTGGCCGAAATGGTGGACGGAACTGCCAAGCGCGGTGGCGCCCGCATCGCGGGCCGCGCGGGCAAGGGCGCGCTCGACATAGACCGGATCGTCGACATGCCGGCAGCCCCAGAATTCGGCCAGAACGTGCCGGCCAAGAAAGCGGGGGCCGGGCTGGCCGGTCTCCGCGTCTGCGTGTGGTGACATCGCTGGTCTCTCCATCCATGGCCCCTGGCCTGGACGCTGTGCCGGCGCGCCGGCACAGCGTCCA
>NZ_JBBKTV010000030.1:0-2887 GCF_039630945.1 Tistrella arctica
GAACCGATCGATGACACCGTGACATGACCGCAGGATTGCGGGTGCATGCTCGCGGGTCCGGTTCTGGACGTGACGGCGGATCTCTCGAGCAAGAGAAGGGCATCTGGTGGATGCCTTGGCGTCAGGAGGCGATGAAGGACGTGACACGCTGCGATAAGCCGTGGGGAGCTGCGAGTGAGCTTTGATCCATGGATTTCCGAATGGGGCAACCCACCACGCAAGTGGTATCTTCTGGTGAATACATAGCCAGGAGAGGCGAACCCGGTGAACTGAAACATCTAAGTAGCCGGAGGAAAGGACATCAACGGAGACTCCGTAAGTAGTGGCGAGCGAAAGCGGATCAGGCCAGTGGTTTCTTGAGACACGATCAGAACGGCATGGAAAGGCCGGCCAGAGCGGGTGATAGCCCCGTATGGAGAGTAGCTCTTGAAATCCTTGAGTAGAGCGGGACACGTGAAATCCTGTTTGAAAATAGGGGGACCACCCTCTAAGCCTAAGTACTCCCTGACGACCGATAGTGAACCAGTACCGTGAGGGAAAGGTGAAAAGCACCCCGACGAGGGGAGTGAAACAGTTCCTGAAACCGGATGCCTACAAGCAGTCGGAGGGCGCAAGCCTGACGGCGTACCTTTTGCATAATGGGTCAGCGAGTTACTTTGTCCAGCAAGCTTAAGCCGATAGGTGTAGGCGCAGCGAAAGCGAGTCTGAATAGGGCGCTTGAGTTGGACGAAGTAGACCCGAAACCGGGTGATCTAGCCATGGGCAGGTTGAAGGTGCGGTAACACGCACTGGAGGACCGAACCCACGTCTGTTGAAAAAGACGGGGATGACCTGTGGCTAGGGGTGAAAGGCCAATCAAACTCGGATATAGCTGGTTCTCCGCGAAAACTATTTAGGTAGTGCGTCACGTGATTACCCTCGGGGGTAGAGCACTGGATGGGCTAGGGGGCCTCACCGGCTTACCAAACCTAACCAAACTCCGAATACCGAGGAGTACAGCGTGGCAGACAGACTGCGGGTGCTAAGGTCCGTAGTCGAGAGGGAAACAGCCCAGACCACCAGCTAAGGTCCCCAAGTTACGGCTAAGTGGGAAAGGATGTAGGACGGCCATGACAACCAGGAGGTTGGCTTAGAAGCAGCCATCCTTTAAAGAAAGCGTAACAGCTCACTGGTCTAGTTAAGCTGTCCCGCGCCGAAGATGTAACGGGGCTCAAGCCGTACACCGAAGCTGTGGATGCATCGCAAGATGCGTGGTAGCGGAGCGTTCCGTAGGCCTGTGAAGGGCGACCCGTGAGGGCGCCTGGAGGTATCGGAAGTGAGAATGCTGACATGAGTAGCGACAAACAGAGTGAGAAACTCTGTCGCCGAAAGCCCAAGGGTTCCTGCGCAAGGCTAATCCGCGCAGGGTGAGTCGGCCCCTAAGACGAGAGCGAAAGCTGTAGTCGATGGGAAACAGGTTAATATTCCTGTACCTGTGGGACGTGACGGATGACGTAAGTTGTTGGAGCTTATCGGATTGTTTCCAGCAGCGAAGTTGTTCCAGGAAATAACGCCCACGAATAGACCGTACCCCAAACCGACACAGGTGGGCAGGTAGAGTATACCAAGGCGCTTGAGAGAACGATACTGAAGGAACTCGGCAAATTACCCCCGTAACTTCGGGAGAAGGGGGCCCCGTTCCTGGGCAACCAGGGGCGGGGGGCACAGACCAGGGGGTGGCGACTGTTTACTAAAAACACAGGGCTCTGCGAAGCCGCAAGGCGACGTATAGGGTCTGACGCCTGCCCGGTGCCGGAAGGTTAAGAGGAGGGGTTAACGCTCTGAATCGAAGCCCCGGTAAACGGCGGCCGTAACTATAACGGTCCTAAGGTAGCGAAATTCCTTGTCGGGTAAGTTCCGACCCGCACGAATGGCGTAACGACTTCCCCACTGTCTCCAGTATCGACTCAGCGAAATTGAATTCCCCGTGAAGATGCGGGGTTCCCGCGGTCAGACGGAAAGACCCCGTGCACCTTTACTACAGCTTTGCAGTGGCACTAGGGACTGAATGTGTAGGATAGGTGGGAGCCTGTGAAGCCTCGGCGCCAGCTGAGGTGGAGGCATCCTTGAAATACCACCCTTTTAGTTCTTGGTGTCTAACCGCGCTCCGTGATCCGGAGCCGGGACCCTGCATGGCGGGTAGTTTGACTGGGGCGGTCGCCTCCCAAAGAGTAACGGAGGCGCGCGATGGTGGGCTCAAACCGGTCGGAAATCGGTTGTCGAGTGCAATGGCATAAGCCCGCCTGACTGCGAGACTGACAAGTCGAGCAGAGACGAAAGTCGGCCATAGTGATCCGGTGGTCCCGAGTGGAAGGGCCATCGCTCAACGGATAAAAGGTACGCCGGGGATAACAGGCTGATAACCCCCAAGAGTCCATATCGACGGGGTTGTTTGGCACCTCGATGTCGGCTCATCACATCCTGGGGCTGGAGCAGGTCCCAAGGGTTCGGCTGTTCGCCGATTAAAGTGGTACGTGAGCTGGGTTTAGAACGTCGTGAGACAGTTCGGTCCCTATCTGCCGTGGGTGTAGGAGACTTGAGAGGATCTGTCCTCAGTACGAGAGGACCGGGATGGACGGATCTCTGGTGCACCAGTTGTGACGCCAGTCGCATCGCTGGGTAGCTATATCCGGAAGGGATAACCGCTGAAAGCATCTAAGCGGGAAACCTCCCTCGAAACCAGGTCTCCCTTGAGAGCCGTGGAAGACCACCACGTTGATAGGCCGGGTGTGCACGTGCGGCAACGCACTGAGCTAACCGGTACTAATCGCTCGATAGAGCTCTATTGATCCCCGTCGCGCCCAGAACCGGGCCCGCGGGCCACACAGCTTGCATCACAGACACAAAA
>NZ_JBBKTV010000031.1:0-2532 GCF_039630945.1 Tistrella arctica
AAGGCATCCTGAAACCCCAACCCAAGGAACAGAAGCGCACGACCCCGAAAGCCATCGCGGCGACCGCCGCTTAACCCGGCTCCCGAGGCGGAACTGTCAGGCGAATACCCTCTCTGTACAGGAATACAGGAAATTCGCGAGAGAGCATTTGCGCTATTACGAACAACGCGCGAGCGATTTCCCGTCTCGTTTCCTAACGTGGTTTCTGGAGCATATATTTCGCCTGGATCCGATAGAGGCGGATGATGCAAAGGTCGACGCGAAGCACGACAAGGGCATTGATGCAGTATATGTCGATGACATTTCTGAGACAGTGTATCTTGTACAGTCGAAAACAAAGGAGAATATCAAGGCAACCCTTGGTGACGGCGATCTAAAGTCATTTGCAGGAACGCTTGTTCAATTTCAGACGCCAGAACTCATTGCTCAATTGATCTCTGAAACAAAAAATGAGCGCCTAAAGCAAGCTTTGATTCGAAATTCTGTCGAAGATAAATTACGAGCCGGCTACGTCATTCAAGGGACGTTTGTCACAAATATTCCTAGAAATGACGATGCGGTAGCATTCATAAATAAGACAAATAATATTGATCTTTATGACGCCGATAGGATTGCCTCCGAGTATGTTGACCTAGAGGTCGATGGGGGCGTCGCAGAAGAGTTCTTTTTTGATATCCACGATAGCGACGTAATCGAGTATGATGCGGGTGGTGCCGCGACAAGGATCTTCCTCGCGCCCGCCCTCAATCTCCTCAAAATGTCCGGCATATCTGACGGACGTCTGTTCGAGCAGAACGTGAGACTCTCGCTTGGTAATACCAAGGTCAACCGAAGCTTGCGCGATAGCATCAGGCAAAGGGGGGAGCACAAAAACTTTCCTCTTTATCACAACGGCCTTAATGTTCTCTGTGAGAAAATAAAATCTGAAAACGACGATAAGATCGTTATTCAAAATTACGTTGTAGTTAATGGGGCGCAGAGCCTCACATCATTGCTCGCTGAGAAATCAAAAATTTCAGCGGACCTAAAGATTTTGGTCAAGTTGATTGAAGTCAAGGGTGATATTTCGCTCTCGCAGAAAATTACTCGGAATAGTAACAATCAAAATGCCATCAAAGCGCGCGACTTGAAGTCAAATCATAATATACAGCAAAGAATAAAGGCCGAGGTCATTGCCGTTGGAGGCGGATCGTATGCCTACGAAATTAAGCAGGGCGAAATCAACAAAGGAAAAGAAATAATATCAAATGAGAGTGCGGGACTTGTAATTCTAGCAATTGACCTTGAGCAACCGTGGAATTGCCACCAAAAATACAAAGTCATGGACGATCTTCACTCAGATATTTTTGGCCGCCCGGGCGTGACTGGTGCGCGTATTGTAGCACTTTGGAAGAGCTTTCACGCTATTGATCTAGCCTTAAGCCAGTTGGATAATAAGCAGTTTGGGCACTACACATTGACCCGATATTTTCTCGCTTACGCTGTCGCGCGGATCATTCGCGATGATCCTGTCGGGGCAGAAGTCATGGCAAATCTAGATACGGTTCTAGAAAAAGGGCGACTCAACGATTTTGTAGAAGCTTTTGCCAATTTGGCAGTAGCAGCATCTAATGACTTAAATGCAGAAGTTTCCGATGATGACGATGAGCATTTTGATTACAAAACTGAGCTTAAGAGCTCAAAATGGTGCAAACAAATGGCTAACCGCATGTTGGCGCAATACAAGAAAGACGTTAATCGTAAAAAGGCGGACCCAATAGCCAATATCTTCGGAAAGATGGTTTTTAAAAGCAAATGAAGTGAAAGGTATTGCCCTGCCTCCTATGGATCGAACTCCGCGGGCGCTCGTGGAAGCGCCCGCGTCGACGCGAGCGATAAACCTCAAATTAAAGAGGGCGGCGATCGTGTTCCAAAAGTCGGTCGTCCTAGTGGCCTGAATCCAACGTTTGATGCCATCGCCTGACGGCGGCGATGATGGCGTCGGGGTCGGCGGTCCAGGTGAAGGGCTTGGGTTGGATGTTGTGCTCGCGCACGAAGCGGTTGATGGCGGCCTGAAGGTCGACGACGGAGTGAAAGACGCCACGTTGTAGCCTTCGCCTGGAGAGTTTGGCGAAGAAGCCTTCGACGGCATTGAGCCGGGAACAGGAGGCCGGCACGAAGTGGAAGGACCAGCGCGGATGGCGGTCGAGCCAGGCGCGGACCTTTGGATGCTTGTGCGCGGCCTCGTTGTCGAGGATGGCGTGAACGCTCCTGTCCGTCGGGATGGAGGCCTCGACGGCGTTGAGGAAGCGGATGAACTCTTGGTGGCGGTGGCGCTGCATGTTGCGGCCGATGACGGTGCCGTCGAGCACGTTGAGGGCGGCGAAGAGCGTGGTGAGGGGTGAGCGTGTGGCGCGGGCGCGCAGGTGGGGTGTACAGAGAGGGTATTCGCCTGACAGTTCCGCCTCGGGAGCCGGGTTAAGCGGCGGTCGCCGCGATGGCTTTCGGGGTCGTGCGCTTCTGTTCCTTGGGTTGGGGTTTCAGGATGCCTTC
>NZ_JBBKTV010000033.1:0-1254 GCF_039630945.1 Tistrella arctica
TGTACAGAGAGGGTATTCGCCTGACAGTTCCGCCTCGGGAGCCGGGTTAAGCGGCGGTCGCCGCGATGGCTTTCGGGGTCGTGCGCTTCTGTTCCTTGGGTTGGGGTTTCAGGATGCCTTCCTTGAATGCCTTGAGGGGCGTGCGCCCCTTCATGCCGCGTCCCTGATGGGGCCGCCGCTCGTTGTAGTGGACGAAGTAAGTATCCAGGGCCGTCTGCATCTCGTCCACGGTTTCGAACCAGGTCTTCCGGCCTTCGACGCGGAAGTGTTCGTCCAACAGCGTACGGTGAAGCCGCTCGACGATCCCGTTGGATTGTGGGCGGGAAACCTTGGTCCGCTTGTGCTCGATACCCTCGAGTTGAAGGAACAGCTCGTAGGGATGCTTGTCTGGGCGCCCGCAGAATTCCCGGCCATTGTCGCTGAGAACCGCGTCGATCTTGGCATCATGCTCTTCAAAGGTGGGCAGAACGTCGTTGTTCAGGGTCTGGACGGCGGTGATGGGCAGTTTCGTGGTGAACAGGCGGCCCCAGGCATAGCGGCTGTGGCAGTCGATAACGGTCTGGAGATAAACCTTCCCCACGCCCTTCAGGCTGCCCACCATGAAGGTATCCACGGCGACCAGGGCGCCGGTATGCGGGGCTTCGATGTGGCGCTCCCTGAATTCCGGCGAGAACCGCTCAAGGGCGCGGATTTGCTCCACGGTCAGATCAATCTTGCGTTCCGCCGTGGATTTCTCCAGGCGCAGCAGCCGCTCATGCTTGGTCAGGAGTTTGTGGCGTGCCCAGACGCCCCGGACACCGCTCGATGAAACCTGAACGCCCAGCATCGCCAATTCCTGGGCGACGCGGACCGGGCCGTGGCAGGGATGCTCCAGGGCATGGGCGAGGATCGCGTTCTCGACGTCCTCGGCTACCCGATTGGGGTGTGGACCCCGGGCGCCGGGGAGACGATCGATCAGGCCATCCGCCCCATAGGCCTGATAATTCCGCCGGATCTCGTAGAACTGCTGACGGGAATAGCCCATCACCTTGCAGGCCCTGCTGACGTTACCGAGCTCTTGCGCCAATTCGAGCAAGGACAGCTTCCGTCGTGCTACCTTCTTTTCCGTGGTCATGTCGGTTTTCCTCGTGTGCGTTGGACAAAGTTTGGCGACTTCATCCTAACCCACTTCCGAGGGCGGCATGGCCACACCCGATCCCGGCATGCCGGGATCGGGTGTGGCGACAACTGTCAGGTAAATACCGTCACATCACA
>NZ_JBBKTV010000034.1:0-1225 GCF_039630945.1 Tistrella arctica
CAGGGCTCCGAATCCAGGTTAACGGAGAGGTAACCCGAGGATGGAAGCGAGGTATTTGACATCCCAGCCTGCGAGCTTGCGCCTGAGTTTCAGGCTCTTTTTGTCTGCGACCGCGCGGACGAGGTTGATGGCGAAGTGCCTGACGACGGCCATGTTTTTTGCGCCGTGCCCGGTTCGCAAGCGGGCCTGATCGTCGCCGAACACCACGTCGAGCACCCAGTGGAGGCGGTTTTCGATGCCCCAGTGGCCGCGCACGGCGTGAGCGGCAGCCTCGGCGGTGAGGGCGGCGGAGGAGATGTAGTAGCGGGTGTCGGTGCGGCAGCGATCCTTGAGTTCGGTTCGGGAGCGGACCTTGATGATGGTGGTGGCGCCGGGCAGGCGCAGTTCGCCGGGGAAACGGCGCTCGCCGGCGAGCCACTCGGTCTCACGGCTGACGGTGACGCTCCGTTCCTCGATGCGGCCGTGCCCCTTGTCCAGGTCGATGACGCTGTCGAGGATGTCTGCCGGAGCGTTGGCGAAGTAGTCCTCGATCTCGCTGCGCAGGGTCGGCTGGTTGGCCTTGACTGCCAGGAGATAGTCGGCGCCGACATCGGTAATGGCTTGGGCGATAGTGGCATTGCAGGCGATGGCGTCGATGCTGACGGTGGCGCCCTTGAGGCCGTCCCTGGCCGCCAGACGGTCGAGCAGAACCGGAATGGCGGTGGTCTCGTTGGACTTGTCGGCGACCGCCTCCTGGCCGAGCACCAGCCGGCTGGTGGTCGCGAAAGCCGAGACCAGGTGCAGCGGCGCCTTGCCGGCGCTGCGGTCGTGGCTGCGCCGCGAGGTTTTGCCGTCGATGGCGACGAGATCGGGCCGCTCGGGCCAGGTTTCGCGCACCCAGGCCGTGAAGCAGGCCGAAAACAGCGCCGGATCGATCCGGTTCATCAGCAGGGTCAGCCAGCGTCCGCCCGGCACGCCGTGATGGTAAGGCAGGATCTGGCGCAGGAATGGCAGATGGGCCTCACCCCAGGCCGCGATGTGATCGTAGTCATCACAATCGGCAATCGTGCCGCAGACCACCAGCAGCAGAACCTCCGGCAAGGGATACGCCACCCGCCACGGCTCACGCGGATCCTCGATCACAGAAAAATGGTCGAGCAGCGCGCCAAGACGCGACGTCTCTCCACGGGCCGGGCCAGTCAGCGGCATAGCAGTCCTCCAAATCAGGGTGATTCAGAGAATCACG
>NZ_JBBKTV010000035.1:0-800 GCF_039630945.1 Tistrella arctica
AAGGAAAAGTTCGAGCGCAGCAAGCCGCACGTGAACATCGGCACGATCGGTCACGTGGACCATGGCAAGACGACGCTGACCGCTGCGATCACGAAGGTTCTGGCGCTGACCGGTGGTGCGACCTATACGTCGTACGACTCGATCGACAAGGCGCCGGAAGAGAAGGAACGCGGCATCACGATCAACACCGCGCATGTCGAGTATCAGACGGAGAACCGTCATTACGCGCATGTGGATTGCCCGGGCCATGCCGACTACGTGAAGAACATGATCACGGGCGCGGCGCAGATGGACGGCGCTATCCTGGTGGTGTCGGCGGCGGACGGCCCGATGCCGCAGACCCGCGAGCACATCCTGCTGGCGCGTCAGGTTGGCGTTCCGGCGCTGGTCGTGTTCATGAACAAGGTCGATCAGGTCGACGACGAGGAGCTTCTGGAGCTGGTGGACATGGAAGTCCGCGAGCTGCTGTCGAGCTATGATTTCCCCGGCGATGACATTCCGATCATCATGGGCTCGGCGCTCGCCGCCATCGAGGGCCGTGACCCGGCGATCGGTGCCGACAAGATCCTTGAGCTGATGCGCGCGGTCGACGAATACATCCCGACCCCGGATCGGCCGAAGGATCAGCCGTTCCTGATGCCGATCGAGGACGTGTTCTCGATCTCGGGTCGCGGCACGGTGGTGACCGGTCGTATCGAGCGCGGCATCGTGAAGGTCGGCGAGGAAGTGTCGATCGTCGGTCTGCGTGACACCACGAAGACGACGGTGACCGGCGTCGAGATGTTCCGCAAGCTGCTGGA
>NZ_JBBKTV010000036.1:0-599 GCF_039630945.1 Tistrella arctica
GCTCAGCCTCGTGATCCAGGCTGATCCCGTCGCGCAGCTTCAACTGGCCGCCGACCACCTCGAAGCGGGCATCATCGACCGTGACGCTCAGCGCATCGCCATCCGGATCGCTCGCCGTCACTGTGCCGATAACAGCACCGGCCGCGTTCTCCGCAACCGTGGTGCCGGTCACCACCGGCGCCGTCGGCGCTTCATTCGCGTCGCCAACCGTGATCGTCACGCTCCGCTGCGCGCTCAACCCGCCGCCATCGGTCACCGTGATCACCAGATCGACGCTCGACGCCGCCTCGCGATCCAGGCTCACACCGTCTTTCAGCTTCAGCACGCCCGACACGATCTCGAACCGCGCATCATCGACCGTGAAGCTCAGCCGGCCATTGCTGCTGCCCCCCGCATCCGGATCGCTCGCCGTCACCCGGCCGATCACCGCACCCGCCGTGTTCTCCGCAACCACAGTGCCCGACACAACCGGCGCCGACGGCGCCTCGTTCACGTCCAGAACCCGGATCAGCACATCCGCCGACGCGGTATCGCCTTCCGTCACCGAGGCCGTGATCCGGATCGTGATCTCCGAAGCCGCCTCGCGATCCAGGCTCACA
>NZ_JBBKTV010000037.1:0-580 GCF_039630945.1 Tistrella arctica
CGCCAAGGCATCCACCAGATGCCCTTCTCTTGCTCGAGAGATCCGCCGTCACGTCCAGAACCGGACCCGCGAGCATGCACCCGCAATCCTGCGGTCATGTCACGGTGTCATCGATCGGTTCTGACGCGCGGCCACTCAGCTCGCATTACATCAGACGATCTCATCTCTTCACACTGTCCAAAGAACTTGTGTTCCAGCCAGCCCCTCAGGGCCGGTGGAATATCCGGATCGGAAAACCGATCCCGACCGCATCCATCTGTCGATGGGCGGGTCGAAATCTTATCGCTTCCTACGTCGCGATAACCGTTCGTGCGTGCTGTATTCAGAAAGTGGTGGGCCCGGGTGGACTCGAACCACCGACCTCACGCTTATCAGGCGTGTGCTCTAACCAACTGAGCTACAGGCCCGCACAGCACCTGAATTGCTCCAGGCTACGGTTGCGACGCGGAAGGGATGCGAGGACGGCGGTCATCGTCCTTAGAAAGGAGGTGATCCAGCCACAGGTTCCCCTACGGCTACCTTGTTACGACTTCACCCCAGTCGCTGACCTTACCGTGGACGGCTGCCCCCCTTTCGGGTC
>NZ_JBBKTV010000038.1:0-574 GCF_039630945.1 Tistrella arctica
CGGCGCCTCGTTCACGTCCAGAACCCGGATCAGCACATCCGCCGACGCGGTATCGCCTTCCGTCACCGAGGCCGTGATCCGGATCGTGATCTCCGAAGCCGCCTCGCGATCCAGGCTCACACCGTCACGCAGCTTCAGCGTCGGCACGCCCGCCGCATCGATCACCTCGAAGCGCGCATCATCGACCGTGTACACCGCGCCATTGCCCGAGGGCAGCGTTCCGATCACCGCGCCGGCCGCATTCTCAGCCACCTGCCCGCCGCTCAGAACCGGCAGCGGCGCGGTCACCCCGTCATCCACCACAGCGATCGTCACCGACCGCGCCGCCGACAACCCGCCCGCATCCGTGGCCGTGATCACCAGATCGACCGTCGCCTCGGTCTCGAAGTCCAGCGACACGCCGTCGCGCAGCTTCAGAACCCCGTCCACGATCTCGAACCGCGCGTCATCCACCGTCAGCTCGACCGTGTCGCCGGCATCGACATCGCCGCTCGTCACCGTGCCGATCACCGCGCCGGGGTTGTTCTCGGCGACCGCATTGCCGCTGAGAACCGGTGCCGTCGGGGCTTCGTTC
>NZ_JBBKTV010000039.1:0-557 GCF_039630945.1 Tistrella arctica
GTGACGGCGAGCGATCCGGATGGCGATGCGCTGAGCGTCACGGTCGATGATGCCCGCTTCGAGGTGGTCGGCGGCCAGTTGAAGCTGCGCGACGGGATCAGCCTGGATCACGAGGCTGAGCCATCGGTGACGGTGGTGGTGACGGCTGTGGATGCCGGCGGTCTGACGGCGTCGACGCTGGTGACGATCAGCGTCACCAATGTCAACGAGGTGCCGGCGGTGCCGGTGCTGGACGGCACCAGTGTCGCTGAAGGCGTTGCCGGTGCGGTGGTCGGGCTGGTGACGGTGGCCGATCCGGATGCCGGCGACACGGTCGAACTGACGGTCGATGACGCGCGGTTCGAGATCGTGGACGGGGTTCTGAAGCTGCGCGACGGCGTGTCGCTGGACTTCGAGACCGAGGCGACGGTCGATCTGGTGATCACGGCCACGGATGCGGGCGGTTTGTCGGCGGCGCTGGCGGTGACGCTGGCGGTTGGCGATGACGGCGTGACGCCGGTCGTGCCGGTGCTGACCGGGCGGACGGTGGCCGAGAATGCGGCGGGTGCGGTGATCGG